>JACKFV010000001.1 GCA_020632335.1 Candidatus Peribacteria bacterium
AGTTTAGCTCCTACAGCAGTACCGATGCCTTGCAAAAACACCCTATACTCCCAGAAATATAGCTAAGGTGGCAGCGCCAGGGAGAATTGAACTCCCGTTACTGGAATGAAAATCCAGCGTCCTAACCACTAGACGATGGCGCCAAAAACCTCTGCGACTATAGAGCTGGCGGCCACGGCGTCAAGTATTTTTACGACTGGAAGAGGCGCAGGATGTCGTTATAGGTAATGAGCACCAGCAGTAGCATGAGCGCCAAAAACCCCACCACATGCGCATACTGCTCCCATTTGGCCGGGACCTTCCAGGGGGTGAGGAGCTCTATCAGCTGAAAGAAAAAGCGCCCCCCGTCCAGCGCGGGCAACGGCAGCAGGTTCATCACCGCGAGGGAGAGCGACAGCAGCGCGCTGAACTTGAGGATACGTGCCGCTATTTCGCTCAGGCTGCGGGTACTACTGGTGATCTGGTGGGTCATCTCCGCAATGCCCACGGGCCCCGCAAGCCCCTCTGGCACGCCCCGCTCACGGATCATCTCCCGGGGGATAGCCGCGGCCTTCTGCACGATCACGCGGCTCAGGCGCAGCGACTCACTCGCCCCCAGTCGCAGGGCTGGCAGCAGCGGCAGTTGTATGGTATTGAGCGTGAGCTCGGGGTAGGGATCGCCGGCCATGACCTGCAGCATGGTCGTCCAGAGCTGCTTCTGCGCGTCGTTAAATAGGGTGAGGTCCGGGTGCAGCGCGTTGATCTGCTCGGCCACCGCAGCACGCTGCACGGGGTCATCTTGTACGCTCCAGAGGGTCTGGAAGAGCTCAGCCGTCTGCGCGTTAAAGGTAGTGGTGATGCGCGGCGTGAGGCCCTTTACATACTCCGGAGAGAGCGCCGGGCCGGGCGTGACCCACCCCCGAGCCTCTGCCGAGGTGATGCTCGCGGTGTCGGTATCGACCAGCAGCGGCTCGGTACCGATCATAAACAGCGCACTGAGGGCCAGCACGCAGAAGAGAAAATTCATGATGATGCCCGCCAGAGTTATGAGAATGCGCTTCCAGAGCGGGGCGCGGTCAAAGCTGCGGGGGTCGTCACTCGCCTCGTCCTCGCCCAGCATCCGCACAAAACCGCCAAAGGGCACCGCGTTATACGTGTAGTCGGTCTCCCCGATGCGTTTCTTCCAGAGGGTTTTGCCAAAGCCAAGGCCAAACTCCAGCACCTTCACGCCACTCCACCGTGCGGCAAAGAAGTGCCCCGCCTCGTGGATGAGGATGAGGAAGGAGAACATCACGAAGAAGACGAGCAGCGACACAAGGACCATGCCATTACCCTAGGCCGCTGGGGACGGGTGTCTAGCAGAAGAGGGGAGAAGTCCGTCTGGGGGGAGAGTGAATATACTTTGCACAATGTATATTATCCAACTCAAAGGAGAATAAACCGGAGAAGCATTGCTCCCCTCTGGAGATGCAGTATATTACACGCTGTCGTCCTCATAAATACCTCAGCAGAATGCACCTGATAGACATCATCATAGTAGCGGTATATTTGCTCTCTCTTTTTATATGGGGAATATATATGGGCCTAAAAGAAACCAATGAAAATTTCTTAGTTTTCTCTCGTAAGGCACCATTCATATTGGTAGTTTTTTCGGTTATTTCCACTTGGGTGGGTACGGGAACAACCGTGGCTACAGCTGCATCTGGATTCGAAACAGGGATTTCCCTCGGAGTAACGGCGCTGATGGGGGGGGATCATGGGGATATTGGTGGCGGCCTGGTTTGCCCCCAAGCTGAAATGGTTCGGCGATACCTATGGGGCCCATACCATTGGCGATTTCTTCTCACACCGATATTCTAGAGCCAGCCATTTGGTGTCCTCTGGTTGGATACTGCTCGTCTATTTATTACTCACCGCAGCACAATTCGTTGGACTCACGGCCTTATTAACCGTATGGACAGGGATGGACTTTCAGATATTAATCTGGTTTGCCGCGATATCTACTATAATCTATACCGCTTTTGCCGGTATTAAAAGTGATTTCTATACTGATGTGATTCATTGCATCATTATGTTCGTGGTGCTCTTTATGGTTCTCTTGCCGATAACCATTACCGATCTGGGTGATCTGAACCGATTACAAGAGCTCCCCCCTTCTTTTTTTAACCCCTTTGCATATGGAGGGGTGTCCTTTTTTATTGCTGGGATTGTTTTTGGTATAGGAGGGATATTTGTCACGATGGAACTCTGGCAGCGCGTTTACGCTTCCACCTCAGCCAAAAGTGCTACCAGGGCTCTCCTCTATTCTCTAGCCATTATCATATTATTCTATGCGGTTTCTACTTTTTTTGGCTTATCTATGAAAATATTGGACCCTGGATTGGCAAATAAAAACCAGACACTGTTCGCCTTGATGCAGCTCAAATTACCGTCTGGGATCTTAGGTCTTGGCATTGCTGGCTTTATGGCTATTTTTATTTCTACGATTAACTCCACTATTATGGTGGCATCAGCAACACTTTCAAAAGATTTTCTCATAGATAACTCGAGAGCTACAAAGCTGACGGAGAAGCAAAAATTAACGTATAGTAGGATGGCTACTCTCATTTGCGGTGCCGTAGGGATGGGTATTGCTGCTGTTTTCCCCGACCTTATTACCCTCAGCGTCAACGCACTCTTTATGCTGCTGATCATCGTTCCTGCAGTTATTGGCGGTTTTTTCTGGCAAAGAGCCACGGCAAAGGGCGCAACATACTCGCTTGTTGCCGGTACTATTACGCTGCTTCTTTTTCTGTTTATGGATGCGGAGACTGCATTTGTACCCGCTTTTTTAGTGAGTTTGGTGGTCTTTGTTGTGGTGTCGCTCTCTACTCAGCATGCCCCGGATGAAGACACCAGTATCGTCAAGGGGTGGCTATAGCGTCATCAACGGTGCCCGAAGGTACTCTAGCAGCACTCCAGCAGCACGGGGCAGTGGTCACTCCCCTGCTGGCTTTGCAGGTAGGTAACGCGCGGAAGGGCCTCCCAGTCGTCTCGGTGCGCCCACCAGCTGTCTATCCGCCACCCGACATTTCGCTCTCTCGCGCCGCCGCGTTGGCTCCACCAGCTGTACTGCACCTCCTCCGGGTGCGCCGCTCGCCAGAGGTCCACCCAGCCGTCGGCCACCAGACGATCTGCCCACGCGCGCTCTAAAGGGTGAAAACCCACCTTGCCGTCGTTCTCCTTGGGCCGCGCGAGGTCCAGCGCCGTATGCGCCACGTTGAGGTCTCCGCCCCACAGCACCCGCTGGCCGCTTGCTCGCAGCGTAGAGAGGTAGTGCCGGAAGTACTCGTAGAAGGTGAGTTTCTCTTCCCAGGCCTCGGGCGATTTGCCCCCGTTGGGGAAGTACACCCCCAGCACGGTGACGGGCTGGCCATGATACGCATATTGCAGGCCAATGACCCGCCCCTCGCGGTCGTCCCACCCGGGCATACCCCGCAGCACTACCGCGCCCTGTGGTACTGGCTGCCGGACCCACAACGCCGTACCCGCGTAGCCCTTCTGCTGGGCATAGTGGTAGTGCTGGGCATAGTCTTTATGCTCAGTGAGGAAGAGCCGTAGTGGCGCGCCCTCCGTTAGTTTGGTCTCCTGGAGCAGGAGGATATCGGGCATCGTCTCTTGCAGAAAGGGCTCCAGCGCCTCTTTACGGTGCACCGCACGCAGGCCATTGACATTCCAGAGCGCTATTTTCCTCTCTATGTGCATACCCCAAGACTAGAGATCTCCGGTTGCCTCGCAAGGAAAAATCGCTACGCTGCGTGCCGTCTAGCCCTGCATATGAATTTTTCTTCGGTGAATTTTGGATCCTTCATGGTGCAGATCTACGGGCTGCTGACGGCTGTTATCTTCGGCATTGCGCTGTGGCGGTACTACCGTAACCTGCAGCTGCACAAGATGGACACGGAGTTCTTTGTGCACCACTGCTGGCGGTGGCTGCTGGGGGCGCTGGTGGTAGGGCGGCTGGGGATGGTACTGCTGGACCGGAGCATCATAGCGCAGCACGGTATCTGGGGGATATTCTCCTTCTGGGAGGGCGGGATACACTTCTTCTTCACGCTGCTGGGGGGGCTTTTTATGCTGCTGCTGGATACCTACCTCCACCGCAAAGACGCGCTGAGGTGGCTGGATATCGCGGTGCTGCCCTTCTTCTTTGGCATGATGCTACGCGATATAGCGGGGTTCATCACCGGTGGGGTCTATGGGACGGAGACGTCACTGCCCTGGGGGATCCGCTACGAGACCTTCGACGTAGATGTCATCACCCCGGTGCACCCGGTCACGCTCTACGCGCTAGTGCTGCACTTTCTCGTTTTCCGATATCTCCAGCGCAACGCCCTCACCATCGAGCGAAAAAGGGGACGCATGGCCATCTATGGTGGGATACTCTTCAGCATCAGTACCTTTATACTGCAGTTCTTCCGGGGGGACTCCACGCTGTATCTCTTCGGCACGGTGCGGCTGGAGCAGCTGATGGCGGTGCTGGCGCTGGTGGTGCTCTTTCTCCTGTCTCGGCGGTATATTCAGCGCGACTCCTAGCCTCTATCATAGCCTCTTATGCACACTCTTCTCCTCGGTATAGTGGTGATTCTCGGGCTGCGGACAGGCCTGTGGTGGGTGCAGCTCTGGCAGATAAAAGAGTACCGGGTCGACCGCCTGCGCGACTACTTCCACAGCGAGGAGGGCCGGCGCAGCATGCGGAGCCTGTGTTTCTTCCCTGGGGTGCTGCCTCGCCCAGAGCCCACGCTCCGCGCGCTGCTGGTAGTCCTGCTGACGGGGATCCTGAGTTTGCTCGCCTACCGGGCGCTCTCGCCGGTGTGGGGGGCGCTCCTTACGGCGCTGGTCATCGAGCGCACGCTCTGGCTCTGGACGGGCATCGCGGTGGCGCTCACGGGTGTGGTGAAGACGGTGCAGCAGCGGCTGCTCTTTGCCCAGGTGCGGCGCCTGCGGGAGGGCGCGGGGAACCTCACCATCATCGCCATCACGGGCAGCTATGGCAAGACCTCCACACGGGCGATGCTGGCGCATGTGCTGACGGCGCACTTCGGGCAAGATGACGTCCTCTCTCCTCAGGGCAACCGGAATACCGAGCTGGGGATAGCGCAGTGGCTCTGGCAGGAGCGGGACTACTTCACCCGAGGCGACAAGCGTTACCTAGTGGTGGAGGTGGGGGCTTATCAGCGCGGAGAAATAGCCACCGTGTGCCGCTTCCTCCAGCCGCAGATAGGCATCATCACCGCGATGAGTAACCAGCATATGGCGCTCTTCCGCACGCAACGGAATCTCCAGTTAGCCAAGGCTGAACTGGCCGAGGGCTGTAGCGACGTCTGCTTCTATAACGGGGAGGACGTGCTCAGCGCTCAGATCCTCCGAGAGACCAATACCAGCGCCACGCTCACTCCCCTCCCCACCGGCCGCATGACGAGTATAGAGGCGCTGCTGGGGCATACGGAATTCACCTATGACGGGCAGCACGGCAGCCTCCCGTGGCCTGGGCAGCAGTATATGCTGAATGTGCGGTATGTGCTGGCAGTGTGCGAGTACCTCAGCGTTCCCCTGCCTGAGGCGCTGCAGGCGCTGCGTAGTGCGCCCCAGCCGCTCCAGGGGCTGCATGCCGAGCAGCTCACCACGGGCGCCACGTTGCTGTGGGATACCTAT
Source organism: Candidatus Peribacteria bacterium (assembly GCA_020632335.1). Taxonomy (GTDB): domain Bacteria; phylum Patescibacteriota; class Gracilibacteria; order UBA4473; family UBA4473; genus JACKFV01. Next base: position 5,674 of record JACKFV010000001.1, read on the forward strand.
AACGCTAACGAGCAGGGGGTCCTCGCTGCGCTGCAGCATATGGAGCTCAGCCGTGGGGAAAAGGTGGTGATTCTCCAGCATCTGCGCGAACTGGGACCAGAGGCTGACCGCGTGCACGAGCGGATATTCCAGAAGCTCCATGCTATGGACGCCACGCTCTACTGGCGGAAGGAGCTCTACTACCCCCTAGCTAAGCGGCTCCTGGGGCAGCGCTGCCAGCCCTATGACCAGGCCGTGGTGTCAGCGCATCTGCGGCGGCTGGGGGCAGACGACGTGGTGTTCCTTGCCACGAATAAAGCCCCGGATATAGAAGCCCACGTGAAGAGCCACTAGCGCTCTTAGCGCTCTACTCCCCGAGTGCCCGTGCGACCGTACGTGCCCAGTCCTCTATGGCCGGCAGGTGTGGGAGGGGGCTCTTGTCTATCCGCAGTGCTGAGGTGAGCAGATGCCCGCCGTGGCTGGTGATGAAATCCTCCAGGATGGTAGCGGACTCTATATGGTAGTCCGCGTCGTATTTGGTATCCCCCAGGCCAAAGACCGCGCAGGGCTTGCCCTCCAGCTGTGCCCCCTGTACCTGCTGGAGCAGGCGCGCGCAGCGCAGGTCCGTATGCCCATGGCCGTAGGTAGGGCTGCCCCAGAGGAGTACTCCCGCGCTCTCCAGCTGCTGCTGTGTGCAGCGCTCCACAGGCAGCAGGGTGCTCTGCAGGCCCTGCTCCGCCAGCGTGCGGTGTATCTGCTGCGCTACCCAGGCGGTATTCCCTCCCGTGGAGGCGTACAGGACAAGAATCTCTCTCTGCATGGTGCTACTCTAGCCGGGGGCGAGGAGACGCGCAAGAGAACTTGCCAGCACTGCCAAGAGGCCTAGAGTGAGGGTATGTACCGAGATATCATCCGTTACCGGCTGGCTGAGGGGGTTACGCAGGAGCAACTGCTGCAGGCCGCAGAGAGTGTGGAGCGGGACTGGATGGGCAGTCTGCCGGGGTTCATCAGCTGGGAGATCCACCGCGTGGGTGACACCGGAGCCTATATGGACATCGTCACCTGGGAGAGCAAAGAGAGCGCCAAAGAGGCTGAAACCGCCATGGCTAAGCTGCCAGCGGATCACCCGTGGTATGCCTGTTACGCGCCGGAGTCCATCACCAGTGACGGCATCACCAGCCTCTGGACGTCCGTCAGCTAGGGCTATGAGGGGCTCTATCCCCTTGCGCTGCGCGTAAAAAGTATGGTAAAATACTGCGATGGGTATGCTATCGCAGAGCAGTCGTTTCCTCGGATGGGCGGGCATGGTGGCCGTCAGCTGCGGTACGCTCAGCCCCTGGGCAGCGGCCATAGCCTATGACGCGCCCGTGCGAGAGACCCTCATAGAGCTGGCGCTGGAGACCCCCCTCACCAGCATGGAGACGCAGGTTATCCGCCAGGCGCTGCGCATCCTCCCCCCGGCGCACTACCAGTCGCTCCGGCAGCTGGAGGTTCGCGATGAGCCCACGATGCAGCCACGCGGGCGGGCCAATTCCTCCACGATTATCCTGAATAATACCGACATCGCGAGTGAGGATGAGCTCTTCAGCGTGCTGCTGCATGAGCTGGGGCACATCTTAGACCTGGGCTACCTCACGGGCAGCAGTGGCGAGATAACCGCCTTTGCGTATGGGTCGCAGCCGGTGCGGAGCGATGACCCCTCCTACGACTACTACCGCATCAGTTGGGCTGGCAATACCACGCAGCTCCCTACGGCTAGGCCGGCGGACTTTGTCTCGGGGTATGCGGCGAGTATGACCTTTGAGGACTTTGCCGAGAGCTACCATATGTACATCACTCACCAGGGGCGTTTTGTCTCTCTGGCAGCGCAGAACCCCGCACTGGCAGCCAAATATACCTTCCTCAGGGACAGGGTCTTTGACGGCTACCAGTATGCCGACGCCAGCACCGGCCCCTACCCCGATGCCGTCTATGACACCACGCTGCTCAGCCTAGACTGGAAGCGCTTCATCCAGCGGCAGCAGTCCCTCCCCACCGAGCGGGCGCTGACCGCCGTACCCCTGCACATCACCATGAGCGAGGACGACGATAACCCGAGTGTATAATGCGCCGATTCCTCCTGCTGGCCGTGGTGTGGAGCCTGCCCTTCATGGCCGTGGCAGCACCGGTAGGCCTACGGTCTGCGGTGCGTCCCCCAGTGGTACACCCCGGTGAGGTTATTACGCTCAGCCTGCAGCTGACCAACCAGAGCGCTACCACTCCCCTACCCGAGTCGCGCCTGCCCCTCACCCTCAGCGCCGGGCTCCTCACGCTCAGCGGAGCCGACACGGTGCTCCTGCCGGCACTGGCTCCCCATGGCTACACGGCCACTACCACCCTGCCCCGCTGGCATAGCCCAGCCGAGACCATTACCCTCAGCGCGGCTACCCGGGAGGAGCTAGAGCAGCAGATGCGTGGGTATAGCTTTGTGAGCTACGCGCGGCCATGGACAGTCACCGAGACCGGCACGGCGGAGCTGGAGATAGCACTGCTGGTGACGGCGAGCGGGCGCCAGTGCGCAGCAGTAGGGAGCGCAAGCCAGCGCTGCGTGTATAGTCTGGCTGAGGAGGCACTGGGGCCAGAGATGCCGTACTGGAACCTCCTCTGGGATATAGCCGATGAGCCCCTCCCCAGCCGCACATTGCAGATACGCCAGGGGGACTAGAGCATCCCCGCGAAGGCTTTTTCCACCGGGCAGGCAGGGGCGTCAAAGAGCACCTGGCCGTCTTGCAGGCGGATGATACGGGGGCTGAGCGACTCCACCAGCACGGGGTCATGCGTGGAGAAGAGAATGGTGAGGCCGTGCTCGGCATTGAGCTGCTGGAAGAGCTCGCAGATTTCTCGGGAGGTACGGGGGTCGAGGTTGCCCGTGGGCTCGTCAGCGATGAGCAGTACCGGGTCATGCGCGATGGCACGAGCAATAGCGGTGCGCTGCTGCTCCCCTCCACTGAGCTGATACGGGTAGGCGCCCGCACGGTGGGTCAGCCCTACCTCCTCCATCAGCTGGGTGACGCGCTCCTCTCTGCCCGCGGTGTGCCCCGTAGCCTCCAGCGCGAAGGCGATATTCTCGCGTACGGTTTTGCGCTCCAGCAGCTTGTAGTCCTGGAATACCACGCCTATCTGCTGCCGGTAGTGCTGCAACCCAGAGAGACTGAGCTCCCCCAGTACCATCTCCTCCAGGAGTATCTCCCCCGCTGTGGGGCGGATCATCCCGATGAGGAGGTTGAAAATGGTACTCTTGCCCGCACCGCTACGCCCCAGTACCGCCACCATCTCACCACTGGCGACCGAGAAACTCACCCCCTCGAGGATAGGAGTGGCGCCAACGTGGTAGTGTACGGTGCGGAATTCCAGCATAGTATGGGTGTACACGGGCAGTGTAGCGATCTCCCGCAGGGTGGCAATGCGAGATACCCGGGGAGAAAACGCTACTGATTCGTGGTGGCGTCCAGGCTGCAGAGGCTCTCTTGCCGACGCGGATAGCGCAGAGTAAGGACTTTCTCCTGCCCTGCTACCGTCGCTCGGGCGATGATCGGCACGCGGTAGGGAGGGATTTCTCCCCGCAGGCCGAGGTCGAGAAGGGGGACAAAGCCGCCATTGAGGAAGGTATTTTGCACTGTCAGCAGACACTGGGTGGCCTCAGCAGTGTGGATAAATGCCTCATCTGCGAAGAAATCCTGCAGCGGTGCCAGCGCGCCGTCCTGCTCTGCCAGCGGGTCAAAGCTCTCATATACGCCCTGCAGCGTACTCACCCGGGTCCCCACCCCTGTGGCGTCCGCAGCGTTGATGGCCTGCCGCCCGGCGATGGAGACTGTCTCGGTCATGCCACTGGGGAGGGTATAGGGGCAGGTCACTCGCCAGTCTGCCAGCGCGCCAGAAGCCCCCATGAAGGGCGCAAAGATGAGCTCCGCGGCGGTGCTGGTGATGAGTTTGGGGCTGATCTGTAGCGAGCTGTCGTCGGTGTCGATGCTCATGGGGAGGCGCACACAGGCACGAAATTCGTGCAGCGGCACCACCTCTGGTGGGATGGTATAGCTCTCCCAGAGCGCCGCATCTGCCGTGCCGAGGATGCTGAGCGTGGCCGCCGTCTGCTCGCTTAGGGGCAGGGGGAGCTCCAGCACCTGCTGCGTATCGTCCCGCTCCAGCGCATAGAGCCCCATCTCCGCTGCACCCTCCGCCGCAAAGTAGGCCTGCTCTGACGCCGAAAAGAGTGGTGCAAACTGCAGCTCCGTGCCCAGAAGACGCACCATGCCCGTGCCCAGCAGCATCAGTAGCCCCCCCAAGATGAGCACCACATACAGCACGTAGCCGGGGGCGTGGCGCTGCATCAGAACTGGTATACACGACTAGAGATCACCGTACGGAGCGTGAGAGACGCCTCAGCCACGGTGCGGTGCTGCAGCGTGAGCGTGAGTACGGTGCGGGGCTGCATGCCCTCCTCGGCTGTGAGGATAGCGCTGAAGTCCCCCACCTGTATCTCCTCGCTCGTGAGTGGCTGGCCGGCAAAGGTGAGCGTCTTGGCCTCGGCGTCGTAGTGGAGGGTCTGCTCCCCCATGATGAGGTCGCTCCCGGTACTGGTCACCACGGCACTCTCGCGCAGGAGGTCTGTCAGCCGCTGCATGACAAAGATGGACTCCTGCTGCAGGTTGCGGTGGATATCCGCGGTTGCCTCCACCCGGCGGAGCGTGCCATAGCCCCCCACGGCAGCGGTGAGTACCACCGCACTCAGCGCCATGGCGATAACCAGCTCTAGGAGGGTGAATCCAGCGCGTCTCATAGTTCACGGATTTTCTTATAGAGGGCACGCATGTTCTCTCTCAGCAGGCTGTCGCTCAGCCCACGGAGGATATCATTAGAGAAGAACGGCACGATTTTCTTTAGCTGGTCGCGCTGTGCGGGCTGCAGCACGGTGATGTTCTCGAGCACTACATAGAGCACCTCCATAGACCGCGCGCGCTGGGGGTCATCTGCATAGGGGATGTCCAGCTGCTTATAGAACTCCTGTGGGTCAGCGTTGAAAACCATGAGAGCCGTTACGCCCTCACTATACTGCTGCACGGGCAAAACGCAAGTCTGACTAGCTCGCCAGCCGCTGCGAGAGGTAGAGATCGGCCAGGCCGTGGACTTCTTCTTGCAGTATGGCCTCCAGTCCACGGAGCTGCTCCATACTCATCGACGGCATGAGGAGGGTCCAGGTGGCCTTCTCCTTCGGGTCCATAGTGCTGACCTGCAGGTAGAGCAGCATGCTGCGGATGAGATCCTTCTTCTCCTCGCTTGCGATGCTCGTGTAGTCAGCAGCGGTATCGGTCATAGAGTACGATTACGCACTCTCATCTTAGGCCACCGGAGCGGGCTTGGCAACTAATTCTGGTCGAATTGGTAGACGCTCAGCTCGCCAAACCACTGCTGTAGGTGGCGCTCCAGGCTCTGGCCCTCCAGCCGTGCCATGCTCCCCAGGAGCCGCTCGTGCACCTGCCGGCGTGGTACCCCACACATACGGAAGATACGCTGGATGAGCTTTCTGCTGAGGTTATTACTGCTAAAGAGTCGGTAGTACCAACGCGGCCCGCCCGTGGTGTGGATGAGGTGTACCCGCAGGTGAGGGATGAGCCCCACCGGCACGCCATGCGAGTTGAAGTAGAAGTGCTGCTCGGCGCGCAGGGTGGCGTCTAGCCAGTTCTTGACCATTGCAGGAGCACTGTAGTTCCACATAGGGTAGCACAGCACCAGGTGCCGCACACGGGTGAGCCGCTCGGCCATATCGTCAAAAGCGTCTGTATTCACTCCCTCACCACGCAGGCGCAGCACCGGGAAGTCCATGGCCTCCACCTGCGTCACGCTATACCCCAGGTACTCGGCCCGAGCCCGCAGCAGGCTGGCATTCTTATAGCACAGGCTCTTGGGGTCACTGTGGCAGGTGAGGATAAGCACCTCGCTGGTGCTGTTCTCGTGCTTCTCGTGCAGGGGGGTGTGGAGCGCAGCCTCGTCTAGAGGAGTAGTGGAGGCCTCTACAGCGGTATCATCAAGCGGAGGGAGGGCAGTCATGGGCAGCATAATAGCCCTATAGTAGGGGGTTTTGCCGGGCGTGCAAGCAGCCTTTGGAGACTAGCCGCCCCCGTCTACGGCGTCTTGAACCTCGCTGCGGTAGTCGTAGAAGAGCGGCGCCACGGCGTAGAAAAAGGCTCCAAAGACGAAGTAAACCACCACCACCGGCACAATAGCGGTGATGATAAGATTAGACATACTGGTATAGCCAATGATGCGGAAAATCCCCGCTACCACCAGCGCCAGCACCGCGAGGATCCCCACAAAGCCGGCCCCGAGGTTCCACGCCTTGCCCACCCACTGCATGATGTTTGAGGCCGAGGTATCCTCAGCGTCTATCTCGGCTCCGATGGTTTTGCTAGCCTTCTTCGTCACATTGACGCCCTGGATAATGGCTTGTCTCCGGAGGGACTGCGCCATGACCTGCGGCGGCTGCAACGTGCCCTCCAGCGGAGCATATTGGCAGAGCGTAATGCCGAGAAGCAGCAGACCAAGGCGCGCTATAAGGGGTTTCATCTAGCTAACATTACGGAAGAGAAAGGACAGGATATACTGCACTATAGCATATGACAGGTAGGCAAGCAAGAGCCCCACCACCGTGTACAGGATGATAGATTTGCCCTTCTCCTTATCCCCAAAGATATACGCGTAGCCGCCGATGACCAGCAGCAGCACCCCCACGGTAGGGATCACCCGGAGCAGAAAGATAAGCAGCCGGTTATTCAGGTTCGTTTTATCCTGGATGTCATCGGCTTCTTTGAAGAGGCGGAACTCAGCGCAGGCGTCGCTATCTGGCTGGAGGACACATATATTGTTCGTCATACCGGTGGCTATGGCTGTACCCTGCTTTCCCTGTACCTCGGCGCTGCGTCGTTGGAAGTCCAGCAGTATGGGCTGAACAATATCTCTACTCAGAGGGTTCGTAATGGCCTTGAGTTCCCGATTCACCACGCCGTGGAGCACGCCACAGAGCTCTTTCTCGGTCACCGAGGGGGCACGCTGGTCGCCTCTGGGGTGGCAATAGCCCAGCAGATACTCCCGAATGGACGCGGTGCTGTACTCGCTATGGGTCTGGATAAAGTCGTTCAGCGAGGGGTTATGCTCTACCGCGGCCATAAACTGCTGTCCCAGGAGGTTCACCGCGGGGTCACGCTGCTCATAAAGCGCCTGAGCAAAGTCCTGATAGTCGCTGAGCGTCCATACCTGCGCGCTGGCCATGTGCACCCCCACCGCAAGGACTATTGCCAGGAGTTTAGCCCACATTGCGGAAGAGGAAGGAGAGGATATACTGCACGATCACATACGAGAGAAAGGCGATCACCAGGCCCACCACCGTGTACATAATGATGGACTTGCCCTTCTCTTTATCCCCAAAAATATACGCGTAGCCTCCAATGACCAGCAGCAACACCCCCAGTGTGGGGATGACCCGGAGCATGAAATTCAGCAGCCGGTTGAGGATATTCTCTTTATCCTGCACGTCGTCTATCTCTTTGAAGAGGCGGAACTCGGTGCAAGCGTCGCTGTCTGGTTGAAGGACACATATATTGTTCGTCACCAGAGATTTGGATTTATCGTACCCCAGTGCCACGGCCAGCTGGGAGGTAATGAGGGTCCGCTGCTGCTTCCGGAGGATATCCTTCTGCGCCTCCAGGGCATCTATAGCGCTGTAGATCTGCTGGCGCTCGGCCTCGGTGGTGGCATTTGAGAGGTCCTTGCGCTTCTGTTCTAGCTGGCGTTCTCTGCTCTCGAGCTCATTGGCGATCTGCTGTAGCTGCCCCCCAAACTCCGCATCACACTGTGCCTTCTTCTCCGCCGTGACGTACACCACCTGCCCCGTAGCCGAGCTATTGCGCGCGATCTCCGTGCAGCTGGCGCTGGTGGGGGTCTGCGCCAGAGCGGGCACCGACACCAGCAGTACGAGGGCCGTTAGGAGCAGTCGCATACTGGTATTCTAGCGGAGAAAGCGGCCCCTGTACAGCCCTTGCCAAAAAACAGAATATCCCTATAGTAGCCCTGTATTTCTTTATACCGACGCGATGAAACACCCTCTTCTCTCGCTCAGCGCCCTGCTGATGCTTGGAGCGGTAGCCATGCCCGGGCTCAGCCACGCCAGCCCGCTGCAGTACTATCTGAACTCCTACTACGGCACCGACACCTACACCCCACAGCTGGGCTACTACCGCACTACGAGCGTGACGCCGCGCACCACAACGGTCATGCCGGTCACTCCCAGTGTGAGTACCCAGCCCTACGCCACGCGTGACACCCGCGCGCGGTACAACTACTACAGTCTGCTGCGGCGGGTACGCCCCACTACCAGCACAACGACGACCACGACGCCCGCTACCCGCTACCGCACCAGCAACTACGCGTGGTATGGCAGCCGCTACCCCCTGGTGAACCGCGCGGTGGACTACAGCCAGACGCGCCTGGTGGCCAGCATGCAGCAGGTGCTGCCGGCGGTGCCAGGGCTGACCTATCCGGGGGCTATACGCTTTGCGGAGATGGGGATAGCGCACCAGCGCCAGAGCCTCAGCAGCCAGTTCCAGGAGGCCATTGTGGTGAATGACGCGACCTTCACCATCGAGTCAAACAACAGCGACTACCGCCTCTGGACCGACTTTGTACTGGTAGTAGACGACACCGCTTATCCCTTCCGCAGTGACGGGACAGTAACGGTAGACCTGGACGAACGCCTGGCCAGCGGCAATAGTGACAGCCATACGCTCCGTCTGGGGCTGCGAGACAGTAGCCTGTGGGGGCGGATAAGCGGGAGCTTCCGCGTACGGCTGACGGGCATGACGGCCGCCACAGAGCAGTCTCACCGCGTAGTAGCGGCACGGCTAGACGGCACCCTGCTGAGCAACTACATTGGTTTCTCAGGGGCTCCTAGCGCGGTAACGGGTACGGGCATCACGGGCCTAGGAGACGAGATCCTCGGGCGGAATCTGACCGCCGGAGAAACCGCCCGCGTGCTGAACCTGCACCTGAGGCCCGAGTGGAGCGACATCGTCATCCGGAGTCTGACCTTCACCAACACCTACGGCAGCACCGCTGACAGCTCCATCGACTACGCCAAACTGGTGGATACCCGCACGGGAACGGTCATCGACACGGGCACCTTTGCTGGTGGGTCGGTGAAGTTCACCATGACGCCGGGGCTCTCCATCAGCCGCCAGGAGGACAAATATCTGGACGTCGTGCTGGTGATCAACCCCAGCGTGAGCGCCACCGCTGGCCACCAGATAGCGCTGAGCCTGAGTAACCTGGACGGCTATAACACCGCCACCAGCCAGAATATCACCACTGGGGAGTGGCAATTCCTCACCCAGCCCACCACCTTCACCATCGGGCAGGGCGGCATCGCCATAGCGGCCAGCAGCACGCAGATCAGCACTCTGGCAGTGACCCCCGGTACGCCAGCACCGGTGTACCGCTTCCGCGTCTCTAACCCCAGTACCAGCGCTGCGGCGCTCGGGCGGGTGAGCTTTGACATCGCACTGGATGGCGTAGCGTATGACGGCGGTATGAGCGCGAGCGACTTTGTCCTCAGCCGTGTGGTGGGGAATACGGAGGTCTCTACTGGGGACTTCACCCCGAGCATCAGCGGGAGTAAGGTGTACTTTGACGCCGTGAACGAGATCTACCTCAGCCCTGGCACCAGCCTGGAATTCCTGCTGAAGATCAACCTGGTGGACAGTAACCCGTCACTGATGAACGAGCGTGTGACCATCTATACCCTCGGGAATAGCAGCTATAGCACCGGCACGCTGAGCGCGCTGCGTACCGCAGGAGCCGCCTTCATCTACTCGGATATGTCGGCCCCCGGGCACAGTACCGCCACCGGCGACTGGATCGCCTCCATCACCGTGAGCGGCCTGCCGGACATCGGCACCACCATAGAGCGCTAGAGCCTGTACCGGCACAAAGCACTACCAGAAGAGGGGCTACGGGCTCCTCTTTTGCGTATAGCGATGCCGGATAATTAGAAGACCCCCGCCTGCCGAGCTGAGTGGAGCAGGGTGTGCCAGTCAGCTATGGTGAGGGTTTCGGCACGGAGATTGCCATCTATGGGCCCCAGGATAGCCGCGCTGTCTCGGCCAAAGTAACTGCCCAGCACGTTGTGGAGTTTCTTGCGCTTCTGGCTGAACCCCGCATGCACGAGAGAGAAAAAGTCGCGCTCATCCGCAGCGGCGACGAGCGGCGTAGGCCGCCGTGTGAGCTGCACCACGGCGCTGTCTACCCCGGGGATGGGGTCAAAGGCCTCCCGTGGCACGAGGAAGAGGAGCCTACTCTCGGCATAGACTTCCACCGAGATACTGAGGATAGAGCGGCGTCCGGCGTGCTTACGCTGCAGGGTGATCTTCTCCGCGACCTCCCGCTGGACCATGAGCGTCAGGCGGTATGGCGGGTGCTGGAGCCCGCTCAGGTAGCGCTTCAGCAGTGGGTTGGTGATGTTATAGGGGATGTTCGCGATGATCTCATAGGGGTGCTCTCCCCACACGTCCTGCGGGGTAAAGTCCAGCGCGTCACCGTGCACCAGCTGTAGCTGCGGGTGACTCCCCCACCGCTCCTGCAAGAGCCTGACCGCGCGCTCGTCGTACTCTACGGCCGTCAGTAGCGCCCCGGCCTCCAGTAGCGGAGAAGTCAGCGCGCCGAGCCCCGGGCCTATCTCCAGCACTCGGGTGCCGGTTATATCTCCCACACTCTCCAGGATTTTCTCTAGGTACTGGGGGTCTTGCAGGAAGTTCTGCCCCAGGTGCTTCTGGGCGAATCGGGACGCGGCGGTCTTCTTTGCGGGCTGCATATGGCCCCAGCGTAGGGACTCTGGCGCCCTTGGCAATATCTGCTCAGGGGATATAGTGGCGGTATGGAGATACTGCTCAACTGGGATATGGTGCTCTTTTCGGCCTTTGTGGTGCTGATGGCCTACAATTTTATCCTCGGGCAGAACGCCACCATCAAGCTGCTGCTGAGCATCTACATCGCCATTATGACCGCGGACGGGGTGGCGATCGCCATTCGCAAGTACCTGGTGGACCCCTCGCCCGGCTGGCAAGACCTGCTGGGGGCGCATGAGGATACCTTCTTCATCACGCTGCGGCTGGGGCTGTTTCTGCTATCTATTGTGCTCTTTGTGGTGAAGGGGGGCTTCCAGATAGCCGTGGAGGAGCACGAACACTGGGCTGCGAGGATGGGGCTGCACGGGATATTTGCGGCGCTGGCGGCGCTACTCTTCCTCTCCACCGTGCTGATATATGTGAGCGGAAGCAGCTTTGTGGAGGGGATGCTCTATGCGCCGGACCTCAGTATCTACCAGGAGTCCTCGATGGTGAGGCTCCTGGTAGACTATTATCAGCTGTGGTTTTCGCTCCCGGGGATGTGTTTTCTCGTAGCGTCGTTTGTGCTGAATAGGGAGTAGGAGGGGTTACTGGCCACCAGGGATGAGTCCTCGGATGAATGCTTTAACGGTTTCTAGTGTTTCTCCTATTTTGGGGTTATCCACTAGAATTTTCTCCCGGGCAATCCTCGCCCCCTGGTCTGGAGCATTGCCTCCCTCTCCGATAGTACCCATAGCTTCTGCTATTTGTGCCTCTACTTCAGGGTCAATATATTGCTTATTTGTCTGGGCTACTTTTATATTCCTTGCTTCGTTGCGCAGTGCTATACGAGAGGCCTCAGTGGCGTACTTTTGGGTATAGGCCTCTGTTTCTTCTTCGAGCACTGCTACTTTATCTATAGCATCTAGCAGGTTACTAAGTGCATCAAAGAAGGGCCAGATCGGCTCTTTCTCGGTCATGATGCGTTCGGCGAGTTCTTTGCCATTTACTACCTCCACCGGGATTTTCATCTCCTTCCCGGTGAGCGCATCGGTGTAGGCAAACTCGTGAAGGACCTTCCCAGAGAGAAGCTTTTGAAACGACTCCGTACGACCCACCGTCTTGGCCATAGTATTCATCACCCCCACGGCTACCTGGTTTACTATCCGGAGAGAACCATGTAGTACAGACTCATTTCCGATCAGTTTGCTCAGGCCAAAGCTGAGCCCCAGGCTCTTCGAGAGTTCCTCTGGATTATGCCGGTTCAGCTGCGATCGCGCTAGTAACTCCAGTGCTCCTAGACGCAAGCGCCAGGAATGCACCCACTTACGGGTACCCTTTAACTTACTTCCGAGACCATGTTCGGACGTCTCGGTGAAGTAGGAAAAGAGTGCCTGGTACTTATCTTGCTGCTTTTGTGCCATGTAGCTCTCTAGCCAAAAATGTTCGCTGAAGTTCCCCTTCACATTTTTTACTTTGTTGCGCTCCTCTATAAAGGAGTTCATCGTCTCGGGATCTACCTTTATGATATTACCCTGCCCATCTAGCATATTCGAATACTTGAGGAAGTCATTTACGAGTGTATTGGCATTCTTTGCTACCGTCTCATCAGATACCTTCAAGTCTTCTTTAATCGCTTTTTCTTCGGGTGTATCTTCTGTGGTGACCTCAGGGGCTCTCTGCACATTATCAGTTTTCATCGAATCCTTAAACTTTTGCAGCCGTTCCTTAGCTCCGGCTACGCTCTTGTCTGACCCTTCAGCGGAATCATCGGGAGCCTCTGTTTTATAGAGATACCGTGGAGAAATATGTTGCCGGTAGTGGAAGAGAATATACATAGGGAATGTAATTAAGCAATATTATCGACCCTCAAGGCCTGGTGAGTTCCAATTTTGGTATTCGAATTCATTACTTTTTTTATCAACTTCTTTTTTCTTGATATCGCCTTCTTGCTCGGCAGTATCGGTTGTCTGGTGAGATCCCTGTTGGCCTTTAACAAAAGCCACCTGATCATTAAGATACTTTAATTGAGGATCTCTATGCATTCCATTCTTCACTTCACCAGCTAGAGCAATACACTCGTTGTAACCTGCTATAAGTTCATTTAACAAAAAGATTTGGTCTCGTGTTGCCGGAACGCCATCTTCACGCGCCATAGCCTTCCCAAAGGAAGGAGACGCTATTACACCGTCTATCTTGTCACGTATGCTTTTAATCCCCTTTAAGAGAGCGTCTTGATCCTTGGTATTTTTAAAATTATTACGTACAGCATCTACCTCTGGCCATACATGCTGTATCATGTACTCTACTCCATTTTCAGCTGAGCTGTACTCCACAGAGGGTTGGCCGGCTATTATAGGGTTAAAAGGGTATTCTAACAATGGAAGCACACGGTACGTTCCTGGGTCTGTATATCCCCAGTATTGCTTCTCGAGATACTGCCCGACTAGTGACACCCCTACCAGTGATGCACCCCATTTTACCCCTTGCCCTAGTAGATTCTTTGTGAGGGCTCCATATTTTCCTTCATGAAGTGCATGACCACGCTGATTCCAGCGTGTTTTCCAATTAGCCACCGGGGATCCCCAGCCGCGACTGCCCTTCTCCCATATTTCTTTATAGGTACGGCGTATCACTTTGTCTTCTAGCTGACGCTCCAGTCTCTGTATCTCTTGTAATGATGATAGTATCTCTTTTTTCGATGATAGTGGATTTCCTTGAGAGTCTCGGAGGTACTTGGTATAGTAGCTACTTCTATTAGCATTAACTGGCTTGCGAACTGACTGGCGAGTAGTTTTTATCTCATCTATCAGCTGCTGATACTGCTTTTGCATATTAACTGTCATATTCCCCTGCTGTTTCTGTAGAAATGCTTCTAGCTCTTGTTGCCGCGCCAGCAGAGCATCATCATATTCTTTCTGGATTTTCTGGTAGATCTTGTCAGTATCCTTGTTACCCTTCCCCATTAGTTTTTCAGGGGTTTGTAATATCTCCTGTATTTTCTTTCGCTGTTTACCCCAATACCCTGAGGGAGACCCTCCCGTTGGGTCGAGGGTGTACTGAGTAATCCTAGGAGCATCTAGTGGAGCATTAGGTGGAGTCATATCTGCTTCTCTCACTCCAATCCCTTCCATAAAGCGTGTACGCTCAGCATTGGCTCCTCTGGTAACGACATCTAACGAAGGGGGCTCAATGATACTCTTTATCTTCGGTGATCCTTTTATCTTCGGTGATCCTTCGCTAACACTTGGTATCCACCTTAAAGGATTTATGCCCATGTATATATTCCCATCCCCCGCGTATTGCTCGGCAAGGGACTGCCCGCCCTGCATACCATAGCGTTTTTTGAGTTGTTTGGAGAAGAGCCCATTAAGGCCCACACTACCTAGCGTCATCATAAGAAGCCCTTGGAAAGCCTGGTGCTCCGGATCCTCATAGACGAGATGGGCCCCACGAGAGGTCCAATATACCCCTTCGGCGAGCTCCAGGGCACGCACACCCTTCACTATTTTCTCAGCGCCCAGGAGCACTTCTGCTCCGCGGACACCCGCCTGTGCTCCCTTCACAGCCGCTCCACCAGCCACCATGGTAACGGCTCCGGTCACGGTGAAGATATCATCAGCGATGTCCCACCCGGTGACGTGATCCCCTGACTCCAGGGCCATGCCGCGTAGGGCTTTTTGCTCCTGGAGGCTCCACTTGCGCTGAATGGCTCTGGGAATCACCATGTCTTCTAGGAAGCTGGTATCATTTACCTTATCAGCCAGTAGCTGCTGGTAGGCTATCTCGCCACCTGTAATCATCTGCGCTGTAGGGGTCTCTAGTGCTTGGCCCTCATAGAGTAGTTGTTGGAGATTCTTCTCCAGGCCCTGCTGGAGGGAGACGCCCACCTTCTCGATATACTGGCCATTTTGCTCTACCAGGGCTTTGCCTACCGTGACTTTGGGCATAATGCGCTCCCCATTAGGAGTATAAAATTTCCACTCCTCTTGCTGCGTGTCTGCCACGCCACCTCTGATAGATGCCCGGTACGACTGGTGCGTCACGAGCGTCCCCGCGGGGAGCTGCGTCCCATCAGGGAGGGTGTAGGGCTGGTTATCTGGCTGTGGGGGCAGCACATAGGCTTTCTCACCTGCGGTGTAGTTCCGCGTCACCCGCATACTCCCCTTCATGGTCTGCACAGAGAAATCCACGTTCTCCTGGCCACGGTACTGTATCTCTGCCGGAAAGCCATTTAGAGCACTACTCAGGTCGCCCGTATATTCTCGCAGCTCGTTCTCGCCGCGCATCTGCACGGCCATATCCGCATAAGAGAGCTGCTGGAGGTACTGGTCCAGCTCGGCCATGGGGCGGCCCTCCCACTGTGCGATGATGGTCTCGATGTCATTGCAGTGCTCTCCGGAGGCTCCGGGCAGCGCGTCGTGGTCGATATATTTGAGCTGCTGCTCCGCTGCGGTGCGCATACGGGTGAGGTCAGCTCTCGCCTGTGTGAGCTTCTCTTGCTTGGCCTCGGCGTTCTCAGCGGCGGTTTCCACTTGCATGAAGTGCTCCAGCGCGCCAAAGTTTCGGGCCATCGCGCCACTCTCCATACGGTGGAGCTCGGCCTGCATTGTCTCTAGGAGCATGGCGTAGGCCTCAGGCGTCATGCCCTTTTGCTCGGCAACGGTGGCGATGACCGCTGCGTCGTATGCGCTCCCCCGGGCGTCTAGTTGCTGGCCCGTGATGTCTATACGCTCAGCGATGAGCGCGGCGATTTCCTCCTCGCTACGGGCACCTGTGGCAATGCTATTAATCTCTTGCGTGAGAGTACCCAACTGTTCCTGATAGGCTTCTACAGTCCCGAAGTACTGTATCTGCGCGTCTACGGGCATCTGCCGGAGGGCGTCTGCATCATGCGTAAGTTGCTGGATGAGGGCCTCTTTTTGCTCCGCTGGGGGCCGCTGCATGAGCTGGTCATACGTCGCTTCCAGGACGTCCATCCCCTCCTCCAGCTGGGCATATTCGTCGGCATAGTCGTCTGCGGCGGCCTGTAGCGCCTTCTGCTCCTCGGCGAGTTGCTGCTCCAGTCCCTCTGCATATGCCAGCAGCTGCGCGTCTACAGCCTCGGTACTGGCGGCATCAGTGGTATAGAGCGAGGCTTTGGTCAGCTCTACGCGGTCGAGGAAGAGCGTGTAGTCCTCCTCGGTGTGGATCTCCTGGGTGAGGAGGTCCCGCAGCTGGCGGAGTTTCTCGGTGTCGCTGGGGTCTATGCCCATGGCGTAGGCGGCCTCGATGACGTACTCGCTCTGGAGTTTCTCCTCCAGGGTACGCTCGGCGCTGAACTCGGTACGGAAGCCATACTCGGCCTCCACTGCCTTTATCTCTAGGTCAAGAGAAATCTCCATCTCTGCCTGTATCTTGGCTATATCGGCAATGTAGGGCTGCATCTCGGGGATGACCGTCCCCAGTACTTGCCCTTTCGTAGCAATGACAAAAGGGCTAATAGCCTCTGTGAATCGTGGCATACCCGGCGTCTGTTTGGCCTGGGCTTCATACTCGCTGATCTCACACCCCAGAGCCTGGAAGCACTCCTCAGCGATGGGGAGGGTTTGGTCTAGTGAGGCACAGATATAGGTATTCTCGAGGTTCTGTATCTTCTCCTTGACCTCCTTTATTTGCTCGGTAGTCAGATGCTCCAGTGACTCGGGCACTATATGAGAGTGGTGTTGCATCTGCGCATAGAGATCCATCAACGTGCCCTGCTCTGCTGTCTTCTTTTCTGCTTCTACTCTGGCAGCGCGCTGCTCTATCTCTGCATACGACTCCATCCCATCGAAGGCATATACCTCCCTGGTAAGAGAGGCCCTATAGCGATGAATGAGAGACAAAAGCCGCATATAACGAGCATTACAGCCTCATCCTACCACGCCTGGTTTCTCCTTGTCTAGTGTTTTTGTGGGTGCTTGTGTGGGAGTATTACTTTGCGACAAAGCGCCCCCCGCAGCAAGGCGTATCCCGCTCCGTAACTTGCATAGCCCGGGGCCACTGTGGGAAAATAGGGAGATTGCTTGTACCCCTATGGCCTTCATCCCTCGGCATCGTCTTCTACTCTTCTCCGCTGCTGGTGTGAGTGCTCTGGTGCTCACGCTGGTGTTCTCGTCTCATTCTCAGCCTAGCGAGTCGCTCCAGGCCAGTGTGGTAGACGTCACCCCTATGGGAGAAATCCCCACAGAGGAGGCCACCCCCGTGCCCGCTCCGGAGGGCATACAGGCGGTGTACCACCCGGCGGATAACCTGCTGGAGGTGGTCTTCACGGCCGAGAAAGACTACGAGTACCCCACTATGGGGGCGAGGGTATCTGTGGCTCCGGGGACGCGCACTACGCTGCAGGGCTACACCGACGCGCTGCGCACGGGGCTGCGCTTCTCGCTCCCGGTGCTGGAAGAGGACATCGCGGCGCAGCTGCACACGGCACTGCGATTTGGTGATGACTACGACCCCGTACTCTTCTCTCGGCCCATTGCGGTGGAGATTCCGCTGGAGACCCGTGCCGAGCAGGTAGGGGTCTTCACCAGCACTGAGGACGCGCTCACCGGTGACCTCAGTAGCCGCTGTAGTGCCACAGGCGCCAGTGATATGCCCGAGACGCTCTTCCCCGTGGTGGGGGGTACAGTGCGCTTCTATAGCTGTGTGGGGGATACCTACTATGTGGTACGGGGCGAGTCAGCGCTGCTGGAGACAGATGAGAACCTGCTGCTGTGGCTAGACGCTGCCATGGGGGTGACTCCCCCAGCAGCTACCGACCAAAACAATACCGAAAATAGTACAGAGAGTGGTACAGCGGCAGAAGAGACTCCCACACTGCAGTGGCAGGACCGCCGGGGCACGGCTACCGTGGACTTCACGGCCGAGAGCCCCAGCGACTCCCTCGCGCTGCAGCCCTATCTGCCCATGGCGAGTTATCAGCTCTTTATCGTACAGGGGGGGGCGCTCCACGAATACCTCCAGCAGCCAGAGAGCACCGAGCTACTGACGCGCGGCACGGAGGACGACTACGCCGTGGGGACGCTGCCAGAGGGATTTGCAGACATTACAGAGCTGCTGCTGTACCGCCAGCCGCTGACGCAGGAGGCCACGCAAGACGTGCGCAGTTACCTCAGCTGGCGGCATGGCATAGCGCTGGAGTCGGCGCCTACACTGCGTGGGCAGGCGATTACTCTCCCGGAGGATTATGGGCATGATGCGCTGCTGCTGGTGGCCGAAAACGAGTACCACTACCAGGCACCAGCGGCCGAGAATAGCCTGCTACAGGTGGTGGCCGAGGAGCCGGTGCGCTCGCCATCAGCCCTGCAACTGAGCCGCAACGATGCGGGAGATTGGGCCGTTACTGGGCATAGCAAATCGCTGCAGGTCACGCTCTCCTTCCCCATGACGGACGGGCAGACGCCCCAGCTGCTGGTGAGCCTGGACCCGCTCTTCAGCGAGGGGATCACCCAGTACGCGCCTGCACAGCAGCCAGGGCAGAGCAGAGAGCTGGTCTATAGCCATGTAGCGCTGATGCCAGGGCAGTACCTCCGCCTGGGATATGCGCTGCCGGCGCTGCGCATCACGAGTACTGACGGGACGGAGGGCCGCGAGAACGTGACCTTCACCCTACAGCGGGTCGGCCCTGCGACGGGCGCTGTGCACCTGACCTATCGTACCACTATGGCGGGCGAGAGCATCGAGGCCAGTGTGGTCATCCCTACCGATGAGTCGCGGGTGGTGATCTCGGTACCCCAGAGCGACAACACGACGCAAGACGGCGACACGTTGGTGACACTGGAGCTCCTCACGCTGGAGCAGGCCACAGCGAGCACCATGACCGCCACCGCGACCCTCCACGACGACGAAACCCCCGGTGTGCGCGTACAGGTGCTGGACCGCAACACGAGCGAAAATGGGGATACCGCCACGGTGAGCTTCGCGCTGCAGTCGGTGCCACAGGGGGTGGTGCAGCTGCCCGTGAAGATAGAAGACCCCACCGAGGGCTCGATCAGCGTGAAGCAGGTGGTCATCTCCCCCGAGAACTGGAATAGCCCCGAGCGCAATACCCTCACCATCACGGGCGTAGACGACGCCATAGCCGACGGCGACACCGAGTATGTGCTGCTGGTGGGCGGGGTGATGAGCACTGACCAGGCCTATAACGCGCTGACGGAGAAGGATATCCCGAGTCGCATCACGCTGCTGAATACGGATAATGACACTCCACCAGAGGCTGCCGAGATGATAAACACGGCACCAGAGGCTGCTGCAGAAGCGGTACCCTCCCTGGAGGAAACAGCAGAGCTATCACCAACGGTAGCAGAGCAATCCCCCGTGCGTAACCGCTCATTGGAGTATATGCAGCTCCAGGGGCTCAGGACACTGCGTCGCTAGCCCTCAGCGCTCGTGGGTGAGGCGGACGATGCTCCCCACCGGCAGGCTGCGGGTATAGGCTGGTGCGGTATCTGGTGCGGTGAGGTCATAGCGCTGGCCCCAGTTCAGCACGACGGCATAGCCTTCTGCATCGCCCAGGAGCCAGCTGCTGGAGGGCCAGAGTGCGGGCATTTCCTCGGGGACTTGGGTCAGGCTCTCGCCTACGGCTAGGGTCATCGGCGCTTGTCCCTCTCGGTGGAGGGTCAGCTGAGGCGCGCGCGAGAAGTGCTCCCACCAGGTAGGGAAACTACGGCAGGGCAGCTGGAACCGCCCATTCCCAAAGCGATCCGCCCCCAGGTAGCGCAGCTGCGCTGCATCGCTGAGTGTGTAGTCGGGCAGAGAGGGTATGGGGAGTGCGCGCAGCTGCGCCCCAGGGATCTCCTCCCCTCCTGTGCGGAGCAGCTGCAGGTGGACGTAGGGCAGGTACTCCAGGCTGCGGAACTGACTCCCACGGCGCAGATCCCTCAGGGCCGGGAGCGCAGAGAAGCCCTCCACCACCCAGCAGTCCTCTAGCCACGGCGCGGCAAAGCCCATGACGTACTGGTCATACCCCACCAGGTGGTGCTGCACGCCCGTGACGGGGTCACGAAGTCGCCCCCAGAGCAGCGCATCGGCCCCCGCGTCGCTCTGCCCACTGTGGT
This sequence comes from Candidatus Peribacteria bacterium, assembly GCA_020632335.1. Taxonomy (GTDB): domain Bacteria; phylum Patescibacteriota; class Gracilibacteria; order UBA4473; family UBA4473; genus JACKFV01. The sequence goes on from JACKFV010000001.1 coordinate 25,640, forward strand.
GAGATCGGCTCGCGTTATTCACCGCGAGGATCTGTGATGGCAGCGGCCCCAGTCCATAGCGCTGTGCATGCAGATGCGAGATACCCGCCAGCGTGCTGAGCGCCTGGAATGCCGTATGCACTGACGCCCCCGGGAGCGACCCGGTCATCTGCAGAGTGAGGGCCATGCCGTAGTGCGCTGCCAGCGCATAGTAGTTCATCTGCAGGCGGCTGACGGCCTCGTCGCCTGGGGCTACACAGTCCGAGAAGTAGTACACGGGGGTGCTCATGCGGAGGAGGTACGGAGCCGAGTCTAGCCCGCCATCACCCGGTGGCAAGCACTTGCCCTCTCACGCGCGGTGCCTAGAATGCCGGCCATGCGGAAGATTCACCTATTCTTTGTGCTCGGGAGGATGCTCTCTGATGCGGTCATGACCCTGCTGGGGCTGCTCTTGGCGTACTACCTGCGGGCGGAGTACTACCCTCTTTTTGACCTCGCGCCACCACTGCTGATGCCCTTGCACCAGTATATGCAGTTTGCGGTGACCATTGCGGTGGCAGTGGTGGGGGTGTTTGGGTTACAGGGCAAGTATGACTTCCAGGCAGATGCGCGCGTGTACCGAGAAATCCCCAGTATCTTCTGGGGGTTTACCGCGACGTTTCTCACCGTGGTGGTGGGGTTTTTCTTCTTGCGGTACTACTTCTTCTCGCGGTTTATCTTCGGTATGGGGTGGGTACTGGGGCTGGGCCTGGTGTTGCTGGGGCGTATGGGGCTGCGGCTCGGGCGGCGCTGGGCCTATCGGCAGGGGTATGGGAGGGAGCGGGTGGTGCTCATCGGGGCAGATACGCAGACCGAGCAGTTCATGCGGGCGCTGCAGCGTGACCCGCGGTGGAAGCTGCTGGGGCATGTGACGATGCCTAAGGAGACGCCACTGCCAGCGCTGCGGCACCTGGGAGAGCTGAGCGAGCTGGAGGAGATCCTCACGGACTATGGGGTGTCGCAGCTCTTCATTACCGAGCGGCATGTGAGCGAAGCCCTGCGCGAGGAGATCATGCGTATTGCCCACCGGACGCAGACCCAGTACTCGCTCGTGCCCGATGCGCTGAGCCTGGACCTGGCTGCGGTGACGCTCAGCGAGGTAGACGATATCCCCGTCATGCACCTCTCCTCCCACCGGATAAGCGGCTGGGGGGTGGTGCTCAAAACCCTCTTTGACCGCCTGATGAGCGCGCTGGGGCTGCTTATTCTCAGCCCGCTGATGCTGTGGGTGTGGTGGCGGGTCAAGCGCCAGCTGGTGGCTGATGGGCACCCGGGTGTCTCGCCGATATACATCAGCCGGCGTATAGGCAAGGAGGGGCGGCACTTCAGCTGTTATAAGTTCCGCAGTATGGTACCGGGGGCGCACCGGCAGTTCCTCTCCCTCCACGAGGCACAGAAGACCCAGAAGGCCGGCGAGGTACTCCAGATACAAAATGACCCGCGCGTCACCCCACTGGGGCACTGGCTACGGCAGACGAGCATCGACGAGCTGCCACAGCTGTGGAATGTGCTGAAGGGCGACATGAGCATCGTGGGGCCACGGCCGCACTGCACAGAGGAAATAGAGCTCTACTATGACCGTGACGAATACCGGGTTTTTACCGTCAAGCCGGGGATAACGAGCTTCAGCCAGATACACGGACGGTCATATGTGACGCTGCGCGACGAGCTGAAATACGAGATCTACTACATTCAGAACTGGAGCCTGTGGCTGGATATTCATATCATCTGGGAGACGCTCGTGATGGTACTCCAGCGCAAAAACGTGGTCTAGTGAGCCGAAGAGTCTTCACTTGCATTGCCTCTCGGGCGAAGTATTATGCCCCCATGCTCCTGCCCAAACTACACGTGGTGCTCCACCACCTCACCAAGAAAATCGCCTGCCCGCGCTGTGGTACGCCCTTTGACCCGGCGCAGATGGATATCCTCGTGCGGCCCGGTGACGCCATAGAGTGCCGCTGCCAGTGCCAGCAGTGCCAGGCGCAGGTGACCATAGCTGGGCGAGTACAGCAGAAGAAATCTACCGCTACGCCGCTGAGCGAGCAAACCCTGAGCGAGATAGGCACCGCGCTGGAGAACTTCCACGGGGGGGATATACGCGAGCTCTTTGACATCCAGGTGCATGAGGACAACCGTGAGAATACTGAAGATACTGACGACACCGATACCCGCTAACCCCTCTACACTATGAAATGGCTGCTCTTCCTGGCTATCGTCGGCTATGGCCTCTACTACGTCTACACCAGTGACAACGCCACGGAGTGGAAGCAGACGCTGCAGGAGTTCCTCAATGGGGATTTCTCGGACGAAATACAGGGCCTGCTGGACAAGCGCGGTGAGCTCATGCAGCAGATAGAGAAGATGCAGCAGAGCCTGGAATCGAACGTCGACAAGGGCACTGACCTCTACCAGCGCACGGCGGCCAGCGTCACCACCCTCAGTGCTGAGATAGCGGCCATCAACGAGAGCATTGCGCGGATACAACTGGCGCTGCAGCTGGAGATAGACCCCGACGATGTAGATAGTAGTGCGGCGCGGTCGCAGGCGCAGGTCATCGCTACGCAGAGCGAGGAGGCCATACTGCAGAGCGTAGAGGCCGAAACAGCTCCCCTAGAGAACAGTACACCGGGCAGCAGTGTGCGGGTCATTCTCCCTCACTCCCTTAGCTGATGTTTGTGCCGTCTCTCCCCACCGGGCAGCTCACCCTGCGCGAGAGTAGCCCCTGTGGCACCGGGACGCTCCGCCTAGTATGGGAGGTGACCACGCCCCCCACAGCGGGCTGGAGCTACCGACCGGGGCAGTTTATTAACCTGGGGTTTGCGGGCGAGCTCTGGCGGAGTTACTCGCTGACGAGCCTGGCGGCAGAGCTCCCGCTGCTGGAGCTGCTGGTGCGCGTGGGGGAGGACGGGTTTGGCCCGGGGACGCGGCATCTGCTGCGGATGCGGGTGGGAGAGACGCTCCCCTACCGTGGGGCGTATGGCCGGTTTCAGCTCATGGGGGAGACCGATACACGGCAGATCTGCATTGCTACGGGCACGGGCATTGCGCCGTTTCGGTCACTATTGCGGGGGGTGGGGGGGCAGCGCGTGATGCTCCTCTATGGGGAGAAGACGCTGCAGCACGTCTCGTATAGCGAAGAGATAGCCCAGTGGCAGGCTGAGACAGTGCTGTGCCTCAGCCGTGACGAGAAAAACCACCCCATACTCTCTACCCACCATGGCCGGGTGACCGACTACCTGGAGGCTCACCCAGAGCTGCTGCGCCCCTCATATCACTACTACCTCTGTGGGAGCAGCGTGATGCTGGAGAGCGCTGGGGCACTGCTCCGTCAGGCGGGGGTAGAGCGGCGGCAGATCCACACCGAGCAGTTCTACTAGCCCGCGATAGAATATCCCCCAAGAACTACTTGACTCAAACACTAATACGGTGTACAAATACAAACGTATAAGGCGTCCTCAAGCGGGATCCCCTTATCGATCTTTCATAATTTGCTTGTCAGTAACGAGTAAGATGCCCTGCGTACACGACGCATAGTGTGTGTGCTGGTGATCTTATTTTCTTAACAACTTATAAAAAAATCGTATGAACACGAAAAAAAACATCAGAACAATTGCTGATTTCTTTAATAGTCTATACCTTCGAAGAATCTATGGACACAAAGTAGCTTCTGATAAAGGTAAAAAATTAACACAGGAAAAATTTTTAGCAGAGTACGGTAATATATTACTTGATAATATAGATGATTTTACCGCTTGTTATATTCAAGATTCAGAAATACATTTCCACATGTCGATCAAGGGAATTGCCAGCATCCAGTTCGACTTACCTCAAAGATACCTGAAAACACTTCTAAACATACTTTCCAAAAGAGCATTCCCAGGTAGTAAATAACTGCCAAGTGGTAAATAACTGCAATCAAAAAAAGCCTATTGGTGTGTCGATGGGCTTTTTTTACTCTACCGCTAGTAGTCTCTCCGCTCTCTCCCCCATTCGTCTAGCAGCACTACCTCTGGGGTGAGGCATATGCCCGTGCTGCGCTCTACTCTCTCTCGGTACTGTCGCATGAGCGTGAGCAGCTCCTCCTGCGTGCCGTGGCCGGTATTCCGGAAGAAATTAGCGTGCTGTTGCGTTATTTCTATGCCGCCACAGTGCTGGCCCTTAGCACCAGCTTCCTCGAGCAGACGGCCGGCGTAGGCCCCTGGGGGGTTTATAAACGTAGAGCCGCCCGTGCGCCCCGGGGGGTAGGTCTGCCAGCGGTGAGCGCTGAGGCTCTGCACGCGCTGGAGTGTGGCCTCGGGATCATCTCGCACGGAGAGGAGGAACCCCGCGCGCAGCACTCCCCAGTCGTCATGGGCCTTGAAGATGCTCATGCGGTAGCTATAGAGCTGCGGGAGTATTTCTCGTGTGTGGGGTATTGCCGTAGGATCCTCCAGGGAGGTAATCTGGTAGCGCTCCCCTGCCCCATAGGGGGTCTGAGACGTCTTTGCCCTATTGCGCGAGTGAACGCCATTCTCTGGCCGCTGCGTCACCACTATCCGCCAGAGCTGCCCCGCGCCATCACACATATCTACCCACTGCAGGCTCTCCCACGTCCCCGAGCCAAAGGCCTCGGCATTCCCCCGCACAAAGCCTCCCAGCTGCCCCGGTATGCCGGCCATGCGCTCCAGGTCTGCGTAGCCGGCGCGCGCGGTGTCCTCCACCAGCTGGCTCATGATGACCCCGGCGTCCGCGATGAGCAGCATTTTCCCCTCTGGCTGTGGCTGCCAGTAGCGCTCCGCGGCGGATAGATGCACCACCGTCCCGCGGAACCCCGCATCGGCCCACGCGGTATTGCTCCCCTTCCCGAGGATTCTGCAGGGGGTTTTACTCGCGTGTAGCTGCGCCCACAGCGGCGGAAGTTCGGCAATGTGCTCCACCGTGATGAGCGTATCCGCCACGCCGCCTATGCCCCAAAAGGTACGTTTGCTGAGGGGGACGGTATGTTCCACTTGCATAGACAGACTATAGAAGTATGCTGAAGACTCACAAGCAAACCACTAATGACTACTACCCCACTGTCCCCCGAAAAGATCGTGTATCACGGCCGCATTGTGTGCGTGAAGCAGCAGGAGTTCCGGGCAGGCGACACCGTCAAAGTATTCGAGCGTGCAGAGAGGGCCCCCGGCGTGCGAATGATCATTACTGATGGGCAGCGGATCCTCCTTACCCATGAGTACCGCCATGAGCTCGAGCGCTATGATTATCGCCTCCCAGGAGGGAAGGTGGTAGATTCTCTGGAAGAATACCTCGAGATCTCGGGAGATATGACAGCGTATGCCGAGGAAGCCGTACGCCGTGAAGCACGAGAAGAAGCGGGCGTAGATGTCCAGTCACTGCGGTTACTAGGGGTGAGCCACTGCGGCGCTACCATGGTATGGGATCTCTACTACTATGTGGTGGAGCAGTTCCAGCAACTACCACACCAGCAGTTAGAAGCGGGAGAGTCCATAACCGTACAGTGGTTTTCCATTGACGAAGTGTACGCCATGTGTATGAATGGGGCTGTAAGTGAAGAACGAAGTGCACTCGTGCTCTTACGCTTTATCCCTACTCTCTCCTCTCATGAACCTCTGGACTGATATTCCCCTCCGCGGTAAGAAAAATAATACCTTCCACGCGGTGGTGGAAATCCCCAAGGGGAGCTTTGTAAAGTATGAGTACGACCATGACCTGGGCACTATGATGCACGACCGCACGCTGCGCGTACCCATGGGCTACCCCCACAACTACGGGTTCTTCCCCCAGACGTGGAATCAGTACGACCAGGACCCCATGGACGTGCTGATCATTACCCCCTATGCCATCAACCAGGGAGTGACGGTGCCCGTGCGCGTGGTGGGGATGCTGGAGATGGACGACAGCGGCGAGCTGGACCACAAGATCATCGCTGTACCGGCTAGTGACGCCAGCTGTGATGGTATTCAGGACCTAGAGGACATCCCCTCAGAGCGCCGAGGACGGCTAGAGTGGTTCATAGCCAACTACAAGGCGCGCAAGGGCGGCAACGCCAAGGTGACGATCCTCGGGTGGAAGGGGGCGGCGGCGGCGCTGGAATTCCTGGAAGAGTGCAGCGCGGCGTACGAAAAGCGCTCCCACTAGGGGCGAGAGGTCACGAGCGTCGGCCAGAGGATGGTGCTGTTTTGGCTCGTGATGCAGCCCCCGGGGTAGCCGTAGCTGCCGTTGGGCAGGACCTCCGTAGCGTAGGTGCACTCGCTGCCACCCGGGCGATACCGCCTCAGGCGACTGAGATCATACGCGGCGCTGACGGCCTCAGCCTCTTGCCCGTCCCACACGGTACCGGTGAGCATCTCAGGAGAGTCGAGCAGACTGCCCCACGGCGTGTGCAGCTGCGGCTGGGTCGTCGTCTGGTCCTTCACGGTGCTGCCACCCACGGTATTCTGCGTCGAGAGACTCCCCACAACGAGCAGCTGCGCGGTGGCGTCCTCAGCGCCAGTGATGACCGAAGACCAGTCTGAGAGCGGCATGGTGGTATTCTCGGGTACGCGTAGCAACGCCCCATCAGCGTAGATATGCGCGTGGAGCCGCCGCACATCGTCCTCTATAAAGACATTGCCGGTAGCGGGGAAGGGAGCCTGCGTGTCATTCAGCAGGTAGATATGCAGCGTGCTGGTGGTGGTAGACGGCAGCAGATCATCCGCGATGAGCAGATTCCCGTTGCGGATAAGCAGCACCTGGTGCCCGGCCGGCAGCTGGCTGATATAGCGAATCCCACGAGTAGTGCCCACCCCGGTGGTGCCCAGCAGCGTCACGTCCTCGTTCTCGTAGAGGAGGGCGTTTTGCCCATTCCAGAAGGCACTCATGGCCTCCGTTCCGTCTAGCCCGGTGTACAGCAGCGGCAACGAGCGAATCGCATCCGCCCGGTGGAGTGTCTCCAGCCCGGTAGTGCGAGCGATGCGGTCTGTGCTGGTGCCCGGTGCGGTGTCTATCTCACTGGTGGTGGGGCTAGCTATCAGGTGCCCTGCCTCCACTGCAAATCCGTACTGTGCCATACTCGCCACGTCACAGTTATAGCCCCAGATCTCCTCACACGTCTCCTCCGCCACGCCGCTGACGTCCATACCGCCACTGTAGTAGCGCACGGTTTTCCCTCCCACGGTGTACTGCGCCAGGGTGTAGAAGTCCAGCGGCTCGCCACTATAGACGTAGGGAGCCACCTCTGTGGGGGTCGTGGGGACCTCATAGGGCGTGAGGTCGCTGGTGTCTATAGGCCCCAGGATGCTGTAGGGCAGCGCCTCCGCACTGTAGGAGAGCTGTGTGAGCTGGTCCATACTCGTGCGCAGCTGCAGTACGTCCAGCGTGATGCCGGGCGTAGCGCTCATCTGCAGGGCATAGTCTGGGGTGAGGGTGAGGGTGTTTTCCTCGCCTATCTGCAGGAGCTCGAGGCTGGGGGTCAGGCTCGCCAGCGGCAGCGCGGTGAGCAGTACCCGGCGCTGGAGGGGGGTGATCGCGGTGCTATGCGGCGTGCCATCTGGCGTGATGCGGGGCACCCACACGGTATAGCTCAGGCCATTCTCCACCACCTGGGAGAGCGTGATTATCGTCTGTCCGCTCTGCACGGGGTGCACGATGCTGGGGGCTATGGCGGCTATGGCCTGGCCGATGGTGCCCCCCGTCATGGTGAGGGTCTGTGGAGTGGTGAGTAGCGCGGTGCCTGTACTCGCGTTCCGTAGCCCGTCTGCGAAACTGGTGGCCAGGTTTGCCTCTGGGGTGAGGGCGTCGGCAGTGATGCTGGTGGTCATCGTGGTGCCCTCCAGCTGCGTGAGTGTATTGCCGTAGGGGTCGCGCAGCGGCAAGCTCCACAGGCAACTATCAGCCCCGTCAGCGTACACCGTGCAGCTCTGGGACTGGCTCACCGCACCTGGGCTGCCCGGCATGACGGTCACGGTTTTGCTCCCACTGGTGCTGCCACTGCTACTCAGGCCCTCTATGGTGTAGGTTCCCGCGGCGGTGAAACAGCGATCAGCGGTACTATTGGGACTATTCAGGAGGGTCATGCCGCCCTGCCAGAGCGCCAGTGGGAAGGTCACGGTGCTGCCCGTCTGGCCCATGCAGGTCATGCTGGTGCCGGGCTCAGCGGGGTTGAAGCTCACCTGCAAGCTGACGATAGGGTCGCTGCCGGCTACGGGGAGGGAGCTCAGGGTTATTGCTCCCCCACTGGGAGCCGGCCCAGGGGTTACCGTAGCCCAACTATAGCCGAGGAAGAGGAGGGGGAGAGAGCTCCAGAGGAGGCGGTGCATCGCTCTAGTGTACCGCAGAACCTGCCCGCAGAGCAAGCCCTAACCGTGCATAAAGAGCGCGATGATGAGCCCCACGCCGCCGCAGATGGCCCCGAGGATCCAGAAGCGCATGACGATCTGCGTTTCGCTCCACCCGCGGTGCTCAAAGTAGTGGTGCAGCGGTGCTACGGGCCAGAGCTTTTTCTGCAGCATGCCGCGCTGGACCAGCTTCTTGCTGGCTATTTGGCTGAGAGAACTCAATGCCTCCATGGCGAAAATCAGCCCAATAACGGGCAGCAGCACCACGGTATCGGTCAGCATGGCCACCACCCCCAGCGTCGCCCCCAGGCTCAGCGCGCCCGTATCGCCCATGAAGATACTCGCCGGTGGCACATTAAACCAGAGAAAGGCCACCAGCGCCCCCACCACCAGCATACAAAAAGTCGCTAATATCGGCAGCCCCTGCAGGTAGGCAATGACCGCATAGACCGTAAACGCAATGGCCAAGAGCCCACCCGCCAGACCATCCAGGCCGTCGGTGATATTGACCGCGTGGGTGGTACTCACCATCACCAGCATGAAGAGCGGAAAATACCAGTAGCCGATGTCGACGAGGCCTAGCCACGGGAGGGTGAGCTGGCTCCACCCCAGCTGGCACGTAAACCACCACGCCCCCACCAGCGAGAAGAGCAGCAGCGTCCACCACTTTACTCGGCTGCTGAGGCCCTTCACTTTGCCCCGCTCGATGATATTCAGGTAGTCGTCTAGCATCCCCAGGCCCCCCACACACAGCAGGGTAAAGAGCGCCAGATAGGTCTCACCGCGGTTGAGCAGGCTGGAGTCGATAATACCGAGCAGGCTAAAGAGCCGGCTGAGCAGCACCGTGAAGGTCACCGACGCCACCACCAGCACGCCGCCCATATTGGGCGTGCCGGCCTTATGTGCGTGGAACTGCTGAAAAATGGTGGCCTTATCCCCCGTGATGCTGTCCTCGCGAATCTTCTTGGTGAACTTCAGCCGCTGGATAAGCGCGATAAAGTCCGGGTACAAAATAGCCGCCACAAAGAAAGTAAACCCCGTATAGGCAAAGAGCTGCAACAGGTGAGCGATATGGAGAGATTTCATGCAGGTTTCGGCAAGTGATGGCCCCGTCCTCATGCCCTGGAGAAGTGTATGTGGAGCACGTGGCGAGAATCGAACTCGCGTTTCTGCCATGGCAAGGCAATGTAATAGCCATTATACGACACGTGCGAAGCGCCCGGACCCCCGGGCAGATAAAAGAACTAGGCTTGTAGAGGAGTAGTGCTTTGCCCCAGAGTCACCAGTTTATCGAAGATAGCGGGGTAGTTGATGGCCAGCTCGCTCAGGGTTTTGCGGTCTAGATCCACTCGGGCGTGCATCCAGCGGTGCATCATGGTGCTGTATTTCTCGCCGCGGTTGCGCAGGGCGATGTTGATCCGCGTGATCCACAGCTGGCGGAAGTCGCGCTTCTTCTGCTTGCGTCCGCGATAGGCGTGCTGCCCGGCCTTGATGAAGGCCTGGTTAGCGATGCGGAACACGGTGTGATTCTTGCCGCGGTAGCCCTTGGTGGCCTGGCGGATCTTCTGGTGTTTGGCGCGGGTAGCGGGACCGGAGGTAACTCGTACCATGGGAAGGAAAAACTAAAACTACTAAGTACTAAGAGAGCGTGACGGCCTTCAACAGTGAGGTGTGCGTCTTGGGTGCTGCCTGGAGGCCCTTACGCCGCGTACGATTCTGCCGGTTGGTCTTGCTGCTCAGCAGGTGGTGGCGGTTCGCAGCGGCTATTTTGAACCCACTTTTAGTGCTCTTGACGCGCTTGGCGGCAGCTGATTTGGTCTTCATCTTTGGCATGACTGGCAGCATTAGGAGGGGTGCATTTGCCCTTACTTAGGGTTTCAGGATCATAATGCCTTGCCGGCCAGAAATCTTGGGCGGCGTGTCGATAGTATAGGGCGACTCTAGGGCGTCAAGAAATGCTTGCATTTTTTCGAGCGCGATGTCCTTATGCGCCATCTCTCGGCCCTTTATCTGCAGCGTTACCTTGATGCTATGCCCCTCAGAGAGGAAGTCATCGGTGTGCTTGGCCTGGCGCTGCATGTCTCCTACGTCCATACGGAAGGTCAGGCGTATCCCCTTGAGCTCCGCGGCGGTGGTCTTGCGCTTCATTTCTTTGTCAATCTTCTGCTGCGCGTAGAGGAGTTTTCCCACGTCTATGAGCTTGCACACGGGCGGATCAGCCTTAGGACTCACCTCCACGAGGTCGACTTCGCGGTCTTTGGCGGCCCAGAGCGCGTCTTGCAGAGACATCACTCCGAGGACCTCCCCGTCAGGCAGTAGCACGCGCACGGGGTCGGCAGTGATCTGCTTATTCACTCGGTACTTGGGTTTGGGGTCGATGGTCTGGGAGGGGCGTTTGTTCTTGCGGCCGCCGCGGAAGGAGAGTCCTATGGCTGGGGTGGATTAGGTAGCGGCATTGTAATGGCCCTGCAGCGAATGTCAAAATCCCTCTGGTGCCTCGTATCGCACCGTCCAGCCCGGCGCATGAGCGGTCAGCAGCGCGTGACTCCCCGAGAGGAGCGGTATAGCCCCAGCCTCTGCGGGAGGGGTGAGCGGCGGGCTGTAGAAGAGCGCGGTGCTGGGCAGGGGGAGGCTCTCCGGTGCGGAAGAGAGCAGCGCGAGGAAGTCGCTCTGCAGGGACGCTGGGACGACGCGCAGCTGCTGCCAGTCTGGCGTGCGGGTGATAATGAGCATGCCTGGCGTTACGCGTACGACCCCGGTGGCCAGGCAGCTGACACGCGGGCTCAGCGCGGCGGCCCCCTCTGTGCAGAGTGGCATAACGCGCTCCCTGCCCCAGTACCACCAGGTGTAGCCCATCCAGTCAGCCAGGACCGCCGCGTGCAGGGGGTCACTGGCGGACGAGCTCCAGAAGCGCTGCCCGTCACGGATGCTCACCCCATCCTGCGTCAGGTATACCTCCAGCGCGGTGACGTGCTGATGGGCGTCCTCATAGACCCCCCAGCCGAGCACCCCCAGCAGCCCCATCGCTAGCCAGCGGGAGAGGGAGCGCATTAGTTGAGGGATTCCAGCACCATGAGCCGCCGCCACAGGAGCATCCATACATTAGCCTGGAAGACCTCCACCAGCGCCGTCACCCACGCCACCATGCCGATGAGGATCAGCCCCAGCACCAGCGCAATAGCCAGTACCAGCCCCTGCGCCGCGGGCCCCACGTACACCACCAGCAAGACAGGCAGCGCAAAGACCACTGCGGCGTTGAGGAAAATCCGGAGGTGTACCAGCAGCATCAGCAGCAGCATAGCGGCTACTTGCTCGAAGCGGATCCACACCAGGCGGATACTAGCGCTGATGCTCTCGCGGACGTCCATATTCCGGTAGACGATAAAGAGCGGCGAGAAGATGCAGAAGAGCATCACTATGAGGCAGAGCAGCAGATACACCAGAATAATGGTGAGGAGCAGCTGTGGGTTGACCATAGTATGCACAAAGCGAAAGAGCGTGAGCGACCACAGCAAGATGCTCATAAAGGCAAAGGGCGCCAGCACTGCATGCATACGGAAGAGCGGCCAGAAGTGCGCCGACGCGTCGATGAGGTGCTTGCGGAGGTTGCCCTCCTTCCCGGTCTCGAGCTTCTCTTGCACCCCCAGGTAGAGCGTGGAGTTCACCCAGCTGGGCAGGATAAACGTGAAGAGGATCACCACAATCAGCAGGTTCACAAACCACAGCACCAGGCTCTTCTCCACCAGGAGGCTAAAGAAATCCCCTATCATGGAGTAGCTGAACCGTGCCCCCAGGAAACCAAACTCTGAGGCGTACATCCACACCTGCCAGCCGATGCGCGCGGTATACGCCACCACACTCACAAAGGCCGGGATGAAGATCAGCCGAGTGAGTTTCGGGGTTTGCTTGGTGAGTTCCCAGGCAGCGGCGATGATGCGGGCATAGTTCATACAGCAGGGGCAAGGGTGCCAGCGGAGCACCTCTACACGGGTACACAACGTGAATTATCCTCATTTTGTGCTGGGAGTCAATCTCTCTTTTGCGCCTTCATTGACACCCCCCCCTGCCGCTCTACTCTACAGGAGATAAAAAGAAATAAACATGAAACCCCTCTATACCGCTTCTTTACTGGCATTTTGCGTTGTGGTACTCACGGGTTGTGGAGTTTTTTCTCGAAAAGACAGCACCACAAACACCACCCCTGAGGCCCCAGTAGCCACTGTGCCGGGCACGCCCTCGACCATCATGACGCCCCCAGAACAGGTCAAGCTCAACTCCCTGGTGTGCGATACCTACTTTGAGGACCTCATGAGTTGCTTTGAACAATTCCCTGAGGCGCAACGCCCGCAGCTGGTGGAGCAGCTCTACGCGGCTAAGAAGTCGCTGCTGGTCTTCCCTACCGAGCTGCGTGGCGAGGAGTGCCGCAACGCCAAGGCCGAGGCCATAAACGTCTATGCGGATATGGGCTGTACCTTCCGCTAGATCCGCTAAGAGATGCCCAGGGTTGACGGGGAGCGAGAGATCACTAGTGTGGAGCTGTTAGCCCTCCCCTACATGAAATATCTCCTTCCCGTTGGTGCGCTGCTGCTCACCAGTCTCTGGCTGCCACTGGCCGATGCGAAAGTCATGAACCCCAGCGTCGAGCTGCTGGGCGATAACCAGCTCCGCATAGACTGGGACGCACTGAGCGACGATGAGGCCGCGAAGGGATTCCGTGGCTATGGCGTACAGTGGTCTGAGAGCCTCTCGGACCTGGATAGCGACGACAGCATGCGCCAGGTGCTCTCCGGGCTCAGCAATACCTCAGTGGATATCTACCGCTATGGGATTGGCTCGGGGGATACGCATTACTTCCGTGTGCATGCCTACTTTGAGGATAGTAATGGGAAAAAGGTCTACACGCATGGGTCTGATGTGGTGAATTTTGTTTGGTATGGAGATAACACCAAGACCTCCAGCATCATCACCAAGAACGAGCTGACCCTAGACCCCACCACCTACACGCCTGCCAGCACGGGTGACGAAGATACCGACACCACGGCCGACGACTACACCTTCCCCAAGATGACGCTCAAGCGCTATGATACCTTTATCATTGCGCAGTACTCGCGGCCCTTTGACGTGCCCAAGACCTACCTGGACGGCTACTTCATCGAGGTAGCAACGGACGCGGCGTTCCAGCATATCCTCACCACCGCTACGGTGAATGGCGCGGACCTCACCAGTGTGCGGGTAAATGGCCTGACACCGCAGACCAAGTACTACCTCCGTGGGTACTTCTACCAGAATAAAAATGGGCAGAAGACCCGCTTCGGGAAATCGTCTACAGAGGAAGTGGTGACCCAAGCGACGCTGACCGAGAGCCAGAAGACCCGGCTGGATATGCTCCGACGACGCGGCAGCCTCAGCCTGGACGCAGATGTAACGGTGCACGTTGGGGGTGAGGACGCAGCGGAGAGCTATACCGATAGCGCACTCCCCTCCTCTGATGTGACGCTGACGGCCGATAGTGATCGCTTCAAGAAAGCCCTGGCGTCCAGCAATATGAAGGAGGTAGAGGCCGAGATTATCCGCCTGCAGAAGCAGATACAGGAGCTGCGCCGCCGCTTGGTGAGCCTGCGCAACACTACCCGCAGCCAGAACGTCCGCAGCACCAGCAGTACTACTGGCACGACGGCTGTGGTGACCCAAACGGGCATCACGACCGACGCAGATGATGGGGTGCGCAAGACGTCTCGGAGCTTTGAGACCTGGGCGCGATACCGGCAGTAGGGCTGGCGTTGACTGATATGCAGATGAAAAAGAGGCCTTGTGCCTCTTTTTTTCTTGGCTAGAGTGGAGGAGATGCTCCCCGAAACTGACCCCATAGCCGCTCGTATCCGTACGCTGATGGACTCTCAGAAAGTCACCATGGGGCAGCTGGGGGCCGTGATAGACCCCACGGGGAGCCAGCAGTACATCACGCAATACCAGCGCGCGCGGCGCTTCCTCGACGGAGAATTGATGACACTGCTGAAGCTCAAACGCGTGGCGGAATACTTCAACGTACCGCTCAGCTCCTTGACGGGAGAGAGCCCGGACCCCGCACTGCGCGCCAGTTATGTCTCGGTGCCGCATCTGTACAGCCTGCAGCACCTCCACCCCAAGAGCCCGGACACGGCCCACATACGTGGCTGGGTGAATGTGCCGCTGCCCAGTAATATGGGGTTTATTCAGGCCGTGACGATGCAGGGGCACTGGCTGCACCCCCGGGTACGCGAGGGGGACCTCATGCTGCTACAGAGCGTTGCAACGCTCACCCAGGGGCAGGTGCAGGTGCTGCGGCTGCACACGGGGGTCATCCATATGGGGGTGACGGAGGAGAGTACACTCCCCAAGCACTACCGGCTCCTCCGGCCAAGGCAGGGCACCACGGTGGCAGACATCCCCGTCAAAGACGTGGCCGAGCGATACCAGCTCATCGGGTTGCTGCAGGTGCTGCTCTAGTGCCCTGCAGGTGTGGAAAAGAGAAAGGGATAGCTGCGCAGCACCTGCATGGCTGGTGCGGGGGTCTTGCCGGGGATCTGCAGCGTGCGGAGGTAGAGCTGAGTCCCCCCAGCGCAAGAGATGGGGACAGCGTCCTCCTCAGGGCTGGGGCTGATGGACAGCAGCTTCACCGGGCCCATAGCGGCCTCAATGTACACCCCTGGCCAAGGGGTAAAGGCGCGATACTTCCGGAGGATTTGCTCTGCGGTGTGGGTAGTGCAGTCCACTTCTCCGTCGGCTCTGGTGAACTTCCCACAATAGCTTGCGGCCGAGTCGTCCTGTGGCATGGGGGTCAGCAGGCCGCTACAATACTCGGCTACTATCTCTGGCAGCACCTCGGCAGTCATGGTGCTCATCGCGTCCCACGCGGTAGCGGTGGTGTGGTGCTGCAGGCTCATGGCTTCTTGGTAGAGGACGTCGCCGGTATCCATCGCGTAGGCCATGCGCTGCACGGTGATGCCTGACTCGGTATCGCCCTGGAGGAGAGCGCTCTGCACGGGGCTGGCTCCGCGGTAGGCCGGCAGCAGGCTGAAGTGCACGTTGAGAATGCCATGGAGCGGCAGGGTCAGCGCTTCCTCAGGGAAGATAACCCCAAAGGCGATCACCACCGCGATGTCGCAGGAGAGGGTCTGCAGGAGCTGCAGCACGTCTTTCTTCCGCTCGGCATGGTAGACGGGCAGCCCGAGGGCATCAGCCGCAACGTGTACCGGGCTGGGGGTGAGCGTCTGGTGGCGGCCTACGGGCCTCAGCGGAGCGGTGACGACCCCAATAATCTCTATCCCCTCTGCCGCCTGGAGGGCCTGGAGAGGCTGAACAGCAATGGCGGGGGTGCCGAAGTAGAGCAGACGGATCATACCCCTATGATGCTGCGAGTGACGCTATGGTCAAGCTCTTCTGGCTCAGAACCCCAGCACGGTGCCCCAGTACCAGGCTAGTATCTGTGGGCCATAGCAGAGCATAACCAGGTAGCTGAGCATGAGAAAACCGCCCATGGGGACGGTCGTCCGGGTGCGCTGTGGGCGGAGCAGCAGCGGAATAACTGCGAGGAATCCTACCCAGTAGGCGCCAAAGAGCGCCGCCAGTATGACCGGGTATCCTAGGCTCAGCCCCATATAGAGCCCCAGGTCTATGTCTCCCTCCCCTACCCACCGGCCCCTACTCAGCCCGTACTGCAGCGCGTAGAACCCCGCGCCGATGCCTCCCCCCAGTAGCCCCATCTGCCAGGGGAGCCCACTCCAGAAGACGAGAAATACCGCCGCCCACGCTATAGCCGGGAGGGATATGCGGCGGTCTACCACCATATACTGCGCGTCGTAGAGGCCCAGCAGGAGGGCAAAAATGCCGGAGATCCAGTACGGGAGCGCTGTCACACTCAGCCCAAAGCGGTGATAGAGCAGCAGGAACACCCCCGCCGTAAGCAGCTCATACCCCAGGTACCAGACGCTGAGCGGAGCACTACAGGAGCGGCACCGCCCCCCCAACCAGGCGTAGGAGACCACCGGGAGCAGCTCATACCACGCGAGGGAGTGCTGGCAGTGGTCGCACTGGCTACGGCCAAGGAGCATGCCGCCCGTGCCGTGGTAGAGCCGGCTGATGAGCACCCCAAAGAAACTCCCGCAGAGGAGCCCCAGAGCGCCTATAGCGCCATACGCCAGCCAGGGAGCTAGGAGCGGCATATGCGGGTGATAAGCGACAGGAGTAGCTGGTAGAGCTCGCGGTCATCATCGGCCTCACTGGTGACGCCCCCAGATTTCATCGCGGTATCGGCCTCCAGCAGCTGGCCGTAGAACTCCCGGAGCTCGGTCATGGTGAAGTACTTTGCTAGTGGCACTGTCTTCTGCACGACAAAGGGATGGAGCCCCGTCGCCTTGGCAATGCCGTCAGTGTGGTGGTCCAGCGCATAGCGTAGCTGCGTGAGGATGCGGATCTCCCGCTGCATCATCGCGAGGACGGTATAGGGGCTCTCCCCCGCGCTGAGGAGCCTTTCCAGCTGCTGCAGTGCCTTTGCTTCCTCTCGGCGGCTGAGGGCCTCGGTGAAGTCCCATATGATGGCCTCCGGGTGTGGCAGGCAGAGCGTCTCTACCAGTGCTGGGGTGACCGGCCCGCCATGCTGCGCGAGCTTCTCTATCTCCTGGTGCAGGTGCCAGAGGTTCTCACCACACCAGCTGAGCAGCGTACTGGCCATAGTGGAGGAGAGCGTCAGGCCGCGCTGCTGTGCCTGAGTGAGGACCCACTGGAGGAGCTCTGGCTGCTCGAGGAGGGGGTAATTCTCCACCGTGCAGCTGGCCAGCAGGTATTTGCTCCACCGTAGCCGCTTGTCTATTTTCTCGGGGAAGAACACCACTGTGGTGTCGGTCACGGTCTCGAGGGTTGTCAGTAGCCCCATTTTCTCGGCCGCGTCGTACTTCTCGGGCGTCCAGAATCCTCTGCAGATGACCAGCGACCTACTGGCAAAGAGCCCCACGCTCAGCACTGCTTGCTGGAGGTCGGTCACCGTATGCTCTGCGCTGAGGTGGGTGAGCGTGCCCTCGGGGTACTTCTCGGCAAACTGCTGCGCGTAGTACCGCAGCCGCTGGGTGCTCCGGTAGTCGTCCTCTCCCATCAAGAGTCGTAGATGCGCATGAGGAGCCATAGCCAGAGCATAGCCCGCAGAGGCTGGTTGGCAATGCTGCTTTAGCTGGTGGTGCTGAGGGAGTCCAGCGTGTGGTGGAGCTGCTCGAGCGCGGTGAACTCCTCCTGGACCTGCACGGTGAGCCGTGCCACCTCTACCGAGAGGTCATAGATGCGCAGCTGCTGGCCACGGGCATGCGCGGTGCTGAGCTGCTCAGTGGCGGCCTGCAGCGCTGCCTCGGTGGCGAGGATACGCTCCTCCATCTCCGCAACCTGCTTCTCATAGGGTCTACGAGCCCGCCGCAGCTCTTTCTCGTGCCGATAGTCGGGGTTACTGGGCTTGGGAGGAGTGGTCATTGCGGGGGCCGTATTCGTCCAGCCCCTATGCGTGAGGAAGGCGTCATAACCGTCGCGGTACTCAAAGATCTGCCCATCGTCAAAGACCACCAGCTTCCTGGCAAAGCTCCGCAGCAGCGCCTCATCATGCGTGACGCACACCACCGCCCCTGGGTAGGCCTCTAGCGCTGTGGCGAGCGCCGCGCAGCTCTCCATATCCAGGTGGTTAGTGGGCTCATCCAGCAGGAGCAGATTATGGGGCTGCAGCATGAGTTTGCCCAGCTGGAGCCGAGAACGCTCACCCCCACTCAGCACCTTTAGCGCCCGGTAGCGCTTCTCTCCTGTGAACATAAGGCTCCCACAGAGCTTATGAATCTCCTCATCACTGTGCAGCGCGCTATAGCTCCGCAGCTCCTCAAAGACCGTCCGCTCCATACTCGGCAGGCCGTGGTGCATCTGGCGGAAAGAGCCCAGCGCGGTGTCCTTGTTGTACTTCACACTCCCACTAGTGGGGGGACGCACTCCGGCGAGGACCTCCAGCAGCGTGGATTTCCCTCGGCCGTTGGGCCCCACGATGGCGATGCGGTCCTGCGGGGCGATGGTCAGGCTGAGGCCGTGGAGGAGCTCGGGCGCGTCTGGCGCGTACTGGTAGCGGAGCGAGGAGGCCTTCAGCAGCGCGTCAGCCTCAAAGGGGAGGGCGCTAAACGAGAAGCGCACGGGCGGAATCGGCGGAAGTTTGGGCAGGCGTTTCTGCTTCGCGATGGCCTTGATGCGGCTCTGTACCAGCCCTGCAGACCGTGCCCCGGCTCGAAAATTCCGGAGAAACTCCGCGGTCTGCTCGTCTTTTTTCTCTTGGTTTTGGCGCGTGCGCTCGTGGATTTCCTCCTCCGCCAGCAGCAGCTCCTGGAGTTTCTCGGGCCCTCCAGCGACCTTCCGTACCCCCTGCCGATGGATGGCCATGGTGTGGGTGACCACCGCCTCCATGAAGGTACGGTCATGCGTCACCAGTACGATGGTACCCTTCCAGTGGCGCAGCATACCCTCCAGCCAGCGGAGCGAGGTGATATCCAGGTAGTTGGTGGGTTCGTCCAGCAGGAGGATATCCGGGCGACTGAGCAGTGCGCGTGCCAGGAGTATCCTCACCTGGAACCCGCCGCTGAAGTGCTGGGGGGGCAGGTGCTGCTCGGCCTCGCTAAACCCCAGGCCATAGAGCAACTTGGACGCCAGCCAGGTGTGGTGCGCCTCATGAGCGCGTAGCCCGGTGCAGGCCTCAGCGTGTACGGTAGGCTTTGTGAAGGCCACATGCTGCGAGAGTCGCTCGAGGATGGCCCCCTCCTGCAGGTGTATCTCGCCCTTCTCGGGGAGGATATCCCCCGCGATCATCTGCAGCAGCGTGGTCTTGCCGTGGCCGTTGCGTCCCATCAGCCCGACGGTCTCGTTCTCGTGGATGGTAAAGCTGACCTCTTGCAGCAGGGTATGGTTGCCGTAGGATTTGGTCAGGCCGTGCGCGCGTATCATCCTCACCAGTGTAGTGCGAACTCTCCTGCTGTACAGTAGTTGCCGCCGCACCATAACTCGCCGCAGTGTCGAGCCTATTGCGCTGCTGCCCCTTGCGCTGAGAGACGGCATTACTAGGCTGGGGCTGTTTTCTTTCCTCCCTCCTATGAAATACTTCTTGCCGGCTCTGGCCTTCGGGCTCCTGCTCACCGGGTGTGTGTCGTCCCCCAGTAACTCGAGTACTCCTGGTAACAGCACCTCGACCGACCCCTACGCGACGGAAACCACCACTACTACCACGAGCAGTACCGCTCCCACCACCACTTCTCCTACTAGCACTGATACGATGAACACGCCTGATACCTCTGTTGCCGCTGCGTCTCTTGGGGCAGATCAGCTCGCGCTGGAGACCAATATGGGCACCATTATCATCCAGCTGCAGCCCGACGCCGCACCGAAGAACGCCAAGAACGTCTATGACCTGGCCGCTGCGGGCAAGTATGACGGCACGCTCTTCCACCGGGTGATAGAGGGGTTTATGATACAGGGTGGCGACTATGAGAACGGCAACGGTACCGGTGGTCAGGCCTTCACCGGGGGGACGCTCAATGACGAGATCAACCCTGCCTACAGCCATGTGCGCGGTACGGTAGCTATGGCGAACCGTGGGCCAAATACTAATGGGTCGCAGTTCTACATCGTGCAGCAGGACTCTACTTTCCTCGACGGGGGCTATACCATCATCGGGAAGGTCGTGAGCGGTATGGATACCGTTGACGCCATCGCCGCAGTAGAGACCGGCGCTGCTGACCGGCCCGTGCAGGACGTCACCATCACCGCAGTGCGCACGGGTGTGTGGGAGGACTAGTCCCCTATTATGCCAGTACAGGAGGCCCTCTTGCGTTGCAGGGGGGCTTTTTTGTCAAGGGGAAAGCGATGCCCCACTCGACACTTCTTGGCGGCTTTTCTACACTAGATGGCGTAACTTCCCCTCTCATGCAGTACCGCTTTCTCGGCTTTCTCATAATGGCTACACCGCTACTGACGAGCACCGCTTTCGCGCTCAAGCTGGCCGCGCCATTTGTTCCTACGGTGGAGCAGTCTGCCACGGGTACCTTTAGCGATATCCTCGACGGGCACCCCTTCAGCAGCTCCATCGAGTACCTCTACAGCCATCATATCATCGACGGCTATGATGATGGGCTCTTCCGCCCCGGGCAGCGGGTCAACCGGGCGGAGTTCACTAAGATGGTCTATGGCTACATAAATGACACGCCCAAGGGAGAGGATTGCTTCCCCGATGTGACGGACGAGTGGTTTGCGCCGTACGTCTGTAGTGCGCTGCAGGACGGCATTGTGGAGGGCTACGACGATGGGCTCTTCCACCCGGAGAATTACATCACCCTGGCCGAAGCGGCCAAAATCATCGCCAGTACCTACGCGCTCCAGGGGCGAGACACGGGTGACGTCTGGTACGCGCCCTATGTGAGCGCTCTGGCGGACGCTCATGCGCTGCCGCTCTCTATAGATCAGCTCGATCGGCCACTGCGCCGAGATGAGGTGGCGGAGATCCTCGGGCGGCTGATGGAGAAAAACAGTACAAAAAACAGCCAGACGCTCACCGCCCTTACCGACCCCATCGGCACCGTGAGTAGCTGTAGCGCGCTGCTGGAGATGATGGACGCGCCGAATAACTACACCGCCAACCGCTATGGTATGGCCTATGGTATGGGGGTGGAGAGCCTCATAGATATGGCTGCGGATACCAGTATGATGCAGAGAACCGCTGCTCCTGCCATGGTAGCCATGGAGAGCGAGAGCGCCAAGAATGCCGTAGCGAGCGACGACTACTCCACCACTAACGTGCAGGTGGAGGGCGTGGACGAGGCCGATACCATCAAGACGGACGGGAAGTACCTCTATGTCATCAGCCAGAGTACGGTGCAGATCATAGAGGCGCTTCCCGCGGCCGATATGCAGGTGGTCAGCACGTTGGAGTGGGGGGAAAGCTTCTACCCTACTGAGCTCTATGTGAGTGAGCACCGCCTGGTGGTGGTGGGCAATAGCGCGGGATTCTATGACGGGAGGGGCATCATGGAAGACACCGTGACCCCCTGGGACGTGCCCGAGGCCTCGCTCATCGCTCCGCCACGGTATAACCGCGAGAAGACCCGCGTGTACATCTACGACACGAGTAATGCCAGCGCGCCGCAAGAGATAGAGAACTACGCCTTTGAGGGAAATTACCAGACTTCTCGGCGGCTGGGAGAGCACCTCTACCTGGTGATGAACCGCTACGCTGACCCGGTCATCATGCCCTACTGGCGAGACCAATACCCCCGGGTGATGGAGGGTATGCCTGCCCCAGAGCGGGAGAACACCCCACAGGTGGATCTGCCCCTCTACCAGCGGGGCGACGAGGAGCTGCAGCTCATTGCTCCCTGTAGTGGCATCCGCTATCTGCCCGGGAATCACTACCAGAACTACCTCATCGTGGCGGCTATCAACATAGAGACCCCCACGCTGCGCCCCCAGACGGAGGTTTTCCTCGGCCAGGCGGAGACGGTCTATGTGAATGCGGAGAACCTGTACGTGGCGCTGCCCATGTATAACCAGGCCCTCTACACCGACTGGAACTACGAAAAGGACGAGGCGCGGCAGAAGACCATGCTGTTCCGGTTTGCGCTGGAGGACGGCGCCCCCGAGCTGCAGGCCAAGGGCTATGCGGAGGGGTCACTCCTGAACCAGTTCAGCCTGGACGAGTACCAGGGGGCTCTGCGTGTAGCCACGCACATCAATGACTGGGACAGCCGCCAGAGCATCCAGACCAATAATGTCTTCACCTACAACGCCAGTGACCTCACACCCCTGGGGAGCATCCGTGATATTGCCCCTGGGGAGAGCATCTACAGCACGCGGTTTATGGGCGAGAAGCTCTATATGGTGACCTTCCAGCAGGTGGATCCGCTCTTTGTCATCGACCTGCAGGACCCGAAAAAGCCCGCTATCCTCGGGAAGCTGAAGATCCCCGGCTACTCCAACTACCTCCACCCGTATGACGACACGCATCTCATCGGCTTTGGGAAGGACGCCGTGGCGGCTAAAGACAGTGACTTTGCGTGGTACCAGGGGATGAAAGTGGCGATCTTCGACGTGAGTGATGTGGAGCACCCCGTCCAGATGCACGAGGTTGTGATCGGTGACCGAGGGACTGACTCTGAACTGCTCTATAACCACAAGGCGCTGCTCTTTGACAAATCACGAGATCTGCTGGCCTTCCCCATCACCGTGGCGCAAGTCAAGGACCGCACAGCGCAGTACAGCGGCCAGGAGGAAGCGAGCATCTATGGCGAGACGGTCTTCCAGGGGGCGCACGTGTACAATATCAACCTGAAGGACGGCATCACGCCGCGAGGGGAGATCACCCACTACAGCGAGGAAGATATGCTGAAAATGGGCGACTATTACCCCTATGACTACGAGAAGAATATCCAGCGCATCGTGCGGATAGACAACGTGCTCTATACACTCAGCCCTGGCGCGGTATATGCCACTGACGGCACCACGATGCAGACGCTCAGCCACGTAGACCTCTAGTGTTTCTCGGCTATATACCAGACTGATAGAAAGCCCCACTCCGGTGGGGTTTTCAAAAGCCTCTCCCTTGCCAGGCGATTCTCTGCCCCTAGACTAGCAGTAATGCAGCTCTCCACACCGCTCCGAGACGCCCTCAGCACTACCGAGAAACACTACGCCCAGCTGGAGAAAATGGGCCTTCTCACCGTGAAGGACCTGCTGCTGCACTTCCCCTCACGGGTAGAGAATATGGCTAGCCTCAGCCGCCTCAGCGACATCCAGGTAGATACCAAGACCACCCTCACCGCTACGCTCAGTGACGTACAGCGCCAGCCTACTCGCACCGGCAGGCAGCTCTACAAGGCGCTGGTGACCCTCTCCAGTGGAGAGACGCTCGAGGCCGTGTGGTTCAATGCGCCACCGTATAACCTGCGCACCCTTCCCGAGGACCGCCCGGTACGGCTCATCGGTAAGGTGAGCTACCGCTATGGCACGTGGCAGATAGCCGCGCCGGAGATCCACACTGAGGAGAACGAGCACACCGAATCGCTGCGGCCCCTCTACCCCGAGAGCGGTAAGATCATCACCAGCCACTGGCTGCGAGGGAAGATCCCTGCGCTGCTGCCGCTGGCTGATGCTTTGCAAGACCCCGTCCCCGAGCCTATCCGCCGCACTCTGGGGCTCTACAGCCTGCCCTACAGCGTGCGCGCCATGCACCGCCCTGCCTCCCCCAGCACTTGGGCACTGGCCCGGAGCTCTCTGGGGTTTGCCGAGCTCTTCCTCCTGCAGCTGCGGGTGATGAAGGCCAAGGCCGAGCGCACGACGCTGTCGCCCTCGCGTTATCGTTTTGACTTCAATGTAGAGGCCGTGCAGGAGAGCCTCATGCGCTTGCCCTTTGCGCTGACCCATGACCAGAAGCGCGCTCTGCATGCTATCCTTAAGGATTTTGCGTCTCCGGAGGCTGCCCGGCGGCTCATCCAGGGTGATGTGGGCAGTGGGAAGACGGTGGTGTGCTTCCTCGCGGCCGAGCAAATGCTGCAGCAGGGCGGCCAGGTGGCGCTCTTGGCCCCGACGGAAATCCTCGCCTCTCAGCACTACGAGAAGGCCGTGGAGCACTTCTCGGCCATTGGGGTCACGGTGGAGCTGCTCATCGGCGCGCTGAGTGTGAGTGAGAAGACCCGTATACGCACGGGGCTGGCCAATGGGCAGGTGCGCCTGGTGGTGGGGACTCATGCCCTGCTGACGGAGGATACCGAGTTCCGGAGCCTGGGGATGGCGTGTATAGACGAGCAGCACCGCTTTGGCGTGCGGCAACGGGCCGTGCTGGAGGCCACCGGGGCGCATATCATCAGCCTGAGCGCTACCCCCATCCCTCGCTCGCTGGCCCTTACCGTCTATGGCGAGCAGGACCTCAGCACTATTCGGCAGCTGCCCCCGGGGCGTAAACCGGCCATTACGCGACTCATCACTAGCGGCACGCACTATCAGAAGATGCTGCAATTTATAGAAGACCAGCGGCTAAAGGGCCACCAGATCTTTTGGGTATGCCCACTGATCAATGAGAGTGAGAGCGACACCCTGGCTGATGTGCGGCACGTCACGGGTCAGTACCAGCGCCTACAGGCCGAGCTCTTCCCTCAGGCGCGCCTGGGGCTGCTACACGGGCAGATGAAGAGTAGTGAGAAAGAGGAGGTCATGCGCTGCTTCCAGCGCGGAGAGACAGATATCCTCGTGAGCACGAGTGTGATAGAGGTGGGGGTAGACATCTCCAACGCGACGGTGATGGTGATAGAAAATAGCGAGCGCTTTGGCCTCAGCCAGCTGCACCAGTTCCGCGGGAGGATAGGGCGCAGTAGCCTGCAGAGCTATTGCTTCCTCCTGGTGGGGAAGACGCACCAGCGAGACACCCCGCGCCTGCGATATATGGAGCAGAGCACTGACGGCTTCTTCTTGGCCGAAAAAGACATGGAGCTGCGCGGCATGGGGGAGCTCTATGGCACGAGGCAGAGCGGCCTGCCGGACTTCAAGTGCGCGGATATCACGGATACAGATACCATCCTCCAGGCGCAGCAGTACGCCTTGGAGGTACTCACGGCCGACCCGACCCTCGCACACCACCCGGCGCTGGCCCATCACGTAGCCACGCACGAGGTATTCTTCTAGAGCGCGCTGGTGTAGGTGACTTCCACCGTGTTCTCGCTGTAGTAGTACTTACCGATGTACTGCATGGTGTGGCTCTTGCCGCTGAACCAGATGAAGTCGCCGTCCCGCTTACCGAATTGGTCTGCGCAGTAGTCGCCCTCTGGGGTCATGAGGAATTCTTGCGCGGTGTCATAGCGGAGGATCTGCCCGCAGTTGTCGGGGCTATGCGGCGCTATGGCGAGGAAAAGTTCCCCCTCTGAGGAGTAGCACGCCTCGTAGTCTAGGCTCTCCCCACCAGTGATGAAAGAGCTGTCACACCCCGCAGCCGTCAGCCGGCAGCTACGCATATACTCGGCCAGTGGCGGGTATTGCTTCTCGTAGAGCTTCTCTAGCGATGCCATCCAGGGCTCGGCGGCGTAGGTTTCTCGCGTACCGCAGTAGTCAAAGGTGTACTCTGGCAGCGCATTGGCGAGCGGATCTGGGGGGTCTGCCAGTGTAAACTGGCACGTTGCCACGCACATGAGGATGCACACCGCCGCGTCCTCATCATGCCGGCAGGGTGAGGCACAGTCGTTGAAACTCCCTCCCCAGGTACTACAGAAGCTCTCATCGCCATACTCACACTCGCTGTAGGCCGAGAGCCAGTTCCCTCCCGCTGCCACGCACGCGCTGGCTACGGCCTCTGCCTCGGTGCTGCTCAGGGGGTTTGTAGCTGCCGCCGGTGGGGTGATGATACTGCCAAACTGCCCTTGCTGCCGCATCCTCGCGATGAGAAAGGCCATCTCGGCCCGAGTCACAGAGGCGTCCGGCATGGTGATGGAGGGCGGCCGCAGCCCGCTAGCCTGCAAGACCGACGTATACGGCGTATACCACGTGCTGGCCTGGGTGAGGTCTGGGCTGAGCGATGCAGCCGCTTGCACGAGGATTTTGGCCGCTTCAGCGTAGTTTATCGGGTTGCTGGGGCGGAAGCTCCCATCCGGGTAGCCATCCACCAGGCCCGCACACACCGCCGCCTGCACAGACGCCGCGTACCAGGCGCTCTGGTCAGTGTCGCTAAAGGGTTTGCTGGTGGTACAGCGCTCATCAGCGGTTTCCTCGGTAGAGGCCGTCTGTAGCATCTTGAGAAACTCCACGCGGTTCACCTGCTCTGTGGGGCGATACGTCCCATCGCTATAGCCCTGCACAATGCCCTCCTCCTGCAGGTAGTGGATCTCATTGGCGTAGTCATCGCGGATGTCTACGTCTGTAAAGGCCGCCATCGCGAGGCTCGCCGGCCCCAGACTCCCCATGATGCCGAGAGAAAAGAAACACCACTTCATGGTCGTTAGTATGCGTATAGTGGCAGAGAACACAACTGTAGACCGCTTGACAGGAGTAGCTGCCACAATATTTTGCAAAATAAAGGTGTCCTCGGGACTGGGCAAGAAGAGTTGCGCTCGCATCTTATAAAAGTAGCCTATACGAGGCCATGCCACGCATAACCCGCCAGATCACAGAAGACGGACTAGAACTGATGGGGGTACACTGGGAGAGTAAGCAGCATGATATAGGCTATATCTTTGGGCATAATCGAGGGTATTCTTTTATGAACGACATCCATAAAGATCTGGTGCTCCTGTACTAATAAACCTCTCAAGGATAAGGACGGTTAACGATGGTGCACAGGAGAGGACTCGAACCTCCACGCCGTAAGGCACTGGTTCCTAAGACCAGCGTGTATACCATTTCACCACCTGTGCACGCTGCTGAGAGCTTTCTACTCCAGTGGGAGGAAACTGTCAACTATGCTCTGGCACGTCCCGGCGGTGCTCGCGGCTAATTCTCGGCAACTGGCCAGCAGCACAATGCCATCCTCCGCCTGGGTGTAGGCCCGCTGCACAAACCTCTCTAACGGGTCTGTGGCCATATACCGCGCGGTGAGGATCCAGTAGTCTGGCGCCTCATACTCGGTAGTTACGTCCAGCAGCGCCGCGTGGAAGCCCGCCCGTATGCGCGCGCTGTCCACCACTGTGGCGTCCTCCTGCACCATCACCAGCTGCTCGCCATTCGGCCCCAGCGCTGCCACCACTCCGCCGTCCGTCAGCGCAGCGTTTTCTTCCGTCCAGCTGGTGGGGAGGAGTATCTGGTACGTCCCCTGCCCTACTAGGAATCGCAGCGCCGTACTCTCAGCAGCTACACTCGCGCTCTCTGCCGAGGGGTCATCGGCGCTGGTGTCACTCGTGTCGCTGCTGCCACAGCCGAGAAGCAGTACGCTTAGCAGCAGTACAAAGCCGTATCTAGAGAACCGTCGCATGGGGGTAGTGGGTAAAGAAATCGGTGATAAGGCCCGTCACATGAGTAATTTCCTCCGGGGTGAGGGTGTGATCCGCCGCCTGCAGCCGGCACCGGTAGACGTGGTTACACTGGGTGTCTCCCCAGCGCTGGGCGTCGTGGTAGGTACTCAGCAGCTGCGCATGCGTGATGCGCCCGTCCAGCCCCTGCAGCGCTGTGATGAGGGGTCCGCTCTCGGTACGCGTGGGCAGCAACACCGAGACGTCGCGGTGCACCGCAGGGTAGGGCGATGGCGGGGTATACTGCCGCACGGTAGTCTCCGCTATAGCCAGCAGCGCAGCGGTAGAAAGCTCTGCAAAGACCACACTGGTCCCCTCAGGCACAGCGTGTGGGTGTACCACGCTGAGGATCCCTATCTCCTGCCCATCTACCTGTAGCACGCCGGTATTCTCTGGGTGGCAGAGCGCATGTGGCGGCGCTCCCCGCGTGACGGTCAGCGTGCGGTGCTGCATATCCAGCAGCGCCTGGAGATCCTCCCGCAGGGCCGCGAGCTGCTCACCGGCGTCCTCCCCTCGCCCGCCACGCACCAGGCAGTAGTGCGATTTTTCCTCCACCGCCGGGCTGGCCTCACGGTAGACATGGCCCCACTCCACCAGCCGCAGGTCCTCCTCGCTACGCAGGGGCACCTCGGCCTGAGCCACAATGCCGGCAATGAGCGTCTGACGCAGGAGCCCCTGAGCACTACTGAGTGGGTTGCTCACCGCTACGTAGTCGCTGAGGCCCGTCATCTTGGGGCGGTCCTCCGGCGCGAAATCATAGCCCATGTACTCGTTGTAGCCCCGTGCACTGAGGCACTGCAGCAGGCCCCGCGTGTAGTGCTGCTCGGCATTGGGTGGCAGCGGCGCGAGAGGAAAACTCGGCAGTACGCCCTCTATATGGTGGAATCCATACACCCGCATTACCTCCTCATATACGTCTGCTACGTCGGTGATGTCCTTAGTGGCGCGCCAGCTGGGCGGCGTTACACTCCACTCTGTGGGCGAATACACCACCACGGTGAACCCCAGCCGCTCGAGAATGCCCTGCACGGCGGCATTGGTAATGGAGATACCGCTGACCTGCCGGAGCCGCTCGGGGCTGAGCGGTATAGGGCGGATGACCAGATGCTGCGGGTAGGAGTCCGTTATGCCGCTCGGCAACGTGACGCCAGGGCACGCTAGAGAGAGCTCCCGTAGCGCCTGGTGGAGTACGGGCACCACGTCCTGAGGGTTCAGCGATTTCTCAAACCGCACACTGGCCTCGGTGCGTATCCCCAGCCGTCCGGCCGTCCGCCGCACCTGCACGGGGTCAAAGTGCGCCGCCTCCAGGAGGATACTGGTGGTCTGCTCGCTCACCGCGGTGCGCATGCCGCCCATCACCCCCGCTATCGACACCGGCCCCAGACTATCAGCAATGATGATATCCTCTCCGCTCAGCAGGTACTGCTCCCCGTCCAGCGCCAGCAGCCGCTCGCCCTCCCGCGCCATACGCACCGTGAGCGGACCTGAAATCTTCTCGGCGTCGAAGGCATGCATCGGCTGCCCGTACTGCAGGCACATCTGGTTGGTGATGTCTACCGCTGCACTCACCGGGCGCGTCCCCAGGGCCTGGAGCGTCGTCTGCAACGCGGCACTACTGGGCTGATTCGGCGGGAGGTGCTCCACCCGTGCCAGCGCAAACCGGGTACACAGCGGCGTCTCTAGCGTGAGGGGAATGCGGTTATCTACCGGTAAGAGCGCCCCAGACCCGGACGAAAAATCCTCCAGAGGACTGCTGAACGGTAGGTCATAGAGCACCGCTATCTCCCGCGCAAACCCCAGGTGAGAGAAGAGATCTGGCCGGTGGGTGAGCGTTTTATTGTCGATGTCGAGGAGTACTCCCGCCTCTGCCGTCTCGAGCAGGTCCTCTACCTCAGCCGTGTGCACCGTCAGCCGGTGGGTGAGGTCCTGCAGGTCTATACCGCTGATGTCGACAAAGGGCGCGAGCCACCGCAGAGAGAGCTTCATATCGCTAGCCTACTAGCCACTCACCAGCTGTCCAGATTACCAGCCGTCATTCTCCGCACTCTGGAGGAAAATCTCCCGTGGCTTGGCCCCACGCGCTGGGCCAATGACCCCCCGTTCCTCCATCTGGTCCAGGATCCTCGCTGCGCGCGCGTACCCCACCTCCAGCAGTCGCTGCAGCATACTCGCTGAGGCCTTGTTGTACTGCAACACCAGCGCCACCGCCTTGTCATAGAGGTCATCGGTATCCTCATCGCTCAGGGGTTCTATGCCCGCGGTCAGCACGCCACCCTTGGCCATACCGTCTATTTTGTGCTCGGTGATTTCGTCTACGCGGGCTACCTCTGGGTAGTTGAGCTTCACGTTATTCACGATGCGCTCTATCTCCTCGTCGCGTATCCACAGGCCCTGTATGCGCGTCAGGCTGCCGTCGTTCCCGTTGAGGTAGAGCATATCGCCAAAGCCGAGGAGATCCTCCGCGCCGATCTGGTCAATGATGGTCCGGGAGTCTATCCCGCTGCTGACTTTAAAGGCTATCCTGGCGGGCAGGTTCGCCTTAATGAGCCCCGTCACCACGTCTACGCTCGGGCGCTGGGTAGCGATCATCAGGTGCATGCCCACTGCCCGGGCCATCTGTGCTATGCGGCATACCGCGGCTTCTACGTCTTTGCCGGCCACCATCATCAGGTCCGCTAGCTCGTCGATGACAATGACAATGTAGGGCTCTGGCGTCTCTTTGTACTTCTGGTTATAGCTCTTCAGGTCCCTTACCCCGCTCTCCTCCATCAGCTTATACCGCCGGTTCATCTCTGCTACCGCCCATGCCAGCGCGCTGGTGGCCTTATCGGGCTCGGTGATGACGGGCGTCAGCAGGTGGGGGATTTTATCATAGGGCTTGAGCTCCACGCGCTTGGGGTCTACGAGGATGAGTTTGAGCTCGCTGGGGCTGTTATTCCACAGCAGACTGCAGAGGAAGGCGTTCATCCCCACGCTCTTTCCGCTCCCGGTCTTCCCCGCTATCATGAGGTGCGGCATCTTGCTGAGGTCGGCTACTACCGCCTTGCCCTGCGCGTCACGCCCCATGGCCAGCTTCAGCTTGCTCTTCTGCTGGGCCCAGGCCTTGCTCTCTATGATCTCGCGGAACCCCACATTCGCCCGCTCCGCATTGGGGATCTCTATCCCCACCAGGCTCTTCCCGGGTATGGGGGCTTCTATCCGCATCGTGGTGGCCGCCAGCGCGAGGCTCAGGTCTCGCTTCAGCCCGGCTATCTTGCTGATCTTCACCCCTGGGGCGGGCTCCAGCGCAAACTGCGTCACCGTCGGCCCCACATAGATGCTGCGCACCGTCACCTCCAGCCCGAACTGCTCTAGCTTCTGCACGATGCGGTCAGCCAGCTGTTGCAGCGCGGCTTCATCCGCCACGATGGTGCTGTGGTCGTTATAGAGGATCTCCCGGTTCAGCGGTATGAAAGGGATCTGCCGCGGGTTGAGCTCCGCCGGGGGGAGGTCACTGGTAGGCACAGCAGGTGGCGTAGGGGGAGCGGGCGGCTTAGCGTCCAGGCGGTCGGTAGCCGCTGAGAGAATCTCTGGCCGTTGCTTTTGCTCGGTCAAGTGAGGCTGTACTACGGGGCCACTACTGGTGATGGGAGTGCGGGGGTTGTCACCAGAGTTGATTACTTTTGCCCCCGGTATGGCTGCAGGAGTCCGCTGAAATAGCGCCAGAATATGCCGCACTCGCAGCCCAAATCCGAGCGTAAGAAAGACCCACAGCAGCCCGAGGAGGATCACCACCGCAAACACATCGCCAAAGAGCGAGCGGAGAAAATACCCCATCGCAAAGCCAATACTGCCCCCATAGCGGTCAGACTGCGCGGCAGATTCCTCCAGCGGCAGTGCCATATTCAGCAGCCCCAGCAGCGTAGCCACCGTACCCAGCACCCCCAGCAGCTGCAGCGCCGGCATGGCTCGCCAACGCTTGCGCAGTACCTGCACCCCCGCCAGCAGCAGCCCCAGCCCCAGAGCCCACACCCCGGCTCCCACCGCGCGCCGCAGCAGCAGCTCCACACTGTCGCTCAGTGGCCCGGTGCTGAGCAGCAACGCGTACACCCCCACCCCCAGGGCTATGAGCCCAATGCCATAGACCTCTGCGCTGAGGTGCTCGTCCCAGTACTGTTCCCACGCCTCCTGCCGCTTGACTGCCGCTGCGGCCCTGGCCTGGACTTTCTCCTTCTGCCGGGCACGTTTTGCGGCTGCGGCTTCCCGCTGTTTCTCTTGCTGTAGTTGCTTTCTCGCTAGTTTCTCGGCTTCCTTTTTTATCAGCTTCTGCGGGATTTTCACACTCGCGGTGTTCTTTTTCTTTGTCGTTATCTGGAACATACCCCCACTATAGCGCTCCTCCGCTGGTACGCCACTGCCAGGTATTGCGCTACGGCAGAGGTGTGATAAAGTGTATCTAATCAGGCAGAGATCGGTTTACATCCTCCCGAGTATCGGCTATACAGAGGGTATGAAGCGATGGCTCTTGCTCGTCAGTCTGAGCGTCGGCACGGGCCTGAGCCATGCCGCGCTGCCCGAGCAGTTCATCCTCGACCTGCCCGAGGGCACCTATACCGTGGACCTTACTGAGAATGAGACGCTGCTCAGCACGGTTATGCGGCCGGTGGTGCGCCTGGGGGAGCTCGCCCTGCCCTATGCCCCAGCAGTAGATACCCCGGAAGTCCTGGCCGGTGCAGACCCCGTCTACCCCCACTACGTCACGCTGGAGGCAAATACCACGCTGGACGGAGCCGCGCTGGAGGCGTATCTCACGCGGCGTGGAGCGGTGCGACCGGTAGGCAACACCCCCGTGAATATAGAAAAAACGGATACTGGCGTGCGCATCACGGGGCGGCCGTCGCTGGGGTATTGGCTGGATATTCCTCTGCTGATACGCCTGGTGGAGGCTGTACCCACGCTCGGGACGCCACACATAGCGCTGCAGGGGCAGCTGCTCAGCCCCCCCATTACGGTGGAGGACAGCCTCTACCGCGAGGGAATACGGGAGATTATCGGCATCGGTGAGAGCTACTACTACGGCAGCCCTGCTGACCGCCGCACGAATATTGCTGTCGCCACCGCGCTCTATAACGGGGTACGGCTGGACCCAGGGGAGGTGTTCTCGTTTAACCGCATCTTGGAACCACACTTCAGCGCTGCGAATGGGTTTAAGGAGGAGCTGGTGATCAAGGGCGAGACGACCGAGAAAGAGCTCGGCGGGGGGGTGTGTCAGGTATCGACCACGGTGTTTCGCGCAGCGATAGATGCCGGACTGGAGATCGTCGAGCGCTCTCCCCACAGCTATGCGGTGCCCTACTACCGCGAACCCAGTGGCCATGGACTAGACGCCACGGTGTACTTTGGGGTGAAGGATTTCCGCTTCCGGAATGACACCGAGAACCCCATACTCATCCAGAGCTATACCGAGGGCAGCGGGCTCTACTTTGTCTTCTACGGCACTCAGGACGGCCGCACCGTCACGCTGGAGAGTGAGGGCACCTGGGGCTACCACAGCGCGGGCGAGCCAGAAATCCGCTACACCACGGAGCTCCCCCCCGGTGCTGAGGAGGAGGTGAACCACGCCAAACAGGGATTCCAGGCCCAGTGGGAGCGCACCGTGCACTACGCTGATGGCACCGAGGACACCGACACCTATTACTCCAACTACCGTGCCGTAGCGGCTGAGATCCTCCGTGGAGCTGCCGCTACCCCCGTGGTACCCACCCCAGAACCGGCAGTGACTCCCACGCCCGCTGCTCTAGAGGCGCCTATTCCTACCCCACGGGTCTTTGCGCCGCCCGTCATCACCCCGCCAAGCACCCCCACTAGCGCTACTACAGAGCCCTCAGACACCCCCACGACTCCCCCCATAGAGCCGAAGCGCGACCCCCGCCTGGAGTATATGCGGTCTCGGCAGTAGTTTGCCAGAGTGTAGATGGTCGTTACCATGCCCGCATGACAACCTACACCACCTATACCAATGCGGAGAAAATCGCCTTCCGCAAAGCCCTCCCGAAGAAATATTGGTCCGCTGGAGCCCTCATCCCCGATACACAGGGGCAGTACCTGCTGGTGCATGACCACCAGGGCCGATGGAATGTAGTAGGTGGCCTGGGGGATGCCGGCGAGACGCTCCTCGAGACCCTCTACCGAGAGATGCAGGAGGAGATTGGTCTGCAACTGCCCGTGCAGCAGCTCCTGGTGCTGGATGACAAGCAACTGATGATAGACGACTACTGCGATGAGAGCTGGCATACGCTCTGGCTCACCGCCCCCATTACTGAGGAGCAGAAGGCCTCTATACGCATCGACCACCAAGAAATCCTCGACTACGGGTTCTTCCCCTGGGAGAAATGCTTGGCCCGAGTACCCGACTCCCTCGCGAGGCGGCTTACGCACCTCACTCCCTCCGCATGGGGATTTGTCTACCTCGAGAACGAGGAACTCCCCACACATCCCACCGCTTGCAGTGCTGGCTAGCACCCCTATACTGGGGGTATGATCGGCCTTCTCACTGGCACCGTACGGGGCATCACGGGTAGCCGTGTGCTGCTGATGACCTCTGGCGGGGTGGGCTATAGCGTCACTGCCGCGGGCGAGCTCCTCAGCCACTGCCGCCTGGGGGAGAGCCTGACCTGCTACATCTACACCGCGGTACGAGAGAACGACATCACGCTCTATGGCTTTGCGAGTGAGGGCGCGCTTCGGCTCTTTGAGCAGGTGATTCAGGTCAGTGGCATCGGGCCTAAGGTGGGCATTGCTATTGCCTCGGTGCCGCAGGAGAGGGTCTATAGCGCGGTGGAGCTGGGCGATATCTCTCTGCTAAAATCCATCCCTGGCCTTGGGCCCAAGACGGCGAAAAAGCTCGTGCTGGAGCTCCAGGGACGGCTTATCCTCGAACCTAATAGCACCGCGCAGCAGCCTAAAAGCCCTGCTATGGAGGACGCACTAGAGGCACTGGTGGGCCTGGGATATGAGCCAAAGACCGTCCACCAGGTGCTGGATACCGCGCCAGAGAGCCTCACTACCGAGGAGCTGGTGCGCTACTTCCTCACCCACCCCGCATGATGCAGCGTCTACTCCTGGGGCTTGTGGCCCTCTATCAGCGTACCGTGAGCCCGCTGCTCAGCCTCACGCGCCACCCGCAGGACATCCCGCACTGCTGCAAATTCTACCCCAGCTGCAGTGAGTACGCCCGCCAGTGTCTGCAGAGGTATCCTTGGTATAGCGCTGTGGGGAGGAGTATCTGGCGCGTGGTGCGCTGTCACCCCTGGAGCAAGGGGGGCGTAGACCTGCCATAAGGCACTCTTGCCAGTTGCCGCGGCGCGACTACACTGCCCCCATGCTGCAGCAACGGCGTCGCCCTCGCAAGATAGTAGAGCCAGAAGTCTATGACTTTGATACCCCTTCCCGCAGGGGCTGGACGCGTATCTTTACGCTGCGGTTCTGGTGGTGGGTGGCCACACGGATTGGCCTGCCGCTCCTCGTCATCTTCCTCGTGGGCAGCTACCTCTACGCACAGTACGGCCTGCCGAGCATCGAAGAAACCGAGGAGTTTCTCTTCCCGCAGGCGTCGGTTATCTACGCGCGCCAGGCACTGGAGGAGCCCGAAAAGAAGGATCAGTACGCGCTGTACCGGCTGCACGGGGGCGAGAACCGCGCCTATGTGCCGCTGAGCGAGATCTCTCAACATATGATAGACGCCACCCTGGCGGCGGAGGACGACCAGTTTTTCTCGCATCATGGGGTAGATTTCCCCGCGCTGATCAAGGCAGTGGCGGCGCAACTGGGCATCGGGCCACCACGGGGCGGCTCTACCATCACCCAGCAGCTGATGAAAAATGTCTTCCTCGACTCCCGCCAGCAGCTCACACGGAAGTACAAAGAGGCGCTCCTGGCCTTCAAGACCGAGGCCTACTACACCAAGGAGCAGATCCTCGAGCTCTACCTCAATAAGATTTTTATGGGTTCTAATGCCTATGGGGTAGAGGCCGCTGCGCAGACCTTCTTTGCCAAGAAGGCCGCCGACCTCAGCATCTGTGAGAGTAGTGTGCTGGCCGCACTGCTCAAGCTCCCCACGCGTCTGAACCCCTACGGTCCGGGGGTCGGGGAGCTCATGGGCGTCTACGAGACCGATGAGGAGGGCAACCCCACAGGCGCCTTCACCCCTGGGCGGAAGGATATGGTGCTGCGGCGTATGCTCGAGGAGGGCTTCATCACCCAGGCCGAGCACGACCAGGCCGTGGAGGAATGCCGTACGCTGGAGTTCCAGCAGACCAAGAGCGACATCCGCGCGGCGCATTTTGTCTTCCTCGTGCAGCAGCAGGTGGCCGAGAAATACGGTGAAGACATCCTCACCGCGGGGGGGCTGCAGATCTACACCACGCTCGACTGGGACCTCCAGCAGATCGCCGAGGATACCATCGCTGAGAAAACCACCGACTACAAAACCAAGTACAACGCTAGCAATGCAGCGCTGGCTACCATCAACCCCGAGAATGGGGAGATCCTGGCCTATGTGGGGGGGCGAGATTACTTCGACGATGAGGCCGACGGCAAGGTGGACGTGCTGCAGAGCAAACGCCAGCCGGGGAGTAGCTTCAAGCCGCTGGTCTATGCTACTGCCTTCACAGAGGCCGGGCTGGGAGCGGGTACGGTGCTCTGGGACGTCCCCACGGACTTCGGCGCGGGGTATACTCCCCAGAACTTCTCGGGGAACTTTACCGGCCCGGTGACGGTACGCCGCGCGCTGAATGAGTCGCTGAACATCCCCGCCATCAAGGCCGCTACCCTCGCCGGCCCGGAGAACATCCTACAGATGGCCACCACGCTGGGCATCGACTATGCCGGAGACGCGGACATCCACGGTGTGGCACTAGGGGTAGGGGTAGCGGAGGTGAATATCCTCGGGCATATTAATAGCTTTTCGGCCTTTGCGGGTGATGGTAGCTGGTACACCCCCAGCAGCCTGCTGGAGATACACGATAGCGACGACATGGTACTAGACACCTATGACACTGCGGCTAATAAGCACGAGGGCCTGGACCCAGAAGTCGCCGCGCTGGTGCGCAATATCCTCACTGACGAGAACAGCCGCCCCGTCACGGACGGCTTTGCGTGGAATAAGCTCCTGCAGCTGGAGCAATTCAACAATGGTGTCAAGACCGGCACCAGTAATAAACGCGTGCCCAATCCTCGGTTCAACGCGTCAGAGCCCGCAGGTGAGGGCAATCCGAAAGAAGTCATCGTACCGGGTGACAGCTGGACCATCGGCTTTACCCCTTACTTGGTTACGGGGGTCTGGGTGGGAAATAACGATGGCAGTGGCATGGAGGGCGGCGCTACGGGGCTGACGGTGGCCGCGCCCATCTGGAAGCGCTATATGGAGGACGCTCACCAGAATCTCCTCAGCCGCGGCACCGACCCACAAAAAACCTATAAAGAGCCCACGCTCCTCACCCCCGTGGTGATCGACAAATACACCGGCAAGCGCGCCAATGAGCTCACCCCCGAGGGCTGGGGCATCACCGAGTACTTCACGAGCTTCGGTACCCCCAGCAGCGCTGATGACCTCACCTTCACCGAGGAAGAGTACGATATGGTGCTGCTGCAACCGGTCAGCGACTTTACCCCAGCGTGGGCCAAGGGAATGGTCAAGAAGGCGCAGCTGCATAGTTATCGCCCAGACTGGCCCACGTGGGAGGCCCCCGTGCAGACCTACCTGGCCAAGAGCGACCAGTTCATCGACTATGGCCTAACGCCCGAGGAGCTGGAGGCCCGCCGCGCCATGACCGAAGAAGAACGTCTCGCGCTGTATGCCACGCTGATGGACGCCTGGCAGGCCACGCAGGAGGAGATCCCTAGTACCCAGGCCCCCGCGACCGTGCCTACGCTGGACCCCAGCCGCATCCGTAACCAGCAGTACCTGGAGCGCCTGCGCCAGAGTCAGCCCAGCACCACCGCCCCCAGCAGGCCCGACACCGAGAAATTCCGAGACGAGCTGGAGACGCAGACGTCTGCTGCCGGTGATGCCCTGGAAATCCTGAACCCCAAGGACGGCGCGCTCATTGCCCCGGGGTCGCTGACGATTCAGCCCAAGATACAGTCCTACCGCAGCCCGGAAAAAGTAGAGTACTACTGGAATAACGAGCTGCTCCATGTGAAGCAGTTTGCCCCGTGGAGCCTGCAGCTGGAGCTGGATAACCGCATTCTCGCTCGGCCAACGCACACCATACGGGTGGTGGTAACGGACCGCAGTGGCACTAGCCGAGAAGCTACCGTCACCGTCCGCACCAGTGATGCCCTGCCAGACGCGGTTTCTGCTCCTCCTATTACCCGGCCACCGGCGCTCATCCCCGAGGAAAGTGCTACAGAGTAGTTAAACTCTAGAAGGACTCCCACACCAGAGCGGTTTCCATAAGAAACCGCTTTTCCCCTTTTTCCCTATGCTGTGTTATTCCCGTGGTCGGGATGACTGGACTCGAACCAGCGACCTCACGACCCCCAGCCGTGAACTCTACCAACTGAGCTACATCCCGACTCGCCAGCACTATAGAGGCTCCACGGACTTGGTCAAGCTAGACCGTGACAAGAGAATCACTAGCATATCGGCATGGATTCTCACGCGCTGGTGCTGCTCCACCGTTCCCTCCGGCTGGAGGATAATACCGCGCTGCTGGCGGCGCTGGAGGCTCATGAGCGGGTGAGCGTTGGGTTCCTCTTTGACCCGCGGCAGCTGGAGCCTCACCCCTACCGGAGCCTTAATGGGCTGCAGTATCTGCTGCAGGCATTGGAAGCGCTGGAGGTGGCTGTGGCAGCGCAGGGGGGCACGCTGCACCTGTGGCAGGGGCCGCTGGAGGAGGTGTTTTCCACCGTGATTTCCACACACGGTATTACACCTGTGTACATTCATCGTGACTATACCCCCTTTGCACGCTGTCGAGAAAAGGCTCTACAGCATATGGCGAGTACAAAAAATGTACAGCTGTATAGCTATGCTGACGTCCTCCTTACCGAGCCAGAACAGGTGAACACCCACACCGGCACCCCGTATAAGGTGTTCTCGGCATTTCATCGTGCGGCAGCAGTGCACCCCGTGCGTCCCCCCAGACCCTTCCCACATGGGAGAAGGCTTGAGGCGCTCCCCCCAGACCCGCACCGCACCACGATAGCAGCGGTTCGTCGAGCCTTCCTCCCCACGCTGAATCCGCATATTACCGCTATGGGAGCGCGCAAAGAGGCCCTCAGCCAGCTACAGCACCTGCCCGAGAACTATGCGCAGCGGCGCGACACCCCGGCAGATACCACTGGCACTAGCCACCTCAGCGCGGCGCACAAGTACGGTACTATCAGCATCCGGGAGAGTTACCAGTCGCTCCGGGAGCAGTTGGGGGTAGAGAGTCCCCTGCTGCGGCAGCTCTACTGGCGGGATTTCTTCACCCATGTGGCGTGGCACTGGCCGGAGGTCTTCACGCACCAGAGCTGGCAGGGCGCCTATGAGGGGGTCATCTGGGACCAGAACCCTGTGGCGCTGGAGCGGTGGAAAGCGGGCATGACTGGCTTCCCGATCATCGACGCGGGGATGCGGCAGCTACGCGCTACTGGCTGGATGCACAACCGGGTACGTATGCTCACCGCGTCCTTCCTCACCAAGCAGCTGCACCTCCACTGGCGAGAGGGCGAGCGGCACTTTGCAACGCATCTGGTGGACTATGACCCCTGTGTGAATAACGGCTCGTGGCAATGGGCAGCCAGCACGGGGACGGACGCGCAGCCTTATTTTCGGGTATTCAACCCCTGGTTGCAACAGCGGCGCTATGACCCTGAGGCGCGCTACATCTACCACTGGGTGCCGGAACTGCGCGCCTTTACCCCGCAGCAGGTGCACACCTGGTATGCGCAGGCTCCCCTTCATGAACTCTACCCACCGCCAATGTGTGACCACCGGCAAGAGGCCAATATTGCCATAGGGCGGTTCAGAGCGGCTAGAGGTGCATCATCATGAAGTAATGATGAAGATCACTATAAAATAGTCTGTACAAAGCCTTTACATTCTGTATAGAGGAAGTGTTAGTTATACGCATAAACACTCTACAAGCCGCTGAGCGGGTCTGGGAGTACCTCTGCAGTGCTGATGCGCTGCCAGAGCCTCTCCAGACGGACGCCATTATTGGTATTGGTTCGCATGATATCCGCACGGCAGAGACCTGTATACGCCTGCAGAAGGAGACCGGGGCGCCGCTGTACTTCAGTGGTGGATATGGGCGGATAACGCAGTTCACCCAGCAGCTGAGCGAGGCAGAGACCTTTGCGCAGTATGCCGTGCAGCTGGGGGTGGCGCCCGAAAGCATCCGCACGCGCACTACGGGTATGACCACCGAAGAGAATATCGCGCACCTGGTGCCGCTGCTACAGGTGGAGGATTACCAGCACCTTACCCTGGTGCACAAGCCCTACATGCTCCGCATCACCCGGGCCTATGCGGAGCGCTACCTGCCCCAGTATGCCAAGACCTACACCTGCTGCACGCAGGACCTCGCGCTCTACACCCGGTATGAGAGCTCGCTCATTGCCGACTACACGCAAAGCACCTATGACCTGCTGGTCGATGACCTCTACCGCTACCGCCAGTACGCTATAGCGCAAGGGCTAGCCGTACCCCCCGCGGAGGTAGAAACCGCCTGGCAGCACCTGGTAGATGCGGGCTATACGCGTATGGTGGCGTTCTAGTGTGGGGGGAGAGGCTGGAGGGCACTCATGGGTATCTGCCGCTGGAGTAGCTGCTGGGCCCTGTGGTGCGTCCACTTGGGGCTGAGGGTGGTGTGTAGAGTGAGCGGCCCTGATGACCGCGTCTGCTGCGCGGCCCACTGCTCCAGCGCTGGGCCGAGGGTCACTACCCGCAGCTGCGTGCCGGCCACCCGCTGGAGGACACGCTCGGTACGCGCGTCTGCGAAGATGCCGTGGAGGCAGAGCACCGTAGTAGCTCCCTGCTGGCGTATGCGGCGGAGCACCGGGCGCAAGAGCCTGGTGAAGCTCACCGTAGTGCTGAGCCCCTCCTCGGCCAGGTGAGTGATGCCCCGCGTAGGAGCCAGCTGCACTGCGGGAGAGAGCGTCTCTTGCAGAGCAGCGATACCGTCTGTACGGTGGTGGTCATAGAGCAGCGCTATATGCCCAGAGCGGTCAGTGGTGAGGGCTGCGGCTATGGCTGCAGGCCAAAAGGACTGCTCGGTGAGGGCCCCTGGCAGGCTGCAGCCAATGCCTACCTCCAGCGCAAGGGAGAGATCGTGCTGGGTGGCGCGTCTCCCGAGTGCCAGCGCGCCAACGCTCTGAGGGTCTGTAAGGCGTATCATACTTTCTCCTTAGCCGAAAAACCGCGCATGTCCACCCACTCGAGGTCGCTACGACCCCGCCACCAGGTGAGCTGTCGCTTGGCATAGTGGCGGCTACGCTGCTGGAATCGCTCTCTGGCCTCATGCTCGGTGCTCAGGCCGCGCAGGTAGGCCATGCCCTCCGCGTAGCCGATGCTGGTGATGACGGCCTTATCGACCACGGGCTGCGTCATCAGCCAGGCGCATTCGCTCAGCATTCCCCCCGCCCACATCTGCTGGCAGCGCTCATTTATCCGCTCATAGAGCTGCTCCCTGGGCCACCAGGTGATGAGCTTCCGCACGGGGAAGGGAGGCACCTGGCGCTCGAGCGATTTCTCTCCCCGCTCAGCAAAGACGTAGCCCTCGGTCACCGCGTCGCTCCAGAGCATGGTGCCGCCACAGAGGACCGGCGTGGTACCCGCCTGCTGTAGCGCACTGATGCGCTCCAGCACATACTGCTGCGCGGTGTAGGCATTCCAGCGCTTGGTAACGGGGAGGAGGCTCAGCCCATAGTGTGGGAGGCCTCTCTGCTCCTCGGGGAGGATCTTCCCGGTGCCCACGTCCAGCTGCTGGTAGATCTGCCGGCTGTCGATGCTGATAACCGCCGCACTCCTCAGCGCCTGCCCAACCGCAATGCTGAGCGCGGTCTTGCCACTGCCCGTAGGCCCCACGATGCTGATGACCCCCTGCGGGTGTGCCGCGATGAAGGCCTCAGTCCGCTCTATAGCCTCTGCAGGAGTGTGCATTACTCCTGGGGTGGGGTGCGGTCGTCTTGCAGCCAGTGGAGTAGCTTGCCCTTGAAATACGCCCACGCATTGCCAAAGACCCCCGTGACCTGGTTGCGGGTTTCCTCCTTCCGCAGCATGGTGCCCACCACACTGGCGATGGCGCCGCCGATGACGAATCCGGCGATCCAATTACGTTTATGCTTGCTCATCAGCAGGGGGCTAACAGGGGCAGTCTAGCTAGAGCGGGAGAAATGGCAAGGGGTCCACGCTCTCGGTACCCTGGTAGAGCTCGATATGCAGGTGTGGCCCGGTGGTATATACCCCCGCGCCGCGTGTGCCGGGCGTCCCTCCGCTGCGGCCGAGAGCCTGCCCAGCGGTGAGGGAATCCCCCACCGTGGCCCCCAGCACGCTCAGGTGGCCGTAGACACTATAGAATCCGTTATCATGCGCCAGCGTTATGTAGCTGTACCCCAGGCCACCGTCGTGTACCTCTATCACCTCGCCATCGGCTATGGCCATCACGGGCGTCCCCTGAGGCGCGGCAAGGTCTAGCCCCTCATGCACCAGGCCAAAACTCTGCTGGTAGGCGGCGTCGTGGTAGGGAGCCGTCACGCGCAGTGGCACCGGCAGTGGCGACTGGAATACCGTCCCCGTGATGGCCTCCAGTGGTTCTTCGGGCATAAAGCGCTCGGTGAGGTCGTCCTGGCTGGCGGTGGTACTGGTGGCCGAAAGCTGCGACTCCAGCTCAGCGATGCGCTCCTCTAGAGGGAGCTGCGCCGCGATGACCTGCGCCTGGGCTGTAGCCTCATAGCGCTGCTGATCTCGTAGCTCGGCTATATGGCTGCGGATGGCGCGCTCTGCCTGGCTATTACTGCTGGCCTCTGCTACCAGCCGTTCCCGTTCCTCAGCCGTGCGCTGCTGCAGCGTCACCTTGGCCTCGGCCATTTCTCGGAGCACCTGGCGCTGCACGGCGGCCTCTTGCTGGCGGTTACTAGCGGCGTCTAGCATGCTGAGGGCCACGATCTGCCGGTCCTCCACGGTGTCGTACTGCGTGCGCGCGAGGGTGAGCACGTCGGTATACGCGGCGATGGCGAGGGTCTGTACGCGCTGCTGCTCGAGGATATCCCCGAGGTTCTCGCCCCCCAGCAGCCAGTCATAGAGGAGCGGATCGGCCCCGATGCCACTGCCCTGGCGCATAAGGTACTGGGTGAGCCGGCGATTTTTCTCCTCCTCGGCAGTGCGGTAGATAGCCCGCAGCGTGTCTTTGCGGCTGGTGAGTTCGTCCAGATTTGCCTGCCAGTACGCCGCCTGCTCGTCTATCTCGCGGATGCGCTTCTCCATCACCCCCAGCTGGATGTCGATCTGCTGCAGCTGCCCACTCAGGCTCTGGCTGGTGGACTGGGCCTGCCGCGCCCCGCTCAGCAACCGGAACTCCTCCTCCGCCAGAGCTGCCAGGCGCGACTCTTGACTAGCGATAGCACGGCTGATAGCGGGATTCTGCGTACTGAAGGTAGCGGGGAGCGACGCTGTGCTGGCTGATGGGGGGGTTATCTGCCCGGTGTAGAAGAGGCTCAGTAACGCGTCCATATCGCTATCTGTCTCGGGCGTGTTGCCCAGTGCCCAGGCGCTCGTGCCACCCACCAGCAAGAGCAGACCATTGACCAGATACCACCGCCAGTTACGCTGCGAGTATGTCACGCCGCCATGCTATAGATCCCGCTCTGTTTGTCGAGCAGATTACGGCCCACTACCCGCACGAGAGGTGCCACCTGGACTGGGACACTACTCGCCCGTGGACCCTCCTCTTTGCGGTGATGCTCTCGGCCCAGTGTACTGACGCCCGGGTGAATAGGGTCACGCCGGTGCTCTTCCGGCAGTTTCCGGACCTCGAGGCTTATATAGCCCAGCCACGGGAGCTGCTGGAACAGTGCATCCACAGTACGGGATTCTACCGGATGAAGGCCAGAAATATCCACCTGACTGCCGAGCAGCTGCTCACCCAGCATAGGGGCACGGTGCCCGACACCATGGAGGAGCTGACCGCGCTGCCGGGGGTAGGGCGCAAGACGGCCAATGTGATCCTCTGGAACCTCTACGGGAAGAATGTGGGGTTTGTGGTAGATACCCACGTGAGCCGCATCGCCCAGCGCACCGGGCTGACGGAGCAGCACTCGCCCGAGAAGATAGAGCAAGACCTCATGCGCCAGCTGCCACAAGAGGCCTGGGGAGAAATGAGCCACCGCCTGGTGCAGTTTGGCCGAGACACCTGCAAGGCGCCAGTGCCCCGGTGCAGTACGTGCTTCCTGGCTAGTAGCTGCCCGAAACGAAGCGTAGAGAAATCACGGTGAGGCTTCAGCAGCAGGCTTATTGCTCCACCGGGATGAACTACACTCCCTCAAAGCGCTGGAGCACGGTAGGTGTATACACATCTCCGTTGGCGTCAAAGGAGATCACTCCCTGCAGCCCCGGGTAGTCCTGCAGCGCATAGAGCGCATCTCGTACCGCGTCGGCATCCGTGGTGCCCGCTACCGCAATAGCGTGATAGAGCATATCGACCGAGTCCCCAAATATAGCAATCTGGTCTGGCATAGAGGGTTCCGCTCCATAGCGTGCCCTATAGCGCTCT
This sequence comes from Candidatus Peribacteria bacterium, assembly GCA_020632335.1. Classification (GTDB taxonomy): domain Bacteria; phylum Patescibacteriota; class Gracilibacteria; order UBA4473; family UBA4473; genus JACKFV01. Next base: position 69,728 of record JACKFV010000001.1, read on the forward strand.
AAGAGTGCATTGCCCTGAGGTGTGGGCACTACATCAGCGCTATACACCCCCGGGAGTGAGGCCAGGTAGGAGAGATAGGTGTCCTCTGCTGTGATGGCACTCTTAGAGATATAGTCCATCACCAGAGGAAGCTGCAGCTGCTGCTCTTCCATCTGCTTCATGATCAGGTCAAATTTCTTGGCTGTCTGCACTATGATGAAGATGGCTTCTGCGTCGGTATTTTTGATCCGGGTGAGGCGTGTGCGGAAGTCTGACTCCGACGAGAGGAAGGTCTCGGTATCCACCACCGTACCGGTATAGGCGCCCAGGATGGAGGCTCCCATACCAATCGCATAGTCGGTCTGCTCCTGTAGTACGGCTATCTTGCTATATTGCTGGTTCATAAAGCCGCTCAGTGCAGGAGCCTGAGAGGCCGCAACCCCATTAGTACGGAAGATATAGTCGCCCGCATGGGTAATCTCCGGACTGGCGGAAACCCCCATCATCACCACCCCGGCTCTCTCGGCTATGGGGGCTGCTGCCAAAGTCTCTCCGCTACACACCCCCCGAGGATCAGCGGCACTTTATCCACATTAATGAGCTTCTGCGCGGCCATGCTGGCTTCTTTCGGGCTGCACTTTCCGTCCTCCCAGAGGAGCTCCACAGGGCGCCCGGCTATACCTCCTGCCGCATTCACCTCCTCGGTCATTAGGTTCCAGAGGTTAAATATCATCGTCCCATAGCTACCAGCCGCATCCCCCGTAAGGGGTCCTATGGCTCCGATGCGTATGGCGTCAGTGCCAGGCCCCACGGGGCTAGGGCTACTACCACAGCCAGCCAGAGTAGCCACTCCTATGAGGAGACATAACCGATATATATATATATATATATATGAGATTTCATCTGCAGAGAGTACAAATACATACACAGCGTAAACGACAGCAATATTATTGCAAGTCCGTATCACGCAAAATACCAAGGATCCGGAGAGTCTATATATCCAGCTCGGCCTTATCCGCATGCGTCTGGATGAACTTCCGCCGTACCCCCACGTCATTCCCCATCAGCACATGGAAGATATGGTCGGCTTGCTCGGCGTCTTCTATCTGCACCTGCAGCAGCGTGCGGTTCTCGGGGTTGAGTGTGGTCTCCCACAGCTGGTCGGCGTTCATCTCCCCCAGACCCTTATACCGCTGGATGTTATCGGACACCACGTTCTCCCGCGTGCGGATGTCCTCCTTCTCGGCGTCGGTCATGGCGTACCAGGTCTGCTTGCCCTTGCTAAGGCGATACAGCGGCGGCTGCGCGATGTAGACATTCCCGTGGGTGATGAGCTCGGGGAAGTGCCGGTAGAGCAGGGTGAGCAGCAGTGTGCGGATATGCGCCCCGTCTACGTCTGCATCGGTCATGATGATCACCTTGCCATAGCGCAGCTTCTCGATGGTGAAGCTCTCCGCAATGCCGGTGCCAAACGCAATCACCAGATTCTTCACCTCCTCGCTCGTCACCATGCGCTCCAGGCGGGTGTCCTCGGTGTTGAGGATCTTCCCTCGCAGCGGGAGGATAGCCTGCGTCGCGCGGTCTCGCCCCTGCTTAGCCGTCCCCCCAGCAGAGTCGCCCTCCACGATGTAGAGCTCGCACTCAGCCGGGTCTTTACTACTACAGTCGGCCAGCTTACCGGGCAGTCCCCCTCCCTCCAGCGCGCCCTTACGCATGACGGTCTCCCGCGCGGCACGAGCCGCCAGCCGAGCCCGAGTAGCCAGCGCCACCTTATTAATAATGCTCTCGCCCACCTTGGGGTGTTCGTCCAGGTACATGTAGAGCGCGTCACGCACGACCTTATCCACCACCGAGCGCACGTTGCTATTGCCCAGCTTGTCCTTGGTCTGGCCCTCAAACTGCGGCTCGCTCACCTTCACACTCACAATGGCCGTCAGCCCTTCCTCGATATCCTCCCGCGTGAACTTGGGGTCTTTCTCCTTCAGCAGGCCTTTGTCGGTGCCGTATTTATTGATGGTACGGGTCAGCCCCATGCCAAAGCCCGTCAGGTGCGTGCCCCCACCCTGAGTACGAATATTGTTCGCAAAGCTGCTGAGAAAGGGACGATACTCGCCAGTGTACTGCATGGCTACCTCCACCTGCACGTCCTCCTCCTCCCCTTCAAAGTGCATGATGGGACTGAGCGTCATGAGGCCCTCATTCAGGTGCCGCACGTAGGAGGTAATACCGCCTTCAAAGGCATACTGCACCGCGCGAGGGACGGCCGTGCGCTCGTCGATGAGGCTGAGCGTGACTCCCTTGGTAAGGAAGGCCTGCTGGCGGATACGCTTGGCGATGGTATCGAACTGGAACTCCGTGGTCTCCATAATCTTCCCATCAGGCCAGAAGCGCACCGTCGTGCCCGTGAGAGCACTCTCCCCCACCACTCGCAGCGGAGCCACTGGCGTCCCATAGTCAAAGGCGACGAAGTGCTCCTGGCCGTCCTGGTGCACGGTGACCTCCACACGGGTGCTCAGCGCATTCACTACTGAGATCCCCACGCCATGCAGCCCACCACTCACTTTGTAGGCGCCGGGGTCAAATTTCCCTCCCGCATGCAGCACCGTCAGCACGGTCTCCACGGTACTCAGGCCCGTCTTGGCATGGATGCCCGTGGGGATCCCCCGGCCGTTATCCGCCACGCTCACGCTGCCATCCTCATGGACTCGCAACCGCACGGTATCTGCATGGCCGGCCATGGCCTCATCTATAGCGTTATCCAGCACCTCCCACACCAGGTGATGCAGCCCCCGTTCGTCCGTCGAGCCAATGTACATACCGGGGCGTTTTCGCACGGGCTCTAGCCCCTCCAGTACTTGGATATTCTCGGCGGTGTAGGTGCTCTTCGTCATGCAAAAAAGGATACAGCCCCATAGTAGAGAAAGAAGCGGTGAGGGCAAATACGCCCCGGTGTTTTCGACGCGGCCGCCTACTGCACCAATTTGTAGATCTCCTCAATGCTGGTGATGCCCTGCAGCACCTTAATAAGCCCGTCTTGCTCCAGCGTTACCATACCCTCAGCGATGGCTCGCTTCTGGATCTCATACCCCGGCTGGCCCTCCAGTATGGCTTTTTTGATCTCCTCGGTCATGTCCAGCACCTCGAATATCGCTACCCGGCCGCTATACCCCGTGCCCTCACAGTTGCCGCAGCCCTCCTTGGCCGCGCTGTGCACCATGGGGGTATTCAAGAGCCGCATGTCAAAATCCTCCCACGGGTTAAAGTCCTCAAAGGCCGTCTGCATCTTATGCAGCATGTCTTGGCTCATGGGAGTGGGGACTTTGCACGTGTTGCAGAGCTTGCGCGCCAGCCGCTGAGCGATGATCAACCGCACCGAGCTACAGAGCAGGAAGTCCGGTACCTTCATGTTGAGGATACGCGTGATGGTCTCCACCGCGCTATTGGTGTGGATGGTACTCAGCACCAGGTGCCCCGTGAGCGACGCCTCGATGGCGATGTCGATGGTCTCCCGGTCGCGGATCTCCCCCACCATGATGATATCTGGGTCCTGGCGCAGTGCCGTCCGTAGCCCTCGGGCAAAGGTATAGTCGATGTCTGGCCGCACCTGGCTCTGGTTCAGCCCGGGCATCTGGTTCTCTATCGGGTCCTCAAAGGTCATCAGGTTCTTCTCTGGGGTGTTGAGGTAGCTCATCGCCGAGTACATGGTGGTGGTCTTCCCGCTCCCCGTAGGCCCACTGGTGAGGAGGATCCCATTCGGCTCGCGCAGCGCTGCGGTGAACCGCTCCAGGTTCCGCCCTTCTATCCCCAGCTGCTCGATGCTCGGCACGCGTTTGGACTTATCCAGCACCCGCATCACCACTTTCTCGCCCGTGGCTGTGGGCAGTGTGGAGGTACGCAGGTCTACCTCAGTCTCGTCTATATAGGTGTTTATCCGGCCGTCTTGCGGTATGCGGCTCTCGTCTATCTTCAGATTCGCCAGAATTTTTACCTTGCTCACCACCCCGGGGTGCAGGTTCAGCGGGTACTCCACGATGATACGCAGCACGCCATCTATCCGCAAGCGGATGCGCACGACGTTCTTCCCGGGCTCTATGTGGATATCCGACGCATTGCGCTCCAACGCCAGGCGGATCACCGCCTCGATGATATCCGGGATATTAGCCTGGATAATGGCGTTTTTAATGCGTTCAAGGGTCGGGTTCATCAGCAGTACAGGGTGAGGGGCACGGCGCTACTGGTCTATTCTAGCACGATTCGGGGCACCGCGGCAACCTCTCTGGCGGAAAATCTAATGGCCCGTGGGGAGCGGAAACCGGGCACAGAGCGCCATCACCTCCGCCCGGAGCGACGCCTGCAGTGCGGTATCTGCGGGGCTTCTCAGCGCCAGAGTAATCATCTCCGCTATGCGTGCCGCCGCTGCCTCGCCCATGCCACGGGTGGTCATCGCGGGCGTCCCCAGCCGTATCCCCGAGGGATCTAGCGGCCCACGGGGGTCATAGGGGGTTATGTTCTTATTCACCGTCAGGCCAATGCCCTCCAGTGCCTGCTCTGCCTGGCCGCCCGTCAGGCCTATACCGTGCTGGGTGACGTCGATGAGCAGCATATGGTTATCCGTGCCACCATTCACGAGGCTCACCCCTGCGGTGTGGAAGGCACGCTCCATGGCCTTGGCATTGGCCAGTACCTGGTGCGCGTAGTCGCTAAACTCGGGCTGGAGTGCCTCCCCCAGTGCTACTGCCAGCGCCGCAATGCTGTGCATATGGGGTCCCCCCTGAAGCCCAGGGAAGACCGCTTTGTTCACCTGCTTAGCCAGCGCAGCATCACGGGTGAGGATCATCGCGCCTCGTGGCCCCCGGAGTGACTTGTGCGTGGTGGTGGTAAGGAGGGCAAACCCCGCGTCCAGAGGGTTGGGGAGCGCTCCCCCGGCTATCAGCCCCCCCAGGTGGCTCACATCCGCCAGCGTAAGGGCCCCCACCTGCTGCGCAATAGCCACAAACCGCGCGTAGTCCAGCGGCCGCGTGTAGCTGCTATACCCCGCGATGATCAGCCGCGGACGGTGCTCCTGGGCCAGGCGCTCCAGCGCGTCATAGTCTATCTCCCCGGTAGTCACGTCCGCAATGCCATACCGCACAAAGTGGTATATCTGCGCCGAGAGCGTGACCGGGTGCCCGTGGGTCAGGTGCCCCCCACAGCTGAGGTCCATGCCCAGCACCGTATCTCCCGGACGGAGCACAGCGCTATACGCCGCCAGGTTAGCATTGGCGCCACTGAGCGGCTGGACATTAGCATACTCGCAGCGGAAAAGCTCACAGGCACGTTCCTGCGCCAGCGCCTCGATGGCATCGGTATACGCTTGCCCCCCATAGTAGCGCCGGCCGGGGTAGCCCTCCGCGTACTTATTGATAAACGGCCCCGCCAGCGCCTCCAGCACCGCAGGGCTCACGTAGTTCTCTGACGGAATGAGCTCCAGCCCCTCCTGCTGGCGTTTAGCCTCGCTGAAGAGGATCTGTGCCGCGGTGGAGTCTTGGCTGATAAGCGTCATGTTGCCACTCTAGCGCCTCCGCAGAACCTGACAAGGGAGGTTGACACCATGCCACAGCTGCCTAGGGTGCGTGCGTTCTTTCTCTTTACGGACAGGTGACAGAGTGGCCGAATGTGCTTCCCTGCTAAGGAAGTGTGCCCGTAAGGGTACCGAGGGTTCGAATCCCTCCCTGTCCGCCACACCCAGGTTATTGGAAGACGAATAATAAACAGCACTTTGAAGGAGTTCCCGTCTCTCCAGCAGAACACATACTCTCACACCGAGGAGACGCATTTGTCTCCTCGGTGTTTTCTCTAGCGCTAATGGCCCCGCAGCGCCTCGGGGACGGTATACTCCCCCACCGTGAAGGGGAACATCATGCCGCTGTGCAGGTGCTCGGCTATGTGGCAGTGGGCCATCCAGACTCCTGGGGTGGTGTTCTCGAGCAGAAGCCGGACGCGTTGCCCGGCCGGTATGAGCACCGTATCCTTCCACTGGAGGCTGCTATTAGGCTCTCCATCACGACTGAGCACCACAAACCGCTGCCCGTGGAAGTGTAGCGGGTGCTGCATGGGGTGCATGCTCTGGGGGTCGTTGTAGACCTCGATGACCACCCTCTCCCCTTCGGCAAAGCGCCAGTCTATCGCCTCATTTACCGCGCCGGTGTCTGTATCTATCAGCTGCCAGGTAGTATTCTCACTCGTCGACATTCGGTTCATGGCCTCCATGGGGTCACTCCACTCTATGCCGTCTGTCTCTGTTGCCGCCTGCCCATGCATCCTATGGCTCCCCATACCCTGCCCCATGCCAGGCATATCTATGCTCATGCGCAGGTGCTTCTCAGCCGGCTGTCCCTCCAGCGTAGCGATGTACTGGCGCAACTCTGCGTAGTCGGCGCTGTTGTCTCGTAGGGTGTCAAAGAGGACGCGAGCGTCACTCTCCGCCGTACTACTCACCGTCACTGTGCCCAGCGTGACCGTGCCCTCTGGGGTGTTATTCCGGATGCTATAGCTGCCCGTCTCGGGGTAGTAGACCTCTAGTATCCACCGCTCAGCCGGGGCTATGGTGATCCCCTCGGGCCCCACCAGCTGCTCATGCTCTGCCCGCCCCAGGTCTCCACCGACCACCTTCATCTGCGCACCGTCTACTTGTAGTCGGAATGGTCGCGCGTTGGCGGTATTCGTCACGAAGTAGCGTACCGTCTCTCCCGCCTGCGCCGTTGCCTGGAAGGCCTGCTCATTATTCAGCAACTGCACACTGCCGTAGCGGCCCATCATGGCGTGGTCTATGGTGTCGGTGCGGTAGGGCTCAAGGCTGAGATCATCGAGGATCCAGCTCTCCTCACGGACTCCCGCCGTCCAGTAGTCGGGCATGCTCGGCTCTACGAGGTAGTTGCCATACAGGCCGCCGTCCTGCTGGCGGTCCTCCCGTACGTGGGGGTGGTACCAGAAGACCCCCGCATCCGGGAACTCCAGCGTATAACTGAAGGTCTGACCCGGCTGCACCGCGGGGGAGGGGTTGCCTGGTACGCCGTCCATGGTGTAGTCGCCGCGCAGTCCGTGGCTGTGGATGGTGGTTTCTTCGTCGATAGTATTGGTGAAGTGCAGGGTAATCTGGGCTCCCTGAGGCACCTGGAGTATCGGCCCGGGGATCATCTCGTTATACGCTAGCCGCCGGAGCGTCCGTCCGCCCACCTGCTGCTGTACAAATCCTGCGGTCAGGCCATAGCTGTCGCCATCACGCAGCGGTACCACTATGGGTTGCGTAGCATGAGGGAGGCCATCAGTACTGGTGTCATAGTGCTCTGGCAGCACAGACGAGGAAGCCTCATGCGGCGCTGCGTCCTTTAGTATCGGCTGCCCGTACTCGTCAAAGGTACAATCACCCATCCACATCCCCCCCATCTGGTGGCAGGGGAAGCCCCGCATAGCGTCCATCATGGCCGTCATGCTGGGGTCATCAGTACTGGTGGAGGGGGCTGGAGCTGGTGAAGTTCCCTGACCACAGCCGGTGAGAGCCGTAGCCAGAGCGAGAATAGAAGCGATTTTTCTCATGGTAGAAGGGGAAAAAGAAAGCCTGGTGAAGAGAAAGCCCACCACGCAGAGGCCTGTGCCTCCCCTCTAGAGCAGCAACTGGGTGCTATCCCGCTCGGATTCTCGGCGGCTGGTAGCATCTGGCGGAGAGAGCGAACACCGTCGCCACTGCGCCTGGCAGAGCGTTTCAGCGTCTTGTGGGGGAGTGATCTCTCGCCAAGTGGGCACTGCTAGAGCCACCACTCCATGACGGGGCATCGGCATCGGCTCAGCGGTCATGATGGCGCTCCGTCCGTGGCCGTCTCGGCAGCAGAGAGGGGGCTCTGTGGGGATATCCCTCCCCGGGCAGCAGGGGGAGAGTGCTTCGCCCCCCGTATGTAGCAAGGCCATAACGTGTTGCTGGTGCGTACCAGTAGCTGCTGTGGGAGCGCTCACCGCCAAGACACTGCATATACTCCCCATGGTGAGCCACAGGGTAAGCAGCGTTCCCAGTGATTTTTTCAGCCAGTAGCCCATACTATAAGTATAGACGGCACTCTCAGGAGGGGAAGTTTTTCATGAGCAAAAGCAGGTGTTGACACCCGCCCACCGTGCCACTAGGGTAATGGAGCATGCACCACACCTACGCTGTCCATGGTATGACCTGCTCCAGCTGCGCCCAGAGCGTCCGCGCGGCCCTGGAGTCCAGCCTGAACATCACCGCTGCCGTGGTGGACCTCAGCGCCAAGACCGTCACCATCACCATGCAGGCGCCCATGGAGGTCGCCGCGCTGAATGCCCTCCTCCCCCCGAAGTACACCCTAACGCCCTTACCCGTGCCTACGGAGGCGCTGCCCGAGAAGTCTCTCAGGACCTACTGGCCACTGGTGCTGGTGGTGTTGTATATCATTGGTGGTACGCTGCACCTGAGCTGGCTGCGGGGCGCATTCCTCCCCTCTGCCATGATGATGGACTTCATGGGGCTCTTCTTTGTGGGGTTTGCGTTCTTCAAACTTCTGGACCTCAAAGGCTTTGCCATGAGCTACCGCAGCTATGATATCCTCACCCGGCGCTGGCCCGTGTGGGGCTACATCTACCCCTTTGTGGAGCTAGCGCTGGGGCTACTCTACCTGCGCCAGATAGCCCCCCTGTGGACGAGCGCTGCCACTGTGGTGGTCATGGGGTTCAGTATCATCGGGGTCATCCAGAGCGTACGGCAAAGGCGTGCCATCAAGTGCGCCTGCCTGGGCACCGGGTTTAACCTGCCTATGAGCACCATCACCATCATTGAGGACGCCCTCATGATCCTCATGGCGCTGTGGATGGGGTTCTCTAGCCTCTAGCAGCGGGTGGGGGTATTTTAGATTGCAGTGCAGCTGCGCCTCCCTACACTGGGGCTAGCAATGCAGCAATCCACCGCCATCGCTCTGCTGAAGTCTGGGAGGAATATTCTCCTCACCGGGAGTGCCGGTACGGGCAAGACTTACGTGCTCCAGCGCTTCATCCAGAGCCTGCGCGAGCACCATATCCCCGTAGCCATCACCGCCACCACGGGCATCGCGGCTACGCACATCGGCGGGCAGACCATTCACTCCTGGTCTGGTATGGGCATACGGGAGCACGTGAATGCTGCTTTTTTTGAGAAAATACTCCAGAAGAAAAAAACCAGCCAGCCCATACAGCACGCGCAGGTGCTCATCATCGACGAGATCAGCATGATGCACCGCCGCATGCTGCAGAACCTCGACCAGCTGTTGCGCTATGTACGGAGTAATTTTGAGCCCTTTGGCGGGTTGCAGGTGGTGCTCTGCGGAGATTTCTTCCAGCTGCCCCCGATTGCTACATTCCCCGAACCCTCTGAGCAGAAGTACTGCTTTATGGCGCCGGCCTTTGCGGAGGGGCAGTTCACCGTCTGCTTCCTCACCCAGCAGTACCGGCAGGACGACCACAGCCTGGCTGGTTTCCTCAATGAAATCCGCAGCGGCACGCTCCACGGTAGTTCCTCTGAGGCCCTGAACGCCTGCATGGTGCGTACGCAGCAGACCCCTCGGGAGGACGTCCACACGCGCCTCTACACTCATAATGCTGACGTGGATGAGATCAACGCCCGTGAGCTGGCCAAACTCCCCACCGAGGAGCAGCACTACACTGGCCGTGGCCATGGCCCTCGTCATCTGGTAGAGGCACTGCAGAAGAGCGTACTGGCGCCCAAGCTCCTCTGCTTGAAGATCGGCGCCCGGGTCATGTGCGTGAAAAATAACCCCGATGAAGGCTACTACAACGGCACGCTGGGGGTGGTAGAGGCCTATGATGCGGAGACCGGCTACCCCGATGTACGGCTGCATGACGGGACCCTGGTGACGATGAAGCCGGCCGAGTGGAGCATCACCGGGGATGATGGCAAGCGTGCGGCGTCCTTTACGCAGATACCGCTGCGGCTGGCCTGGGCCATCACCGTGCACAAGAGCCAGGGCATGACGCTGGAGAGCGCGGAGATGGACCTCAGCCATGTCTTTGAACCGGGGCAGGGCTATGTAGCCCTCAGCCGAGTAAAGCGCTGGGAGGGCCTCTACCTATTAGGCATCAACGAGCAAACACTGGCCATAGACCCCCTGGTACTTCGGGCAGACAGGCGATTCCAGGAGCTGTCTGCCACAGCGGAGACCTTCGCGCAGGAGCACGCACGGGAGCTGGAGTCCCTCTGGGAGGCCCGCATAGCAGCGCCCCCACCAGTAGCCACCCCTCCCCCAGAAGCCGACCCCACCGCCTACCTCGAGGCACTGCCTGAGCTCCACCAGCGGGTCTACCACCTGCAGCAGGAGCGCATCACGCCTAAGGGAATCCAGAAGGTACTCGGGCTGACCGAGCAGGCCTACGCGTCTGCGGAGCGGGTCATCAGCGCTGCAGAGGAGCTGCAGAGGAGCTCCAGAGCCTCTCCCTCCATGGGCAGAACACCTACCTCAAGACCCTCCACCTCCTACAGCAAGGCCTCTCCATAGCCGAGATGAGCGCAGTGCGTGGCCTGGCACCTACTACCATCGTGCGGCACGTGAGCTACTACCGGGGCACCCCAGAGCTCATCGCTTACCTCCGGCCGGCTGCAGAGCGCCTCACCGCTGTAGCGGCGGCCATAGCGCAGCTCCAGAGGACCAGCGGGCCCGATGCCACCCCTGCAGAGATTTCTCAGCGCGCCCTCTATGAGGCTCTTGGGGGTCAGGTACCCTATACCGATATTCGCCTCTGTATGCTCTTCCTCCCGACCCCAGAGGCACAGGAGACCTAAGCTGCCGAAGCAGACACCGCACGCTGCTCTGGGGAGGGCAAGAGGTACTGGATGTCCTGCAGTAGGGCATCATACCACGTCAGCGGCAGGGTAGTAAACTGCAGCTTCAGCGCGGTGGCACTCACCACCCATGGGCTCTTGGAGTGCTGCAGCAGCTGGAGAATCTGCCCGGGGTTAAAGCGACTGCCCATACGCAGCGTCAGCTCATGAGACTTACTACTCAGCGCGCGTATCCGCACCCCAGAGAGGTTGGCGTCGCGCATGGTCAGCTTCAGCGCTACCACCTTACACAGGTTCTCTACCTCCGCCGGGAGCCGCCCGTAGTCTTCCCGCAGCTCGGCTTTAAGCTCGCTCAGGTGTTGTAGACTCTCGGCACCAGCGAGCTCCTGGTACACCTGTATTTTCTCGTTCGCGTCCGGGATGAACTCCGCAGGGATGTAAGCGCTCAGCGGCACCTCCACCGTGATGGTCTGGTCCTGCTCCAGTGACTGCTCGGTGATCTCCCCGCTCTGCATTTTCTCCATTGTGCGCTGCAGCATCCGCATAAAGTGACTGACCCCCACCGTCTGCATAGCGCCGCTCTGGTTCGCCCCGAGGATCTCTCCTGCGCCGCGTATCTCTAGATCACGCATGGCTATCTGGAAGCCACTCCCCAGCTCACTCGCCTCCACAATCGCCCGCAGGCGTTTACGCGCCTCTATCTCCAGCCGCTGCCCGTGGTAGAGGAAGTAAGAGTAGGCCTGCGTACGGCCACGCCCCACCCGGCCACGCAGCTGGTAGAGCTGACTGAGGCCAAACTGCTCAGCGCGGTTGACGATGAGTGTATTGGCGTTGTCTAGGTCTATACCGTTCTCGATGATGGTACTGGCGATGAGTACCTGCGCTTCTTTGTTCTTGAAGGATTTGATACGCTCTTCCAGCAGCTGGGGGCTCATCTGCCCGTGCGCGGTGAGGAAGCTCACCTCCGGGCACAGCGCCCGCAGCTGCTCGCTCAGCGCCTCTATCGTCCTCACCTCATTATGGAGGAAGTACACCTGCCCCCCACGCTCTACCTCAAAGAGAATGCGCTCCCGGATGAGATGCAGGTTAAAGCGCCGGACTTCGGTCACTACCGGCAGGCGCCCCGGCGGCGGGGTGGTGATGGTACTGATGTCCTTGAGCTTACTCAGGCTCATATTCAGCGTACGGGGGATGGGGGTAGCCGTCAGCGTGAGGAGGTCTACGTTATTGCGGTAGTGCTTCAGGTGCTCCTTTTGCTTCACGCCAAAGCGCTGTTCTTCGTCGATGATCAGCAGCCCTAGGTCATGGAATTGGATATCTTTACTCAGCAGGCGATGCGTCCCGATGACGATATCCACCATACCCAGCTTCAGCCGCCGGAGGATCTCCTGCTGCTCAGCCGCGGTCTGGAATCTACTCAGCAGTGCTATCTCCACCCCATAGCTCTTGCCCGTGATGCGCTTGAGGAAGTTCTCGTAGTGCTGCTCGGCCAAGATGGTAATGGGCGCCAGTATCGCGCACTGTCGGCCAGCGGTAAAGCACTTGAAGGCCGCGCGCATCGCCATCTCGGTCTTGCCGAAGCCTACGTCTCCACACACCAGGCGGTCCATGGGGCGCTGCCCTTGCATATCGCGCTCTATCTCATACCAGGTCTGAGCCTGGCCCGGGGTGAGCTCGTACCGGAAGCTCTCGCAGAACTCCCGCAGCTTCTCGTCCCCCTCGCTAAAGGGCCTGCGAGTGCTCATCTCCCGCGCGGCGTAGAGCTTGAGCAGTTCACCCGCGATCTTCTCGGTCTCGGCGTTGATCTTCTTCTGGATCTTCTGCCACTCGCTACTGTTGAGTTTGGTGAGTTTGGGGTGCTCATCACCGATGAATTTCGTGAGTTTTTCGGCGCTCTCCACGGGCACAAAGAGCTTGTCGCTCCCCGCGTATTCCAGCTTGAGGTACTCCCGCACGCCCATGTCGGCCACCTCGCGTCGCACAATACCGTCAAAATGCGCCACCCCGTGCGCCACATGGATGACATAGTCCCCGGGCTTGAGCTTGCTCAGCATCTCGGTATTCATGCCCTTGATGGCCTTCTTGGCCTTAGACGAGCGGTGGAACTGGAAGATCTCCCGGTCTGTCAGCAGCAGCTGCCTGGCAGAAGCATTCTGGAAGGAGTGGGGCATAAAGGCCTCCTCAGCGAGCTTGATAAGCGTGACCGTACTGGGCACCCCATGCGCGGTATCCTCGCTGTACATGATCTGATTTTCCCGCAGGAGGTGCTCTATTTCCTCGTGTTTTTTCGTCATGATGACGATGGCAAACTCGCGGTGGAAGCGCTCCTTGATATCCACAATGAAGTCTGGGAGCGTGTAATAGGGCAGCACGCTGAAGTAATTGAGGTGGAAAAAGACGCTGTCCTCCGGCGGAAAGCTGGTGAAAGTCACCCGCTCTAGCCCCTCCGGCAGGGGTAATTCCTCAGTGTCGTCGGCAATATCATCAGCGATGAAGAGGCTGCGGCGCCCCCCCGTAGCCTGCTGCTCGCGGTTTTCCCGCCCCAGTACATCCAGCAGCGTACTGCTCGTGGTGCTCACTCGCCCTGGGTAGAGGTCCACCTCCGTGCGTGCCCGCAGGTCGGTCAGCTGCGCGAGGTCCACCTCGGTTATCGACTCTACCTCCTCGCCGAAGAGATCCACGCGCACCGTCACCTCACTCTGCAGTGGCGCCAGGAAGAGGCTGTCTCCGCGCCGCACGTACTCCCCGGGCTGCAGCACGCGCTCCACTGCCGGGCGGTAGCCATAGCGCTCCAGCGTGTCAAAGAGCTTATAGGGCCGCACCGTCTGGCCCACACGCAGGGTCTGCGTCCCGGCCAGTATCTCGGCCTGGCTGGGCAGCGGCTGGGCACTCACAGAAGCAAAATCCTCAAAGAGGAAGAGCGATGGCGCCTCCTCCGCAAAGGCCATGAGGACCTGGTAGTAGTCGCGCAGGGTTAGCTGGGGTTTGATAAGGTGCACCCGCAGCGGTAGCAGCAGCCCCGCCACGTGCTGCAGGCTGCCGGCATCAGCGTCGTTACTGGCCCAGAAGACATGCCCCACCGGTGCCGACCGGAGGATCTGCCCCACCACAAAGCACTTGGCCGCAGCATTACCCATGTGTACCAGCGTCAGGCTGCCCGTCGTCTGCAGGTGCTCGAGCGGAGCGCTGAGGTCAAGCGAGAACGGGAGTGAGAGCGGCGAAGAGTCCGGCATAGCAGAAAGCGTGCTAAGAGGTAGAAGAGGTAGAGGAATATTACGTACGAGAGACGTGCATCTCCGGCCCGTGGCTCGTCAGGCTCTGGCGGAGAGAAGGGATGACAAAGCTCGGCAGCAGACGGTGCTGCGGGTTCTGGAGGGAGATCCACTGCGCGTCGTGCACCTCATACGCGTGGCTGGCGGCGGCCCAGTCTATAGCACGGTAGGCCGCCCCATTCTCTATGAGGTAGAAGAACTCCAGCAGGTGGCACTGCCCACGCGAGTCATCTATGCATAGCTGGTGCACAAACCGCAGCCCCCCGACTACCGGCGTGATACCCGTTTCCTCCTCCATCTCTCGTACCATGGCCTCCTCCAGCGTCTCGAGGTAATCCACCCCACCCCCTGGTAGCGCGTAGTAGTCTGCCGTAGGACGGTGCTGAAACCCCAAGATCTCGCCCTGGTCTATGATGAGCCCCCGGACGGTAACGCGAGGCGTAGCAGTAATGTGCGTCATGATGAAGAGGATGAGAGATGAAAGAGAGACGCGGCCATAGCCGGCTGCTTTATGCGTTCGGTGGGCATGCCCTCGGTGTCTTGGCGGCAGGCCTCCCGCAGGAGCTCTCGGTCTCGGCTCCAGCCCTCACCCGTGTACCACTCCACGGCGTTGAAGTCTCGTACCTTGTACCGCGCGCTCTCCCCATAGCAGGTGCCCAAGTAGGCATACTGCCCCCCCGCAGCGGCCGCCCAGGCGATGCAGTGCCCCATACACCACTTGCCCAGGGAGTAGTCGTCATAGTAGCGCAGGTCATAGAAGCTAAACCAGTGGTAGAACGACACCCCCGTCCAGCAGCTCAGTACATAGCCAATAGGCTGGCCGTCAGAGGTATAGGTGAGGATATGCGTGGCCACCGGAGTTGCGATGAGCCGCTCCAGATGCGCCCGATCAAACCGCCTGCCCGTCAGCCAGCGCTGCTCACTGTAGTGTTCGCAGAATCTCCAGAACGCCTCCGTGAAGGCAAATTCCTCCAGCGGAATGAGCGCTGCGGTGATGCTGAGGGGCGCTACCTTCCCCTCCAGCCGACGATTCTCCGACGTCTCCGTCCAGTCACGCAGGGCTATCCGTACGCTCCGGTTCAGGCGGAAGACCGTCTTTCCCTCCACCCAGGGCGTCATGGTGTGCGGGCTATACCCGGCGGCAAAGGCGCTATCCCACGCAGCGGGGTTCTCTTCCTCCGCCAGGGCATAGACCCCGTACCCAAAGGTCATGGTGGCGTAGTCAGGGCGGCACTCCGAGTAGATAAGACGCATACCAAAACGATCAAATAGCGACCAACTGTATAGCGTCTATATAGGGAGATCTCAGCGCTTGGCAAGTGATTTACCACGCCCGCAGCGTCCGCATACCCCGCAGCTGCAGGGTGGGGCGAGCCTCTCCCGTCAGTCCCAGGTTGCGGTGCTCAGGGGTGTCTGGCAGCTGGAGCCCCATGCGATAGGTAATAAAGGGCTGGGTCTGCGGCAGGCTATACGCGCGGGTAGTGTCGGCATTGGGGTGCAGCACTATAGCGAGAGAAGCTACCTCCACCGTGGGGAGTGGCAGTGGCGTCCAGGGTTCGGTCTCCGTCCAGGTGTCGCTCAGGCCATCGCCGTCAGTGTCCTCCCCCGTGAGGTGCGTCTCCTCCAGCACCCCCGCCGTCACACGCCAGCCCTTACGCTCCGTACCACTCAGGCTCCTCAGCAGCAGCTGCGCTAGCTCCTCTCCCCCATCGCCTATGCGTATACAGGGGTCAGGCATGCCCTCAGGCGTCATGCCGCCCAGGGTCACGTTGCTGAGGCCATCGCCCGTGGTGTCCCACGCGAAGAGCCGCCCATACGGCACCTGCGCGCGAGCCTCTGGGGTGTTCTCTGTTGGGGTCTCTGGGGGGAGCTGCCGCGGGTCAAACGCCCTGCACCCGGGCGAGCCATAGGCGTCGTGGTACCAGTCGTAGTCGATGGTGTAGCCGTCCGTGAAGGCCTGGAGCCGCTGCTGCATCAGCAGGCTCTCCGCCGCAAAGCCCTCCTCCACCCGAGCACGCTCAAACCGCTGGTAGAGCTGCATCACCGCGCCGGTCGCCGTCAGCATCACCAGCGCTCCCACCCCCATCGCCACCAGGAGTTCCAGGAGGGTAAACCCACGAGTATGCAGTGCACCAGGAGTATTAGTCGCCATAGTGCTCGCGGTTATAGAGGTCATAGAGCACTGCGCTCACCGTCAGCCGTTCGCGGTCACTGGGGCCCCATGCCACGGTAGAATGGGCGGTTATCCGTTGCTCGGTGCAGGTTTCTCGTACTATGGCTCCTCTGCCACACTGCGGAGAGGGATCATAACTGAGCGTCAGCCAATGAAAATAAGGCATAGGCTCAGCAGTCACGGTATAGCCCCACAGGCCATCGTCTTGCTCATAGAGCCTATAGGGGCGCGAGAAGATATCCAGCCCAGGGGTCTCGGTAAGCCATACACGGTCACCCTCTATCATCGCCCTATACTGAGAACCAAACAGTGGCACCTGCGCGCTACAGTCCTGCACTGGGGTATCTACACATCGCCAGTAGTCGCGCAGCTCGGCCCCATAGCGCAGCGCATTGGTATCCCTCCACTGGTACACCGCCTCGATGCTGCTACTGGCTATGAGGAGCGCCTCGGTACGCTGCGCAAGGAAACTATCGGTGCGCAGTACCTGCCCAAAAAGCATATAAATACTACTCAGCACCGTGGCGAGAATACTCACGGCCAAGAGCACCTCTATGAGGGACTCTCCTGCAGCGCGAGTACGAAGGGCGGGCACGGCCATCTGAGCAGTCTAGCACAGGCCTGCTATGCTGTCTAGTGCGCACCGGGCTCCCTATTTCTTCTCGGTACGCTGCGCCACCGTACGCACGTTGTGTTCTATCTGCAGCATGACCTCGATGAACTCTGCCAAGAAGTAACAAAACACCAGCAGCAAGAACGCCCCCCCAATGCACAGCAGGAAGTACAGTAGCCCCTGGCCGAAGGTCTCCGAGGTAAAGAGGAGGATAATGCCCACCACCAGGTACACCAGCGCAAACACCACCCCCAGTACCTTAAGGAAGCTACGCATCGTCACCAGTGCCGGGTAGCGCTTGGCGGCCTGCTGCAGGTCAGCCAGTTGCTCGGTCTGCACGGCTCTCATACTCTGCTGGAACTGCTCTGGCGTCTCCTCTACCACTTCTTCGATGATGTCAGTGCTCGGTGCTTTGGCCATACGGTGCGTCAGTTATGCCCCCAGTCTAGGCGATGCAGTGCCCCCTGGCAATGCGAAGAACGCTGAGTTCCTCTTGACGAATTACTGTCATCATGGTAATATGTGGGAGATTTTGCTTGCCAACTCTAGAATACCGTGTAATGATGGAGGTGCAATTGCGAGCATATTGGCGAGTAGCACTGGCGAGGAATACGCACAGGATACGGTCAGACCGATGGCAAGGATTGTGTATTTCTCTCATTTCCTCCTTATGGATAATGCAAAACTTTTCGTAGGAAACCTCAGCTGGGGTGTCCGCGATGAAACGCTCCGCGAAGCGTTCGAACAAGCCGGTACCGTTGTTTCTGCCTCTGTCATGCTCGAGCGTGACACCGGGCGCTCTCGAGGCTTTGCCTTTGTAGAAATGGCCAGCCCTGAAGAGGCGCAGGCCGCTATAGAGATGTGGAACGAAAAAGAGCTCGATGGTCGAGCCCTGGCGGTCAACATCGCGAAGCCAAAGGCCCCACGGTCTGAAGGATTCGGTGGTGGTAGCCGTGGTGGCTACGGTGGCGGACGCCAAAGCGGTGGTTATCGCCCTTACTAGTACCGCGTACTACGATATACAATGGCGCCCTGTCTGATAAAGATGGGGCGTTTTTGTCTATCTATTTTGTATGCCTAGGGTCGCCGCTTCGGAGCCTGAGGGTTATAACGCAGGCACTCGCCTACCCAGTACGCCAGCGTCTGGTCATCCTCAGCCTCGCCCCCCTCTAGGAGGAACCACCCCCGCATACGCCTGCCCGTCAGGTCCATCACCCGGCAGCCAGGCCTCTCGAGGGGCGTATCGCCCAGCGCTGGGTCCAGCCGCACGAGGATTTCCTCCCCCACCACGCCCATGCGGAGCTTCCCCGCGACCATATACCCAAGGCCACCAAAGAGCCGCTGCGCTATCGGCACCGCTCCCTGCGCCCGCAGCGCCTCCTCTACCCGCTCGGCCAGGTACTCACTATAGGCCATCACCGGCCCTGCATAATGAGCTCCACGACCTCAAAGGGGGTATAGTCTGACTTCCGGAGAAATTTATCAGCCCCCAGTCGTAGTGCTTTTTCCATATCCTCCTGCAGTTCTAGGTTCGAGCAGATGTAGATGCGGCACTGATGCGAGGAGTTTTGCTTCAGTGCTGTGAGCGTCTCAAAGCCGTCCATCTGCGGCATCATGATGTCCAGGAGGATACAGTCCGGCTTCACCGCAATGGCCTGCGTGATGCCCTCTATGCCATTAGCAGCCGTGGAGACCTCCACCCCAGATTGCTCAAATGCCAGTCGGTACATCATGCTAATTTCCGCATTATCCTCGATGATGAGCACCTTCCTCGGCCCGCTAGCCTTGCCCGAGAGCTTCTCCCCTATTACTTCTACCTCCCTCAGCAGCTGCTCCGGTGTGTAGGCCGATGGCGAGAAATGATAGGCCACCCCCGGTGCCTCCCGCATGCCGTAGTGAACCAGCGTGGTCTTCTCCCCCAGTAGCTGCACGGCGTCGGCCATAGCGTGCGCGTCTTGTGTGTCGTCGAGGATCACCGCGTCATACGACCGCTGCTGCAGCCTATGCAGCGCCTGGGCCACCGTGGGGCTGACGACACTAAACACCCCGCTGTAACGCATGGGCTGGGTCGTAATAAGGAGGAGTTTCATCACAGAGGGGTATGGCGAGTATACCGAGTAGCACGTCTACTTCTTCACCGTTTCTTCACCACATCTTCATTATAAGGGATATGGCAGGTAAATGTCGAGCCTTTTCCTTCGATACTGGTGGCGGTGATGTCCCCGTGCATGCTCCGGAGGATTTTTTGTACAATACTCAGCCCCAGTCCAGAGCCCTTATGTTCCTTCTGCAGGTAGTTCCTCACCTGCCGGAATTTTTCAAAGAGCCGCGGGACCTCCTCCGGCGGGATGCCGATGCCCGTATCCTCCACCACCCAGTGTAGCTGCTCCTGCTCGGCGTAGACCTCCAGCGTTATCTGCCCTCCAGCGGGCGTGAATTTCATCGCATTCCCGATGAGATTGCGGAGCACCAGCTCTATCTTCTCTGCGTCGGTATAGACCGTCAGTGGCAGCCCCTCACTCCGCACGAGCGTAAACCCTATCCCCCGCTGCTCACACGCCAGGGCATAGTCGCCCTCTATACGGCTGAGAAAGGGCTCCAGCGGGAAGCGCGTGTACGAGAACTCCATCTTCCCGGCCTCTATCTTCGAGATGTCGAGAATATTATTCACGAGCTTGATCAGCGAGTCAGTAGAGCCGTAGATCTTCTGGAGGAAATCGCGCTGCTGGTCACTCAGCTGGCCGAACTTCCCACTGAGAAGGAAATCCGAGTAGCCCTTAATGATGGTCATGGGCGTGCGCAGCTCATGCGATGCCACCGAGAGGAACGAGCTCTTGGCCGCGTCTATCTCCTTCAGGCGCTCATTGGCGCGCTGCAGTTCCTCGGTCTTGACCTTCACCTGATGGCGCAAATCCTCGTTATAGAGCAGCACCGAGAGACTCAGCCCCAGGTGCAGCGAGAGGGACTCCAGCAGGTCGATTTCCTCCTTGGTGTAGGCTCCCTGGTGCGGTTTGTCCCCCATCACCAGTACCCCTATGAGCTGCTCGCCCCGGTAGAGCGGCAGCACCGCCTCTCCCAGCCGCCCCACCCCCTCGGTGTAGGGGTAGACCGTCTGCTGGTCGGCCTGCTTATGCAGCAGCTCCGAGTACACAAGTGTCTCCCGGTGGTGCGTTAGTTCCTCCCGCAGCGCCGCATAGGGCTGCAGGGGCAGGGCGCTCAACGGCACAATGCGCGCGTCGCTATAGTAAAGCTCTCCCACAAAGACGCTCTTCAGCTCGTGCTGCAGCTCCTCCAGCGAGTGGTAGAAATCATCACGATTCTTGATGCGCTCTACCCCACGCTTGAGGTTGGTGAAGGACATCAGCCGGAACACCCGGTCAAAGGGAATCAGCCGGCTGCCTTCCTGCACCAGGTGACTCGCAAAAAAGAGCCCTGTAATATACACCCACACCCAGCCCTCCACCGCCCACCCGTGCCAGTAGATGAGATACCACGCCCCCAGCAGCGCCACCCCCAGCGCCCCGAAGATACTCACCGCGTTCTTGATGCTGGAGAGAAACGCCACTTCCAGATTCCCCAGACGGTAGGCGCCAATGGCAGCACTATAAATGAGTACTTGTAGAGAAGCAAATGTATTCACCACCGGAGGGATATTAATATCGTAGAAGTGGAAGAAATTAGTCGCCCCAAAAATAGAGGTAATAATCTCCCCTACCAACAAAGTGTTAATAAACGGTAGATCTTTTCCCCGATTACTTTGTCGCGCCTCTAGCAGTAAATAAAAACTATAACAGAAGTACAACGCATAAAATGCCAACCATACAGGGTAGAGCATGCCTGGCTCTGCCCAATATCGGAAGCTCTCCACAGATTTTAACCCTTCAATAAAGTAGGGGGAAAAAGAAAAACATGCAAAAAAAATACTCAAGAGATACCCCAGAATAAGTATCTTTTTGTGGCATTCAATACCTCCTAATAATGCCAGGACAAAATGGAGATTCGCTACTGGTATAAATACCGCCCCGATATGTAATAACCGGAAAGAGAGTAGCGAATTACTAGCGGAGTCCTGTACAAATGGGAAGAAATACCCCGCACTCCAGAGAGCAATGGTGAAACAAAAAAGGAGAAATGTTCTATTTACCTGACTCTGGGTATTCTGAAAATACACCACTATACCACTCACCAGTGAGACCACCAGATTTATAAGGCCGCTAATACCTATCCAAAGGTAGAGCATCCTCCCATACTACCACAACACCTAAAAAAAGGAAGCTTCGATATGCTATATACCGTTGCTTCCTGTAGAGTCAGGACAGTCGCCTGACCAAGAGAATATTTTGACTTGGGTGCACTGGATGCACCCCCACTTCAAACCGTTTTCCTTCTTTTCCAAACTCCCTTAGTGCCTTCTCTGCTAATTGCAGAAGCTGCTCAGTAGTGCGTTCGTGAAGGAACCAATTGTAGAGAATCCTCAAGAATTTACCCTGAGGATTATAGGCATAATTGCCAGAGGCGTATACCCCCCCCACTTCTAGATTTCCGCACCCGGCAACTATATGACGACAGTAGTACTCATCAGAGAAGTAGTCATCTACTCCGTCAGAAAACTCTCTAAACACTGACTGCCCGCGGGGAAGTCGCACATCAGCGCTCCTCCCTGTCTTGATCACGTATTCTATCGGCAATCTCTTTAGAATATGCCTCGCGATTATCTCAGCCTCCGGGTCGGTATCAAGTAAAACCCATCGAACCTTTTCAATGAGTAAACGACCAGCAGGATCGCGTACATTCTCGAAAACCTGATAGAAAGCAAAGGGTTTTATCCCCGGACCAGAAGGCCCATCCACTACCACCTTTCTTTCTCCTTCAGGGAGCTCTATAGCATACAGTGCCTCTGCCAACGCGCAAATCCCATACCACTGCCGAGCCCAAAGTGGTTCTGCATCTTGCCCTGCATACGCATAGCGGTTGCAGTTGATCTCCCCTTGGTACAGAAGATACATGCGGAGCATCAACATAAGATGCCCCGGATATGCCGAGTATGGCGTATCCGATGGCTGCTTCTGCTGCCACAACATAGACCCAAAGTAAAACCGTGGAGCCACAGTGGCATGAAACATGATAAGCTGCTCTTTGCTGAGCCGCCTTTGTTGTATCAACCACAGAAGTCCTTGAAGGAGGCCATTAACCTTCGCATCCTGTGCTGGCGTCGGTCCTGTCGTTTCTTTAATACTATCCAGGAACGATAGTATCTCCGACCAGATTGTGTCCGGGCGCTGTGGAACCGGAAGTTCCATTGTAGACACTTCACGCTGTAACCGTTCCCAAAACTGGTTATATCCCTGTTCCGCTTCTTTAGACCCCTTTATGTAGTTTGCTGCAGAGGTGAATACGACAGGATTTTTTCCTACCCAGCACTGCACACCAGTGCATCGTAGTCTCTCCGCCAAGAAGAGACGAAACTGCGATACTTGCTCCTCAAAAGAGAGAGGGCTCCAAGGGTGCCACTGTGACAACACGGCACCTTTGTGTGGATTGTTGTTGGTTCTCATTTTTTTAAATTTTAGTGAATCAATACCGCTATACTCCTGTCTATCATTTCGAAATACAGAGGTCATGCCACTATAACCACATAACATTCTTTCGCAGGAAGACTCTCAACCCTCTCCCGAGCTGGCAAAAGTATATATAAGTATATACCTCCTCCGACGGTAAAAAGGCTGACCACTTCCTGCAAGGCCATGAGTAGTGCTCCACATCATATCTCTCTCGCAACACTACAGTTGTGAAAGAGCTTTTATACTCTCTTGCTTTTCAACGCCTTGTCAAGAGATTTTTCCTGTAAATATATATAAAGCGCCTCAGAAGAGCACCTCGCTCAGCCCGCTGATGTGCCGCAGCGTCTGCACGGGCACCGGATATTCCCCTGTATTATCCGCGGTATCCGGCCCCAGTATCACCCGCGTAAACCCCAGCCGCGCCGCCTCCTGCACCCGCTGGGCCTGGTGGGGTACTCGTCGCACCTCGCCACTCAGCCCCACCTCCCCCAGGAGTAGCACCCCCGCCGGCACCCGCACGCCGTGCACACTGCTGATGATGGCTGCCACCAGTGCGAGATCCAGCGCGGGGTCAGCCGTGCGGATGCCCGCTACCAGATTCACATAGACGTCGTGTACGTTACACGGCAGCTTTGTATGCTTCGTGATGACAGCAATGAGCGTATGTACCCGGCTGAGTTCCACGCCCTGGCTCACCACCCGTGGCGTCCCAAAATTCGTTTTCAGCGTCAGCGCCTGTACCTCCGTCAGCAGCGTACGCATCCCGTCCCGCAGCAGACTATACGCCACCCCTGGCGCGTCCGTGCGGTGCTGCTCCAGCAGAGTGCTGGCGTCCGTCACGCTCTCCATCCCGTGGCCCGTCATCCGCCACAGCCCTATCTCCATGGTGCTGCCATAGCGATTTTTCTTGGCACGAAGGATGCGCACGTCGCTCTGGCGCTCGCTCTCCAGCTGCAACACGGCGTCTACCATATGCTCCAGCACGCGTGGGCCGGCAATAGCCTCGGTCTTGGTCACATGGCCGATGAGCAGCACGGCCGTCCCCGTACGCTTGGCGAGGGAAAGCAGGGCATGGGTAGCGTCCTTCAGCTGCCGGAGCGACCCGAGCGGCGACTCTCCATCGCTGAGGGTCTGGATGCTGTCGATGATCACCAGTGGCAGACAGTGCGCCTCCAGCGTGGTCAGCACATCCCCCAGACTCACCGAGCTCAGCACCCGCCCCTCTATCCCCGAGAGCTGCAGCCGCTCAGCGCGTTCCATCACCTGGCTGAGCGACTCCTCCCCACTGACATACAGCGCGGTAGGCAGCGCGTGCAGCACCTGCAGCAGCAGCGTACTCTTGCCCACCCCGGGGCTGCCCCCCAGCAGCAGCACGCTCCCGGGCATGATGCCCCCGCCCAGCACCCGGTCCAGCTCAGTGAGAGTGGTGGGGATACGCCTGGCCTGTGCCTGCCACGGGGCTCCCTCGCCCGCCAGTAGCAAATCCTCCCCTGTCAGCAGTGCCTCCTCAGCAGTGCTCTCCCCACCCTTCGGCGCGCGATAGGGCTTTACGGTGCCGTACTCTCCGCAACTGGGGCAGCGCCCGTAGTGCGTCGCGAAGACATCGCCACACTCGGTACACAGGTACTGCTGCTGCTTGGTCATGGAGATAGGGTATGGGCCAGCGCAGAGTTGTCAAAGCCCCAGCCATCACTATGCTCGGGCTATGGAGCCACTACAGGGGAAACGTATCGCCATCATCTGTGATGACCTGAGCGTCCGTGGTGGCGCCGAACAAGTCACACTAGACATCGCCGCGCTCTACCCCAACGCGCCCATCTACACCAGTATCTACAGTAAAGAGCTCTTCCCCGAGGTCGCCAGCCGCGTGCGCCCCAGTATCCTCCAGTGGCTGCCAGCTCCCCTCAGGCGGCGCCACCAGTACCTGGCCTTCCTGATGCCATGGGTGTTCTGGCGGTGTGACCTGCGGGAATACGACGTGCTCATCAGCTCGTGCAGTCGGTTCAGCAAATGCCTGACGACGCGGCCCGGGCAGGTACACATCTGCTACTGCCATACGCCGGTGCGCTTCCTCTACCACTACCGCACCGAGGCTACCCGGCGCTACCCGCTCCCTCTGTGGGCCAGGTCCGTGCACCTCATCTTGCCCATGATGCTGCGGTATTTCTCGTGGGAGGACCAGCGTGGCGCGGCGTCGGTCACCCACTGGGTGGCGAATAGTGAGTATATCCAGGGGCTCATCGCCCGCTACTACCGTGCTGAGGCAACGGTCATCCACCCCGGGGCACGCATAGAACCCTTCCTCAGAGCCGCCAAGAACACCCTCCACAAGGGCGATTACTTCTTTGCGCTGTCGCGCTTTGTGCCGCACAAGCACATGGATCTCATCGTGCGGGCCTTCATCGCCAATGGCCTACCGATAAAGATAGGCGGTACCGGCCCCGAGTGGCAGCGCTGCAAACAGATGATAGACGACGCCAACGCGACCAATATAGAGCTACTGGGGTTTGTGAGTGACCGTGACCGAGAGCGGCTCTGGGCAGCGGCGCGGGCGTGGATCTTCCCGTCGTTTGAGGATTTTGGCATCGTGGGGGTGGAGAGCCTGGCAGCCGGCACCGTGCCTCTCTACTACGCGGGGGGCGGCATGGCGGAGATCATCCCCGAGGGCTATGGTGTCCCCTTCTATAGCCAGACGGTCGAGGCGCTGCAGCAAGCCGTAGAGCGCTTCCTCGCCACCGAGGATAGCTTCGACACATCTGTCCTCCAGGCGCGGGCTCGGGCCTTTAGCGTCGAGGCATTCCAGCAGCAGATGCGGGCCTTTGTGGACCATGCCATCGCGAGCACAGCTCCTCCGCAACACTAGGGCATAGGGCGCTTGTCGATCACCGTCCAGCGCTGCGTGGGGTTCAGCGGGTTGCCGTAGACGTCGGTCACTCCCGTCAGCCCCAGCTGGTACGCCCGGCGCTCCCCCACGCCATCTACCCGGAAGCGCAGCAGTATCGTTCGTCCGTTCTCTGAGAGGGCGAAATCTGTGGCGCTTGTCGTCACTCCCTCACGCGCTATCGTGGCTGAGAAGCCCTCACCCAGTACTACCGGCTCGTTTGTGTGAAGCTCTACGCCCATGGTATTGCCCATCATATCCCATTGCTCTGGTGCCTGCGTGAGTAGCTGATGGTAGGTGAGAAAAGGCCCGGTGACGTCTGGGACGCTCTGCCAAGTAGTAGTGTAGAGCGCCGGCGCCGTGCCAAGAATCTCGTACTCGGCCAGGCCCGTATGCTCCCGCACCTGCAGCGTCCGGCTCTGGAGGCTCTGCTGGGGGTAGAGCGACACCGTGGTACTGCCCCGCAGCCGGAGCCCCCGCGGCACATACACCTCCCAGCGGCTCAGCGGCCCCCTGTGGCGGATGGTACTGCTGTACGTCTCCTGCCCTCCAGGCGCTATAGCGGCCCCCCAGCGCACCGTCTCACCCCCCATCGCCACGGGCCAGTGCATCTCCACCGTGCCCGTCCACACCTGGCTGAGCGGCTCCTCATAGCCCCCGTCATGCCGCAGCGTGACCGTGGTGGTGAGCTGCCAGTCATTCGGCTGGAGTTCTCGGACGTCGGTATGCAGGGTGACGTCCAGGTAGCGGTTGGTCTTGCCGCCCCCGAGATTCCACAGCAGCAGCTCCAGGCTCTGCTCCGTCGGCACCACCGGCCGAGAAACCCCCTCGATGTACCACTGGCCACTGCGTACCATCTGCCCGATGGCATGGGTGAGCTGCCCCCACTTCCACGGTCGCCAGAGTGTGCGCCCTAGCCACGCACGCCCCAGCGCCGGCAGGTGGTCCTTCCGGTCCGCCAGGCTGTCTAGGTTATGCCGATCGGTATCCGCTACGCTTCGGCTCAGCAGCGCAAAGAGGTCCTTGCTCGCCACCCGCTGCCCGGCATATCGCACCGGCCCCACCACTGCGGCTATCCGCTCCACCACGCTCAGCGGCACCATCCACACGCGGTCTACCGTCTGGCCCGTCAGCTCCGCATAGGCACTCTTATGCGCCGCAGCGCACTGCTCTGGGTCACTGTCGTCCCCCGCATCACGGAAGTACAGCGCATCCGTGAAGCCCTGCATCGCTGGCGGTAGGGGCCGCAGCAGCGGCTGCTCGAGGTCAAAGACATTATGGAATTGCAGGCGAAATGGCAGCAAATGCAGCGTGGCATACGCGGTAGTAAAGCCCCCACAGGGCCGCAACTCCGCCTCATTCTGCAGGAGGATAAGGTGCTCCTCCCCCAGCAGGCCTATGCCCCAGCGCACCGGCCACACTACCCAGCCAAGCCAGAGCACGAGAAGGATCCCCATTACGCGTCGCATAGCCGGAGCATACACCGCCGCCAGCGTACCGCAACTGTAGAAATACCACCATACAATGTATATGGCAAGAGTGATTTTACTCCCCTCTTGACAGAGAGCCCTCATAAGGAATAATCGGCGCGCATAATGCTTTTCAATGAAATCTCCGCATCTCTTCGCCGCGCTTGCCGCCGGTATTGGCCTCAGCTCAGCCGCTGCCAGTGGCTACGTTTCTAATAGCGCCCTCTACGGTATGTACCAGGAGGCCACCGTTACCCCTGCCCCAGCAGTAGCTGCTGAAGCGGTAGAAATGGTAGAACCCGCGCCGACCACCATCGTCGTCCCCGTAGTGATGGAAAGCCCCGAGTCTACCACCACAACCCAGATGATCAGCAGCGAAGCGCCCATCGTGCGCACGGTAGAACCAGGGCATGAGGCCATCACTACCACCACCATCCAGAACCTGCCCGTGACCAACACCCAGCCCATCATGGTATACCCGGCCACTACTAGCACGGGGATGGTACGCTACACCGGTGGCGCGGCGGATATGTTTGTAGACGGTACTGTGTCTCCTACAGACGGTGTGCAGGTCTACTACATCGACGCTAATGGCAACATGGTGACCAACACCGTTACCCAAGACGCCCTCGGAAACTACGTTATTTACCGGAATACTGGAGACCAGAATGTCTTCAACTACGGCACGAGCACCGGTCTGCTGAACCGCTATGCTATCCAGCCAGGGACTTACCAGTCTTACTTTGGTGTGAATCAGATGACCGAGGCAAAATCTCGTGCCGCTAAACTGCTCCAAGCCTACGGTACCTACGGCGCTCGCTAGGCCACTGCTCCCCCGTCGCCATAAAAAACCCACCAAAACGGTGGGTTTTTTGCAGGGTTACTTTACACTGTAAGCGCATTCATTATGCTCCTGCCGTAGTGATTCTCTATGCTCCGCAGCCACACCTGTAACGACCTCCGCCCTGGTAACGCCGGCCAGCAGACCACGCTGGCAGGCTGGGTACACCGCCGCCGCGACCACGGGGGCATCATCTTCATCGACCTGCGGGACCACTATGGCCTCACGCAGATTGTCTTTGACCCGGCCATCAACCCCGACGCGCACGCTCAGGCCGAGCACATCCGCCCCGAGTGGGTGGTGCAAATAACGGGCGCGGTGCAGCGCCGTAAACCCGGTATGGAGAATGCCCACATGGCTACAGGGGAGATAGAGGTCTTTGCCGAGGCGCTGACCGTGCTGAATAGAGCCGAGACGCCCCCCTTTGAGATTGATAGCGATGCGGAGGTCAATGAAGAGCTGCGCCTCACCTACCGCTACCTCGACCTCCGCAAGGCGCGCATGCAAAGAAATCTCCGCATGCGCCACCAGATCCTCCGCCATACACGGGCATTTTTTGACTCTCAGCACTTTACCGAGATCGAAACCCCCTGCCTGGTGAAGGGCACCCCCGAGGGCGCGCGCGAGTACCTGGTGCCCAGCCGGCTCTACCCCGGCGAGTTTTACGTCCTCCCCCAGAGCCCCCAGCAGATGAAACAGCTGCTCATGGTGGCGGGGATGGACCGCTACTACCAGGTGGCGCGGTGCTTCCGCGACGAGGACCTGCGCGGTGACCGCCAGCCAGAATTCACCCAGCTGGATATGGAAATGAGCTTTGTGGAGCAAGAAGATATCCTCCACATGATGGAACAGTGCTTCCTCCACCTGACCGAGCAGTGCGTGCCCGAGCGGAATTATAAGGCTTTCTTGGAGGGTGGCCGTATGCGCCGTATGACCTGGCAGCAGGCCATGAGCCAGTACGGCACGGACAAACCCGACCTGCGCTATGATATGCGCCTCTATGACATCACCAGCATCGTGGCGGGCAGCGGCTTTAGCGTCTTTGCCAGTGCACAGTACGTGACCTGCATGCGGGTGCCGGGCGGCGCGGAATTCAGCCGTAGCTACATCGACCGCCTGACGCAGATAGCCAAAGAGAAGGGCGCAGGAGGCCTGGCATACATCACCGTAGAGTCTGACGGGACGCTGAAGTCCCCCATACTGAAGTTCCTCTCTGACACTGAGCAGGCTGCTATCGTGGCCACCTGTGGGGCCCAGCCGGGGGATATCCTCTTCTTCGGCGCGGAGAGCTTCCAGACCGCCTGTGGCGCACTGGGGGCCGTGCGGGTGCACATCGCCAAGGACCAGAACCTCACCAGCCACCAAGACCTCGCGTATGTCATCGTCACTGACTTCCCGCTGATGGAGATCAACGACGAGGGCAAGCGCGACTGGGCGCACCATCCCTTCACCATGCCGCACCCGGAGGACATCGCTAAGCTCGACGACCTGCAGCAGATCATGACCGCTAAGGCCTGGTGCTACGACTTTGTACTCAACGGCTATGAGCTGGGGAGTGGCTCTATACGCGTGCATGACCCCGCGCTGCAGAAGAAGATCTTTCAGCTCCTGCAGCTGAGTGATGAGGAGATAGAAGCTAAGTTTGGGCATATATTGCGGGCCTTTGCCTATGGGTGTCCGCCGCACGGGGGCTATGCCTTTGGGGTAGATAGGGTGGCGATGATCTTCGCTGATGAGCCGAATATCCGTGAGGTGATTGCCTTCCCCAAGACCCTCTCGGCCAAGGACCTCATGTTTAGCGCGCCATCACCCATGCCTGCAGACGTCCTGGCGGAGCAGAACATAAGAGCGATTCCGAGGGACTAAAATATTCCCCGTAGTCTAGTACTCATATGCGAGTAGCTACGGGGAATATATTTTTACACAGTACTTATTATGATGTCAGGTACTTGCTCTGCCGTGAATGGTACCTCTGGTTTCCTCCGTATATAAACTGGTATTTTACCCGTCAATAATAGACGAATTAACCACGTTCCTTTCTCTTTCCAGGGAGGGTAAATCTCCACGACAGTCTTGCCATCTCCAGAAGTGATCATCCCCGTAAAAGGGTCATAACCACTGAAGGGGAGTATTGTCTTCTTCTTTGTGGCACCACCAGCGACAAGAGCCAATTCCATACTCGCTATACCAGACAAACCATCAGGCGCAAGTAGCGAATTGATGCTTTCCTTCACTGGAGGTGAGCCCTGTAACGTAGTAAGTTTAGTTTCTTGTGTTAGAAGATTGAATTGTAAACCAAAAAGCTCTCCTTGTGCAGTCGCCAATGCAGCTGCATCCACAGGACCGAAACCAACAGGGTTTTCAATTTTTTTGATCTCCTGTTCCTTTAAGGCTATTTGTTCTCTAATATCTGCGATAGCCGCTTCAATTTCCGCACAGTCCTTTTCCCATTGCTGGTACTTTTGGTCAGTATTTACTACTTTCTCGTAAAAATCTGCTAGGTAGCTTGGACTTTCTTTCAGCCTTTTGTATAGTTCTGCAATTATTTTCTCATCTGCGTTATGCAAAATGAGATCGCCCATACCCGCGTCATCAAGTGACGCA
Source organism: Candidatus Peribacteria bacterium (assembly GCA_020632335.1). Classification (GTDB taxonomy): domain Bacteria; phylum Patescibacteriota; class Gracilibacteria; order UBA4473; family UBA4473; genus JACKFV01. Next base: position 99,937 of record JACKFV010000001.1, read on the forward strand.
GAGTCCTTGTAGGTAATCGCTAGAGCTATCCAGTATAAGAGGCCAAACAGTAACAATAATGGAGTCAACTTCGTGGGAGACTCTATAAATTGCGTAGGGGTAAAGACACTAGTCATGAACCAGTAAAACACTCCGATAATAACGATGCCTACCAGCACTACTATGTAGGGTGTTTTCCAGTCTCCTTTAAAGGAGCTGAATTTCGCATCGATGCCAGCAGGCTTCCAATATAGTATCCCATACGACATCCAAAGACGAATTGTATGAAACACCTCGTTAGGCAAAAACAAGGGGATGCTTAAATATACACATTGAAGCATAAAAAACCAACTGCCCGAAGAAAACCCCATCATAAAACGAGAGAGAATCAACACACCTATCCAGACATTGAGAATCCATTCTACAATAAATTTGAGATAAGAGACCTCTTTCTCTTTCTTGAAATGCACGCCTGGTGCCAACCACATCTTCAGCGGGGCCAAATAGAAGGGCCAAAGGATAAAAAAGGTCTCTTGCATATAGGCTAAACCATATGCATTAAACACCCGCACAATGCTATAGAGGTAAAGATACGCCCCAATAGCAGTAATGCTAATACTAGCAAGCGTTTTCGCTCCTTCAGTATTTGGTGCTCGGTAACGATGATGATATCGCTCCTTACCAATGGCAATAGCAATGCCACCAATCCATAGTATAGAGTACATCATTGGGATACCGTAGACAAAACTCATCCCGTAGAAGAATCCGACAAGTGCGCCAAGGTAATCGTCGCTTCTCTGTTGAGTAAACTGCAAAGCAGTAGTCACTATGAAGGATAAGACCATCACAATCAGGAAATGCTTGAGGATACCCCATAAGTAAGCACCTTGGATCTGATCCAGAAGTTGCAAGGGTCCGGTCCAACTAGAAAAAATATGGGTGTTAGAATAATCTACATGGAAAATATTCCAATCTCCTATAGCGTACACCATTACTAAATAGAAGATAACTAGGGACGCGACAGTATTAATAACTAATAACTGAAAAGCGCGTGAAATAAGCGTTAGCACTAAAGAAAACATAGGTAAAAATATTTTGAATGTTAAAAAATTTAAAGTACTGTGATGTGAAACATCTTGCTCCTCACCATATCTCCATAAGAAGATAGGCGAAAAGCATAACTTCAATGTATAGCATTTTTTGCTTACTTGTCAAATATCCGTATGATTTTGGGGAAGGAATATCGCTCCTAGAAAGAGCTCCGGTACATTTTTCTTGCCAAATTCAGTTTTCTATGATAGAAGGACTGTACTGACACTCCTCCATGAAAATCCTCTCTCTATTCAGACCACAACCACAGGCTCATTTCCTTTACCAGAATGCCACTCCAACAGCTGCCGAACAGATAGTAGCAGCATTCGAACAAGACAAAACAAACAACGAAGAAACCACAAATAACCTGGCAGAAGTAACAGGAAAACAGGCAGAGTCTATCAAGAATAAGGCAAGGGAACAACGAAATGCCCTGAGTGTAAGCATCTGGACAGGGCTCTTTACATCAGCACTGGGAGTTTTTAATATAAAGGATTTCTCTATGACGCCTGCTGAGCGAATGCAAGGAGCCATTGGGCAAACAATGTCAAAGGAACAAGTAGAGGCAATAGAGGCAGCACAAGCCTCGGATAATTTTGTTACGTTACAGCACAAAGCAGATATAGAGGAAGCGAGAAACGTCACCACTACAGATGTCTCCAATGCGGTACTGGGGCAACTAGGTATTAAAAAAATAGCAGAACAACATAAATGGCAAAATGAGTTTACGATGCTGACTTTCTTTGTGCAGAAGCTGACGAATGAAGACATCCGTAAACCATTAGGAAATGCACTTGCATACAATAAGAAACTTATCCAGATTACTGAAAAAGCTGGGGGGACTGCAGATATGGTAACCGCTATGGATAATGCCGAAACAGATGTCCCTTTTATGAATCTCATGGCATTCCTCAGTAAAGGGATTCCAGATGCTTATGAGGATCTAGATCAACGCATCCCTAGCCCCTACGACATAATGCAAGAAGGACAAGCAGCAGCAGCCTAATCACCGTTGTCTTCCGTTATTCTCTCCCACTACAGCACCCCACCCCGGGGTGTTTTAGTATTTAGTGGTGCGGGCCTGGGCCTCTATTTTGGTGACCTCACCGTCGTCTCCCACCAGGTAGTCGTCCAGCATACAGCCCTCGTCTACCCGGCGGGTCAGGTGCATGAGCTTCTCCACCAGCTCTGCTGGGTCAGAGGAGATCACCATGCGGTCCGTCACCTCCCGGTGGCAGTACTCTAGTATCTGCGGGATGTGGTCCGCTACGCCGTCATAGCCGTCCAGCACGCCAATGGGCTTGCCCTCGTCATAGGCTACCGTAAACTCATTCAGCGTGCCCGTACCACCCGGGAGGATAATGCAGCAGTTGCTACTGCGTACGTTGATGATATCGCGCACCATGAGCCCCAAGCCCGTGAAGAGAAAGCCGTCATAGTGCTCCACGGGTGACTTATACTTCTGCAGATGGCTACAGATGCTCGCCGCCGGACTCACCCCAAAGGTCGCTCCACCGGCCTCTTTACAGCCTCTGGCGGCCTCATCTGGCAGCCCTGGGCACGCACCATTAATGAGCATACCGCCCCGCAGTGCTATCTGCCGGCCCACCTCATACGCGGCATTTACCGCGGCCTCGCTGCGCATGAGGTAACCAGACGCACTGCCAAAAACCCCCACGCGCATGGTGTACTCGGGCTTGAGGTCAAAGATGTTCCGATGAATCTGCATGAGAAAAGACTACTGTACTACTCTACCGCAATACCCACACCACCGCAAGAGGACTCTCCTCCCTGGTACTAAAATCCATTGACAAGCACCAGACAGCCCCATACACTGAACACAAAATTTACCACCCCTCCCACCGCATGCGACGCTTCCTCCCCCTGGCTCTTGTGGCAGTTCTTCTCATCGGCGGAGCGCTGCTCTTGGGGACGTCCTCGGGGAAGAACCTGACCGCAAATCTCTTCCGGAGTGCTGAGAAGAACGTCACCACGGCTACGCTGCACACCACCGCGGGGGATATAACGCTGCAGATCTATGACACTACGGTCTCTACTATTGCGGAGAATTTTCTCAAATTGGCTGAGGCCGGCATGTACGACGGAGTGATCTTCCACCGGGTGATACCGGGGTTCATGGTGCAGACGGGGGACTTCGAGCACGGCAACGGTACTGGGGGACATGCCTTTGGCGGGGGGGAGATACCGGACGAGATCAACCCCAGCTATTCCCACACGCGCGGCACGGTGAGTATGGCCAACCGCGGGCCGAATACTAACGGTTCTCAGTTTTTCATCATGCACGCAGACGCTCCGCAGCTGGACGGAGCCTATGCTATCTTCGGACAGGTGACGGACGGCATGCCCATTGTGGATAGCATCGCCACAGCAGAGACCGGCTTTATGGATAGGCCTCTGGAGCCCGTTACCATTGAGACCGTTACCGTGCACCGCGCCACACCGTAAATCCCGAAAAACCACTTGCACGCAGCGCGAGAGTATGTAGAGTGCTCATCGTAACGATGACTCTTATGCGACTCCGACACCTGATCCCTTCGCTAGCACTGCTTCTTTTTGCGGGTTCTGCCGCGGCGGCTACCAGCTACCAGACGCTCCACATAGACCCGGCTCTCACTACGCCGAGTATCACCTACGCGCCGACCATCAGCGCGACTGACGCACAGGCCGTGCAGTACTGGAACCAAACCCGCCCCAGCAGCGGCCCCAGCTACCTGCAGGAGATCCGCAATAACGCCAAAGTAGCACAGTACCTGCCGCAGCGTGGGTCGCTCATTGCTCGCACGGGGCACGAGGAACGCCCGTATTACGCGCAACGCCGGCCGTTTACCGCGTCGGTGAATCAGGCTATCTACCAGCGCGCCTATGAGCTCTGCATGGCAGATAAAGGTACGACGACCGACTGTACTGCAGACGTGGTGGTCGGCTATATCTTCCAGAGTATGGAGGAGAAGTCTACCACGGCTAGCACTGGTATGCAGGCGCAGCTGGTGACCGCCTACGCACGCCGCATGCTATTGGATGGCATCCGCTACCAAGACGAGAACACCCGCACGCAAGTGAAGGGCGGCCTGCAGAAGGTGGCGCAGCGCTACACCGGGCAGTACCACTACCTGCCTACAGCAGCGTATCCGATGACCGCTATGCCACAGATTCACTTTGCTACCACGGGTGGGTGTACCTACAACGCCGCTACGGGAGCGCACACCTGCCAGATGTACAACCCGACCGCCACGGAGGAGTAATATCCCACAACACATCACCAAGAAATATGGGGGGCGAAAGCCCCTTTTTCATTTGTCAATGGCTGAAAGAACACTAGTATCTCCCTCGGATACCGCGGAGGAGTGGCAGAGTGGTCGAATGCGGTGGTCTTGAAAACCATTGAGGCAGTGATGTCTCCGGGGGTTCGAATCCCTCCTCCTCCGCCAGCAACTCCCACAGACAGGCAAAGCAAAGCCAGGCTGCTTTTCATTTACAATAAAGAGCATATCTTCTACAGTGGGCCTACAAGGCATTAAACACCCCCTATGAATAGCATTGGCGTCCATCTCGGTCGGTTTGCGCCGTATCATCGAGGGCACGAAAAACTCACTCGTATGATCATCGATAAGCACGGCATGGCACACACCCTGGTGTTAATAGGGTCTTCAAATCGCTTTCGTGCTGACACCCCTTATACCTTTGCCGCACGAGTGGACATGATACGGGCTACCTTCCCCGATATACAGATACTCCCCCTGCCAGACTCGCCATGCAGTACCGTGAAGGACACCTATACAGAGGCTGGCATGTCAGACTGGCTCCAATCCCTTAAAGATCTCGAGCGATCCTTTGGTCTCGCATTTACCTTCTACAGTGGTGATACCGAAGATATAGCCTATCTGGCTCCCCTTTTCGCAACAGAGCCCCTCACCGACAGACATGCGACAAGCAATGGCCTGAGCGCCACCCAAGCACGCCAATACCTTGCGGAAAAAAATACCGAAGCCCTCCGAGATATGCTCCCCGAAGCCTCTTTTTCCCTCGCCATCCAAGCATATAATAATCCACAATATAGCTAACGCATACGCGGCTCCCCCTCAGAAACCCTCAGGAAGACACAACAGATGCATGTCTCTCTACCCCTCTATCACCACAACGGCTATACCGTGCTCCCCCTCCCGGAGGCGCTCAGTAGCGCGCTCCCCTCTCGCGGCCCGGTGATGGTAGAGGGCACACTTAATGGCATTCCCTTCCGCAGTGTGCTGGAGCCTGATGGTCGTAAAGGCCACTGCCTTATTCTCGAACCAGCGCTCGCAGCGCAACTGCCCCTGGATACCCCGGTAGCACTCACCCTGAGCGTCAGTGACGACTGGGGAGAAGCGAGCCTCCCCACAGATATGCAGCGCGTCCTGGAGGCCACACCGGAGCTCTGGGCCGTGTGGGAGGATCTGACGCCACTGGCGCGCTGGGAGTGGCTGCGGTGGGTACGAGACACTGCCTCCGCCGCTACCAGAGCCAAACGACTGCGCGTGATGCAAGACCAGCTGCAGCACGGCAAGCGTCGCCCATGCTGCTTTGACCACGCCCGCTGCACCCTGCCCGCCATCGCCAAGGGTGGCAAACTGGCAATAGAAAACACTGCAACCGTGAGCGGTACGACTAGCGAATAGTGAGCGCTTGGGCTTCTCGGGCGGTGGTAGCAATGTGATGCGCCAGACCCTGCAGCTTAGCACTGAGCGCCGTGAAGCTGTCATCCGCCTGCCCCGCCGCCGCGGCGTACTGCCAAGCCTGCTGCGCACTGAGGATCGTCCCGTCGAGGAAGCCGCTCCGCCAGCGCTCATACGCCTCCACCACATAGCGCACGCTATTGGCAGTACTCTTGGCCCCCTCCAGCACGGGGCTGTGCTGCACCACGCTATCCAGGGTCTGCAGCGCCATAGTAGCGGTATCTACGTGTAGCGCCGCGGTAGGGATATCGTCCTGCTCTATAGCCTGCAGCGCCTCTACCAGATTATTCTCGGCCAGGCGCATAAGCAGCGGGAGGTCCACCGCCTGACCCCTGAGCAGCAGCCGGTAGAGCCAGAGAATCCCCTCACAGCGGGTGACGGTCTGGCTGGGATATACCTGCCCGGTAGCGTCTGGGAGGAGCACCCGCTGCGCCATGGCAAACCGCAGCGCGTCGCTATACCACTCGCCGGTGGGGAGGTCAGCCGCTGTGGCGTCAGGGAGCGTCTCGGGGAGGGTCACCCGCAGACCCCGCAGCGCCAGGGTGAGGAACTCGGCGCGGGTCATGGTATCTGCTGGGCGGAAGAGCGAACTCCCCGACTGCCAGCGCAGCACCTCCGTAGCCGTAGCGTGCGCCACATAAGGGGCAAACCACGCCTCTGCTGGCACATCAGCCCAGGGCTTCTCGGGTGCCGTCTGGAGCGGTTCTTCGCTCACCGCCGTGATGAGCTTGAGCGCCGCAGCGCGGGTAAGGGGCTCTGCGGGCTGGAACCCTGTAGTGGACTGCACATATCCCTCCGCAGCAAAGTACTGCAGCGGGAGCTCGCACACCGCACTGGGAGAGGCCGCCTGCGCCGCCAGTGGGGTCAGAAAAGCGAGAAAGCCGAGCGCAAACAGTGGGGTAGCGTACATGCTTCTAGGCTAGTTTTTTCCGCTGAGATGCCAATAGGGCGCGCAGTGATAGGCTTGAAAGGACTGCAGAGGTATAGTCTTTTGCTAGTACTTCAGCATAAGCTCCTCGGTGGTGCAAGGCATCCTGATGGCTCGGCAATTGACGATAGCGCTGTCTTGGTGAACAATAGAATAGAACATCTGTGTGACCCTTCTCTGAAGACCTCATGAACCGACCTCTCACTGCCCTCCTCGCTCTCGTGCTCAGCGGTGCCAGCGTAATGCCCCCCACTATGGCGGCCGAGATGGCCCTCTATGACAATAACGCCGCGGCCTTTGAACAGGCGGTAGTCGACACCAAGACCGACACCCCCCCGCGCTTCATCACCCGGGAGGAATGGGGTGCCGGCGCTGACCCAGTGCGGTCTCGGAGCAGCTGGGCCACGGGCTGGATCGGTAACCGGTTCTACGCGGAGGAGTCCAATCTCTTCCCGGCGGATAAGCGCCCGAGCGTCTTCCTCGACACCAATGAGCTGGGGCAACCGCTCGAGTGGCCGATCTATCACGATACGGGCAAAGATATCATCGTGGTGCACCACACGGTGAGCGAGGACATCCCCATAGACCAGGGCGATATGCCGGCCATCAAGCAGGTACGGAGCATCTGGGACTTCCATACCAATAGCCGTGGCTGGGGCGACATCGGCTACAACTTCCTCATCGACAAGCTGGGCAACATCTATGAAGGGCGCCGCGGAGGGAGTGACGCGGTGGGCGCGGGCGCCACGGGAGTGAATGTGCGAGCGCTGCACATTGCGCTTATCGGGAACTTCCAGGTGACGACCCCAAGCGGGCCGCAGCTGACCTCGCTCAAGCTGCTGAGTGCCTACCTGGCGAACAAGTACAGCATTGACGTAGATAACGAGGCGGTGGAGTTTGGCGGGCGGACGCTCCCGGCACTGGGGGGGCACCGCGACGTGGCGCTGCTGGGGCATGGTACGGCCTGCCCGGGCGAGCACCTGCATGACCTCATCGACAGCCTGAAGCCGCAGATAAAGGAGCTACAGCTCCTGCTGAAGGACGACGGCAGCCTGCCCGTAACGCGAGAATTCCTCCGCCAGACCACCAGCGCCAAGCAGCTGGTGCGCCGCAAAGTACAGACGCCCGAGAGCCAGATCCCCATCAAGCTGGGCAAACTGCTGAAAGCGCAGCCCATAGCGCGCAATAGCGAGGGGAGCCTGAGCATCGTGGTGGAGAACCTTACCAAGAGTTTCCTCTGGAAGAAGGGCGTGGCGCTGACCACCCTGCAGCAGCCCAAGGGCGTTACCCTTACCAATTTCATCGCGATGGAGGACATCGCTCCGGGCAAGAAGGGCGAGTTCCGCGCGTCTTACATCGTGACGGGAGAGGCCGACCTGGGGGATAAAATTATCGAATTGTCGCCAGATTTCCTCGAGGGGAAGGTCACCTACCACCGCCGCAATAGCATCATCGCCGTGCCGATAACGGTAGTGGGCAGCACGCAGACCCTCACTCGGGAGGCCGCCGGAGGGCTCAAGCAGCTCACCGGGAGCGTGAGTGAGATGAACCCCAAGGCCGGGATTGCCTCCCATCTGCAGGCGTCACTCATCCGCCCCACAGCCACCGGACGTACCAGCAGCATCCGGAGTACTGCTGCCAGTGCTATAGCGGGTAGACGGGTCAGCAGTGCGGCCTTTGGCAGTCTGGACCTCCAGCCCATGCTCTCAGCTGCCCCCACGGTGAGTAGTATTCCCACTCCCCCCACCAGCACCGAGCCCCTGGTGCGGATTAACATCAGCACCTTCACCAGTGCCTATGCCAAGGTAACGGCTGATAGCCCGATGACCGTCACGGTAGCCGGTGGGCAGAGCGCGAGCGTCCCCACCGGGCAGGAGCTCACCCTGAACTACACCAATGCCAACGGCCGCGGAGAAGTGACCGCCACGGTGGGAGATACCGAGCTGCGGGGGGCGCACCTGACCCTCACCGCCGGATGGAATGGCGTGCTAACCGTGCACAACTACAACCGGGGCATTAGCAATAGTCTGGCGTATAACCGCTTCCTCAACACGCTGAAGTTCTACCCCGAGGAGAGCCACCTGCTGCTGGTGAATGAGCTGGGGGTAGAGCAGTACCTCAACGGCGTGAGCGAAGAGCCCAGCAACGAACCCCTCGAGAAGAAGCACGCCATATGGGTGGCCACACGAGGGTACATCTTAGCGTATAGCAAGAGTATGGGCTGGAAGCAGAAATTCCCCGGCGAGTGGCGCTATGATATGCAAGACCTGCCCAGCTGCTGTGTGTTCTACCTGGGGCACCAATGGACAGAGAATAACGACAGCCAGATAGCGCTGGTAGCCGACACCCGCGGCATGACCCCCACCTATGAGGGCAAACCGGCTATCCTCCCCTACTACAGCTCGAGCGCCGGGAAGGGCAGCGCCAGCTGGAAGAGCCAGTACCCCTACCTGAAGGAGCTCACCCTCCCCTATGACGTGGGACAGCCAGAGCGCGGTCACCTGAACGGTATGAGCGCCTACACCGCCAAGCAGCTTGCGCTACGAGACGGCTATGACTATAAACAGATTATCGATTTCTTCTTCGACGGGATCGAGATAGAGCAGCTCTATTAATCCCCCTTCTCATGCAGTACACCCTCCAGCGCAGTACCACTATCGCGGCTCCTCTGCAGCAGGTGATGGACACCATCACGGACTTTGCCACCTGGGCGCAGTGGTCTCCCTGGGCAGTGATAGACCCCGAGCAGCAGGTGACGCTCAGCGGTACCCCGGGGCAGATAGGACACCGCATGGAGTGGGAAGGACGCCTGAGTGGCAAGGGGCAGATGACCATCACCCACCGGAGCGACGCCGAGATGCGCGTGGCACTGCAGTTCTGGAAGCCGTTTAAGTCACAGGCGTCCTCCAGATTCTCCCTCACCGAGCAGGGCGGGCAGACGGAGGTCACCTGGCAGATGCAGGCCCATATGCCATGGTTCCTCTTCTGGATGATCCCCACGATGAAATCTATGGTAGAGATGGACTTTGACCAGGGGCTTCTCATGCTCCGCTCGCTCATAGAGACCGGGAAGATAGAGAGTACCATCACCTATGAGGGGCTGGTGGACTTCACCGGGTTTAGCGTGGTAGGGCTACAGAAGACCTCCCCTATGGATAGCATCGGTGAGGATATGCAGGGGCTCTTCGATCGCATCGGCCGGGACATGGGCGAGGCCTACTTCGGCCGGCACTGGCTGGCGCTCTACCCCAAGGTGGATATGCGGCACAAGCGCTTTACCTACACGGTAGCGGTATCAGATGAAAAGCTGGGGGGCCGTAGCCTGGGGCCGGACTATGTGCAGCAGACCCTCCCCAGTACCAAGGCGCTGAAGATAACCCACACGGGGAGCTATGAGTTTCTCGGCAGTGCGTGGAGCCGCGGCATGATGGAGGTGCGCGCGCAGAAGCTCCGGCAGCACGGTGCGCCCTTTGAGTACTACGTCAATAGCCCGCACGACACCCCAGAGGCAGATCTCATCACCGAGATTTACTTCCCCGTACGGGGCTAGAACGGCTTGACGACAGGAGCAAATGCTTGCTAGTATAGAAAGATTTCCTTCTTTCTATGGCATCTTCTCGGTCCTCAGTCTTCGGTCTTCTGCTAGCAGGGTTTGCTGCGGGGGCATTCTTTCCCTCGGTTACGCAGCAGCTGACTGGCTTTCTCACCGCTGCGGTGACCTCCACCACGTATAGCGTCTCGCCCTACGCGGGGCAGATCGTCATTAATGAGGTCTCCTACGCGCAGTCCTCTACGGCCTCGGCGGCAAATAACGACGAGTTCATCGAGCTCTACAACGCCGGCACAAGCCCCATAGACTTGCAGGGCTGGGGCCTGCTGGATACCGACGCGATCTCCTTCCTCCCGCCACTGGCACCGCCCAGCTCGGGTGAGGGGGGCACGGGGACCATCAGCGGGACGACGCAGCCCTTTGACTTTGACACCGCGTGTGGCAGCTATGCTGTCTGTAGTGGGAGCACCGTACTAGCGCCGGGCAAGTACGCTGTCATCTGGGTAGGGAACCCCGGCGTACTGCAGAGCACCACGAGTACGGAGGTGACCTTCCAGGCCTGGATGGGCAAAGCGCCCAAGCTGAACAACGGCAACGACGACCTCTGGCTCTACGACCCCTCAGACGCGGTGGTGGGCATCGTCAGCTGGGGGAGCGGCACGTCTCTCTCGCCCATACCGGGAGCGCTTAGCAGCCTCTGGAATACCAGTAACAACGCCTCCCTCACCGGAGCCAGCGCCGGCACGTCGATCAGTCTGGCTACTAATGGCGCCACTCCTGCAAACCCCAACTGCTGGGAGCTTACCCTCAGCGCCGATGCCGATGGTCTCTGTCCGGGGTACATCCCCACACGGACGACCACTGCGCCGCTGGTAGAGAGCCCAGGGGCCAATAACCATAACCCAGAGGACCTCCCTGTGGTGCCAGACCCGGTGACGCCTCCCACACCCCTAGACCCCCCACACGGCAGCGTGCCCTCTATGCAGAATAATCCGGAGAAGTACAACGGCTATACCTCCGTGCTGGAGGCGGCGTCTTATGCCAACTGTAGCGAGGAAGAGCTGGGGATGAAGATAGCCGCTATGTCAGTGCAGGACTACCTCCAGATGAAGGGAATCGCTACCAGCGCCTATAGGCAGATATCGGTCTCCCCTCTCTCCGGCACGCTGGAAGCCGTCACCGGTATCCTCTGCCCGGCACCACTGGTGGCTGACGCGCGCCCTCCTGTACTCTTCCGTGGCTTCACAGACCGCACGGGTACCCGTAACATTGCTCTTACCCGGGATAGTGACGCCAGAGCGCAGCTGGCTACCAGCCGTAGCGATTTCCTCTCCTCTGCAAGCAAAACACCCAGTGTCGTAGAGGTGCTGGATGGTCGGCGGAGCTTTGTGGGGAGTATCCTCACCCGTGATGGGTACCAGCCACGCAGTATGCCCATGACCCTGGAGCAGCTGAAGGCCCGCTACCAGTACCTGCAGCCCATAGACGCCGCAGATGCCAGCACGGTGGGGAGGATACGCGCTGCACGCTAAATATCTCCACCGAAAAAAAGCGCCTCTGAGATCTCAGAGCGCGCTTTATATTTTTAAGAAAATACTTATTCGAATTGGAACGGGCTACCGATACAGACATTGCCCGTATCCAGGTAGCCAGAACAACTAGCTCCTTGGAGGGCAATACAGTTATATGCCGGGTCCAAGGCATCCCCTGTGGCCTGTGACGTAGCCTGTACCCCATAGTAAGGGGGGAGTCCATACAGCGCAAGCTGCATAAACACCTCTGAGGAGGGGGAGGGAGCGTAGTATTCGTAAGTGATACTGAATACTATCGTATCTCCCATTTGTACTACAGGAAAACTAGGGGGGATATACAAATGAACGATGTTCTGTATCATTTGGGACGAAGTTAATTGCGTCCCAGTACTATTGTACAATCGAAAAGAACCATCACAATTATTTGTATTCGAAAAATATAAATCTGTTAATTGTACAGGTCCTCGAAGTGCCGTTACAGCAAACTCGAGAACCTCATATTCTCCGGATACCGCTATCGTAGTAGTGTCCGCACTAGGGGCGGAACTCCACACACTTAGTAATGGATACTGCCATACCTGTAGAGATATAGAAGCTGTATCTACTAATAGGCAACTTGGATAATTTTGATCAATATTTACCTTAACTTGATTAATAAAATAATCAATAACAGTATCAGAAGTAATAGTAGGAGACAGCTCTAATTTAATGGTTAATATCCAGGTTGTATTTGGGTACAACCACCCATTCAATGGGACATAATTAGATCCATTGTGAATCAAAAATGGACTACCATACTGAGTCCCAAAACTGGTATAGAATGCCCCCGTTATGCCATTATTTGGCAATCCAGAGAAGGTGAACCATACACCATGACCCATAGCGGAGTTGAAGTTATGAGAACCAGACGAATGGTTTTCAAAAACAATCTCAGCTACAGGGATGTTATCCCCCTTAACCGTTTCTGTGGTGAGTTTATTTAGGTGCACGTATATATGGGGCTCCAGGCCTCCTACCTCCACCCGAAGAGAATCCCCCGGCGGTGGGCCCAAGGTATGCCCCCCAATAAGTGCGCAGCTATCAGGGAAGATCGTCATCGCTCCTCCTGGAGTTATCTTCCCTTCCTGCAGAGTGATATACTCTACACCAGGGAGATGATCCTCAAGTATAACAGGGTATGTGGGGTTGAGCCCACAGCTAAAATAATAAGAGGAATCGGTCAGAGAGATTACCCTGTTTGCAATATTGACATTTGTGTAGTCAGTACACTGTGCGGCGATGTATGATGAAAACACCAAAAACGAGACAAAAATAATAATTTTTTTCATGAGCAAAATTTTTTAAAATAGTTAAATAATTAATGTGAAAGATCTATCCCTACTGGGATACAAGATTTATACAGAAAATAACACGAAAGTCAATGCCTAGTACGCCTGGGCAAAGAGCACCCGCCGCTGCGACGGCTGCCCGCTATAGACGCACACCCCAGGTGCGGCATCACCGGCAAAGGGAATGCAGCGTATGGTGGCTTTGGTCGCTTTTTTGATAGCGTCTTCGGTCTCAGCGGTGCCGTCCCAGTGGGCCAGTACAAAGCCTCGCTCCTCGGTTATCACTCGCTGGAACTCCTCCCAGGTGTCAGCGGTACGCGTCATGGCGTCGCGGTACTCCCGTGCCTGGGCATAGAGCGTCTGCTGGATCTCCTCCAGCAGCTGGGGGATGCGGGTAGCAAGCTCCGCCACGGGCACCTGGAGCTTCTCCCCCGTGTCACGCCGGGTGAGCTCCACAGCGCTCTCATCCAGGTCTCGCGGCCCCACCGCCATCCGCAGTGGCACCCCGCGCAGCTCCCACTCGGCAAATTTATACCCCGGGCGCTGCTGCATATCGTCGTCTATTTTCACTCGCAGGTGGGGGAGCTCTTGCTGCAGTCCCTCCACTATGGCGTGGATCTCGGGCAGGCGGCTGGCGGTTTTCTCGGTGATAATGGGCACCACCACCAGCTGCACGGGCGCTATACGGGGCGGTAGGCGCAGGCCCTGGTCATCACTATGCACCATGATGAGCGCTCCCATCAGCCGCGTGCTCACCCCCCAGCTAGTGGCGTAGGGGGTCTGCAGTTCGCCATTGGCGTCGGTGTAGGTCACGTCAAATGCCCGGCCAAAGTTCTGCCCCAGGTTATGGCTGGTGCCCATCTGCAGCGCCTTGCCGTCTTGCATCAGTCCCTCGATGGTATAGGTCTGTGTCGCGCCCGCAAACCGCTCTGAGGGGCTCTTCACCCCGGGTATCACCGGCACGGCCATGATGTCCTCGGCCAGCACACGGTACTCCTCCAGCATAGTGCGGGCCTCTGCGTCGGCCTCCTCGGCACTGGCGTGAGCGGTATGCCCCTCCTGCCAGAAGAATTCCGTAGTGCGGAGAAACGGCCGCGTGCGCATCTCCCACCGCACCACATTGGCCCACTGGTTGATGAGCAGCGGCAGGTCACGGTAGGAGCGGATCCACTGCTGGAAGCTATGCCAGATGATGGTCTCAGACGTTGGCCGCACGATGAGCGGCTCCTCCAGCGCGGCCTCTGGGTCGACGATAACGCCGTGCTTGGGGTCAGTCTTCAGCCGGTAGTGGGTCACCACCGCGCATTCCTTGGCAAAGCCCTCTATATGGTCAGCCTCCTTGGCCAAGAAGCTCTGCGGAATAAACAGCGGGAACGACGCATTCACGTGCCCCGTGGCCTTTATCCGGGCGTCGAAGTAGTCCCGAATCGCCTCCCATACCGCCCAGCCGTAGGGCCGCACCACCATACAGCCCCGCACCGGCGAGTGCTCGGCGAGGTCTGCGTGGGCCACCAGGTCGTTGTACCAGGCCGAGAAGTCCGTGCTGCGAGGGGTAATGGGAGACGCCATGAGCGCTGTATAGTGATTTTTTTAGAGGAGTCGAGTGCCATTTGGGAGAGATACCGGCGGGCTGGGCACGTCTGGCTGGGCCAGTACTACTCCCCCCTCTGCATCGTGGAAGCCCAGCACCAGCACCTCACTCATCACCCGGCCTACCTGCTTGGGCGGCACGTTACTCACCACCATCACCCGCCTGCCGAGGAGCTGCTCGGGCGTATAGTGGGCGGTTATCTGTGCAGAGGATTGCTTCACTCCCAGCACTGGCCCGCAGTCAATGTGCAGGATATACGCAGAGCGGCGAGCCTCTGGGTATGGCTGGGCAGAGACTACCGTCCCCAGGCATATCTCTACGCGGAGGAAGTCGTCATACGTGCAGTGGTGCATAGCGAGCGTTGCCTATTTCTGCACCTCTACCCCCTCCACCCCAGCGCTCTCTGGCTCATCAGTAGCGGCTTCGGCAGTGGTGTCGTCGCCCGGCATTGGCGCTGGCAGAGCGAGGATCTCCTGCATCTGCTCCCTATTCATGAGCTCCAGTGCCCGGTCAAGGATGGGATCGCGGTCCTCTACCCAGTCTTCCTCAGTGAGCGACACCACTATATCTGGCGTGATGCCCTTCTCGTTGATCTCCCGCTCGTTGGGGGTCAGCCACTCCGCTACCGTGACCTTCAGCGACGCCCCCCCCGTCATGGGGATGACATGCTGCACCGTGCCCTTCCCAAAGGTCTGCTCGCCCACCAGTACCCCACGGCGGTAGTCCTGCACCGCACCGGCAAAGATCTCACTGGCGCTGGCCGTCCCGCCATTCACCAGCACAATGAGCGGGATCTCCAGCAACGACCCATTAGGCGAGGAGATGAGCCCGCCGCTATCCAGGAGTTTACGGCCACGAGTATTAACGATGGTCTTCTGGTCGAAGAACTTACCGCTGATGGTCATGACCGCGTCTAACAGACCACCGTTGTTATTGCGCAGGTCAAGGATAAGCCCCGCAGGGTTCTGGAGGATGATTTGATTAACCGCCTCTTGGAACTCCCGCGTGACCTCTGTGCTGAACTGGCTCACCGCCAGGTAAGCGATGTCACCCTTCATCTCCCACTCCACCGAGTGCTGAATGATGGTATCCCGCACGATCTCTAGCTCGATGGGGTCCTCACTCCCCTCTCGCAGCACCGTGATGTGCACCGGCGTCCCCTTAGCCCCGCGGATGTGCCGCACGGCGTCATAGATGCTCATGCCCTGGGTAGATTCCTCCTCTATCATCGCGATGACGTCCCCTGGCCGCAGCCCCGCTGCTTCTGCTGGTGATCCCTTCAGCGGGCGCACCACCGTCAGCATGTTGTTCTTGAAGCCAATCTCCGCGCCGATCCCCTCTAGATCTCCCCCCAGCGCGATCTCAAACTCCTCGTTCTCCTCCGGCGTCATAAAGACCGTATACGGGTCCTCCGCGCTCTTGACCATCCCCTTTATCGCTCCATAAACCTGCTCGGTATTATCGAGGTTTTGCTCCCGCAGGTAGGTGTCTGAGAGCAGCTCCCATGCCTCCCAGAAGAGCGACATATCCACCTCCCTATGGGTGTCTCGCCGAGTAAGGGAGGTCAGTGAGGGGAGGTTCCGCTGGGGTTTTGTCTCCTCGGTAGTAGGAGCTGTGGTGTCTGGCGTTGGAGCCTCCTGCACTTCTGCCGTAACATGAGGGCTGAGCACCGTGCGCGTGGCCGCATGCCACCCTACCCCAAACCCCAGCAGTGGCAGCACTACCCACCAGAGCCGTCGTACATTCCGTTGATAGGTATCCATACGCATCCTTACCCGAGCAGCATAGAGCCCCGGCGGCAAAAGTCAATGACGCGCCTTGCTCTGCCTGAGGATCGCTCTAGCATACCCGCGATGCCCGCCCCTCTGCTGGATACCCACCACCGCAACGATGCCTCCTACGCGCCGGCCTTCCCGCAAGGGCTCAGCCGTGAGCTGGTGCTGGAGATCAGCGCGCGGAAGCAAGAACCCCGCTGGATGCGCGAGCTGCGACTGGAGGCCTGGAAAATATTTGAACACAAATGGTATACACAAGGCATGCCCACTTGGGGGCCAGACCTCTCTGGGCTTGATCTGCAGCAGATCCGCTACTATGCCAGGGCCGAGGCCAAACACAACGCCAAGAGCTGGGACGAGGTGCCGGAGGACATCAAGCAGACCTTTGAGAAGCTGAAGATCCCCGAGGCCGAACGCGCGGTGCTGGCCGGTGTGGGGGCCCAGTATGAGAGCGAAAATATCTACCATCATCTGCAGGAGACCTGGGCCAAGCAGGGGGTGATCTTTGAAGATTTTGATGTTGCCGTACGAACACATAGTGAGCTCGTGCGCACATATATTGCACGCACGGTGCCGCTCAATGACCACCTTTTTACAGCGCTCCACTATGCGGTATGTAGTGGCGGTACTTTCCTCTATGTGCCCGCGGGGGTGGAGATCTGCCAGCCGCTGCAGGCCTACTTCCGCATGAATGCCGCGCGGCAGGGGCAGTTTGAACACACGCTCATCGTGCTGGAGGAGGGCGCCAAAGCACACTACATCGAGGGGTGCTCAGCGCCCCAGTACGCCAGTGCCAGTCTGCACGCCGGCTGTGTGGAGGTGGTGGTGGCTCCCCATGCCACCATGCGCTACAGCAGTGTGGAAAACTGGAGCAGCAACACCTACAACTTGAATACAAAACGTGCTCTTGTACACAGAAATGCTACAATGGAATGGGTGGGCGGTAACCTCGGCTCAGGGGTGACGATGCTCTACCCGTGCAGCATCCTGGCAGGAGAGGGAGCGCGTGCAGATCACCTCAATGTGGCTTTTGCGAGCACCGGGCAGCACCAGGACACCGGGGCTAAAGTGATCCTCGTGGCGCCCAATACTCGAGCAACTATTGTGTCCAAATCACTCAGTAAAGGAGGTGGGAACAGCACCTACAGAGGGCTGGTGCAGCTACAACGGGGAGCAAAAAATGCCACGGTGAACATCGAGTGCGATGCCCTGCTGCTGGACAATCAGACGTCTGTATCCGACACCGTGCCGCATATAGACTGCCACGAGCCGAGCGCCAACATCACGCATGAGGCCAGTGCGGGCCGAGTGAGTGCGGAGGTGCTGCTCTACCTCCAGAGTCGTGGCATTGCGGAGGAGACCGCCAAGGCGCTGGTGGTGCGCGGCTTCCTCGACGAAGTGGTACGCACGCTGCCCCTGGAGTACGCCAGTGAGCTGAATCGCCTCATCGAGATAGAGATGGAGGGGAGTGTTGGGTGAACAATATTTTACTCCGTGAGTATAAATTGTATTCTCCCTGGTGCTTCATCCCACACAGCCGTATAGTGCTGATTCTTCTCGAGTGTGCCCGTGATGATGCCGTCCACCAGGGGTTCCTCAAACCGCTCGGCTAGCACCCGTCGCACCTGCCGCGCCCCGTACTCCGGGCTATAGGCCAGCTGCGCCAGCGCCGTGATGGTCTGCTCCGGCACCGCTACCATAATGCTCCGGTGACGCTCCAGGCGACTTATGATCTCCCGCAGCTGCAGCGCGGTGATGGCTTCTATGGCTTTTTTGTGGAGTGGGCGGAAGATAATCGTCGCGTCCAGACGGTTCAGAAACTCCGCGGTGAAGTGCTCTTTCAGCTCTTTTTGCACCTCCGTAGCGATCTGATCAAAAGCCGTAGTCTCCTCTGCCAGGTCTTGCTTGGTGTCAAAAAAGCCAATGCGGTCCGCACTCTGCTGGAATTTACTGGCTCCTACGTTGCTGGTGAGGATAATAATCGCGTTACGGAAGCTCACCTTGCGGCCCTTACCGTCGGTCAGGTCACCGGTCTCGAGGATCTGCAGGAGCATATTGTGCACCTCGCGGTGGGCCTTTTCGATCTCGTCAAAGAGCACAATGCTATAGGGGTTCCGCCGGATCTTCTCCGTCAGTTGTCCTCCGTCGCCATACCCCACGTACCCCGCCGTAGACCCCACCAGCCGCGACGCCGTGTGCCCCGAACTGAACTCGCTCATATCCAGCGTGATGAGCGCTTTCTCATCATGATAGACCTGGAGCGCCAGCTGGCGGGCCATCTCGGTCTTGCCGACGCCTGTAGGGCCCAGGAAAAGGAAAGTCCCCAGCGGACGGTTGGGGTGCTGCAGCCCAATGCGGCTGCGGCGTATAGCCCTCGCGATCTTCTCAACCGCACTCTCCTGCGCGATGATATGCTGCTGCAGCTGCGCCTCCAGCTGCATGAGGTGGCTGACGTCGTCCTCCAGCATGGCACTCATGGGGATGCCCACCTGCGCGTGCACGACGTGCGCTATGTCTCGGCGCCCGATGCGATAGCGCTTGCGGCCCTTGCTCTTCTCGGCCTTCAGCGCCAGGAGCTCCTCCTCTAGCGACTGGTACTCCTTATGGTACTTATCTGCCAGGTCATACTGCTGGTCTTGCACGGCTTTTTCTCGTCGGCGCTGGAGCTGACCTATCTTCACCCGGAGCCGACGCACCTCCTCCCCACTCCCCTTGTGCAGCACGCTCTTGGCCGCGCAGGCCTCGTCGAGGAGGTCAAAAGCTTTGTCAGGTAGGTAGCGGTCCGCGACGTAGCGCGCGCTGAGCTCCACAGCAGCGTCCACGGCCTCGGGGCTGATGCGCACATGGTGATGCCGCTCGTAGTAGGGCACCGTGCCCTCCAGTATCAGTTTGGCCTCCACCAGGGTGGGCTCAGGCACGTCCACCATCTGGAATCGCCGCGCCAGTGCATTATCGGTCTCGATGCGCTTTTGGTACTCGTCGTGCGTGGTGGCACCGATGACCTGCATATCTCCTCGTGCCAGCGCGGGTTTGAGGATATTCGCGGCGTCCAGCGTGCCCTCCGCACTGCCCGCACCGATGATGGTATGGATCTCGTCGATAAAGAGAATGACGTCGTTTTTCGGGTCTGAGGCCTCCTCTATCACCCGGCGGATACGCTCTTCGAACTCCCCCCGGTACTTAGTCCCCGCCACCAGATTCGTCAGACTCAGCGACAAAATACGCTTATCCATGAGGATATCCGGTACCTGGCCCTCCTGTATCTGCAGCGCCAGCCCCTCCACAATGGCGGTCTTCCCCACACCGGGCTCGCCCACCAGCATGGGGTTATTCTTGCGCTTACGGGCCAATATATGCACCACGCGCTCTATCTCCGCACTACGACCGATCACCTTCTCTATCTGCCCCTCAGCCGCCAGCGCGGTGAAGTCTGTACAGAAGTAGTCCAGCGCCAGCTTACTGCGCACGCCGTTGCCACTGCTGCGGGATTCTCGTCGCGTCGGGCGCTCCTCGTCTTCTTCCACTTCACGCATATCGGCCATCTGCCGGAGCGCCTGCCCCAGCCCCGTGAAGAAATCCTGCACCTGCTTGGGGTCAAACACGCCCTGGATCTGCCCGTTCTGGCTCATCACGTCGCCATCGGCATTACTGCGGAAGAGCTCCTTCAGACGGTCGATGATGTGCTGCGGCGTTACCATCAGCTGCTGGAGCACCCGCACAGCGCCGGTATTCCGCTGCCGACACAGCGCAAAGAGAATATGCTCGCTATCCACCAGCGGGTGCCCGAGGTCTATGGCCACTTGCGCGCTCATCTCTATACATGCCCGGGCGTGGTCAGAGAATACCTGCGGCTCGTCAGTACTACTCAGCTGCAGGGTCTCGCTCTGCTGTAGGGTCTGCGCGATACGCTCGGCGTTGTCATAGGTCACGCCAAAGCTCTTGAGCACCATCGCCGCGATGCACTGCCGCTGCCGGAGAATCCCGAGCAGCAGGTGGTGGGTCTGCACAGTGGTGTGCTCGCTCTGCTGGGCGATCTCTTGCGCCAGGATGAGGGTGTTTTTCGCGGTCTCGGTAAAGGAGTTAAAAGCGCTCATAAGCGGTGTGTTTTCAGGGTCTCTCTCCTCCACTCTAGCACAGAACGAGGGCAAAGCAAATGATTCTGGCAGTTATATAACTGGAGTGCTAATGGTGGATATTTCCCTTGCCACTCCCCCGCGGCTGGCTACCATGCGGTGGTAAGCGACGCCCATGACTGAGAAAAATCCGGCAAAGACCCAAGCACTACAGTCCGCCCTCCAGGCAATCGAGAAGAACTACGGGAAGGGCGCGGTGATGCGCCTGGGGGATAGTGCCGTCCAGCGGGTGGAGATGGTCACCACGGGCTCCCTCAGCATAGACCTGGCACTGGGGGGCGGCGTGCCACGAGGGCGGATCATCGAGATCTACGGCCCGGAAAGTAGCGGAAAGACCACGCTGTGTCTGCACATCGCCAGTGAATTCCAGAAGGCTGGGGGTACGGTGGCTTTCATCGACGCCGAGCACGCGCTGGACCCCACCTACGCGGCCAAGGTGGGGGTCGATACCGACAACCTCCTGCTCAGCCAGCCCGATAGTGGGGAGCAAGCGCTGGACATCACCGAGGCACTGGTGCGTAGTGGCGGGGTGGATCTCATCATTGTGGATAGTGTGGCGGCGCTGACCCCGCGGGCCGAGATACAGGGCGAGATGGGCGACCACCAGATGGGCCTGCAGGCGCGACTGATGAGCCAGGCGCTACGGAAGTTAACGGCCGTCGCCAGTAAAATGGGCACCACCATTCTCTTCGTCAACCAGATACGGATGAAGATCGGGGTGATGTTCGGCAACCCTGAGACGACCACCGGCGGGAACGCACTGAAGTTCTATAGCTCGGTGCGGATAGAGGTGCGCAAGGGCAACAAGATAGAGACCGGCACAGGAGACAACAAGGAGGTAGAGGGCAACCAGATGCGCGTGAAGGTAGTGAAGAATAAGGTGGCGCCGCCCTTCAAGACCGCGGAGGTGGATATTGTGTTCAATAAGGGGATCGACAAGGTAGCGGACGTGCTGGATAATGCGGTGCGGTTCGACGTGGTGCAAAAGGCCGGGGCCTTCTATAAATATAAGAATGAGACCATCGGCCAGGGCAAGCAGAAGGCGGGAGAATTCCTCGCTCATAACCCAGGGGTGCTGGCGGAGATCCGCGCCCAGGTGATGGACAAGGCCGGCCACGCGGTGCATACGGAGATAGAGCCAGGGCCAGTAGAGGCTCCTGAGAGTGAGTAACCCACGAGAATATAGGACAAACAAAAAAACCCTGGCTGCCATTACCATGCTCATAGGAAGAACAAGGTGGCATCCGGGATCACGGTAGAGGGTTACCAATGAAGGAAAAGGTAATAAAGACGATCTTCAGGCAAAGGCCCATTTTCGTCTATCTCTAATATATCCTCCTTCAAGAACTGGTCCATATACAATAGCAGGAAGGCGATACTACACTGGGTAGTCTCGATGTACTCCTGTGGGTACACCCGGTTTCTCTGCCCGCTCACCTGATACTCGCGGATGAACTGTATACCCGCACCTTCATTGGTGAAGTTAGGCACCTCCACATACTTCTCAGGATATGTGTCCAAGGCACAGTACAGCTCGTCATAGTGCGGCATATAGGGCTCCTGCTCTAGACAGTACAGTAGGACATGTATACCGACACTCCTACTGGTCGCAAGAGTGAGCAACGCTTGCTCCAAGACTGCTTCCTCTTTTGCATAATCTGCTTCCGTATAGGCTTCGTCTTGATAAGAGTTTTGATACGACTGGTACAGTGCTCTTTCCTTAGCGGTCATCGGACACTGTGTGAGCGCCTTACTAAAACTCATTATGTTATCCCTTGTAATAGGTTTTCCTAGCCAATCTACCGGGAAGCTGGCCTCATTAGAAAGCACATAAGTGACCACATGCTGCGGTCCTGGTGCTACTCTGGTTTTGACACTCTGGACAAATGCCCCCACTCCTGACACGAGGAGTAAAACTAATAATAATACTGTTTTTTTCATGATAATAATTGCGTTAAAAAAATGAAGAAAAAAGTACCCAACATCTCGCGGTTGGGCCACCACCCTGGTGCCAAACTGGCAGCAGAGCAGTAGCACAACACGCATCTGGGCAGAACTTCCTGGTTCTCTACCGTAAAAGAACGTATCCCCTCAGGGATACCCTTCTTCTACTACATTATGGTTGCTTTGTCAAGAACTCTCTACAGCAGCGCCTCTTGGCTCTCTTCTGTGGCATCGTCCTGCCCATCTAAGAGCAGGCTGAGCGACTGCGCGCCGTCACCACTGGCGGGCTTGAAGAGAATGACCCCACTGGCGTTACGCCCCGTGGTGCGGATATTCCGGAGTGGCAGGCGGATACTCTGGCCCTTCTTACTGGTGATGAGCAGGTCGCCCTCCATGTCCTCGCGTATGACCCGTGCGCCGATGACCACGCCCGTCTTGGGGGTTATCTTCGCGGTGACCACGCCCTTGGCCCCCCGGGCGGTCTTGCGGTATTCCTTGACCTTGGTCATCTTCCCCCGGCCCTTCTCCATGACGATCAGCAGCTTGCTCTCCCGGGTTTCTTCGTCTTCCACCGGTTGCAGCACCTGCATCTGCACCACCGCGTCATCGTCGCTCAGGCGCATACCCCGCACCCCGGCTGCCGTACGGCCCATCTCGCGCACCTCGGATTCGTCGAAGATCACCGCCTTACCCTGCCGGCTGCAGAGGATAATATCGTGCTCGCCACTGGTGATGGCCGTCCAGAAGAGCTTCTCGTCCTCCTTGGTATTCATGGCCTTTTTGCCCTTACGGTTGATACTCTCAAACTCGCTCATGGCACACTTCTTCACCGTGCCACCCGTCGTCGCCATGAAGATAAACCGAGCACTCTCCCCCTGCTGCAGAGCTTCTGTCCAGTTGAGGATCTCCGTCACGCTCTCGTCACCGCTCAGCTCCAACAGGTTCACGATGGGTGTCCCCTTGGCCGTCCGCGACGCCTCGGGCACCTCATAGCATGGCAAGCGAAACACCCGCCCCTCACTGGTGAAGAAGAGCAGCTCGTCGTGCGTCATGCACTGGCGGGTCTTGATGATGCGGTCATCGTCCTTGGTACTGGTGGATTTGACCCCCACGCCACCGCGCTTCTGCGTGCGGAAGGTATCGGGCGAGAGGCGCTTGATATAGCCCGTCTCGGTGAGGCTGAGCAGCATAGGCTCGTTCGGGATGGTATCTGTGGGGCGAAATTCCCCTATGCGCCCGGGGTGTACCAGCGTCCGCCGGGGGTCGCCGTAC
The DNA here is from genome assembly GCA_020632335.1 of Candidatus Peribacteria bacterium. GTDB lineage: Bacteria > Patescibacteriota > Gracilibacteria > UBA4473 > UBA4473 > JACKFV01. Next base: position 123,791 of record JACKFV010000001.1, read on the forward strand.
TGCTGTTTTGCGTCGGAGAGCTCGGTCTTGATGATCTCCGTCTGCTTCTTTTTATCGGCTAAGATGCCCTGCAGCTGGGTGATGAGCGCGTGTTTCTCGGCCAGTTCGTCCTCTATCTTCTGCCGCTCCAGCCCCGCCAGCGTCTGCAACCGCATCTCGAGGATAGCCCGCACCTGCAGCTCGCTCAGGCCAAACTGCTCCATGAGCGCCCCTGCGGCGGCCTCTTTCGTCTGGCTTTGCTTGATGGTAGCGATGACCGCGTCGATGTCATCCAGCGCTATTTTCAACCCCTCCAAGATGTGCGCCCGCGCCTGAGCCACCCGCAGGTCATACTCGGTACGCCGCACAATAACGACGTAACGGTGAGCGATAAACTCGGTGAGGATCTGGTGGACATTCAGCAGTCGTGGGTGGATGCCGTCTACCAGGGCGATCATGTTATAACTGAAGTTCCGCTGCATGGGCGTCAGCTTAAAGAGCTGGTTCAGGACCTTCTTGGGGAAGGATCCTTTCTTCAGCTCCATCACCACGCGTATTCCCTCGCGGTTACTCTCGTCACGCAGGGCGGTAATGGCCTCGAGGGTTTTATCCCGCACCAGGTCGCCTATCTTCTCCACCAGCTGGGCCTTATTCACCTGGTAGGGCACCTCATCGATGATGATCGCCGTGCGGCCGCCCTTCAGCTCCTCGATGTGCGTTTTTGCCCGCATGGTCACCGCTCCGCGCCCGGTGCTCAGCGCCTTAGCGATATCTCCCCCATCGTAGATCTCCGCCGCGGTGGGGAAGTCTGGCCCCTTGATAAACGGTAGCAAGTCCGCCATGGTGGAGTCCTCGTGCTCCAGCATATAGAGCGTGGCGTCCACCACCTCCCCCAGGTTATGCGGTGGGATGTTCGTCGCCATACCCACGGCTATCCCCATGCTTCCATTCAGCAGCAGCTGCGGGATAACCGTAGGGAGGACGGTCGGCTCGTCTTTGCTGGCGTCGTAGTTGGGCCGCCAGGGCACGGTGTTTTTATCAATATCCTGCAGCATGAGCTCGGTGATGCGCTCCATACGCGCCTCGGTATACCGCATCTGCGCAGGGCTATCGCCATCTATCGAGCCGAAATTCCCCTGCCCGTCCACCAGGGGGTAGCGGAGGCTGAAGTCCTGCGCCATACGCACCAGCGTCATATAGACTGACTGGTCGCCATGCGGGTGGAAATTCCCCAGGGTATCCCCCACCAGCTTCGCGGATTTCTTGTACTTCGCGCTCTTGCGCATACCGCTATCGTGCATCTGGTAGAGCACCCGGCGGTGCACGGGCTTGAGCCCATCACGCACGTCGGGCAGGGCACGGGCCACTATCACGCTCATTGCGTAGGAGATATACGCCTCTTGCATATCCGTGACGATGTCCTTCTGGCGGACGCGGTCGTAGCTCTGGTCAGCACTATCGTCAAAGAGGGGGGTATCCGTCATACTGCTATACATTGAGAGAACGGTAAGAGTCTAGAGAAAAGAGCAAGTGAGGCAACAAAAACACTCCCCATAGCAGAGCATCCGAGCTAAAACACCTCTGGTGTCTTGCGCTTGTCGAGGTCACCAAAGGCCTGGAGTTTACGATCATAGAAGATCTTGGCCCGACCGGTGGCACCGTTACGGTGTTTGATGACGTTCACCTCTAGCGTGTTGTCCTCGTTTTCATCACTGTAGTAACTCTCGCGGTAGAGCATGAGGATGACATCTGCGTCCTGCTCTATGCTCCCGCTGTCCCTCAGGTCACTCATCACGGGGCGTTTGTCTGGCCGCTGCTCTACATTCCGGCTGAGCTGACTGAGCGCGATAACGGGTATGTGCAGCTCCCGCGCGATGAGCTTGAGGCTGCGGGAGATCTCAGAAATCTCCTGGACGCGGTTGAGGTTACCGCTGCTCATCAGCTGTAGGTAGTCGATGATGAGCATATCCAGGCCCTTCTCCATCTGCAGGCGACGCACCCGGGCACGCAGCTCTGGCAGGCTGCCGCCCATAGAATCATCAATGTAGATCGGCGCCTGGCCCATGGTGGTCACCAGCCCGTTGAGCTTCTGAAAGTGCTGCTCGTCTATCCTCCCCCGCTGCAGGTGCCAGCTATCCACCCCCAGCTTAGCACAGATCATGCGGTCGACCAGCTGCTCCTTGCTCATCTCCAGCGAGACAATCCCGATGCGGCGCTTTGGCTGAGCAGCCCCCGGGGGCATGGCCGCACGCATGGCTACCTCCAGTGCCAGGGCGGTCTTCCCCATACTCGGCCGCGCGGCGAGGATAATGAGGTCGCTCTGCGCAAAGCCGCCGTTGAGCATCTCGTCTAGGTCACGGAAGTGGGTCTGTACGCGGTTAGCATGCGCGCTCTCGGGGTCCTCCTGCAGGGCATGGATGCGCTCCATATTGCCCGTGAAGATCTCCTGCATCGCCACAAATCGGTCTTGCACAAACTGCTGCGAGATACTAAAGACGTGCTTCTCGGCCTGCTCCAGGAGGATCTCCAGCTCTTCGTCTGTGCGGTAGCCCAGCTCGCTTATCTGCTGCCCTACCTTAATGAGCCGCCGCATGACACTGGCGCGCTTGACATAGCGGGCATAGTGGGTGATGCGCGTGGCCAGTGGCGTGGCGTGGAGGAGGTCGAGGAGGGTTTCTTTCCCGCCGACTATCTGCAGCTGTTCTCGGCGCTGGAGCTCAGCCGAGAGCGACGTGGAGTCTATCGGCACCGCGGTATTAAAGAGGCTGAGCGCTGCCTCATAGATGTAGCGGTGGTGGTCGAGGTAGAAGTCGTCGCCGCGCAACATATCCACAATATGAATAATGGCGTCCTTATCCAGCATCAGCGCCCCCAGTACTGCGCGTTCGGCCTCAGGGGCTGCGGGCACTACCTTCTCGGCCTGCAGGTCATAGGGGTTGGCGGTAGCAAGCAGATTCATAAGCTCTGTATACGGAGAAGGCAGCCTGAGCGGAAACAATGTTCACGACGTGGATTACTCAGGATTCTCTCGTGCAGTACCCCGTGCATACCGTGGTGGAATCTAGAGCGTGCTCGCCCCGTGCTGGTTGACGTAGTAGCCGATGAGAAGACTCAGCGCAATGCCGAGGATACTCACGAGCGTCCCCAGCTGCAGTGGCGTCCCGGTGAGTAGCTCCAGCAGCGGGAAGGTAAGGGTAGTCAGCAGCACCACCACGAGCGCCGTAAAGGCAAAAGAGAGGCCCGCAGCCGCCGCCAGGGTATAGCCATAGGCGTAGAGGAGATTGCCCACCCACAGCAGCGGCAAGAGCAACAGCCCCGCCATGCCCGCCTGCACCACACTCTCTGGCAGGCCAAGGGACAGCCCCCAGCTATACCCCCGCGGGAACCACTCCCCCACCAGCGCCTGCACCCGCACCATGGCCCAGACGACCAGGTTCATGAACGCAAAGCACCCCAAGGACACGAGAAAATACTGCATACGCGGTGTATAGGGATTCTCTAGCCCGTGGCAATAAGATTTTGCAGTTGGAAGATCGGCGTCATGATCGCCATAGCCATAAACACCACTATGGCCGCCACCGCCACCAGCACCACAGGTTCTATCAGCCCCGAGATATTCTGCAGCTGGGCATCCACCTCCTGCTCGTACTGGTCCCCGGTCTTGTGGAGGATCTCTGGGATCTGCCCGCCTTGCGCGCCTACTTCTATCACCTCGGCCAAGATGGGGTCGAGGTAGGGCTGCGCGCGGAAGCTCTGGTGCATCTCTACCCCGGCCTGGACGTCGCGCTGCACCTGGCGGATGGCCTCACGGCTGACGGGACTTGGGAGGATACCGCTGAGGATCTCCAGCGATTTCTCCACCGGGACGCCACTGCTCAGCAGCGTGCTGAGGTTCTGTGCGATGCGCGTAGTCTCGATATTCTGCAGTACCGTCCGCACCACGGGCAGCTCTAGCAGGAACTTCCCCCAGGTCCTCCCGCCACTCTCAGAGGCCCTCCACTGGCTGAAGACCCCCCAGAGGATCAGCAACCCCAGCAGCACCGCCCACCACCACTGGGTGACGAAGGAAGACGCGGCGATCATAAACTGCGTAGCGGGAGGGAGGTCCGCGCCAAACTGCGAGAAGAGATCCTCAAACTGTGGCACCACAAAGAGCATTACCACGGCAATGGCCAGCACTATGGCGATGAGTACCGTCAGCGGATACATCAGCGCCGAGCGTACCCGGCGGTTTAGCTGGAGGGTTTTGTCGCTCTGCTGTGCTAGTGACGAGAGGCTGTCCTCTACCTTCCCGGCGTACTCCCCGGCGTAGAGCACCTTTATCTCCGCCTCTGAGAAGATCTCTGGGTACTTGGCAATGGCCTGAGAGAAGCGCATACCGCGCTCTTGCATGTCGTGCGCTACCGTCCAGAGGATGCGCTGTAGCCGCGGGTTACGGCTGCGGTCGGCCAGCATCTCTACCGCGCGCACAAACCGAACGCCGCTCCCCACCAGCAGCCGCAGCGAGCTATAGAGCTGCGCTTTCTCCTTCAGCGAGACACGGCTCTGGTTGATCAGCCAGTCGTCTACCTGAGTGAAGAGCCCGGCGCCCTGGCGGTTGGTCACGCCATAGATCACCCGGGGGTCCTTCGGCGAGGTTTCCTCGCGGGTGAAGATACGGCTGAGCGAGTCAAGAAGCGGCATACTTACTGGTAATACGCCCGGAGGGAAATCTCGAGCAGGGCAAATTCTCGGCCATCGTCCTCACGCCGCAGCGAGACATTCAGCCCGTCCATGCTGAGGAAGCGCTCGTTACTCTCTATGCTGCGGAGGAAGGGCAAGATGTTATTGCGGGGGCCCTTGACCGCAAAACTCACGATGAGGCTGTGGGCCTTGAGCTCGGTGTCATAGGTATCGCTAAAGCTCAGCTGCGTAAACGCATAGCCCGTGGCGGTAGAGATACGCTGCAGGTCACGCATGACCTGCTCTTGCTCGCGCGTGCGGGGCACCTGGGTGAGGATATTCTCTTTACTGGCCTTGATGTCCGCGATCTTCTGCTCGGTGGCGTGGAACTGCTCAAACGCCTGGGTCTGCAGCGCCTCATGCCGGGTGGCCTCGCTAGTGAGGCGGGCAATATCGCGCTGGTAGGGCAGGGTATAGCGGAAGGCGATGACCCCCAAGAGCACGAGAAGAATCAGAGGAATAAGACGGCTCATGAGCGGGGGCTAGAGAGACGAGGAGACGACGGTAGCAAAGGGCTGGGGGTATAGTCGAACTGCAGCTGGAACTGCACGCCCCCCTCCACTGCCGCCACCGGAGACGCCCCCGTACGCCGCGTGGTACTAGCAGCCTGGACGGTACTCACCACGCTGATGAAGGGATCGGCGGTGTTCTCTTGGAATTTAGAGAGTTTCTCGAGGAACTCTGCTACCGCGTTCAGGTCCGCCCCCACCCCGGACGCCGTGATGCGCTGAGAGCTATCCGACGTGAAGTTGATGAAGAAAATGGCGTCGCTCTGCTGGCTGAGCACCGTGCTGACCACCTCGCTCCAGCGGATGCGGTCCATCTCCAGCTTCTCCAGGATGAACGCCGCAGTGATCTCCGCATTCATTTTCTCCCCCTCACGCAGGTTGAGCGTGGCGGCCTGGGTATTACGCACCGAGTCCTGCAGCGCGCTCACCCGCGCCTCGGCCTCACGCCGCTGCTGCCCCAGGAGGAAGGTATACACCCCCAGGGCAATCAGCCCCATCAGCAGTACTATCTGCCCGAGGAGCAGCAGACCGCTCTGGCGGCGCACAGGGCGCAATGGGGCGCTCTCTGGCGGGAGGGAAGCGACGGGCAGTACAGGCATCACAGAGGCTATCAGCTCTAGTATAGCTTGAAACCGGACGAGATATCAATAGACTTGGCTTGCGATTCCTCACCTGTCGTGTCTTATGCAGATCTTCCCCAGCATCCTCAACGCGTCGTTTGCGGCCCTCCAGCAAGAGATAGACTCGCTCCGGAGCGCCGACAGACTGCATCTGGACGTCATGGACGGGCAGTACGTGCCGAGTATTTCCTTCGGCCCACAGATGCTGAGCGGCTGCCACTTTCCCCTCCCGATAGAGGTACACCTGATGACCCAGAGCCCCCTGCAGCAGCTGGATGCCTGCCTGCAAGCCGGTGCCGTGCGGGTGTATATGCACGCCGAGGTACTGATGACCGAGGCGCGGATGCTGGATGCCCTCTACCAGACAGAGCAGAGCGGGGCAGAGAGCGGCATCGTGCTGGACCTCCAGACCAGTGCAGAGGAGCTCTCAGACGCCGTACTCACCCGTGCAGACGCCGTGCTGCTGATGAGCGTCCAGGCGGGCGCCGGCGGGCAAGTATTCGACGCTACAGCACTCGAGAAGGCCCAGCTACTGCGTCAGCGGGGCTACACCGGGCAGATAGTACTGGACGGCGGGGTGACGAGGCACGTCCTCACCACCCACGACTGCCGCATGGTAGACGGCTGCGTGGTGGGCTCAGCGCTCACGAGCCTCTCCCACAGTGGCCGAGGGCAGATGATAGCCGAGCTCCAGAAGCTCTATACCTGTTAAAGGACCCCATCTCTGGGGCCTCTCTCTATAGCGTAATACCGTACAGCCAGTAAGGCGCATTACTTCCGCAGGCCCAGTTCCTTCACCAGCGCGGCGTGCGCCTTGGGGTCGTGCATCTCCATATACCGCAGGAGCTTCCGGCGCTTGCCCACCAGACCGATGAGCCCCCGGCGCGAGTGCTGGTCTTTGTGGTTTTCCTTCAGGTGCTCGGTCAGCGAAGCGATGCGCTGGGTGAGGACCGCCACCTGCACGGGGGTACTCCCGGTGTCTTTCTTGTGCGTCTGGTACTGGGTGATCACGTCTTTTTTAGACGCGCCAGAGTCGAGAGTGATGTGTTTTTTCTTGGCCATGCAGGCTGTTCTATACTGAGAAAGAGTGCTCCGTCAAGGGGACAATGGTGACCTCGCCTAGAATCGAACTAGGATTTTAGGTTCCGCAAACCTACGTTCTATCCGTTGAACTACGAGATCACATGAAAGAGCGCTGCGATACTAGTGCGCGGAGGGGCGATGTCAACTGCTTCGCCCTCACCCGTCACCCCCTAGCCAAAGAAGAGCGCTCGCCACTTCTCGGGGATGGTACGCTCTCGTAGAGACTCGATTTCCTCGGGTATGGGGGAGCGCTCTAGCGTCGCCTGCTGGAGGTATGAGGGGCTCTGCCGGTGGATCACAATCACCTCCTCCCCCGCCTCCATCCGCCCCAGCTGCGCCTTGGCCTCCTTGGTAATGCGCTCCGGGGTCTGCAAATACGAGAGATACTGCTCCTTCTGGAGGATGTCCTCCCGCAGCGCTTCATTCTGCGCCTCTATGGCATAGATCTCCTTGCGGATCTTCTCGGTCTGGTGCAGGGTGATACTCAGCGAGTAGAGCAGCCACAGCACCAGCCCCCCCAGTGCGAGCAGCACGCCGGTACGCCACTGGGCCTGAGTCTGCGGAGGAGAGGCAGCCATACGCGCCGCAGCGTACTCGGCCGGGCACTGGCTGTAAAGAGGTTGACGAACGCCCCCACATACCCTATACAGAGAGTACGAGAAAGACGAGGGTGTACGCCGAAGATGATCTTTTCAGCAGACGGATACTTCTTTTTTGAAACAGTTCTGATGAAGGGCCGAGCGAAACAGTGCCGTCTGCGGACAGTACGTATGCTCACCCACTTACGTTATCGTCAGAAAGGGTATCCTCGTTCTGCGGGTCGGCACCTTGGTCTTTTTCGCTTGCGGAGGGAATATACCCCTCTACACTGCTGCTATGCGGTTTCTCTCTGCAGTACTCGCGGTCATTATGGGACTCTTCGGCCTGCTGCTGCCCTGGCACGGCTTGCTGAGCGTGTTGCTGCCCGAGTCTCTCAGCAGCCTACGCCTCTGGAAGGAAGCCCTCTTGGCGCTCCTCGGGTTCATCGCTCTGGGGCAGTACCTGGCAGCAAGCATCGCACAGCGCCGCCTGCAGCCCCTCCCGTGGGTGACGCTCCTCAGCCTCCTGCTGCTCCTCTGGGGGGGCGTGGCTCTGCTGACCACTCCTATAGCTAGCCCCTACGCCGTGCAAGCGCTGCGCTCCCTGCTGCTGGGGCCACTGGTGCTGGGGGTTATCACCGCTCTGCCGCCCCGCTACCGGGTGCCACTGAGTACCTTTATGACTCCATTGATCATCAGTACGGTGCTGGGGGTGGTATTCGGGCTGTGGGCCTGGGGAGACGGATTTGCCGTGCTCAGCCAGTGGTATAGCCCTACCATCAGCAGCTGGGTGCCCGGGCAGACGCTCCCGCTCTACCACGAGGCCTGGGGGCTACCGCGTATGCAGGGCGGTGCGAGCGGCCCGGTGGCCTTTGCGCATATGCTGCTCATCGCGCTCTGGGGGCTTTATTACCACCCGCCACGCTGGCCACAGTGGCTGCGTACCCTGTGCGGAGTGGTGCTGCTGCTGGGCATTGGGCTGAGCTTTACCCGCGCGGTGTGGCTGGTGCTGGCGCTCTGGGGGCTCTGGCAGTGGCATGTGCGGCGGCCACTGCGGCGCTGGCAGTGGGGCGGCATCCTACTGCTGGGGGCGCTGGCACTCAGTGTGCTCCTCCCTCGAGCAGGTACAGTGCACCACGTCACGGCTCCGATGGCGGTAGTACAGCACTTCACCCAGCAGGCCACGCCAGGGCAGTACCTCACTGGTAGGTTGGGGAGTATAGGCCCCGCGGCGCGTATGCAGGCCATGGCCGAGCAGGGCACTGACCGCGCGCCCATCGCTGAGAATGTGTGGCTGGATGTCCTGGTACAGCTAGGAGGGGTGGGGCTCCTGCTCATGATCATGCTCTGGTGGCAGACCTACAGAGGGCTGGAGGAGGCTGCGCAGGGGCTGCTGCTGGGCTTTGTACTGCTGACGAATATGGCCACGCTCTTCGATATGACGCCGCTGAGCCTGAGTTTTTTCCTCGCGCTGGGGCTCAGCTATCGCCCTCGTACGTCACGGGTTGCGCCAGTGTGAGCGTCCTGGGGAGTTTATTCTTGAGCTTCTTGCCGCCTTCCATCACCCGCCCCAGCCCCACACACCGCCCCCGGTAATGCACCAGGACCTCACTGCTATCCGGCCAGGGGAGGGCCACGTCGAGTAGGTCATAGCCCTGGAGCCAGCGGCCATACTGCGCGTCGGTGAGGGGGTATAGCTGCGCAGTTGCCAGTGCCCCGAGCGCCATCGCCGCACTGTGGGTGAGGTGATTATTCGCATCCAGCAGTGGCATACCGGGCCTATTGACGATACTCCGACGGAGGAACCCCGCTCCCAGCGCGGTGGTCAGCCACACTCCCTGGGGGGTCTGCAGCAAGCTGTAGGGTCTGAGCGCCTCCTTGGGGATGCCAAACCGCTTGTAGAGCTGCGTAATGATCCGCGCCTTCTCCTGCTTCTTCAGCAGCTGTGGAGGGTGGAGGCTGGTCTGTTTCTCGGCTCTGCTGGTGGTGGGAGCGGTCTTCTGCAGCGTTATCATGCCAAAGCACTCCGAGTCCCACATCTCGCTCCGCAGGTGGGGGTAGAGCCGCGTGTAGTGCTCGCTCACCTCGGGAGGGATACCTTGCCCCTGCCACTGCGTGACCCCCTTGGCATGGGGGAGCCCCGCTGGCAGGTGCGGTGGCAGCACCGTTACGGCCCCCGGGTAGCGCGCCAGCAGCCCCGCCACAATACACTCGTTCTCCTCGGGGGCGGTGGTGCAGGTGCTGTAGTGGAGGATCCCCCCCACCCGGAGTGCCAGGAGCGCCTCCTCGATGAGCTGCTGCTGGAGCCTAGCAGCAGTCAAGATGCTTCGCTCACTCCACATCTGGCTGAAGAAACTACTGTCTTTGCGTCCGTGCCCCTCACTACTGCAGGGGGCGTCTACCAGCACCAGGTCGAACTCGCTCTCGGTGTACTGGCGGAGCTTAGCGCCATTCCACTGGGTGAGGATGACATTCTGGCACCCCAGCCGCTCTATATTGCTGGCCAGCTTCTGCAGGCGGCTACTGCTGGGCTCATTGGCCACCACCAGCCCCTCAGGCCCCACCATTTGGCTCAGCAGCGTGGTTTTACTCCCCGGCGCCGCGCAGAGGTCCAGTACCTTCCAGCCGCGTATATCCCCCAGCGCGTAGACGTCTAAGAGGCTGCTGAGCGTCGCGCTGTATACCTCCCCGCTGAAGTGCTCCAGGGTATTCCCCAGCCGTACTTTCTCCGCAGCAGTGGCAGGCCGAGGGAGGAGATGCGTGCGTGGGAGGAGGGTCTGCTGCGCGTGCCAGGCAGCGGGAGGCGCCGCATATGCTGCCCGTTGGGTCAGCCGGAAGCTCTTAGGCAGTGGCGCCGTGCACCAGTGGAGGAAAGGCTCTCGCTCTGCCGGGGGGAGGAGCGCCTCTACTCGAGCGAGAAACGGAGCAGGAAAACTCATACCCGGTACTGTAGCGCTTCTCCTCCTCCTGCCAAGCCAAGTACTCCGAGGACAAAGACAATTATTTTCGCTAGACAACCGCACACTCTCGTAGTACAGTAGGCCCCATGAGCGCCAAGAAAAACAGTATTCGTCGCTTCTGGTCCTACCTCTGGCAGATGATACAGCGCTACCCCGCGTTTGGCTGGCAGCGGCTTTTTCTCCTTATTACCAGGGTCATCACGACCTTTATATGGTCGGTATACTCGCCCATACTCTTTGCCAAGATTGTGGACATCCTCACCGACGCAGCTGACAAGCAGGCCGCTCTCACCCTGCTCTGGCCCAAGGTGACGGTCTACTTCGGGCTCAGCATAGGCGCTACTATCCTCAGTAAGATTGGCCAGCACCTGGGGTCCTACTATGGCCCACACTTCGCACAGGTGACCCGCCTCTATGCCCTGGAGGTACTGGAGCAGAAGTCTGCGCAGTTCTACGCGAGTAACCATGTGGGCGCTATCCTGAATAAAGCCAACCGGTTGGAGAGGGCCATCTGGGGACTGAATGATTTCGTCTTTACCCTGCTGGAGGTGACCGTCACCATGGTGGGGGTGCTGGTGGCGCTCTACCTGCTCCTCCCCTCGCTCACTGGCTGGGCACTGCTGTGGATAGTGGCCTTCACCGTACTCACCTCTGTCTACACCTGGTGGAAGCACCGCTATGACCTCGTCCGCGCCGAGAACTCCAGTAAGATGAACGGCTTCTTCGCTGATACCATCGGGAATATGATGCTGGTAAAGGCCTTCGCGGCCGAGAAGCCCGAGTACCAACAGTACGAGAAAGTCTCCGGCCAGTACCGCGATAGCGGCATCACGGCCTATCAGCTGGGGGCACTGCAGGGTACGGCCACGTCGCTCCTCATCCAGGGGGCTAACTGGGGCGTCTTCACCTACCTCATCATGCAGTGGGGGCTGGACCTGCTGAGTGTGGGCTACATCATAATGGTTACGCGCTACTTCTGGGCCATTACGGGTAGCTTGTCTAACATCGGGGAGCAGTTCAATACCGCGTCTGAGCACCTCTCCAATGCGATGGAGATGCTGGATATCTTCGATGAATCCATAGAGGTACAAGACCCTCCTCATCCCGAACCCTGCCGTATCACTGGCGGGAGCATCACCTTCAACGGGGTAGACTTCACCTATGAGATGGAGGGCAAAGAGGTCTTCCAGGGCCTGAACCTCACCGTGCCAGCGGGCCAGCGGGTGGGCATCGTCGGCCCCAGTGGGAGCGGAAAGAGCACGCTGATGAAGCTCCTGCTGCGCTTTGCAGACCCCGAGAAAGGCACCATCAGCATCGACGGGCAAGACATAGCGCGCATCACCCAGGCGTCACTACGGGAGCACATCACCTACGTGCCGCAGGACCCCATGCTCTTCCACCGGAGCCTGGCCGAGAATATCCGCTACGGAGACCCGAACGCTAGCGACGAGCAACTGGCCGAGGCCGCCAGACTGGCCCATGCCAGCAGCTTCATCGACGTCCTGCCGGAGGGGTATGCCACCCTGGTGGGCGAGCGCGGGGTGAAGCTCAGCGGCGGAGAACGCCAGCGGGTAGCCATTGCCCGGGCCATGCTGAAGCAGGCACCGCTCCTCCTGCTGGATGAGGCCACCAGCGCGCTGGATACCCAGTCTGAGCGCTATATACAAGACGCCCTGGAGACACTCATGCGGGGGCGTACCACGGTGGTCGTCGCGCATCGGCTGAGCACCATCATGCAGATGGACCGCATCATCGTGATGGACAAGGGGCAGATAGTCGAGGACGGCCCGCATGAAGCGCTCCTGGCAGCCGGAGGGCTCTACGCTACGCTGTGGGAGCACCAGACCGATGGCTTCCTCGCAGAGGACCCCCAGCAATCATGACGCTCCTGCTGACGGCAACGCAAGCAAAATAGCCGTGAGCTCCGCGGGATTCTCTTGTGGTATGCGGTGCCCGAGGGAAGGAAACACCACCGACGACGCCTCCGGGAGCGCCTGCAACAACTGCACACTGCTCAGCGGAGACACCATAGGGTCCTCTCCGCCCCACACCAGGGTCAGCGGTACGGCCAGCTCACTATAGCGCTCTTCGAGTGGCTGCATGTTGTACTCTCTGGCCTGGTTCTCGGCAAAGGTGGTACGCAGCACACGCGGGAGCAGCGCCGCTATCCAGCCCGGCAGAATACTCACAGGCGCCGGCGGATTATAGACCGTATAGTACAGCCCCGCGGTGTTGACTATCTGGGCTATTTGCTCCGGTGCCTCCAGCCCCATGGCTATAGCCAGTACCGCGCCATAGCTATGCCCCGCCACCACCGCGTGCGGTTTGCCCTCCAGCACGGGGAGGAGCAGTCTCGCCTCCGCCATGATGTCAGGCATGTATGGCAGGGGGGTGCCTCCGTAGCCCGGACGTTCAACAAGAATAAGGTGATAGCGCTCATACAGCGGGAGTGAGTGGACCATCACCCGCCCATGCCGGAAGCCCCCGAACCCCCCATGGATGAAGAGCAGCGGCGGCCTAGTCTCATCACCCAGCACCATGTAGCGCACCCCGTCAGCCGTGTGGCGTACGCTGGCCGTCACCCCCTCAGGCGGAGCTATATACCACAGCGCCCCACGGTCACTCCCGGTAAGCAGCTCAAAGGCATGCAACAGGAGGAAAAGCCCCACGCAGAAGAAGACCCAGAGCAGCGCCATGGCCTTGATCACCCGCCAGATGTAGCGCCAGAGCGTCCGCAGCATGCGCGCACTATGGAGAAATTGGCCTCCCTGGCAACCCAAAAACCCCGCACTTCACGGGGTACTCTGGGTATAACTGGGGTATAATTACTCTCCTACTCCTCGGTATCATCGCTCTCCTCTTCGCTATTCCCCATGTCCTCCATGTCTTCTGGCACCAGCGCGTCCTCCTCTACCACTATCTCTGTCTCGACCACCACGCTGAGTTCATCGCCCTCCTTATCCCCGGTGACCATGCGCTGGGCGTCCAGGCGCTCGACTCCGTCAGGGGTACCGTCGCCATCAGCGTCTATGGTCTGTACCAGGTCTACTTTTAGTCCCAGGCTCTGCAACTCCTTCATGAGGACATTGAATGACTCGGGCACCGAGATGAACTCGATCGGCTCTTGCTTGATGATCGCCTCGTAGGCTTTTTGTCGGCCGTGCACGTCATCGGATTTGATGGTGAGCATCTCCTGCAGAGTATACGCCGCGCCATAGGCCTCCAGCGCCCATACCTCCATCTCCCCAAACCGCTGGCCTCCATTCTTGGCCTTCCCACCAAAGGGCTGCTGCGTCACCAGTGAGTAGGGCCCTACGCTCCGCGCGTGCACTTTGTCCTCCACCATGTGGCTGAGCTTCATCATGTAGCACACCCCCACGACGGTCTTATGGTCAAAGGGTTGGCCGGTGCGCCCGTCGATGAGCTGGAACTTCCCGTCCGCCGGGAAGCCATTATACACCAGCAGGTCTTGGATCTGGTCGAGCGAGAGGCCGTTGAGCACTGGGGTGGCGACTTTGATCCCCATTGCGTCGGCTGCCTGCCCCAGGTGGGTCTCCAGTACCTGGCCGATATTCATCCGGGAGATCACCCCATGCGGGTTCAAGATGATATCTACCGGCGTGCCATCCTCCATGTGGGGCATGTCTTCGGTCGGTACCACGATGGAGATCACCCCTTTGTTCCCGTGGCGGCCGGCCATTTTATCCCCTGGCTCCAGGTGGCGCAGCTGGGCTACCTTCACCTGCACGCGCTTCAGCACGCCGGTAGGGAGCTCATCGCCCTTGCTCTTCTCCAGGATATTAATGTCGATCACCTTGCCCCCGCTCCCCCGTGGCAGCTTCATACTGGTGTCCTTCACGTCGCTGGACTTCTCCCCAAAGATAGCCCTCAGCAGCCGGTCCTCGGCCGTCAGCTCCGTTTCTCCCTTGGGGCTGACCTTCCCGCTGAGGATATCCCCCGCCATCACCGTAGCGCCAATGCGCACCACCCCCTCGTGGTCTAGGTCACTGAGCTTGGCGCCGCTCACATTCGGGATGTCAGCGGTCATTTCCTCAGGGCCCAGCTTGGTATCGCGCACGTCCATGTCATAGCTCTTGATGTGGATAGAGTTGAAGAGGCCCTTATCAATAACGTGCTGGCCGATGATCACCGCATCCTCAAAGTTATACCCTCCCCATGGCATATACGCCACGCGCAGGTTCTGCCCGAGGGCCGTCTCGCCCTTGTCGGTAGAGGCACTATCTACCATCAGTTCCCCCTCAGAGAGCTTCTGCCCAGCGGTTACTCGTGGGCGCTCAAAGAGGCAGGTGTCTTGGTTGGTGCGCTCAAAAGTCTTGATCTCATACACGTATTTCTTCCCGCTCTTCCCGATGAAGGTGAGCTTCTGCGCGTCGACTTGCTTGACCTCGCCGTCCTCTGGTGCGCGTACGCAGGCCATCACGCTGGTCACGCTTTCGGTCCCCGTGCCGACCACCGGGCTGTCGGGCGTCACGCAGGGCACGGCCTGGCGGCTCATGTTACTGGCCATCAGTGCACGGGTGTTCTCATCTGACTCGAGGAAGGCCAGCTGCGCGGTCGAGAGACTCACGATCTGCTTGGGCGAGATGTCCATATGCGTCACCTCGCTGACGGGGTACTGCCCGGGCTCGAAGTTCTTGCGGGCATTCACAAAGCCATCCTTGAATTCCCCCAGCGCATTCACGGCCGCATTGGCCTGCGCCACGCACATGGTCTTCTCGCTCTCGGCGTCGTAGTAGTCCACCTCGTCAGTCAGGTAACTATACACGGGCACCTCTTTGAGGTCCTTGATCTTCTCGAGCGTGGCGGCCACCGCAGTGTCGATGACGGTATCGGCCTTCACGCTCACCTTCTTCCCGTCGAGGATATCGACCCGCACCGTGCGCCCGAGGAGCAGCTTAGCGTCGTTCTTGATGGTGTTTTTGATGGTACGGTAGGGCGTCTCGATGAAGCCCATAGCGTTGACCCGCGCGTAGCTGGCCAGGTAGAGCACCAGCCCGATATTCGGCCCTTCGGGGGTGGTCACCGCGCAGATGCGCCCGTAATGCGAGGGGTGGAGATCCCGCACCTCAAAGGTCGCCCGCTCACGGCTCAGCCCCCCCGGCCCCATAGCAGAGAGACGACGCTTGTGCTCCAGGGCGGTGAGGTGGTTGGTCTCGTCCATGAACTGCGAGAGCTGGCTGCTGGCGAAGAACTCGTGCATAGCGGCGGTGATGGGCCGGCTGTTGACGATCTGTGTTGGGGTCACGGTCTCCATCTCCACGATGCTCATGCGGTCTCGCACGATGCGCTCGGTGCGGCTCAGGCCCACGCGGAACTTCATCTTGAGGAGCTCGCCCACCCCACGGATACGCCGGTTGGCCAGGTGGTCGATGTCATCGCCCTCACGCCGGCCTATCTGGCAGTCGATGAGCCCCTTGACCATATCAACAAAATCCTGCAGGTGAAACACCCGTCCCTCGGGGGTATTGGGCAGGTCTTTATGAAAGCTGCGGTTGATCTTATACCGCGCGATAGACCCCATGTCATAGCGCCGTGGGTTGTGGAAGAGGTCCTCCAGGAAGGCCTTGGCGTTCTCTGCCGTGGCCAGGTCTCCCGGGCGGATACGTTTATAGACGGTCTGCCAGGCCTCTGCGGGGCTGGTGGTGGTGTCCTTCAGTAGGGTATTGGTGAGGTAGTCCTCCTCCGCTACGCCGACGTAGCCCTCAAAGAGCGCCTTCACCGCGGCTTCCGTCTCTACCCCAAAGCACTTAAGGAACATCGTCACGGGGATTTTTCGCTTGCGGTCTACCTTCACCCACAGTACGTTTTTCTTGTCGACTTCTACCTCCAGCCAGGCGCCACGCTCGGGGATCATCTTCGCCAGGTAGGTGCCCGGCAGGCCCTGATTCTCCTGGAAGAATACCCCGCTACTGCGCACTATTTGGTTCACCACTACGCGCTCTACGCCGTTGATGACGAAGTAGCCCTCGGTCGTCAGCCGCGGGATATGCCCAAAGTACACGTCCTGCTCCTTGATCTCTCCGCTCTCTAGGTTCGTCAGCGCCACATGCGCGCGGATGACGCTCTCGTACGTCAGGCCCTTGACCTTACAGGTGGGGATGTCGTGCTTGGGGTCCTCTACCTCATAGTTGAGGATGCGCAGCTCTAGCTTCTTGCCCGTGGCGTCGGTGATGGGGTTGATCTCGTCTAGGAGCTCTTTGATCCCCTCACGCAGGAACCAGTCATACGACTGGGTTTGCAGCTCGATGAGGTCTGGGAAGGGGAAGTCCTCGCCCACCTCTGTGAAGAAATACCGGCCTAATTTCTGCCCTGTGGGGGTCAGTGTAGCGGGGAATTGCAGAGAGGATTTTGTCTTGGTAGCCATGAGGGAGAGCGTAAATCCGCCATGCCGAAGACCCCTGATGCGCCGTGGAGATCCTTATACAGAGACCACAAGCATCCAGGAGAGAGACATAGAGGTGGGAGAATAACGCGGCAAGGGTAGGCAGTCCAGGTCATTTGTCAAGCCGCCCTCGGGGAGTTTCATCACTACACGCGCTGCACGACGGTACCCTCAGGGCTGTCCTTCACCAGGTACCCGAGCGTCTCTATCTCGCTGCGCAGGCGGTCACTCTCGGCCCAGTCTTTGGCTGCTCTGGCGCTGTCCCTCGCGGTGATGAGCTGCTGCACCAGCGCTTGGGTCTCGGTGCTTTCTCGCTCCGGAGTGAGTACTGCAAAGACCGCGTCAAATTCTTGTTCTAAGAAAGTGATCAGCATGTTGATATCCTCGCGGTGGTGCTCTGGGAGCGTGTAGTAGAGCTTCATCGTCTCGAAGACTACCCCCACG
This sequence comes from Candidatus Peribacteria bacterium, assembly GCA_020632335.1. Lineage (GTDB taxonomy): Bacteria > Patescibacteriota > Gracilibacteria > UBA4473 > UBA4473 > JACKFV01. The sequence goes on from JACKFV010000001.1 coordinate 141,089, forward strand.
GCCCCGGCAGCGTTGAGGTCATCGGCCAGTCGGGCGCGGAATGCCACTGGCATCGTGGGGAGAGACGGGTCACGCGGCACGGTAACAGAGGCCTCTGGGAGGGCCCTTGTGAGGTCTCCGTGCCAGTTGCGCAGCCGGCGGATATTGCTCCTGGCCTCCTCCAGCGCGGTGAAGCTGAAGTTCATACTCGTGCGGTAGTGGGGCACCAGCAGGCACCAGCGCAGCTCTGTACCCGTGTAGCCCCTGGCCAGCACGTCCCGCACGGTGTAGAAGTTGCCCGTGCTCTTACTCATTTTCTCGCCATCTACCATGAGGTGCTTGGCGTGCATCCAGACCTTCACTTGCTCGGTCTGCTCGCCCATGGTGCCGCAGTTCTGTGCGCGTTCGCACTCGTGGTGGGGGAAGAGATTGTCCTCGCCCCCGGTGTGGATGTCTATAGGGAAGCCGAGGGTAGAGCGTCCCATGGCCGAGCACTCGATGTGCCAGCCCGGGCAGCCAACGCCCCAGGGGCTCTCCCAGCGCATGAGGTGCTCTGGCGGTACGGCCTTCCAGAGCGCGAAATCTCGGGGGTCTTCCTTCTCGTCTTGCACCGCAACACGCTTGCCGGCGCTCAGTTCGTCGAGGAGATTACCGCTCAGCACCCCATAGCTAGGCAGCGACCCCACACGGAAGTACACGCTGCCCCTCACCACATACGCATGGCCACGCTCCAGGAGCTGCTCAGTCATGGCTATTTGTTCGGCGATGTAGCTGGTGGCGCGCGGGTAGTGGTCTGCCGGGCGGATGCGCAGCGCCTGCTCGTCCTCGTGGAAGGCCTCCGTGTAGCGGTTGGCGATGTCTAGCGGCGTGAGCGACTGCTCTCTGGCGGCTCGCAGCATCTTATCCTCGCCCGTGGCGTCAGCGATGTCGTCGTTGGTCAGGTGCCCTACGTCGGTGATATTCATGGTTTTTTCTACCCGATAGCCAAAAAGTAGCAGCACGCGGGTCAGCAAATCGCTGAGCAAAAAGCTGCGCATATTGCCGATATGCACATAGTTGTAGACCGTAGGACCGCAGCTGTAGAGCTTAACGATGCCGGGCGTGGTGGGCATCAGGGGCTCCGGGCGGCGGGTGAGGCTGTTGTAGAGGGTGAGGGCCATAGCGCCAGTGTAGCGCTCCGCCAGCGGGAGACAAAAAAATCCACTAGAATGAGGGAGCACATGCTTCCTATTCCAGTGGATGTTGAGACCAGGGACCTCTTCCTAAAATCCGAAAAGTCTTACCATACGATTCTTGTCTTTTTTAGAAAATGTTTTTACAGACGTTTTTGGGTCTTTAGCGTAAAGATTCATTGCCTCTCGAACATTATGAGCATAATAAATCAATCTCCGATGCTCTTTTCCAAAATACCCTTTTAGTATTTCGACAGTAACGCCTTGTACGCTTTGCTCTTGAGCTACTTTTTCAGACTTAGATGGGCCTCCAGCTCTTCTTTTGGGGTGATCATTGCTAAATGATGACATAGACTAATTTAGTTTTTAAAAAGTGAAAAAATAAGGAAAACAAACAACTATACCCGTCTGTACGCGTGCAGATGACTGTCGTCACTCTTCGTTACTCTTACTATACCCCCGATCTCTCAAAGAACTGCAGGCGCAGGATATCCTCTCATCACCATCTGATAACCAATAATAACCAGAGAATACCAGGCCTATGCACCGCAGAGCATACGACGTGCAGCCCTCCCTGTCAAGGGAATCGCGACCTACGTCAGCGTCCCCTCCGCAGAGCCGCTTGTCTGGGTTGTTATTTTCTGCTACAGTGCTAGGATACCTGCGTTTTCTCGCTCATGTACCGCTTCCTCCGTCGTCACCTCCCCGCGCTGTGTGTGCTTGTGCTCACGGTGGGGGTGGGCGCCACGGCCTTTGCCACCAGTGATGAGTCGCTGCTGAACTTCAGCTCCATTACCAGTGTTATCCTGGATATCCTCGTGCTGCTCTACCTCAAGACCACCGAGGTGAATGACCTGCTGATTGGCTCGCACCTGGTGCTGGGGGAGGAGGCCTACGCAGCGATGCGGCCGCTGTGGGTGAACGCGCGTAACATCGTGAATGTGCTGACGCTGGGCTACATGACCTACCTGGGGATGGATAATATTATCCGGGGGATACAGGGGAAGAAATTCGGTCGCTACCACCTGAAGCAGATGGTACCCAAGGCGATGTTTGGCCTGGTGGCGGCGAATTTCACGTTACTGGGCATGGAGCTGATGATCAACACCATAGACCTGGGCTACCGCGCGGTAGTGAGCATAGGGGTGGAGAGCTGGGAGAGCCAGTTTCCGCGGAATATGATCGGGGAGGTGAAAGTAGACACCACGGGCGAGGAATGCTTCACCGACTCCCCCACCTGTAAGACGCTGGAGAAGTGGTTTAATGAGCTCTACTGCCCCATAGATTCTGGCTCCGGGAATACACAGACCCCCAGCGACGACTGCTTCTTTAAGATAAAAGCTGACCAAGTGCAAGAAGAAACCGTGGATCTCATCCCCAATATTTTCTTGCCGTGGCTCTTCACCACCAGCAATATCCACTCGGCGCCCCTGCTGAGCCAGATGCTCTCTAACCTCAACGGCTTTGCGCGGAATATCCTCTACAATACGCTCTTTATGCTGGGGTTCACCGCGTCCAACCTCTACATCATGATGGCGCTGGTGCTGCGGGTGATCTTCCTGTGGATGTTTATTATCCTCTCGCCCTTCTTTATGATGGACGTAGCGATGGACCTGGGGCTGTTTATCCGCTCTACGGGCATCATGCGGAAGTTTGTGATGTTCCTGCTGGTACCGCTGAAGATCGCCTTTACCTTCACGGTGGGCTTTGTGATGATGAAGCACATGGCGGGCTACGCCAGCGACTTCCTCGACCATACCTTTATTATCTCCTCGGTGGGGATACACGGTGAGCAGGCCTTCTCCTACCTCTGGCAGGTGATGACCATAGCGCTCTTCTGGTATACGGCGGTGTGGTGCTTTGACGACCGGCTCTCCGAGCGGATTATCAATAGCGTCTCGGCCGCGGCTCAGAGTGCCAGCAATAGCGTCTCTGAGGCCTATAGCAGCCAGGGAGATACCAACATCGACAACGCCAATGTGCAGGTAAATGGCGGTGGCCCCACACTAAATGGCTCGCCCATAGGGGACGGGTCGGCACTCGGGTTCTCTCCGCTGGACAAACTCGTGCAGGGCAACCGCAGCATAGAGAATATCTTGGCCAGTGAGCAGAGTCGCGAGCTCAATCGCTTCCTCCCGACGGAGATCGGCAAGGTGATGAGCAGCCTGCAGGGCGAGGTAAACCGCGGGCTCATCAGCCTGCCAGAGCAGCTGGAGGGCATGGCGAATGTGGGCGACGCGAGCGCTACGCAGCTGCGGAGTATGGCTACCACGCTCGGGCAGCTGCAGCCGGAGCTCTATGATGGGCGGAAACAAAGCCGCAAAGAGCCCGTCAAACCACAAGAATACCTCGTGCAGCAGCGTCTGCTGGAGGGCGCCAGTGGCACACTGGAGCGCACCGCGGACCGCTTGGAGGCCCTGCAGAAGGCCTACGAGCAGCCCCCCACGGCCACAGACACCCTCACCCCAGAGAGGTACCAGCAGCAGAAGGAGGAGATCATGACGCAGTTCCGCAAGGAGATGTTGGTCTACCAGGCGCGTAGTGAGCAGGCTCCTGAGGGTGTGCAACGCGTACGCGTAGAGCAGTCCCCCGCTGAGGCGAGAGAGAAAATGCTCACGGCCATGCCCGTGCCCTTTGAGGACAGAGAACTCACCAAGGCAATTACAGAGCTGCGAGAGCAGCAGTCTGCCACCGGGCAGGTCATTACTACCGCGGAGCAGAGCGCCAGTACGGCTATGGCAGATACCAAAAAATCACTCACCGAGAAACACGACGTACTGCAAGCCAGTATGGCTAAGCTCGCCCGGCACTATGAGGCGCTGGAGGAGAAGGAAGCTGCTGTGCAAAAGGTCCTCCAGAGCCTGCAAGCGGAGATAGCAGGGCTGGAATCCCTCCCCACTGCCGAGCATACCGAGCGTCATGAGTCCACCCTGCAGGAGCTACGCGAGAAAGAGCGCTATATCAAAGAGACCGTGCTGGAGCGGAGTAGTGCCACCAGCATCACCACCGACAAAGCGGTACTAGAGGCCATGATGCAGCAGCTCCAGGCGCAGAATGCCCTCCTCCAGCGCCAGGCCGATGCCCGCACCGGGGCCGTCACGCCCGTGCCCACTCCCCCTCAACAGCAGGACGTGACCACTCAGCAGGTCACCATCACGGGCGCTCCTGTGGCTATTTCATCCCCGAGTACCGTCACCACTGCTACCCAGAACCCGGAGGTTCGCGCGGCGCTCGAGGCAGCTACTACCGCGCTGGTGGAGGCTAAAGAAGCCTTCATAGCTCCGCTCACGCCCCCCACTCCTGCAGAGGAGACTACAGAGCCGGTGACCGCCGTGGTCCTCAACCAGCCCGCCGTGAGTGACACCCACGCCGCCGTGCAGACCGCCATTACGAGCTCCGAGCAGCACATCGCCGAGGCGAAGAATGCCGTACAGGCCGTGACCGAACGCACGGATATGACCGCGGTGGAGAGCCGCCTCAGTGGCATACGAGAGCAGCTGGAGGCCGAGCAGGCGCAGCTGGAGGAGATCCTCACCGCGCTAGAGCAGGAGAAAATCACCGTGCTGGAGCGAGAAAATAACGACGAAACCGCCCCCGCCGTGGTGCAGATCACGCAGCTGCAGCAGGCCGCAACGGCGCAGCACGAGCGAAATACGCAGGCCATCAGCGCCCTACAGAACCCCGCCGCGCTGGGAGCGCTCTCCTCTGCGGTGGAGCAACTCAGCGACGCGGTAGAGAGCCAGCGCCCCGTGGTAGTGGAGGGAGAGAAAGATCCCTTTGCCACTACGGTGCCGGAGCTGAGCGTGGCCAGTGCCACCATGACGAAGACCAGCATCCCAGACCTGGAGATGCCCATTGCTCCTGTCCCCACACTGGACCTCACACCCCTCTCAGCCGAGCTGCAAGAGGCCCTCCCCAAGGCACTCACCCAGGCCAATGCTGCGCTGATCCCCTCCATAACCAAGGCCAGTAGCACCCCCGCAAGCCAGCAAACCGCGCAGCTAGAAGCCGCTGCTAGCTCCCTCCGAGGACTTTCAGCGAATATAGCTGAGCAATACACCGCGCTGCAAGAGGAGGTAAACCCGCTGCTGGAGCGCCTCACTGCGTATGATAACGCCCCAGTGGAGCAGCAGCGAAGCCTCCCTGCCCCTACGGAAGAAGAGCGGGCTGCCGCCACCGCCAAGAAGGAGGAAGCCACCGCGCTGGCCGGCGCCTATGGGCAGGTGGAGAGCACGCTGGAGAAGCTGGAGGATGCCCTACCAAAGGCTGCCGAGCCTGCTCCCCCAGCGCCAGAAACCCCCGAACACGCCGCGGACATCGCTACCCTGGCGGCGATAAAACCCACCGAAGAGAACCTCCAGGGTGTACAGAGCCTCCTCCAGGACCTCACCACGCAAGAGGCCGAGAACGCAGCGGCGCTACAGGAGGGCATTGTACAGCTCAACCAGAGCGAGCCCTACAGCCCCACAGAGGCTGACGCCGCGAAGAACGTAGCGGATCTCACCGCTCAGCAGGAGGAAAACCAGGTGCAGCGCGACCTGCTGGAGAAGACGCAGCAGTACATGGCCGGCGCCATAACGGGTAAGGAATTCGAGCAGATATTCGCGCAGGCCGGGGCACAGAGTACGCGCAAGTTGCTAGAGACCCTGCGCAGTGAAGGCCGCAAAACCCGGAGCAGTACTAAAGATGCCCTCCGAGAGCTGGTGCCTGTGGAGCGTAATGTATAAGGCTCTCGGCTTGCCAATAGCCAGTCTCCCCGGTAATATGCCAGCATGCAGTACCTGTGGCGCTGTCATCGCTCTGGCTCCCGGCGGAGTATTGCCCGGCGACGACGGCTGGAGGACCTGACCGACCACGAGAAGGAGTCGTTGGGCCTGGATATGCTGGAGCAGGAGACCTTTGCCCATGAGGGGCGCACGCTCTCGCTGGACACCTGCATCGAGGACCTGGCGCTCCTCATACCGGAGGAAACCACGCCCCTGGGGCAGCATGATGAGCTCTATCAGTGGGGGGATAATGAGGAGGTGCGGGCGCTCTTCACGGCGGTGGCGCTGCACATAGAGGCGGCTCCGATTAGCCCCCTGCGCGAGCAGATTATGCAGATTCTCCAGCGGCTGGAGTCCCGCTCGGGTTACCCGCGGTCACTGGCGCTGAGGGCCTCTGACCTGCAGCAACTGCTTGACCACCTCCGAGAAATACAAAGGACGAGCACCTCTCTAGACAGAAAAAGCCAGCTGGCTCGGGAGCTCCTAGGCCACCGATGGGAGAGCACGGGGCCAGGGGCATTCTATAATACCCTGCCGAATCAGAGAAGCGCTCTGCGGCATATTGCGGCCAAGGCCAGTGCGCAGCTCTTTAATATGGATCCGCAGCCACCCCCCACAGAGCTCCTCCCTCCTCCGACAGGGGATATCACCTCGCTGGTCACCCAGCTCCTCGCGCTGTACGACCGCATAGAAGACATCATTGCGGCTATTTTTCACTTTGGTCAGGCCGATACGCAGCTGCAGCATGCTGTATGGCATCGTATAGAGCAGCTCCTCTCTGCACCAGACCACCAGGCAGTAACGTCTGAAAAGTGGCTCCTGCAGGATATACTCCCCCCCCTGATGGGCACCGACCATCCCCTGCTCCGTGCAGCAGGTTCCAGTACAAGCCCCTGGACTCTCGGCGCCCTGATAGCCGGCACACAGACCTCCACCAATGCGGGACAGCTCTTGGTCACCGAAGGGAGCCTCCCCGGGTATCAGGCCTGGTGTTATGCCCGAGAGAATCCTGTACCGCATGCGCTGCAGGGGTGCCACCTGGTCTGGGCAGCCGGTACACTCTTGTATCCGCAGATACCGTATCTCTTTGGCATAGCACTCCCCAAAGCAAGCCCCCACACACACCACAGCCTCGATGGCCTCGTGCACCTGCTGCTCACCCACACAGCAGAAGAGGAATATGCGCTTCTCTCTTTCTCTACCGGTATGAGCGTAGACCATGCCCTCCTCCACATACAACCATCGGAGCAAACTCTTACCGTCATCACTCCTGCTGCGGAGGGGCAGCTGCATAAGGAGCTCTTTGTACCGTGGGCTGCACTCCTGGCAATGGAAGTACCCCTCACGCTCCAGATAGCACGATGGCACCCTGATGTACTCGAGACCATTCCCCAAGATCAGAACGGGGTACTACCTTCTTGACGCCTTCTATAGAACGCTCCAAAATTCCTCTACAGTTGTTTTAGTCCAAGGATTTTATGAAATTGTTTCAAAATCCTCCAATGGATATACATCAAAAGCAACCTCTTCATAAGGGTGTGTTTCCTTCATCTTTGACACAACTTCTCTTAGAATCTTTCTCTCTACTACGACTTCTATTCTCTCCTCTTCTACTGTTTCCTGTTTGCCAGATTCACCAATATTTGGAGTAGAGCATTCATTACCACGGAAACGTCCAAAGCCTCTTGACGAAAACGAGCAAAAATCATAATGGCCTATAACCCCTGCTCCGGCGTCACCGAGAGCTTCTCTCACTAGGTCGGCATAAGGAACAGGAGTGAAAACGACAAGTTTAACTCTAGAAGAAAGCATATTGAATATCTTGGTCGGGGTAGCAGGACTCGAACCTGCGGCCTCATGCTCCCAAAGCATGCACTCTAGCCAACTGAGCTATACCCCGATCCTCGGCGACTCTAGGGTGAATTTGCTCCCCGTCAACCCCTCTCCCACTAAATACCCAAAACACACCAGCCCCAGAGACAGGTATGACAGCAGATGATTCTGGTGGGCGATGAGGGATTCGAACCCGCGACCTCCTCGGTGTAAACGAGATGCTCTAGCCAGCTGAGCTAATCGCCCGGAGTGTAAAGTGCGCCACGCGCCCCCCACTTATAGCCAGACGCAGCCCCCCTGGCAAATCTTTTTTATACGTCCTGCGGAGAGACGTTGACACGCTCCCGGGGCGCTCTACACTGCGGACATCTAATGATACCCGTATGACGACAATAACGGCTGCTGACGTAAAGGCGCTCCGAGAACGTACCGGAGCCGGAATGCTGGAGAGCAAGAACGCTCTGGAGGCCTCGAATGGAGACATCGACGGCGCGATCGACTACCTCCGCAAGAAGGGCCTGAAGCAAGCCGCCAAGAAAGCCGACCGCGCGACGCATGAGGGGGCGGTAGCCATCAGTGGCCGTGGGATAGTGGGGGTGGCGTGCGAGACGGACTTTGTGGGGCGTAACGAGCAGTTTATTGCCTTTGTGACCGCTCTTGCCGCGAAGGCAGACACTGAGGGAGCCGGCAGCGTAGCGCCGTATTTTGAGTCCGTGAAGGGTGACAAAGTGCTAGAAATGGGCGAGAATATGCAACTCATCAGTGCGGCGCGGCTGGAGGGCGGCTCTACCGTGGCCGGCTATGTGCACACCAATGGGAAGGTGGCGGCGCTAGTGGCGCTGAGCGGCGGGACGCAGGAGCACGCCAGAGACCTGGCCATGCACGTGGTAGCGATGAATCCGCTGGTGGCCAACCCCGAGGACGTGAGCGCTGAGCTCATTGCCAAGGAGAAGGAAATCTGGGCCGAGCAGCTGAAAAACGAGGGCAAGCCGGAGCATATCATCGCGGGGATACTGCAGGGCAAAGAGCAGAAGTTCGCCGCGGAGCAGGCGCTCAGCTGCCAGAAATTTGTGAAGGACCCCTCCCTTACCGTGCAGGAGTACCTGGGGGACGCCGCGCTCGTCAGTTTCATCCGCGTGGCGGTATAACCAGTCATATAACCACACATGAGTATTCTCTTGGGAATCATCAGCGACATCCATGACCACCGGTCGCATCTGCAGGCAGTCCTCGCAGATGCGGCCGCTCGTGATGTGGAGCATTTGCTCTGCCTGGGGGACATGGGAGCCCCAAAAATACTCTTGATGTGTATAGCTTCTCGTATCCCCTGCACAGCTATCTATGGAAATAACGATGCCGAGAAACATAAAATGGCCCTTGTGGCTCACGAGTCTGAGGGGGCATTTACCCTCATGAATAACACCTACGGTGTGGTGACCATGGGCGGCAGGACGCTCTGTATGATCCACCACCCCACGCTGGCGCTGTCTCTGGCGCGGTCGGGCGACTACGACGCGGTGTTCTATGGGCATAACCATACCCTGCACCAGGAGTACGTCGGTGACTGCCTGGTGTGTAACCCCGGGGAGATCTGTGGCTACAGCACCGGCACGGTGAGCTACGCCATCTACGACACCGCGAGTAATACCGCAGAGAGCATCACGCTCTCCTCGTACTCTCTATAGTGCTCCCATAGCGCTCCCCCGGCTGCGCGTACTCGCACGCCAGGGGAGGTCTCCTCTTGTGTCTCTTAGCCCTGTGGTATGCCCTTCATCGTCAGGCGCATGCGGCCTTTGGGGTCATGGCCTTTGTACTTCACGTTGACTTTTTGGCCCTCGTGCAGGTAGTCGCGCACGTTCTCCACCCGCTCGTCGGCTATCTCTGAGATGTGCAGCATGGCGTCCTTACCTGGTGCATACTCCACAAAGGCCCCAAACTCCAGTATGGTCTTCACCGTTGCGCCCATGAAGAGATCGCCGACTTCTGGCTCCCACACTATCTGGCGGATGGCTGCCTCGGCCTTGCGGGCGTTCTCCCCATTGGTGCTGGTGATCATCACCAGCCCGTCGTCCTCAATGTCGATAGTCACCTCATAGTCGGCGCACAGCCCCTGGATCGTCTCGCCTCCCTTACCGATGACCGCACCGATGTCCTCTGGCTTGATGTAGAAGCTGGTGATGCGCGGCGCGTACGGGCTCATCTCCTTGCGCGGCCCAGGGATGACCGAGAGCATATGCTCCAGGATGTGCGCCCGGGCTTTCTCCGCCGCCTGGAAGGCCTCCTCCAGCACGCTCATGGGCAGGCCCTTGACCTTCATATCCATCTGCAGTGCGGTGATGGTGTTCTTCGTCCCCACGACTTTAAAGTCCATATCACCGTCAAAATCCTCGAAACTCTGGATGTCTGTGAGGATGCGGTACTGCCCGTCGCTATTCATCATCAGGCCCATGGCCACCCCGCTGATGGGGGCTTTGATCGGTACCCCGGCGTCCATCAGCGCGAGGGTCTGGCCGCACACTGCCGCCATAGAGGTACTCCCATTCCCCGCGAGGATCTCGGTGGTGGTGCGCACGGTGTAGGGGAAGTTGTCTTCTTTCGTCGGCATGACAGCGGTAAGACCACGCTCCCCCAGGGCTCCGTGGCCTATCTCACGCCGCTTGGATGGCCCCAGGCGCCCCACCTCTCCCACGCTATATGGCGGGAAGTTATAGTGGTGGAAGAACTGCTTGTGGTGCTCGGGTCGGTGCGCATCGTCGAGGTACTGCTTGTCGCCCGGGCCACCGATGGTAACGGTCGTCAGCGCCTGGGTCTCTCCGCGAGTGAAGAGCCCGGTGCCGTGCACCCGTGATAGCAGATGTACCTCGCTGTGGAGGGGGCGTACTTCATCGCACGCGCGGTCATCTATCCGCTTGCCGTCGGTGAAGATCCGCTCGCGCATGGCCGCCGCAAAGCCCTTATCCAGATAGTAGAGCAGATCTCCCTTTGTAATGGGGTTCTCGGGGTCGTCTATCTCGGTAGCAAATCGCTCCAGTACCCGCTCCTCCAGCGCATGGATGGCGTCCTTGATCGCAAATTTTGTACGGCCACGCAGCGCGGCAAAGTCTGCCTTGGTGACGAAGGATTCCACCGCTTTCTTGGCTTCTGGAGTGGGCTTGCTGAGGGTGAGCTCCACCGGGGTGACGGTGTGCTGCGCGAGGAAATCTTGCTGGAAGGCCACAATCTGCTGGATATACCCATGCGCAAACTGCAGCGCGCGCAGCATGGTGGCCGAATCTACCTGGTCAGCGCCCGCCTCCACCATGAGGATAGCGTCCGCCGTGCCCGCCACCAGCAGGTCCAGCTTGCCCTTCTCGGACTGCTCGTAGGTCGGGTCGAGGAAGAACTCACCACTGTCGGTCATGCCCACGCGCACCGCTCCTACAGCGCTCTCCAGCGGCAGGCCCGAGAGCAGCATGGCCATGCTCGCGGCGTTGATGCCCAGCGCGCCGGGGTTATGCAGCCCGTCGCTCTGCAGCAGCGTCACGATGCACTGCACCTCATTGCGGGTACTTTTCGGGAACATGGGGCGCAGCGGCCGGTCTATCATGCGGCTCATCAGCACCTCGTCGTCACTCAGCTTGCCCTCGCGCTTGTTCACCTTGCTGTACTTTATCCGCCCGGTGGCGTAGAACTTGCCCATGAAGTCCACCGACAGCGGGAAGAAATCAGCGCCCTCACGGCCCGGCGCAATGCCAATGGTGGTGAGCAGATGGGTTTCTCCGTAGCTGGCGTGCACCGCGCCCTGTGCCAGGCGGGCCATTTTACCGGTCTCAAAGGTAAGGGTTTGCTCCCCGAGGGCGAGCGAGTGGGTACGGATGTCGAACATAAGAAGGGGGTAAGAAAGGAGGATCCTCCCCCAGCCATAGCAGAAAAAACACGAGAAACGCCAAAGTGGTGGCCCCTGCGCAAGAGGCTGACGGCTCTCGCGTTTGTTCTGTATCACTGGATGGGAAAGATCTCCCCTAGCCTAGTGGAGCCGCCTGGGGAGTCAATGAAAACACCGGGAACCACGCGTCTAGGTCTTCCTAGGCCTTACGGTTTTTCAGGAATTCCATGCCGAGCTCCATCACATCGTCCAGCACGCTGCCGTCGTTATCACGGTCCAGCAGGCTCATGAGGATGTTTTGCTCGGGGTCTTGCATCGTGGCGGATTCCTTACTGAAATCGCTCAGCTCCTGCAGCACTTCGGCTTTACTCTGCTGCTTGTCGGTCTGCTGCTTACCCAGTGCCCCCATCACCAGTGGCGCGAGGATCTCCATCACTCCCTTGGTCTGCGCGGTATCTACCCCCACGCTCTTGCCCAGCATGGTCTCGATGGCGCTGGTCTGCTGGCCGAAGATATGCCCGAGTATCTTATCCCCCTTGGCTGCCTGAGGGTTGGCGATGAGCCCCTCGAGGTTATCGAAGATACTGCCGTCGTGGTCATCGCGGATGGCGGTATAGAGCGAGTCGGCTGACGCGTCGTCCTTCTTGGCGTTAGTGGCCAGGCCCCCCAGCATCAGCGGCAGTGCCTTACTGGCCAGGCTCCCCACGGTGGACTGTGGCAGCCCCGTGGCGGTGGCTATCTTGCCCACGAGGGCAGAGACGACGTAACCCTGGACGAGTGATTGGAGGGACATGAGCGGAGATTATACCCCCATCGTAGCGGAAAACTCCCCTATGGCAAGCCCTTCTCTTGCGGTATCAGCGCCCAGCAGTAGGGTGTAGGGCATGCCCTCTACTCCGTTGCCGCTCATCACTGTGCTCCTCACGGGGGTGAATCTGCTCGTGTTTGCGCTCAATAGGCTGGTACTCCCCTCTCCCATTGTCTCTACCCCGGGGCGGCTAGACTGGCGAGCCTTTATGGCGAATTTCTCGCACATGGGGGTAGGGCACCTGGCCATGAATCTCTTTGTGCTGTGGCAGGTACTGCCGGTGCTGGAGCGCTCCCTCCCCCCGCAGCAGATAGTGGGTATGCTGCTGAGCATCTGGCTGACGGTGGTGGGGCTGGGGTGGCAGTTTGCGAAGAGTCCGGCGCTGGGGTTCAGCGGTATTGGCCTGGGGATTATTACCTTTATGGCGCTTTTTGCCTGGCATATTCCCTCGCTGCGGAACCAGCTGCTCTTCTGGCTGGCGGTGAATATCGCCATCGGATTCCAGCCCGGCATCAGCCTGGAGTACCACGTCTTCGGTGCGATAGGCGGCGTGGTGGCATATGGGCTGTGGCGAGTCTTCTAGCAGACCACAGCAGCACTAGCGCCGCTTGAGGTACAGCTCATCTGGGATACGCAGGTCGATGTACTCCAGGCGAGCATCGGTAAGGCTAAACTGCGGAATCTGGTAGCCCAGCAGCTGCACAGCGGGCGTGGTATCATACTGGATATCGAAAAAAAGTTGCACCCCAGAACTCAGCGTAACGTGGTATTCTAGAGCTCTGGTGTAGTACTCCCGATGCGTGATCTGCAAGCCCGTGGTGCGCTCCAGCAGGTCATCGGTCAAGAGTATCCGAGATACATACTCTGGCGGGATGAGCGTGGTGTGGGGCTCTATAGGCGTGGGGTGCTGCAGGATATCAATCTGCTCCAGTGACTCTTCGGCTGGTATAGGCAGGACAACGCCCTGGTCATCGATAACGTGAAAGCGGGTGGTGTCGGTATTCCACACCCGTGCCAGAGGCGCTGCCATCTGGATAGTCACCAGGAGTGTATCTGGCCATTGCTCCTGCAGCGTGACCGAGCGAAACGACGGGAACTGTTCTTTTAAGAGCTCTTCCACAGTATGGTGATCGAGAAAGACCAGATTCTGCCCGTACACCGTATCCAGCGCTCGCTGCACCTGCAAGATATCCACATACGGCGTATTGCGATTAGGAGTGATTTTTCGGATCGCAAAGTAGGGACTCCACAAGACAAAAGCGATGAAGAGGAGGCCAATGCCAATAATAGCTGTCAACAGAATATGTCCTCGGAAGAGTACCCGAAAAAGCGACGACAAAAAGCTCCCCTCCCACAAGAGCTGCCATCGCCCCTGTAACCGTCGCCAAGTGGGGGAAGTCATACAGCAGCAAGTATAGAGATTACGAAGGCCCCTGACCAATAAATAGCGACAAAGCCCGCAGCGCTACACCGTCATTACGTCTTGTTCTTTCTTCTTCATGAGGGTCTGCACTTCTTCATTGGCTTTGTCTACCAATTCCTGGATCTGCTTATCGGCCCGGGATTTCTCGTCCTCTGTGATGGTCTTGTCATCCAGCTGGCGCTTGAGCACCTTTAGAGCGTCTTGTCTCACGGTGCGAATGGAAATCCTGGCGTTTTCTGCCTCGGTATGCACCAGCTTCACCAAATGCTTGCGGCGCTCTTCCGTCATGGGGGGGATAGGCAGCAGGATATAACTCCCCATATTCTGAGGGTTAATGCCCAGGTCTGCCAGCCGCAGTGCACTCTCTACAGCCCCCAGCTGGCTCCTATCCCAGGGTTCTACTTTCAGGGTATGGGCATCCGGCGCTGAGAGCGTTGCCACTGCCTTCATGGCCATTGTTTGCCCATAACTCTCTACCAAGATATTCTCTACCATCACTGTGCTGGCCCGTCCGGTCTGGAATCCCGCATAGGCCTCCCGCAGGTGGTGCATGGCTTTCTCGATACCCGTCTCTAAAAGGGAAATGTACTCCATGGCTCCATAGTACCTCTCTCCTCCAACTGTGCAACCCAAAGCAAAAAAAACATCCGCAAACGCCTCCTGCAGGTTGTTTCTTTTAGCTAGCGGGCTATGCTGCACTGGAATGTATACCCTCCGACTACAAGACTTCCGCAACCATAGCGATACTGAGCTCCAGCTCAGTAGCACCCCCACGATCATCTATGGCGCTAATGGCAGTGGAAAAACCAATGTACTGGAGGCTCTCAGTCTGCTCTCTACCGGGCGCAGCTGGCGCAAATCTCCGCGAGAAAGCCTCATTCGTCATGGAGAGGCCAGTGCGGTGATAACCCTGGAAGCAGAGCACCTGCCCACCACCACACTGCACCTGACCCCCACGGCACTGCGCCTACGCCACCACCACAAGCCCAGCACCCTCAAAGCACACATCGGGCGCCTCCCTAGCCTAGTATTTGCTCCGGAGCACCTCCACCTCTTTGACGGTGGGAAGGCAGAACGCCAGCAATTTTTTGACCGCTACCTCTATCAAGTAAGCCCCGCATATCGAGCAGTACTCAGCCCGCTGCTACAAGCGATACAACAGCGCAATAGTCTCTTAAAGCAGCACAGCAGCGCCGCCATACTCCACCCGTGGGAGGAGATCATCGCCAGGCTCTATCCCCAATGTGTTGCCCTCCGAGAAGCCGGTATCACAACGCTCCTCCCGACAATGCAAACGGCGCTCGCGCAACTGCACCCGGCACCAGAGGCCATCACTATGCACCTGCAGACAGCAGAGCCTTCTACCCACAGTAGCGCTGCTATCCGAGGGTTTTTCACTGCCCATCGCGCTCGAGAATACCATCTCAAGCGTACCCTCATCACCCCTACCCGAGACGATATCGTCTTTTTCTTTCGAGGAAAACCCCTGAACGATACCGCCAGCAGAGGCGAAAAACGGAGCATCCTGCTGGCCCTGCTCAGCAGTATGCACACCCACATGACCCTGCAGCTCGGTCGTCCTCCACTCTTATTACTCGATGATGTCTTCTCAGAGCTGGATGATGCCCGGCAAGCCTCGCTCTACCACCTGTGTGGTGCTGGAGCCACCTCTGTACTCACCACCACGCACCTCTCGCATTTTTCTCTCTTCCCGGAAGCGAGATCTATCGCTATAGAAACGCTGGTATCCCCCACCCCAAAAAACCCTCAGCACCACAGAGGAGTAAATCCTGGAGCCGCCACTCGGATTCGAACCGAGGACCTACGGGTTACAAATCCGTTGCTCTAGCCAGCTGAGCTATGGCGGCGTTGGTCATGCATCGTGCTGAGCAGCACTCTACACGCACACAGAATGTAAAAATATACCGCCCCCTGGCAAGTGAATTTAGTGGAAAAAAGCCTCCTTGGTGTCATATCCATCGGAGGCTTTTATTGTGCCAGGATCCCCTGGCGTGGTGTTTCTTAGGAATGAGGTTCTGTCTTATTGTACCACTTTTCCCATTTCTTCTTAGCTTCTTCTTTTCTTATGCCTTTTTCTTTTTCTATTTTGTCGATCTCTCTAAAATGTGGGCCCTTGTACAACGCATAGATGGGTGGTTCATTAAGCGTAAATAGCGGGAGGCAACACACATGGACTAGAAAAAATGCGATCCCCTGGAGAGTCCCCGGAGGGCATTCACCTACTAGATTCCATTTGTATCCCTCTTTTAACGCTGTGGTCATATCCCCCCCCATATGTTTCATCCCCAAAAACTTCAGTAAATCCTTTTTCGGGGGTGTAGCTATAGATACTAACGGATTTGATATGATCCATCTGTAATTCATTCTTATTAAGGAGATCCCTTAAGAGGAATTCCGAAAGATTTGATTCCATCAATCGAACTTTACTGGGGTCAATTTTGAATTTCTTTACTATGTCTTTCCATAGCTTTTCTAACATTGTTACTGTATACACTTTTTTTAAATTTTTGCCAATTACCCACCCACCACAACGGGGAGCGTGTAGCCAGCGGTGAAATAATAAAATTAATTTAAACCTCACGGCGTCTCAAGACGTTTCCTAAGAACACCGTGCGGTCCCACGCGTTGCCGTCAAGCAACCATGAAACCACTGGTGTTCTCTCTCGGTATGTCAAACATCTCTCTCATCACCACATAAAAACATAACAGCAGCACTTGTCAATATGTTTTGTAGATAAATAGAACCTAGCAGAGCTCTGCCGTGTCTTTCCCTTGGCATGTATATCACTGGCAGAGCAGGCTCGCTATGCTCCCGTAACCAGGTACTGTACAGCGCGCTGCACCAGCGGGTCAGCGTCGACTCCCTGGGTCTGGTCATAGCTCTGGCTCTCTACAGTGATGTCTGGCGTGATGCCTACTTTGTTGATCGGGTGGCCGTCAGGGCTGGCCCACAGCGTGAAGGTGACCTTCAGCATGCCCCCGTCGCTCAGCGTGTGCGTGCGCTGCGCAGACCCCTTCCCAAAGCTCTGCTCGCCCAGGATGGTCACCAGGCCCCGGTCACGCAGCATGCCGATGACTACCTCGCTGGCGCTGGCGGTGTACTTATTCTGCAGCACGAGAATCTCCCCCGTGAAGCTGCTCAGTACCCCGGTGCCGATCACCTGCCGCGGAGCCTCCCCCTGCTGGGTTAGCAGGCGCATCACCACGGCCTCCTGCCCCCGAGGGATGAACGCCGCGGCCACATCATAGGCGGCGTCCAGCGTGCCGCCGGTGTTATTGCGCAGGTCGAGGATGATGGCCCGCGGGCTCTTGGGCAGGACTTCCTCGCGTAGCAGGGCGATGAACCGCTCGGCCGTATGCGCGTTGAAGGTATGCAGGCGCACCACCGGTGTGCCATCCTGGGTGTACTTCACCGTCACGGTGGGCACCTCTATCTTGGCGCGAGTGACGGCGATGTCGTGCTCCTCCCCGTCGCGCTCTATGGTGAGGGTTACGCTGGTCTCCGCCGGGCCCTTAATGCGGTCTACCACCCACTCCAGCGTCTCGCCCTCCACCGGCTCGCCATTCACGGCTATGATGGTATCGCCGCTCTGCAGGCCCGCCGTAGCTGCCGGACTCCCCTCTATGGGCTCGACGATACGGAGGATCCCCGCATCATTAAAGAGATACGCGCCAATACCCTGGAAGTCTCCATTCAGCACCTCCTGACGGAAGCTCTTGGCTTTCTCGGCTGGCATAAAGGTGGTATAGTCGTCCTCCAGCGCCTCCACCATACCGCGCACGGCTCCGGCCATCATCTTGGCCTTGATATCGTCGGTGATCTCGTTCGACTTATAGTACTCGTAGAGCACCATCTCATAGGCCTCCTGCAGCACGTCTAGGTCTGGCAGGGTGGTGTCGATGTTGCCCAGGTCGCGCAGTCCGGCGCTATTGGCGTTCCACTCGCGGTGGGTATCCTCGATGATCGTCTCGATCTCCTCCGGGCTGGGCTGCACCGCACGCAGTGGCTGCGGGTTAGCCGTGGGGCGACGCCGCCGCAGCGACTCAAGGTAGGTTGCCGCGGGAGCCGTGCTGGGGGGCGTAGCGACGGCGTTCTCGTCGGTGCGGTCATAGCCCTGTGCCCGCCGCCACCAGAGCGACAACTGGCCATACGTCACCGGTTTGCCGGCTGTATAGGTACGGCACTCCACGGTGGTGAGGATATGCTCGGCGCAGGCGGTATTCCGCACGCTCTCCACCACCGGCACACTGCGAGTCGTCAGCACCGCGCTCAGCACGCCTTCCATGGTCGCGTAGGGCTCACCAGCAGGGTTGGGGTAGTAGAGCCCCTTCACCGGCTGCAGAGGCTGCGGGCCAAAGAGCTGTTCCAGCGCCGGCTGGGTGATGCGCTCTGTGGGGCTAGCGGTATAAGCCGGGAGCGCCTCCACCGCAGCAAAAGTATGCGAAGTAAGTACCAAGAGCGAGAAAACCGAGACGAGAAGAGAACAGCGTTGCATGCTCAGCATGGTATGGAGTTGCGGAGAAAATGCAACCTTTCTCACTCGGCTACTGTGAGGACTTCATGAATAAAAGCACACCAACGTATTGCTTCATGAAAGTTTCATGTTTTTACACTATTTATATTTACCATGATATCTCTTATGAAGGAAGTGTTTACAAATTTCTTCATGATCCATAGCTCTGGTACCAGTTTCCTCGCTGATAGGCTGGCCGCACAGGGCATCGCCCCCACAGACTGGAGCCTGCACTGGCCCGGGGGCAACACCACACTGCTCATCGACAACCGGCACGGAGGCACCCCTGAGCAGCGCTACCCGAGCATTGCCCTGCAGGCCATGGAGATGCTGCCTGCGATAGAGCAGGTGGAGTATATCGTCCCCGGGGAGCACACCGCACTACGCCTGCATATGATGGGTGGCGACGTGTGCTTTAATGGTCTGCGGAGTCTGGCACACTGGGCAGCCAGGCGCTATGGGTATACGCAGCTGCCCCTGGAGTGTGCGGGCTCGCCGCATCGGTACTCCGCCACTATAGAGGGCCCAGCGGAGCAGAGCGTCATCACACTGCAGTGCCCGCAGGGCTTCACACAGCGAGACGACCTGCCCTTCCCCGCAGTGGATATGGGAGGCATCATCCACCTGGTGGCAGCGCAGAGCCACTGGGACGAGCACGAGGCCCGGCAGCAGCTCCAGAGCGTTCTCCGGCAGTGCCCCTGGCTGGCCAGTACTACCGCGGCGGTGGGGCTGATCACGGTGGTGGGGCAGCGGCTCTACCCGCTGGTGCATGTCTTTGCCACCAATACCACCGTGCTACAGAGCGCCTGCGGCTCGGGTACGGTGGCAGCGCATCTCATCACGGGGCAGGAGCACTGGTACCCGCCCAGCGGCGTGCTCTTTAGTACCACTCCCAGAGAGAATCAGATACACCTCAGGGCCATAGTGCGGGGGTATAGCCCCTCAGCAGCACCGGAACCAAACCACTTTTATTATGATCCAGTACAACATCGTGGAGTCGCTCCAGCAGCTGACTCCGTTCTTTGACACGCTCGTAGAGAGCTACAATGCGGCTTTTGGCGCTCCGCCGTATAGGGAGCCCAAGTCTCGGGAGTACCTCCAGCAGCAGTTTGGCCGGAGCTTCCTCACGGAGGAAGGGCAGGCCGGGGGCGCGTTCATCGTGGCGTGGAACGCAGACGCGCTCTATGCCGTGGGGGCTGCCCAGGCCTATGACGCGGCCAGCTATGGCATCTTCGCTCCGGCGGCTACGGAGGCCTTCCCGCAGTATGAGCGGCCCATGGCCTACCTAGCCAACCTCTTCCTCCACCCCGCATGGCGACGCCGTGGCATTGCCAGCGCGCTGGTGCAGGAGCGAGAGCAGCTTCTCCGGCGGCATGGCTACCAGAGCATCGTAGGGCGGACGCTCGCGGTGGGGCCACAGCGGCGCTTCCACCAAGAGATGGGGTACGAGTGGAGCGAGAAGCTCTACTTCTTCCCCGGGTCTGAGCACCCCAAGGTACTCTTTGGCAAGGTACTCTCGCCCCGCAAGAGCACGAGCAGCTAAGTATTTTCTACTCTTTTTCTCAGCAGTATGCCCATGGTGTACTGCTTTTTTCTGCTGGTATTCTCCAGAAGATCGCTCTATACTGGTGGTATGCGACGTCTTCTCCTTCTCCTACTCGGCGTGGGGTTCCTGCTACCGCTCCTCCCCAGTACAGCCGGGGCGCAGTACGCCAGCCGCTCCACCCCCTGGACCTGCTATAAAGACGGCAAACAAGACGAAACTGCCGAGAAAAACCTCCAGAATGCCATAGAGGATTTTGACAAAGTAGAGCAGGAGAGGCAAAACCAGGACAAAGACTACCAGAAGAAAGACGGCTGGGCCACCGTGCCCTACCAGGCGCCCTATGCCAATAGCTGCTTTCAGGTGGTGTGCTATGACAAGAATGGCAAAATAGACACCAGTGCGTCACAGGGTATTAAGAACCAGATCATCAGTATCCTCCCCTACGACCCGGTGCATAACCAGTGTATGGCGCTCTATGACCTCATGGAGCAGGTCAACCAGTGCGTGAAAAACGGGAGTGACACCGCGCAGAAGCGGATAAACGAGATCGGGAATGAGAAGCGTGAGCTCCAAAAGGAGTACAACCAGAACCCCGATATGGAGAACTACCGCCAGCACCAGAAGACCGCAAAGCTCATAAACAGCACCGCCGGGAAGGTCACCCTCGGGCTGGTGTGTGTACCAGAGTACGCCATGGACATCCAGTTTGATAGTGACTGCGTGTTGAAGGACCCGGTACAAATGAAACGGGTGAAGAACTGGGGCAACTGTAGTCCCACCGTCAAGAGTGGCCCGCCAAGTGCAGTCCATGCCGGGTGCCCCACGGGGGAGCTCGAAGAAGCGCAGCAAACCGCGCTCAATAACTTCCTCTCTAGCCATGGTCTGGGAGCGCTTACCTGTGCTAGCAAGACTGATCTAGAGAAGGCCTTTGAGGCCGAACAAGCGTACCAACAGGACATGTGTACCCTCAATAAAGAGATGAACGACCAGCAGGACAAGCACGACAATGCCGAGAAGGGCACCGATGTCATTGGGGATCTGGTGTCGATCTGCTACCAGACGAATAGAGAGTTTGCCGAGGGCCATGCCGAGAAGTGTAATGAGCTCTTAAAGATCCCTCTCGGGGAGGCGGGGGAGAAGCAGCAGCAGTACGACGCAGTCAAAAAGGAGCGCAACCAGCTTATTAAAGACATCGACGACTACCTGCGCAAGATACAGGCAGACTTTGGGGATCTGGGCAAGCACAGCATCGGCACCGGTTATGAGCAGAACGGCACCCAGCACTGCTATGAGATACGCATCCCCGGGCGTAGACCCAACAAGGAAGGCACCCTGACCATACGCTATGACAAGCTCGTCTACTGCGAACCTTTCAATCCGCCAACCCCAGACCCCAAAAAAAGCACCTACTGGGATGATAACGGTAACCAACAGCAGGGAACGTATGGGGGCCCACTAGTGGATTTCTGCCGTGGGGTGACATCACAGTCGACACCGATATGTAATCGGCAAGAGGTACTCGATGAGATCCGCAAGGCCTATGAAGGAGCCAATGGTATCATCGGGAAGGAGAAGCAGCTGGACGAGATCGGCAATGAGCTGGAAAAGCTTGACGGGGACTCGCTGCGGATAGCCAACATGTGCCCACTGCCCAGTGTACCGCCATGGGTCAGCCACGCGGATATCCTCCCCGGCCCACCCAGAGCCAATAACGACCGCGGCATCCACTATGTGCTACAGCTGCTGTTGCCCTCCATTGCTAATGTCCTCCTGGTCTTCATGTGGGGAGGGGTGGTGCTGGTTATTATTCTGGCCGGCATTTTGCTGCTCTTCTCTGGTACCCCTGCTAGAGAGGGCCTGGTCCAAACCAGTAAAAATATGATATATTGGGCGATTCTGGGCAGTATCATTGCCACCATGGGCTATACGATCGTGAAATTCGTCATTGGTATTAACTTCCTCCAGTAATGCGCGCTCTTGGTCTGCTTGGTCTCTCGCTCCTTGTGCTGTGGCTCCCCACGCACCATGCTGGAGCGCAAAATGAGATCTACAACGAAACCTCACTCACCCGGCAGCTGGACCGTGATGGCGATGGTACCCTCGACGAAAACCGAGGCCTGGACCCCCGCACGCTCGACGAGATATGGTTTCCCTCATGGCAGTCGGACATCCCGCGGAGCACCGTGGGCACTGGCGATGCTGTGGTGATAGACCCCTGTAATAATATGACGGGGAGCGGCCTCTCTGGGGGGAATCAATTTGTCTGTGGGGTCATAGGCAAGAACTTTGACGGCATGCTGGTGATGAATTTTTTCAACCGATTCGCCGACCTCCTCCTTATGTTTCTGGTGCCTCTGTTACTCTTTTTTGTCATCCAGTCTGGGGTGCGGCTTATCACCGTAGAGGAACCCACAGAAAGGGCTCGTACCCGCAAAGCACTCATACGAGGCATCATAGGCCTGCTGATAACCGTCGTTGCCTACTCTGTAGTGAAGACTCTCTACTTCTTCCTGACACAATAAGTACTCATGAATACTTTTATTACTCGTACATATAGACTCGGTTTACTCTCGCTCTGCCTGCTGAGTGGGAGCGTACTGGCGCAGGTATCTCCAGAGAATTCCTTTCCCGGGGAGGATAAGGGCACCCCCGGCTATAGCCTGGACGAGGGCTTGAGCCGCATCCTGCCCGAGGGGGCTAGTAACATCCGCCCGGCCTACCTGGTGGGCGCGGGTAAAGTAGCCCGGCCCATGCGCGCAGACGTCGCGGAGATCACTAACCAGATACAAAAGCTCACCAATGGTCTCACGCTGGGGGCTGCCACCATCGCGGTGGTGTTCATTGTCTTCTATGGGGTGCAGATAGCGCTGGGCAGTGGGGGTAATGACACCGAAGCACAGAAGCACCTGCAGAAGCTCCTCCTGGCGGTGGCGGGGCTCGTGCTCATCATCTTCGCGTATATCATCGTGCGGACCATTGTGGCCATCACCTACAGCGGCGAGGGCCTGCAGGGCGAGATAAACCAGGGGAACTTCAACGCGCCGCTACAAGACGCGGAGCTCCAGTAGTAGTACTTTTCACTAAGTAGCACGCCGCAGCAAGCCACTCTGGCAGACAATAGCGGGCAAGTATTGGTATGATGAGCGTATGTATCGCCTCCTGCTCATCACGCTTCTGTTTCCCTCTCTGGCCGCGGCGCAGTCGGTGCTGGTGGAGTCCCCTGGGGTGGTGATTGCCCCACTGGAGATGCTCTGGGATGCGCCCCCCAGCAGTACAGCACTCCCCGTACGGCTGCAGTTCTCTACGCCTCTCAGCCTGGGGAGTAGTGTGCACTTCACGCTATCAGACAGCCACGGCGCCAGCATATTGGAGGAAACAACGCCCGTGCAAGACAGCGGCAATAACACCCTGGGGAGTGACGGCCGCCTGCCCAAGCAGTACGCGCTGCTCATCCCAGCGCCGGCCCTGAGTGGCGACACCTACACCCTGCAGGCCACGCTGGAGGACCAAAATGGCCAGCCCCTGGCGCGAGGATCACGTCGCTTCACCATAGACGCGCCCGTACAGCTGCGCTATACCGAGAACTTCACCCTGGTGGCCGCGGAGGCCAGCCCCACCGCACAGGTACAGTTCAGCTATCAGAATGACAGCGCTCCGCGCACCATCACACCCGTCATCAGCTGGTATCCACGGGAGGGCGGACAGGCCGTGCTCAGCACTCCCCTGCCGGAAAAATCTGTAGCTGCTGATGGCGCTGTGGCTTATCAGGAGGCTATACCCACCCCCACGGTACCGGGGCACTACTACGCCACTCTGCGGGTAGAGGGCAGCGCTGGCAGTGCCATCACGGGGCAGATACGCGTACCGGTGACCATCCAGGGTGAATTTGCGAGCATAGAGAACGTCGCTCACTCCCCCGAGCGCGCCTGGCAGCAGGGTGAGGAAGTGACGCTCACAGCGGATATATACACGCGAGATACCGGGCTGCCGGTCTTCCTCCGCACCAGCGTAGCCGAGTCCAGCGCCGGTCAGCAGACTCACACCGGGCAGATAGAGGACCGCGTGAGTAGAGGATTTGGCGTACGAATACCCCTGCAGCAGCGCTACACCGTGCAGGGCCAGCGTACCGAGCAGCTCCAGATGGAGACAGAGGTCATCCGTGACGGGGTGGTTATCGGCAGCCGCAGCTGGCGAACCCCCGTCTACCCCCAGCCAGAGAGCGCTGTGAACCCCACAGACCCCAGTACTCCAACGCCAGCAACCACCGCCTCCCCCGATAATACCCCCACGGAGGCCACGCCAGACACCCCAGAAGCCCCCAGTCTGCTCACCCAGCCGGGCTACTGGGCGATGGTGGGGTTGCTGCTGGTGGCTATAGGGCTTGGCATCTGGTACGCGCTGCGTAAAAAAAAAGTCCTGTCGCTCCTCATAACGATCCTCAGCGCTAGCCTCCTGGGGCAGAGCGCCCACGCGCAAATACCCGACATGACCCCCTACGCGTGGACATTTGAGACGCAGGTGAGCGAGACCTACCTCAACCCCAGCGATCCCTTTTTCGCGGAGGCGAGGCTGCAGGTGACTGCCCTCAATATGATGAACACCAGTCTGGAGTTCTTTGCTGACTATACCCTCATCGGTACGGTGGTGTACTTCACGGCGGCGCCGGGGGCTCCCCTCGTGCAGGAGTCCCTCCTCATAGACCCGATGGACGAGAACCGCTTTGCCATGAGCTTTAGCATCCCTCCCAGTACGGCCGGCATGCTGAGCGACGGCAGCTATACGCTCTATCTGCAGCTGGATATGGACGTACCCGGCACGGGCCTGCGGAGCTACGGGCTGACCATCAGCCCCTACCACCTGGATACCACCCCCCCCACGGTGCAGTACCAGTACACCGACCAGGCTATGAAAGATGCCTATGGCCCCAGCGCCAGCACCCCCCAGGCCCCTCCGCTGCCATACACCACCGCCAACCCCATTGGCATAGAGCGGCTCTGCACTGACCCCGACAGCAGTGGCGTGATAGGAAGCGGCTGCAGTAGCGTGGGAGGCGAGGAGACCTTCAGCCTGGAGACCGCCTATGCGCCGATCACCCTGAATGCCTGTGATAGGGTCAATAACTGCCTGTGTAGTGGGAGTGCCTGCTCCCCGAGTGCCGCGGTGTATACGCAGATGTACAGCACCGGTGGCGAGACGTTGGGGGATTTTAGCCTCTCTACCGAGGGGTATAGCGTGCAGGGCACTCCGGGAGAGACCATCCGCGCGAGTGAGAATATGCCCGTCTCTATCACTACGGTAGTGAGTGGCGCTGCTCCTGTTCTCCCCGCTGAGCCCTGCGCCCCTGCCGGCATGGTGGAGAACGGTGGCGGTTGCCAGCCGGCGCGTCTGCACTGCCTGGTGATAGACGAGTCTGGGCCGCTGCCCCTCATCACCCGGGGGACCTATGACCCGTATGACTACCAGGGGTGCACGGGGCTCTAGGACGCCGGAGAATGCCCCAAATGGAGCATCTTCCGCCCCAGAAGCGCATTCACCACCAGGAGTACCCCTCCAATACTCAGCAGAGCAACGCCTACCGGGAGAAGCCCTAGGAGCTGCTTGCCGAGTGTGGTGTATAGCGCAAAGACACTGAAGATAATCGAGCGTGTCGTTGCTATGGAGGCCCCTTGTGTGTGCTCTACGAGGGTGTGGTTCCAGGCCGGCTGCCAGACTCCATCACACCCGCTAAAGAGAAGGAAGAGCCCTGCCACTACCCACCAATGCCCAAGCCAACACCCCGCTAGCACGCACAATAGCCCCTGGAGGGTCGTCGCATACACCCATGCACGACTATACCCATAGCGTTCTCCGAAGCGGTAGACGTACTTATTAGCCAGCATGGTAGCTATGCTCGCCCCTGCCATGAGGACCCCCGCGTACCACACGGGCATACCCTGCGCCTCTAGCGTGGGGAGGAGAATAATGGGGAAATACGCTACATGGTTCCCCAGACTCCGGTAGAAGAGGAGCAAGCGGAGCTTGGCGTCACGCCCTATATGCCGGAGGGCAGTGCGGGCAGTCTGTACGTTGGCCTGCCACGCGGAGCGCAGCGTCGTGAAGTGCTGGCGCCCGGGGAGTTCCCGGAGCTGCAGCGTGAGCACCACCAACGCCAGCCCCACCACAGCATCGAACCACAGCAGTACCTGGTACCCTGTGTCGGGGAAGTTCTTTAAGAGCCATGATGCCAGAAGTGGTGTCAAGAAAGATGCCAGATTCTCGAGGAACATGAGATGTCCTATCGCCCGGCCAAAGGTCTGCTCTTCTCCCAGGACTCGGAGGTTTTCTTCGAGGAAAGCCTGCCCCGTGCCACTCCAGAAGCTATAGTACAGTGCCCCCAGCACCGCCGACGCCACAAACCCCCACCACTGTGGAGAGAGAAGCAGCACCAACACGGCCATAAAATGCGCACTGACCGAAAACACCAGCGACCGCTTACGGCCAGTAGTGTCTGCGAGAACGGAGGTTGGTAGCTCGAGCAGCCACACACAGAGTGTCCCGATATTAGACAGGAGAATAATCTGGTAAAGGCTGAGCCCCATGTGAGTATAGAACAGCTGCACCACCGGAGATAAAAACGCCAGCCCCGCTAAGAAATTTATCCACCGGTAGCGACGGAGGTTCCGTCTGGCCTGTAGAGGAGTGACTGGCAGCATGGGAGTGCAAGAGAGCATACTAGCGGTCTGGTGGGATGTCAAGATACTCCACGAGGAACTCTCCAATGCGTTTAAAGGTCACCGCAGCGGTCTCAGACCCCCACTGACTGGCCTTGGGGAAGTCCATCTTTACCAGCACCACAAAGGCCGGGTTCTCATACGGCGCATACCCCGCAAAGGTGGCTATCGTCGTCCCGATTTCCTCTTGCGCGCGGCCAGCCGCGTCGTAGGTCTGGCTGGTGCCCGTCTTCCCCATGACCGTATGGTGGGGCAGCTTGGCGGCGCTGGCATAGCCCTTGGCCACGCTCTCGGCCAGCATGGCTTTGATCATCTCATACGACTCCTTGCGGATGACCCGGTGGCGCAGCACGGGCGGGAAGTCCTCCTCCGTGCCATCGCTGTGGATAATGCGCTCCACAATGCGCGGCTCCACAAGGTAGCCCCCATTCGCCAGCGCGGCAAAGGCCGTCAGCATCTGTATGGGCGTCACGGCTATCCCCTGGCCAAACCCACGCGTAACGAGCTCTGAGGCCGTCCAGTCATGCCAGATCTCTAGTTTGCTGGGGTTCTCCCCCGGGAGCGCGATGTCGGTATACTCGCCAAAGCCAAAGGATTTGAAGTACTCGTAGAGCACCTGGCGGCCCATCTTCTGCGTGACGAAGGCAATGCCGGTATTCAGCGAGCGGTTAATAACGCTGATCATACTCGTGCGCCCGGCATAGACTCCGTCGGCATTCCGGATGGTGAATTCGTCCACCTCCACTGGCCCCGTGTCGTCATAGGTAGTGGTGGGGATGCCCTCATCAGCGTCCAGCGCAGAGGCCATTGTGACGGCCTTCATCACTGAACCCGGCTCGTAGATGTCGGCCACGGTACGGTTCCGGAAGACCTGCGGCCCCCAGGTATTGACATAGCGGTAGTAGAGCCCGTCGTCTGTGACGGTAGGGATAGCCTGGTTGAAGAGGGGATTCTCGCGGTCAGTATCCTCCTGCTCAGCTGTGATGGGATAGGTAAGGAAGGCATCACCGAAGCTATTGGGGTCAAAGAGCGGGGCATTCACCATGGCGAGGATATCGCCCGTCTGTGGGTCCATGACGATGGCCTGCGCACTATCCGCGTCAAAGCGCTTGCGGTCCTCCTCCAGGAGCTTCTCCACCGTGCCCTGTATGACCCGGTCTATCGTGACCACAATGTCGCTACCGTCCTGCGCCTGTACCATGCCCGTGCCCTCCAAGCGGTTGCCCAGCAGGTGCTGCCCTGAGACATTCGTGGCGCCGAGGATCTGCCCGTCCTTCCCCCGGAGGATGGCGTCAAAGCGCTCTTCTATCCCGTAGCGGCCCGTCCCCTCCTTGTCGACGAAGCCCAGCACCTGCCCGGCCAGCTTCTTCTCGGGGTAGTAGCGCCAGTGCTCGTCTTGCAGGACAATCCCCCGCAGCAGCGTGCGGTACTCGGGGTCTTGCTTCAGCAGCTCTATGCGCTCGCTCACCTCGGGGACTATCTGCCGCATCAGCACCTCATAGCGCTTACTGCGGCGGCGCATCATGTACTGCAGCTCGTCCTCCTCTACCCCAATGATGGGTGAGAGCTGCTGCGCCAGGCGCTCGGGGTTCTGGAGGTAGGTGGGGTCTACCACCACATTCCGCCCCTCTATGTACACCCCCTGCAGCCCCATCTGCTGGATGTCCGCTAGCCGAGACGGCGCCAGGTCGAGCGCCACCACGCTGCGCACCACCTCTACCTCGCGGAATTTCGCCTCCAGTTCACGCTGGTAGAGGGCAATGCGCTCGGCGGTGGGGCTATCCCAGTCATCGGGCGAGGTGGTGATGTTACAGCCCTCCGCGGCCTCACAGTGCGCGTGGATGAGCAGCGGCGCCAGCAACTTGGCCACCAGAGCTATGTCGCTGCGCTCTTGCTGGTCGAGTGGTTTGCGCGCGTCATAGGCGGGGTAGTTCAAGATCAGCGGGTCTATGGTGAGCATCTGCAGCGTGTTGTTGGTCGCCAGTGGGGTGAGCTCACTACTGGTGCGGCTCTTACGCGTGAGGATCTGCCCCCGCACCGCCGGGAGGACAAAGCGCCGCTCGTGCTGCGCGTCTGCTTTGGCCGCGTAGGCATCATGTTGCAGCACCTGCAGCTGCCACAGCCGCCCCACCATCAGGAGAAACAGCACTATAAACCCACCCATCAGCACCTGTACCCGACGCGTAAAGGAGTACCACATAGCCCCATGGTAGCGAAAAATCCCCGGTATGCTAGTGGATTCTATTGCTCTGAAGAGGCATATCACTAGCATAAGTGCATGCGACGCCTTGGCGTATTTGACTCGGGTGTGGGCGGGCTGACCCTCCTGCGGGCGCTCCAGCAGGTCATGCCGGCCTGTCCCTTCCTCTACCTAGCTGACACCGCTGCCCTCCCCTATGGCGAGAAATCTCCGG
Organism: Candidatus Peribacteria bacterium; assembly: GCA_020632335.1. Taxonomy (GTDB): domain Bacteria; phylum Patescibacteriota; class Gracilibacteria; order UBA4473; family UBA4473; genus JACKFV01. The sequence continues at coordinate 170,140 of JACKFV010000001.1, forward strand.
CCGAAATCATCCACCGCACAGAACTCGTCACCCAGTACCTGGAGCACGCGGGCTGCAGTATTATCGTCTACGCGTGTAATACCGCCTGTACAGTGGCCCACCAGACCGTACAAGCCCAGGGGGAGGTCCCGCACTTTGAGATCATCAGCCCGCTCAGGGAGCAGTTGCTGCTCAGCCGTGCGCGTCCGCTGGGGGTGCTGTGTACCCGGGCTACGGCGGAGAGTGGGGTCTTCCAGCAGCTGGGGGAGGAGCGTGGCAGCCCCTACCGAGTGCTCGCCTGCCCGGACCTCGTGCCGCTCATAGAGGGGAATGCCCCGCTAGAACAGCTGCAACGCGCGGTGAAGCGCTACTGCCGGGAGCTCTGCACCGGCTTCCTCCCGGAGATAGTGGTGCTGGGCTGCACGCATTATGAGGCGCTGCGGGGGCTCTTCCAGCAGTATCTGCCGCCCTGTACCCACATTATCTCTCAGCCAGCGCTCCTGACCGTGGCCTTCCAGCGCTATGTACGGAACCACGAGGTGCTCATAGACACCATTGACACCACCCCCCGTACAGAGTACTGCTGTACTGCGCCGGTAGAGGTCCCCCAGGCCTTTACTCCCTATATCTCCCCCTCTACCCCTTGGCATGGCATCTCCCTCTAGCCTCCCCGGTACTTACCTGGCTGTCCTCGGCCGCAACGCTGTGCTGAGCCGCACTGAGCTCAGCCGCTCTGCCCGGGAGCTCTGGACTGATGACGAAATAAGCCTGCTCACAGACCTGCAGGTGGAGAATCCTCGCTCCCTGCCCAAGGCCCCTGCGCAGCTCTTTCTCGACCGCCTGGGCGGCACCCAGCGCCTGGCCGTGCAGCTGCAGGTGGCTGCTACGGTGGAACAGAGCGTTAGCGTCATTGTGGACCACATAGCGCTGCACTACCCTGAGCTCTTTCCTCAGGGGGATCATAAATACCTCCTGGGCCTCTCCAGCTATGGCATGGGGAAATCTTTGAACAAAAAATATATGCAATCTATCACCCACGCCCTGGGGGAGCTGCCGCACAAGTGGGTCAATGAGGGCACGCAAAATATGACCTCGGGACGGTACTTCCACGAGAAAGTGGGACACAAGGGCGCCGAGTACATCGTGCACCAGACGACCGAGGGGATAGGGGTCTACCACACGGTGGCCAACCAGAACCTGCGCAATTACACCCTGCGTGACCGGCATAAAGAGGGCGACAGCACCATGGGTATGCTGCCGCCCAAGCTGGCGCAGATCCTCATAAACCTCGCCCAGCCAGCCCCCGGCACCACCATCGTGGACCCTTTTTGTGGCTCGGGTACTGTGAATACCGAGGCGGCGATCATGGGCTACCCCACCCTGGGCAGTGACCAGAGCAAAGAGCACATCAAGATGGCGCAGCGCAACTGGAACTTCCTCAGTGAAAAATTTCGCTTCAGTACGGATTCTGGGCGCTTCACCATCGCCGATGCCACGGAGCGGGACTACCCCCAGGGCGTCATGGTAACCGAGGGCTGGCTGGGGCAGAACTTCACCAGCAGACCCTCTAAAGACGCCGCAGCGCGAGAAGCCGAGCAAGTGGTGGCCCTCTGGCAGCGACTCTTCCTCACCCTCGAGAAGGCGCCTATAGACCGCATCGTCTGCTGCTGGCCCGTGTGGTACTGCCGTGATGGCGCGGTAAAAGTCGACAAAAAAATACTTGCGCTCGCAAAGCGCTCTCACTACACTCCAGTGGCTTTTTGCGATGGGAGCCTGGGGCAAGTGTACGCGCGTGAGGGGGCCTATGTAGGGCGATGGGTGCAGGTACTGCAGAGAGCACAGGATCTTCCCGGGTAGCTCAGCGGTAGAGCAATTGGCTGTTAACCAATTGGTCGTCGGTTCGAATCCGACCCCGGGAGCCAGTAGAATTTATTGACGAAGAATCGCCCTTAGCAGCGGTCTTTTGTTCATGCGGATAATTCGTCAAAGCTATTATGTGAGAAGGCTCCCGCCATTCTATCGCTACGCCATCTCCGTATAAAAACACGGTTCAGACTCAGGGATAAGAGCCGTTCAATTCTTGGTTCAGACCTAGCGTCTTTCCTGGAAGGCAACTTCCGCCTCAAGGCGTCAGGTTCTGTGCGCTGCTAGTAGTAGGGAGCATCCCTAAAGGATTGCAGCGACTTTAATTACTGTAAAATCCCTCTTAGCTTATCTTGCCCCATACTGTGGGAGTGACTCTCCTGCAACGCCATGGGTGGCATAATGGTGTGGGATTCAGACTATTCCCCTTGCGGGATGGACAGCGGTCTGTATGCTCTTGGCATGGAATCACGCGTCTGTAGCGTCTCAGGAGAATCCTTCACGGTGAGCGAGCTGGAGCGGGGTCTACGGCAGAAGTTTGGGTTGGAGGGGCTCCCCACTACGGCTCCGTGGGTGCGGTTGCGGCACTTGGGGACGTTCTGGCAGCACTTCCATCTGCATAAGCGGGGCTGCGATAAGACGGGGCAGAGCATTATTTCGCCTTTTCGTGCAGACTGCCCGTATAAGGTGTATCACAAGGACGTCTGGCTGGAGCATGACGACACCGTGGGCGCGGACGTAAATTTTGAGGAGCCAGTGTTTCAGCAGCTCTGGCAGTTTTTTCCGGAGAATCCGATACCAGATAGATTTGGGGCTAATACAGAAAACTGCGAATATACCGATAATATATGGAATGCAAAAAATTGTTATCTTTCCTTTAACGCTGACACCATAGAAAATTGTAGCTATAGTGTGCATCTCGCATTTAGTCGAGATATATATCATTGTTACTTTGTAGTAAATAGTGAGGTTGTATATGAGTCTGCCAATTGTATGCATGTTTATAATGTCGTGTATTGCGTACAGAGCCAGCAGTGCCATGACAGCGCCTTTCTCTATGACTGCCGGAACTGTAAAGACTGTATGTTCTGTTGTAACCTCCGGAACAAGCAGTACTGCTTTGGGAATCAGCAGCTGACGCAGGAGCAGTACGAGCAGAAGAAAGCGGAGTGGGATCTCTCCTCACGAGCGGTGTATGAACGCGCAAAAGGGTTTTTTGCAGAGATGATGCTGACTATGGCCTGGCATAGAGCGCTAGAACAGCAGCAGACAGAAGACGTACACGGCAACTATATAACGGAGTCTAAGAGTGTAGAGAATGGATATTTTGTTGATAAAGTACACACTGCCGTTAACGTCTTGCGAGGGTATGACTTCCAGGATACCCTTGATTGTGTATCTCCAGGATTAAGTCAGCTGACTTATCTGTGCTGTTTTGTGGGCTTACAGGCTTATGAAGTTCGCTTTTCTTTCTCGTGCTATGAATCGCATGACCTGGAGTACTGTGCCTTTTGCCAAAACTGCGAGAACTGCTTTGGGTGCGTGGGGCTGCGGGGGAAGCAGTACTATATTTTCAATAAACCGTATAGCGAGGAGGCCTACCACGCGCTGAAGGCTCAGCTGGTGGAGTACATGAAGAGCACGGGCGAATACGGACAATTCTTCCCCGGGTACTTCAGCCCCGCGCCGTATGACGAGACGATCAGCGGGTATTACTGGCCACTGGATAAGTCGCAGCAGGAGCAGCTGGGGTTCCGCTATGCCGCGCCGGTAGAGAAGCACAATGCCGGCTACCGGAGCGTAGAGGAAATCCCCGATACTCCCGAGGGCTGGACAGACAGCATGTACCAGCACGTCTACTGGGACGAGGTAGCTGGCAAGCCTTTCCAGATAACCAAGCAAGACGTCGCCTTTGCCAAGAAAATGGGCGTCCCACTGCCAGACAGCCACTATATGCGACGCATACAAGAGAACCTCCGCTGGATGCCCTTTGACGGTAAGTTGCGCACCACCACCTGCGCCCAGAGCGGCAAAACGATAGAGACCAGCTGGCCGGCAGCGTATGACGGGCGCATCTTGAGCGAGGAAGCCTACAACCAGATGGTGGTGTAGTGCTCTGGGACTGCACCAGGAGCGGTCTGTGGGGGATTACCTCCTAGAATACGAGGGCCTGGTAGCACGTCTCACAGAGGATTTGCTCGGGTCTGTCGGGGGCGTAAGTGGTGGAGATAGGGGCCCCACACTGGCCGCACTCCCGGTCATACAGCCGCCGAGGATTCCGCAGTGCCATGCGTTCTTTATGCCGTTGGTCCGGGTGTTTGCGCGGGATGGGCAGCCCCATTTTTTTGTAGAACTGGAGTTCTGCCGGCTGTATGCGGTAGTTTTTTCCGGTGACCTCGCAGGCCAGTATCTCCTTCGTGATGCTCTCAGGCACGTCCGCTATGGCCTCGGGGATCACGTAGGTCTGCGGCTGGTAGTCTTTTTTGTCCTCCTCGCGCCAGGTGTAGCCCCGTGCCAGAGCCTCTTCCCGCGTGAGCGGATAGTACTCCTGCGCGATGGTTTCGTTGTAGGCAAAGGGGCTCATCCCGGGCGGGAAGAACTCGCCCCACTCGCCGGTGCGCTTCATGTGCGCTATTATCTGGTCTCGTAGCGTGTAGTATTCTTCTTTGCTGTACTGCTTATTCAGGATGCAGTACTGTGCTTTATTGAGGCCATAACAACCGAATGCATGTTCGGTCCCTCTGAGACAAAATTGGGAATACCATACATTTGAAGAGCCATCGTACAGTTGTGCACAGAACGCAGTATCAGCAGTATTGAGTCCTATACATACTCCTTCATAGCAGTTTTGTATTCCCATACCGCCGATATTAATATCCATACAATTGTAGTTTTCTCCGTCTCCTGCAAAGAGGTCAGCGCAGTAGGTAAGATTGTCTGCTCTGTGACAGTTATAGCAGTGTGAAAGATCCCGAGAATAAGAAAGCATATCCCCCGTGCAGTTTTCACATTGTATTTGTCGCGTACACTTATAAGAGAGATTTTGCTTGAACGTAGTGAAGAATTGTGCTAGCTGAGGGAGCGTATGAGTAGCTAATAGAACTTTCAATTTCTGTTCATATACTTCTTTTGTGAGTTGTTCGTTATTAAAACAATATTTCTTATTTCGTAGGTTACTACAGCCAAAGCAATCACGGCAACCTATACAATCTGTGCAAAAATAACAGGTATTACAATTGTCAGAGTGTAGGGTATACACACATGTATGGCACTGTGTACAGTCAATACATTCATAACACAACTCACAGTTTCTCGTATCTTGCACATCTACAGAATCAAAACAATGGAAGACATTATTCCCATAGAGACACTTTTCATTGTAATCAGCACAGGTAATGAGATAACAATCTTTCATATACCCGCAGTTATTGCAGTAGTCACAGTTTTCTAGTGTGTCTGCCACCACTTCTCTCATAATGTGGGGGACACGTTTCTCGAGCGACGCAAATTGCTCAAAAAATGGCACGTTAAAGTCATATGCTTGACAATAATCTCGTGCGTCCCACGCATCACTATACCAGTATTTCGGTTCATAAAGTGTGTAGCCCTTATCTTCTGGGAACATACTCAGTCCTCGTTGTTTCGTTATGTTACATTCTGCCCAATAGAGCTTTCTCTCATTTCTATACGTCAGTCTTCTTCGGGCCCGCTCCTCCGGGCACAGGGTGGGCAGTGGCACGCCCATTTTCTCGTAGAACTGTATGTCTTGGTCTGTGATAGTAAATGCTTTGCCGGAGATGGAGCAGTGGCGTACTTCCATACTCTGAATGTACAGGACTTACGAGAAGACACAACCCTAAATAATCGGCTCGTGGAAGTTCTCGTCCTGCTGCTCTAGGCTGCCGTCTTCCCAGGCTTTTATCTGTGCTTCGGCGTCGCGTTTGGGCATTGCGTAGGTCTTGCGGCTGTGCTCTCGTATCTCTTTGGCGCAGTTCTTCTCGGGGTAATGTATGGTGAGCGTCCGCCCACTGAAGGCCTCTTTGAGGTCGCCTTCTATGCTCATTTTGGTGTAGAAGTCTCGTACCCCCAGGTTGATAATGTCCCGCGCGGTGAACTTGGGCTGCAGCTCCTTCTCGAGAATCTGCGCGTCGTCGCCCCCTACCCGGAAGGTAATCATAGACCCCACATTCCCAAACACCGTCTTGAGGATCTGCGGGGTGAGCTGCCCCAGGAACTGGTGCGCTATGGTCAGGCACAGCCGGTACTTACGCGCTTCGCTCATGATCTCATCGAAGGTATCAGTGGCAAAGTTCTGGAACTCATCCACATAGAAGTAAAAGTCTCTCCGGTTTTCTTCCAGGGTGTCGGCGCGTTCCATGGCGGCTTGGTATATTTTGGTCACGATAATGGCGCCCAGCAGCTGCGCATTTTCTTCCCCGAGGATCCCCTTACTGACCTTCACCAGCAGTATCTTCTGCCCGTCCATTACCTCCCGTATGTTGAATTTATTATGCGGCTGGCCCACAATATTCCGTATCATATTCGAGGCCAAGAACTGCCCTACTTTATTGAGGAGTGGTGTGATGGCCTGGTTATCGAATTTCTCACTCCAGCCGGCAAATTCATTCACCCAGAAGCTCTTGACCGTGTCGTCTTGTATATTCCGCACGATGTCCTGGCGGTAGTTTTTATCCGTCAGCATGCGCATGATGCTCAGCACAGTGGTGCCGTCACTGTCCAGCAGCGCCAGCGTTGTCATCCGCAGCACGTGCTCCAGGCGGTCATTCCACCCCGCGCCAAAGAGTTTTTCGAATATCTCGAGGAAGCCGGTGGTGACCCGTATCTTCAGCTCTGGCTTGACATTCTCTATCGGGTTGAACGCTATCGGGAAGGCAATATCTGTGGGGTCTATCAGCACTACGTCTTTCTGGCGGTGCTCGGGCACCATCCGGAGGACATTATCTACCAAGTCCCCATGGGGGTCCAGCACGCCTACGCCTTTGCCCGCCTGCAGGTCTGCCTGTATCAGCAGCTCAATGAGCTTACTCTTCCCGCTCCCGCTCTTCCCCACCACGTACAGGTGTCGCCGACGGTCACTACGCTTGATACCAAATGGCACGCTACTCCCGTGGAAGTTCGTCTTCCCGAAGAAACTAATGTCACTGTCGTGGGTGTCTGTAGGGAGGCCTGGGGGGGCTTCTCCTTTGCGGCTGATGACCTGGATAATATTGCTCACCTCTCGTTCATTGGGCAGGTGGTAGAGGGTGGCTATCTCATCAGACGATAGCAGCAGACTGGGGTGGCTGCGCTTAGCAAAAGCCTGCACTGCCGCTGCTCCTTTATACTTTTGTGCTGGTTTTATGCTATTGAGGTCAAGCGTGTTGTAGTTCTTCAGTGTTGAGAGCATAGCGCTCAGTCGGGTAGCCGCTCCCCCCATAGTAGGGCCAAAGGCCGCCACCCGCAGCGACACCCTATACAGCCGACTCTGGAGCTTACTCGTGATGCTCTGGCTGAAGAGATTTCGGTCTTGCTTCTTGAACCAGTACTTTATCCGGAACTTATGCCGGAAGGTATCCAGCATGCGCACAATACCCATCTTCCAGTGGAAGAACCCCGAGTCTGGCACCGGCGTACAGACCAGCTGGAACCACACGCCCTCCTCTGGTTTGGTCTTGCTCATCACACTCAGCAGCCCCGCCAGGCTATCCCCGTCAAAGTTCTGGTGGGTGTTGATGGGGTAAATGGCATTCCGCGTGAGGGTTACATCGGCTCCGGCTATGGGCATCCCCTGTGGCAAGAGTGTGGTATAGTCAGGTATCTGGAGGATTTCCGCTGCGGGAAACACCGCGTAGAACTGCCCCATGAGTACCTGGCACGTGCCGGGGTCCGCCGTGAAGACAAACCCCAGATTACCACTCATCGTCACGATTTCCAGGCTGAATGTCTGGCCCACAAGGGTCTCGTGCAACTGGTTAAGGATCTCTGCAAAGGCAACCTCCTTCTTCTGATTATTGGGGGGCACTTGTATGAGGTAGGTCTCGCGCATCACTATGAGTATAGAGTTGCTTGCATCATGTGGCAATGCCAGTATGGTCGAAATATGGAAGTACGCCACTGCTCCATCTCCGGCAAAGCATTTACTATCACAGACCAAGACATACAGTTCTACGAGAAAATGGGCGTACCACTGCCCACCCTGTGCCCGGAGGAGCGGGCTATGAGGAGGATGGTCTGGAGGAATGAACGACACTTATATAAGAGGAAATGCGATGCCACCGGTAAAGATATTCTGTCTGTAATGGCTCCGACTTACCCCGGGCAAGTGTACACCCCAGATGCCTGGTGGAGCGATGCGTTTGATGCTCGTGAATATGGTCGTGATTATGACAACACACGCCCTTTCTTAGAGCAATTTGCAGCCCTTAATGTAGCAGTCCCAGCAGTAGGGAGAGCCGTAGTGGCCACTACTCTGGAGAACTCCGAATACTGTAATGGCTGTGATCGTCTTAAGGACTGCTATCTTCTCTTTGAAGCGAATAATGATGAGAAATGTCTCTATGGGAGAGGTGTCTACTACAGCTTTGATACCCTTGACAGTCTACACATAAATCACTGTGAGGCCTGCTACCAAGTGGTGGACTGTCAGCAGTGTAGCTTCAGCACCTACCTCATGGATGCCACCCAGTGCACGGACTGCCACTACTGCGCCGACTGCATAGGCTGCTCCCACTGCTTTGGGTGTGTGAATCTCCGCCAAAAGCGCTACTGTTTTAATAACCAACAGTTGACTCCAGAACAGTACACAGAAAAAGTAGCCGAGTTACGAGCACGCTACACTCCTCATGAACTACACGATTTTTTCTTGGCATTCAGAAAAACCCAACCCGCGCGAGCAAACCACTCTCTCCGTGCAGAAAATTCTACCGGAGATTTTCTCTATAACACCCAGAACTGCACCAACTGCTATGACTGCCACGCAAGCCAAGACTGCAGCTATTGCACCAATCTGGCTGAAAAGGGAACGAATCATACTAACTACGATATTTCCCTCTTTGGGAATGGCACCACCAACTCCTATGAGTGCAATGCTGTAGGAGTTGCTGTAGATAGCCTCTTGTTCTGTAGTCATTGTATTATCAATAATTATAATCTGGCATACTGTAGCTGGTGCGTCAACGGCACCCACGACTGCTTTGGCTGCGTGGGGCTGAAAAAGCAACAGTACTGCATCCTGAATAAGCAGTACAGCAAAGAGGAATACTTCACACTACGAGACCAGATAATAGCGCACATGAAGCGCACCGGCGAGTGGGGCGAGTTCTTCCCGCCCGGGATGAGCCCCTTTGCCTACAACGAAACCATCGCGCAGGAGTACTATCCGCTCACGCGGGAAGAGGCTCTGGCACGGGGCTACACCTGGCGCGAGGAGGACAAAAAAGACTACCAGCCGCAGACCTACGTGATCCCCGAGGCCATAGCGGACGTGCCTGAGAGCATCACGAAGGAGATACTGGCCTGCGAGGTCACCGGAAAAAACTACCGCATACAGCCGGCAGAACTCCAGTTCTACAAAAAAATGGGGCTGCCCATCCCGCGCAAACACCCGGACCAACGGCATAAAGAACGCATGGCACTGCGGAATCCTCGGCGGCTGTATGACCGGGAGTGCGGCCAGTGTGGGGCCCCTATCTCCACCACTTACGCCCCCGACAGACCCGAGCAAATCCTCTGTGAGACGTGCTACCAGGCCCTCGTATTCTAGGAGGCAATCCTCCGCAGGCTGCTCCTGTAGCAGCTCCAGAGCACTACACCACCATCTGGTTGTAGGCCTCCTCGCTATAGACCCTCGATAAAATTCCCGCTATACTAAAGGGATGACGCTCCCCTTCCTCGCTATACAAGATGCCTTCCCGCTCGCACTGGCTATAGGACTGGGAGGATTTTTCGGGCTCCAGAGGGATATCCGGCAGCTACACCGCACTCAGCGCTATATGGGGGTACGCACGATGGGCCTGATGAGCCTTATGGGCTATCTCAGTTTTCAGCTAGGAGAGGCGTGGGCCATGCTAACCTTTGGGGTCCTCGGGCTGCTGCTCATCACCAGTCATATCCTCAAGGCGATGAAGATAGCCGACCTGGGGATTACCGGTGTCATAGCGGCGCTCCTGCTCTTCTTGGTAGGGATGCTCTGTGCCCAGGGGTCGCTCTTGATTGCCTTCTTGGCAACGATGCTGCTCTCGCTTTTAGACGGTTACCGGAAAGAAGTCTATCATTTTGCAGACACCCTCACCATCACAGAGTGGCAGTCTGCACTGCACCTGCTGTTGCTCTCTGGGGTTTTGTTGCCCTTCCTTCCCATAGAACCCCTAGACCCCTGGGGGGTTGTGAGTTTGCGGTCGCTCTGGCTTTTGGTGCTGTTCATACTGGGTATTGATTTTATTGGCTACTTTTTGGCCAAGTACATCGGCAACAGCAAGAGCATTTTTATGGTATCCCTCTTGGGTGCTATGGTGAGTAGTACCGCGGTAACCACGAGCCTCTCCCTCCAGTCGCAGCTTGCCCCAGTGGGGACTGAGCGGCTCTTTGCCGGAGGGATACTCCTGGGAACTATGGTCATGCAGCTACGAGTCATGGCAGAAATACTGGTCCTCGCTCCAGAAGCACAAAAGCTCTCTCTAGCGCTTATCCCGCTCTGTATGGCTGTGGGGAGTGCTCTGGCGGTACTCTGGATTACCTATGGGAAGCATAATACCTCCCCCCCTATAGACGAAGAATCCCTGACCCCCACGGTCTCGGTACAGTCTCCCTTTCGTATCCTGCCGGCGCTGCTCTTTGGCGGTATCTTTGCGGGCATACTGCTCGCACTGTATTTTGCACAACGCTTCTTTGGAGAGCAAGGGGTATATGCAACCGCTTTTCTCTCCGGGATGGTAGATATTGACGCTATTGTCCTCTCTGCCCTGGAGCAATTGCGTAATGGGATTATGTCTCCGCACATCGCCTCCTCCTCTGTACTCATTGCTCTTGCCGTCAATACCGGGATAAAAGTGGTCTATACCTTCCTCTTAGGCCACCGGCGCACAGCGCTTTGGGTACTCAGTGGCATCGGTATGAGTCTGGTAGCTGGGGGCATCGGCTATGGGCTGTTTATGCTGTAGTGATGCCGCTACACCCCCTGCACCTGGTAGTCAGGCGCCTGGCCATGCTGCCACTGGTGCAGCAGTCGCGCAGACTGCTCATAGAGCTGGTGGAGCGAATCATCAGCATAGAAGGCAATATGCGGCGTGGTGATGACCTGCGGGAAGGCAATGAGCGCTCTCTCCTCCGCCAGATTCGCCTCGTGCTCCAGTACGTCCAGCCCTGCGCCCCCCACCTGCCCAGACCGGAGTGCCGCCACCAGAGACGGGGTATCTATGAGCCCTCCGCGCGCGGTGTTGATGAGGATGACCCCGCGTTTCATCTGCTGGAGGGTCTGGGCGTTGATCATATGCCCGGTAGCTGGCAGCAGCGGCACATGCAGTGACAGCACATCACACTGGGGGTAGAGCTCCTCCAGACGCTCTGCGTAGGTGAAATGATAGGCCTTAGACTTCTCCTGCTGCGGCGAGACATCATAGGCCAGCACGCGCATCTGGAACCCCAGCGACGCTATACGGCACACCTGCAGGCCGATATTCCCCGTGCCCACCACCCCCAGCGTCTTGCCCCGCAGCGCCATCCCCTGCAGCCCCTGCCACGCGAACTGCCCCGCCTCCACCCGGGTATCCCCCTCACGGATATGCCGCACCAGGCTGAGCAGCAGTGCAAAGACATGCTCGGCGATGACGTAGCTGCCGTACTCGGGTATATGGCAGACCGTGATGCCCCGTGCCCTGGCGGCGGAGAGGTCGATGTGGTCATACCCCACTGAACGAGTGACAATAAGCTCCAGATGCGGCAACTGTGCCATCACCTCGGCCGAGAGGCAGGAACTGACAAAAATGCACACCGCACGAGCAGCGCTATACCGCGGTGCCGTCTCTGCTGTGAGCGGGTCACTGGTGAGGATCGCCTCGGGCAGGAGCGCCTGGAGGGCTGGCTGGTCCGTCTCGGGCACATCAGCGATGAGCAGCATCCTTTCAGTCTAGCACTGGCACGGCAGGCTGTCTAGTGTGCTGGGAGCCTTGCAGTGGTCGCTCTCTACCAGCAGACTGGCCAGCACTAGGGGGCATCACACTGGGGGGTGGTGGCAGTGGCCGAGAGCGCCTCACAGTGAAGCTGCGCTCCCCCGTCTGCGTGCCCATCAGCCCCACATGGGACCCCACAGCTATCTCTCGGCGCTGTAGCTCCAGCGGGTAGGTCACCTGCCATAGCGTGCCATGGGGGTCTCTTACGGTGAGGATCTCTCCCGTCACCTCGGTGATCTGCCCGTGGAGGACACCACTCTCAGGCCGCATCCAGAGCCGTACGCGCTCCTCAGCCACCCGCGGGTAGCGCGGCATATACGCCCGCAGTGTGTTCTCCGTCAGCTCCCCCACCCCCAGCACGTAGAGGGCCCCCCCCAACAGCATCTGTGGGAGGATCACTACCCCCAGCCAGAAGAGCCCCGTATGCCGGTAGCCCCGCCCCGTGTGCCGAGCGCTATACACCGCCCACCCACCGGCAATGAGCGACCCGAGTACCCAGAGGATCGGTAGCCCGAGGAACACCGCACGCAGGCCCACAAAGGGGCTCTCTAGGAGGAAGTCCACCAGGTAGAGGTTGCGGATCAGGTGCCATACCATCGCCCAGGCCACGGCCCCCAGCGCCACCCCCAGCACCACCAGTACCCCCAGGCCTATGGTGCGGAGCGTGAAGTACCAGGCGCTGTGCTGTGGTGCTTGCCCAGCGGTGATTTGTTTGAGGATGGTGGACTTCAGGTCAGTCATGCGTGGGGGGAATAGAGCATCTCATAATGGGCAGCAAAGGCTTCTTTAGCGCGTCGCAGGCGGGTAGATACGGTACCCATGGGCAGCTGGAGCACGTCCGCGATCTCGTCGTAGGGGATGTCTTCTAGGTAGTAGAGCAGCAGTACCTCTTGGTACTCGGGCTTCAGCAGGGCGAGCACCGCACGCACCTCAGTGCTGTTCTCGGTACGCAGCACGCCCTCGTGGGGGGTGTCGGCGGGATCTGCTATCTGCAGGGTATCGGTATCCAGCACCGTCATGCGCGGGCGGGTACTCACGCGGCGGTAGTAGCTATAGACGGCATTGCGCGTGATGCGGTAGAGCCAGGTGCTCAGCCTATAGGCCGGGTCATAGCCGTGGAGGTTCCGCCAGGCCGAGAGGAATACCTCCTGTAGCGTATCGTCTACGCTGGGGTCATCGGTCAGCCCCAGGCGGTAGATATAGCTTCGCAGTCGCCCCTCATAGGTGTCTATGATGGTCGCAAAAGCCTCGGCATTGGCCAAGGCTTCGCGTACCATATCCTGGTCTGAAGAGGTCATACTGCCCGAGATTACTTCGCATCTTTGGTTCGTCCAGCATCGTCCTCTTCCCCATGTCCGCGTCGGCCAAAGAGCTGCCCTTCGGCTACCTCAGCGTGGTCACCCTCGCCATGGCCGCGGTGCATCCCTGGGTGCATGCCCTTGGGGCCTCGCTCACCCCCGGGCATACCACCGAAGAATCCTTTGCCGTCAGCGGCGTGGTCTTGCAGGCGGCTGAGGGTATCCGCGTCGTCAGTTGTCATGGTGATGCGCACGCCGTTGCTGATGTTCTCCTTGGTACGGGTGATACTCTCGTTCTCCCCTCGGGGGCCGCGAGCCTCTTTACCGGCATGCATATCATCGCTCTGCAGCAGGGCTACCGCGTCAGGGTTATCAGACGTCATGGTCATCACCACGCCGTTGCTGGTCACCTCTGTGGTGCGAGTGATGGTCTTTTGCAGCTCCATCTGCGCCTCTCGCGCTTGCATCTGGGTCATGCGGTCTTGGATCTTCGCCACCGTATCCGCGTCGCTAGACGTCTCGGTGATGGTGTAGCCGGTGGCGGTTTTCACCACATTCCGGGTGATGTTGCTGTCCTGAGGGGTGCGGTCTTGCATTCGCTCCTGCAGGTGCTCGAGGCGCGCCAGAACGTCAGCATCCGTGGTGGTGAGGGTGGTTTGTCCTCCGTTAGGGAGGAGGGTCATCGTACGAGTGACCGCATCGTCACCCATCATGTGCCCGCCGAAGGCAGCCGCAGAGGCCGCGGTAAGGGCTATGGCACCGGTAAGCAGTGTTTTGTTCATCGTAAGGAAATAAAGAAGAAGAAGGAACGGAGGGAGATCTCGTGCCTCGGTTCGCTCTTGTATACGCGGGGAGAGGCGCTCTGTTTCACAAAAGGAGTAAAAAGACAGCACGCCGCTCTAGGACTGCTTTTGCTGTGGCTGCTCTGGCGTCATATCCAGTGACACCAGCCGGTGCAGCACCGCCCTGTGCGCCTGCCGCACACTCTCTGAATGCCGCCCCAGAGACTCTATCAGGTAGAGCAGACTCTGCACCTGCAGCAGCAGCTCGCGTTCTACACGGTGGGGGGAGGGCATGGTCATAGCCCCACTATAGCGAGAAAGAATTTACACGCAACCGGTAAATGTAAAGGTAGTGTAAATACTACCATTCTGCCCCCAGAGAGATCTCGTCTACGTCCTCTACCTCATTTACTCGGTCGAGGAACTTCTCGATCTTCTCTATGACTGCTGCATCGCTGAGCTGCTGGGGGTCCTTAGCGCGGTAGACGTGAGTAGATTTACTCACCGTAACGCCCTGCGCTTGCAGCGCCGTCTCCACTGCAGAGAGCTCGGTGAAGGCGGTGATGAGCAGGCTCTCCTCCGCGTCATAGACGATGTCCTCAGCCCCTGCGTCCAGCGCGAGCTCCAGCACGGCGTCCTCGCTGCGGCCATCAGTGGGGAGGGTAATGACGCCCACATGGTCAAACATATACCCCACACTGCCCGACTGCCCCAGCGTCCCCCCAGCCTTGCCAAAGGCCAAGCGAAGCTCGGGGAAGGTGCGGTTGACGTTCTCGGTGATGGCGCTGACCATCACGGGGATCCCCCCTGGCGCGTAGCCCTCGTAGAGCATTTCTTGGTACTCGGCGCCGTCCTTGCCCTCGCCGCTGAGCTTCTTGAGTATCCGCGTGATGTTGTCGTTCGGCACGTTGTCAGCCTTGGCATTTTGTATAGCGCTTCGGAGGGTGGGGTTACTCTCGGGGTTTGGGTCGGTCTTGCCGGCCATCATCAGTAGCTTGGAGTGCCGGCTGAGGATTTTATTCTTCTGCGCGTCTACCGCGGCTTTCCGGTGGCGGATATTCGCCCATTTACTATGACCAGCCATGAGGAGAGTACTAAATGTCCGCACCCTACTCCGCCGAGAAACCCTGGCAAGTGCTTGCCATCTATACCGTGGGGGGTATGCTAGGGGGGTGTAACCGCTCCTCATGACCACCATTACCACCGTTGCTGACTTTAAGACAAGCGTCCTCCAGGCCGAGAAACCCGTGCTGGTGGACTTCTACGCCGACTGGTGCGGCCCCTGCCAGGCCATGATGCCCACCGTAGAAAACCTCAGCACTACCCTCAACGGCACCGCGGAAGTCTACAAAGTGAACGTCGACGAAGGCCGAGAAATAGCGCAGCAGTACGGCATCATGAGTATCCCCACCTTTATCGCCTTTAAGAACGGGAAGGAGGTGGCCCGCCACACCGGCACCAGTGACCTGGAAGGCCTGAAGCGACTGCTCGGGTAGAGAGTTGCCAGGTAGCTATGGGGAGCTATAGTAGCGCCATGGCTGATGAACTCCTCGACGTCGTGGATGAGCAGGGCACTGTTATCGGCACCGCGATGAAGAGTGAGTGCCACCGGAACCCCGCGCTCATTCACCCTGTGGTGCACTGCTGGGTCTTCAATAGCGCAGGGCAGGTGCTCCTGCAGCAGTGCTCCCTCCAGAAGCAACTTGCCCCTGGCATGTGGGATGTCTCCGGAGGCGGGCATGTAGGCAGTGGCGAGCACCCTGATGATGCTATCCTCCGGGAGCTAGAGGAGGAGCTGGGGGTGACCGGCGTACGGCCAATTTGGGTGACGAAGCAACTATTCCGCTACCCGACACAGACCGAGCTCACCTATGTGTATTTTTTACTGCTGGACCGTCCAGCAGAGAGCTTCTCACTGGAAGAGGACGAGGTGAGCGCTGTGCGGTGGTATGACATCCAGACCCTTGTGGAGGCCGTTCACTCGGGAGAAATACAGTCCACATCATTCTATAGAACGCATCTCCAGGCCACGCTCCAACATATTGCGGCGCAGTACTTCCAGCTTACTCATTCCTAAATGCGTATAGCGGTAGGGCTCAGTGGCGGGGTAGATAGCAGCGTGGCGTTGCAGCTATTGCAGCAGCAGGGGCATGACTGCACGGCCTTCTACATGAAGAACTGGGACGAGCATGACCCCCTCTGCCCCAGCGCGGTAGATAGCGCTGATGCCCGTCTGGTGGCTGAGAAACTCGGGGTGCCCTTCTATACGCTTGACCTCAGCAGCGCGTACCGAGAGCGGGTATTCCGCCAGTTCATCGCCTATAACCAGCGGGGGATCACCCCAAACCCGGACATCTGGTGTAATGAGTACATCAAATTCGCGGCCTTCTGGGACGCCGTGCAGGCGCTGGGGGACTATACGCACATCGCCACGGGCCACTACGCACGGGTGAGAGAAACCCCCCAGGGCCATGCGCTCTGCACCCCCACTGATGCGCAAAAAGACCAGACCTACTTCCTCTACCGGCTGAGCCAGAAGCAGCTCTCACGCGCGCTCTTCCCACTAGCGGAGCTCACCAAGCCCGAGGTACGACACCTGGCAGAGACCACAGGGCTCCTCACCGCCGAGAAGAAGGACAGCACGGGGATTTGCTTCATCGGCAAGCGCCACTACCGCGACTTCATCGCCGAGCACCTGGACACGGCACAGATCCTCCCCGGCCCCCTGCAAGACCTGCGCACAGGCCAGGCAGTGGGCACGCACACGGGGCTGCCCTACTACACGCTTGGCCAGCGGAAGAACCTGCTCATTGGGGGGCTGAGTGCCTTCCGCGAGCTGCCGTGGTTTGTGGTACGGAAGGACTTTGCCAGCAATACCCTGCTGGTGAGCCAGTACGAGGAGGACCTGCTGGAGCGGCGTGTGACGGCTACAGAGCTCCACTGGATACAAGCGCCGCCCATGGTCGGGCAGCGCTACACGGCCAAGATCCGCTACCGGAGCGACGCCGTGCCCTGCACCGTCATCAGCCTCAGCGCCGAGCAGCTGGTACTGGAGTTTACGAAGCCCGTCCGCAGCCCTACCCCTGGGCAGGCGGTAGTGCTGTATGACGGCCCTTGCGTAGTCGGCGGCGGAGAGATAGCCTAGGCTGCCTCGGGGTTCAGATTCACCACCACGCCCGGGCCCATAGTGCTATTCAGGGTCAGTTTCTTCAGGTAGAGGCCCTTCTGCCCGGCGGGTTTGGTGTCCTTCAGGGTCTGGATGAGGTACTCCAGGTTCTCCTGCAGCTGCACGTCGGTAAACGACACCTTCCCGATAACCGTATGGAGCAGGCCCGCTTTGTCATTCCGCAGCTCAAATCGCCCGCCCACCAGCGCCTTCACCGTCGTGGTCAGATCATCGGTCACGGTGCCCGCTTTGGGGCTGGGCATCAGTCCCTTCGGCCCCAGAGTACGCGCGGCTTTGGCCAGCGAGCGCATCATGTCTGGCGTGGCCACCAGCACGTCAAAGTCCGTCCACCCCCCCATAATCTTGTCGATCAGCTCCTCGCCCCCTGCTTCTACCGCGCCGGCCTGCTTAGCGTCGGCCCACTTGTCGTCTGTGGTCACTACCGCCACGCGCGCCTTTTTTCCCGTCCCGTGGGGCAGCGTCACGGTAGTCCGCAGCTGCTGGTCCGCATGACGGGGGTCAATCCCCAGGTTAAAATGCGCCTCCACCGTAGCATCAAATTTGACCGTGGTGGTTGCACGCACAATGCCAATGGCATCCGCGAGAGAGTAGCTCTGCTGAGCGTTATAGGCTTTAGCAGCGGTGGCGAGTCGTTTAGAGGTTTTCATGAGAGGGTATGAGTGGTACTAGCGGAGCCCAGTGGCTCCTCCCACGGAGAAATAACGAGGATGATGGCTAGTGGAGTTCTGGCTCCAGGCCCATCTGCACGGCCGTCCCGGCGATGATCTTCACCGCGGCGTCCATGTCATTGGCATTCAGGTCGGGCATTTTTCGGGTAGCTACCGCCTCCAGTTGCTGGCGGGTGATCTTCCCGATCTTCTGCGTATTGGGCTTACTAGAGCCCTTAGGGATCCCCAGCTCCTTCATAATGAGCATGCTCGCGGGCGGCTGCTTGAACTCCAGCTCAAAGGTCTTGTCCTCAAACACATAACAGATGGTAGGGATCTTCAGCCCGCTCCCCTTCTGGTCTGCTGTGGCGTCGTTAAATGCCTGGCAAAACTGCGGGATACTCAGCCCGTACTGCCCCAGCACCGGCCCCACCGGTGGCGCTGGAGTAGCGGCTCCGGCCAGCAGCTGGATCTTGAACTTCTTGACGTAGGGTTTTTTAGGAGGCATGGGAGTCGATTAAGCAAGAGCGTCGATGAGGGTCTTGGTCACAAAGGTCAGCGCAGGGATAGAGTCATCATTAGCCGGGATGGGGTAGGTGACGCCATCAGGGTCGGCGTTACTATCCACCAGCGCTATCACGGGCACACCGCTCTGCACGGCTTCGTCGATGGCGTTGCGGTTGCCTACGGCGTCCAGCACCACCAGCGCGTCGGCTTTCTTCCGTATGCCGGCCACCCCGTGGTAGACGCGGTCCAGCTTCTCCAGCTCTTTACGGAATACCGCCACTTCCTTCTTGGTGTACTTGAGGATCTCATCCGTAGCGAACTGGTCCTTCAGCCGCAGGTACTGGTCTATACGCGTGCGCAACTCGTTAAAGTTAGTGATGAGCCCCGGGCTCCATTTCTCGTCTACATAGAGGAGCTTGTCATTCCCCACAGCCAGCTGCTGCAGTACAAAGCTCGCTTGGGGCTTTGTACCCACAAAGAGCACCTGCTTGTGCTCCTTCTTACACGCCTGGAGGAAGGACACCGCGGCGGCCAGGGCGGTACTAGTCTGCTGGAGGTCTAGCACGTGCGCGCCATCAGCCTTCCCGGCAATATAGGGGCGCATCTTGGGGTTCCATTTGCCCGTGCGGTGGCCTATATGCACCTGGGCGTCGGCGAGTTGTTGCACTGTTGTCATACCAGAGGAAGGTCTAAAATCGTGCATAAAATAGGATAATTCGCACGGCGTGCAAGTTTTTTTGGCAGAGTCTTGGGGAGTCTTACGGGGGGCTAGTACTTCAGCGGTGGGCGTGCGGGCTCGGTGTGCATGACCCCTATGATGGTACAGCTGGCCGTCGGGCTCACCTGGTGCAGCGCGCGGAGTACCCCCGGCAGGCGTTTGCGCTCCACGGTGCCGTGCAGTACATACTCGGGGGTGTCCTCGCTGGCGTCTCGGCGTAGCTGAGTGTGGCTCACCGTGTGGGAGACCCCCAGCCGCTGTAGCGCCTCAGACACCGGTGAGAAGTCCTCCTCCGCTACCTCCAGCCGCATGTGCACCTGGCCGAGGGCTATAGACCGCTCCAGGAGCATACCGAGGTAGGTTCCCAGCGCATAGCCCCCCGCATATGCCGTGAAGCCTACCGCGTTATCTGCAGACTCTAGCAGGGCACTGATCAGCGCTATCCAGAGGAAGCAGTACACAAACCCCAGCACCACCGCGGGCATGAGGACATCCTTGGCCATATACACCGTGTGGAGCGTGGCGATCGTCACAATGCCCGCTCGCGCGACGAAGACCACCAGCGGGACCACCACCCACTGTACCGTCCACGGGTCTGCCAGCGACGCGAGAAAAGCCTCCATCACCTCAGTGTACACCAGACGAAAAATCACTACAAGGAGGGTATGCGTACTGTATGGCGCCGGCTACAGCAGCAGAATTACCTCGCGGCTATCCGCAATAGCCTGGGGAGCCGCCAGTACCAGGACGTCTGGCTAGAGAATGACACCCAGTGTGTGAACGTCACTGAGGCGGGCATCATCAGCTGCGCGTGGTACGCCAGTAGCCTGCTGGTGCTGCACGGGGTGCTGCAGAGCGTCCACGGCACGGTGGAGGGCACCGAGTGGGAACTCCGTGAGCGCTGTGATCTCCTCCCCGCTCCCTACAGCGCTCTCCAGCCGGGGGATATCCTCCTCTGGGAGGCGGTACACTTCCCTAATGGGGGCAGGCATGCGCATATAGGGTTCTTTGTAGGTGAGGAGCAGGCCATCAGCAATAGCGCCCGCACGCGGGTACCCGCGCTACACCACTGGACGTACGAGGGCACGCGCGCCATCACCGCTGTGTACCGCCCCCGGTGGGAGCAGCCTCAGAGCCGCTAGCCCTGCGCAAAGACCTCTACCATCAGCACGTTCTGCGTGTTGATCATCAGCAGTCGGCCGTCTTTCGTCTTCATCTTGGTGAATTCTCCCTGCTTGATACTGGCCGTGTCGATATCATGGAAGGTTCGTTTCTCTCCGCCAAGGAAGTGAATGATCTGCGTGACGTACTTGCCCATCTCCTCAGTGGTGGAGTGGAGGTCTACGGGGGTGGGAGTGTCGTGGTCCATGGGAGGTGTGGGGGGAAATTAAAGCGAAGCCAGTAGCTCACGGAGGGTCTGGAGCGTTGCCTGGGCCTGCTGGAGCTGCTGGCGCGTCTCGGCCACCAGGTGCGCTGGCGCGTTGGCGGTATAGCCGGCATTGCTGAGCCGGGCCTGGAGCGAGGTGATATCCAGCCCTGTACGGGTGATCTCCCGGGTGAGGCGCTCTCGCTCTGCGTCGGTATCCACCGGGACACGCAGGTATATGCTCGCCATGGGCAGCACTATCTGCACGTCATCATACTGCGCCGCGTGGTCGTCGCTCACCGTTTCCTTCACGCTAGAGAGCCGCCCCAGGTGCCGTATACTCGCCAGTGCCTCTTCCTCCAGCAGGGTATGAGAGACTATCCGCACGCCCAGGGTCTGGCTCGGGGCAATGTTTCGCTCGGCCCGGATACGACGAATATCCGTCACGATAGTCTGCACATGCTGGAATTGCTCAGCCGCATGGGGATTACTATAGTCCAGCACTGGGTAGGGCAGCGTGCAGAGGATGGCCGGCCGGCCAAAGACCTCTCGGTAACACACCTCAGAGATAAACGGGCACAACGGATGCACCATGCGGAGGATATGCTCCAGCACCTGCGCGAGGAAAGTAGGCCGCACCTGGCGCTTGCTGAGCTCGATAAACCACTTGCAGAACGTCCCCCACACAAAGTGGTACATGGTGTCCCCTGCCTCCGAGATGCGGTAGGCCTCTAGGCTCTGCGCGATGGACTGCAGCGCCGCGCTCAGCTCGTGGGTGATCCACTGCTCGGTGAGGGTCTGAGGGGCCAGTGGAGAGGTGAGGTCCACCGGGGTGTCCCCCAGCTGCAGCTGCACGAACCGGCTGGCATTCCAGAGCTTATTAGTGAAGTGGCGG
Source organism: Candidatus Peribacteria bacterium (assembly GCA_020632335.1). Taxonomy (GTDB): domain Bacteria; phylum Patescibacteriota; class Gracilibacteria; order UBA4473; family UBA4473; genus JACKFV01. Next base: position 191,548 of record JACKFV010000001.1, read on the forward strand.
TAGCCCTGAATTTTACTCTCCCCCAGCGCCAGCGCCTGCCCCGGGGTGGAGCCAATCACCAAGCTCAGGCGCACTGCATCAGCCCCATACTGCGCTATTACCTCCAGCGGGTCTATCCCGTTGCCCTTGGACTTGCTCATCTTTTTGCCGCGTTCGTCTACCACCATGCCGTGCAGGTAGGTGGTATGGAAGGGGTACACGCCCGTAGCGTAGCGGCACATGAGGATCATGCGCGCCACCCAGTTGAAGATAATATCATGCCCTGTCTCCAGCACGGCGTTGGGGTAGAACTGGGTAAAGTCAGCCCCTGCATCCGGCCAGCCTAGGGTAGAGATAGGCCAGATGCCACTGCTGAACCAGGTATCCAGCGTGTCCTCGTCTTGGGTCAGCCCCGGGAGCGACGGCGCGCGGTACTCCCCGTCTATGCGCTCGGCCAGGTGCACGGCGCCCTCAGCGTCGTACCACACGGGGATGCGGTGCCCCCACCATATCTGCCGGCTGATGCACCAGTCGCGTAGGTTTTCTATCCAGTGGTAGTAGATCTTCTCAAACCGCTCGGGGATAACCGTTACATGGCCCTCCTTCACCGCATCGAGGGTGAGGCGCTGCAGGGTGGTCTTCTGCCCGGTGTGCGCATCGAGAAACTCCTTGTGGACGTCGATGAACCACTGCTGGCTCACCATGGGTTCTATCACGCAGCCCGTACGGCTACAAAGTGGCACCCCGTGTGTGTAGGGCTCCTCCTTGAGGATGAGTCCCTTCTGCCGCATGATCTCTACCGCTTGGCGCCGAGCCTCCGTTACTGTCAGCCCCTCCAGCAGCCCGGCGGCGGCGGTCATCTTCCCGTCAAAGCCGATCTTCGGCGTCATCAGCCCCAGCTCCCGCGCGAGCCGCTGACTGTCATTCTCGTCCGCTTGGGGCCTGTCCCAGCCGTGGCGAGAGGCCATTTCGTAGTCATTCAGGTCATGCAGCGTGCTGATGGTCATACACCCCGAGCCAAACTCCGGGTCAATATGCTCGTCGCCCACCACCCAGAAGGTGCGCTCCCCGGCGTAGGTCTCTGCCGTGAAGCTCGTCCCGATGAGGTGCTTATAGCGCCCGTCATGCGGACTTACCACCACGGGACTGTGCCAGCACTTGGTCTCGGGTCGCACGGTGGCGATGATGAAGTCCCCACAGCGGATGTAGTAGAGTGTCTCCTCGCGGTCTTCCCACACTACTTCGTCGTCGCTGATGACACTCTCGGCGTCTACACTCCAGTTGATCATGCGATACCCACGGTAGAGGAGCCCATCGCGGTAGAGGCGGTTGAACATCTCGATGACGCCGGTGTTACGCGGGTCATCCAGCGTGTAGGCCAGCCGCGACCAGTCCAGCCAGGCCCCCATCTTCTTGCACTGAGTGATGATCGTCTCCTGGCTCTCGGCCGCAAAGCGCTTACACGCGGTGATGAAGTCCTCACGCGTCATCTGCTTGCGGTCCTCTATACCCAGCACCTGCAGGACTTTCGTCTCGGTAGCGATGGCCGCATGGTCTGTCCCGGGTATCCAGAGGGCCTCGTGGCCTGTCATCTTCTTATAGCGGATGAGGATATCCTCCACCGCGAGCATCATGGCATGGCCCAGGTGCAGGGTGCCGGTTACATTCGGTGGTGGCAGCGGGATGGTGAATGGTGGACGGCTACTGCTCGCATCAGCGCGCATGGCACCGCTCTGCTCCCACCCGGCATAGAGCGCGTCTTCGTACTCGTTATGGGCATAGTTCTTCTGCATAGATCTCTCCTATGCCCGCACTATAGGAATCTCCTCCACCTTGGCAACCCCGTCTGGCGCCTCTCAGTTAGCGTCGCACACTGGGTACCAGCACCGAGCCATCGTCATCCGCGGGGTCGTCTTTGCCCAGCAGCACCTGGATGTCCACCATTCCATCGGGCTCCTCCGATGGCGTCACTTGGCTGGCATGTGGCCCCAGTGCCTCCCGCGCGCGAGCCTCCTGCACCACGGGCAGGCCCATCTCTTTGCTCAGGTAGTTGAGCGTCTCGGGTACGGGCTTCTCGCTCACCGAGAACACCAGCGTATACGGCAGCTCCGCAGCACCCACCGTGCTCTTACTCGAGGAGTCTTGGGCGGTATCCTCCGGGCGATAATTCCCCACCTCCACCACCTGGAACCCCAGCAGCTGCAGCTCCGCGGCCAGCTCCCCTGCCTTGCCGGGCTCCTTGGTGCCATTGTGTACTGAGATGTGGGCCCGCTCCAGTAGCGCCTCGGGGTGGAGGAGATTGAGCTGCAGGAACTGCTGCAGTAGCCCGCTCTGGTAGGGCCGCAGCACAAACTGCCCGCCGTAGTCCCGCGAGTCTGGCGTGTAGAGAATGCCCCCGCGCGCCGTGTCGTCATTGCTCAGCACCGCGCTGGTGACGGTATCCATGTCTATCCCCGCGCCGATTTTCGCCAGGGCCAAGAGCGCGCTCAGGGGGAGATCCGTATGAATGCGCGCCCGGAAGCTCCCCCACAGGTCACTCAGCGTGCCCACGTCGGTCAGTACCTTGTGGCTCATGGCCTTCTTCCGCAGGGCTATGAGGATGTCTTGCTGGCGCCTAGCGCGGTCAAAGTCTGAGGTGGTGGAGCGGCTGCGCGCGTACATGAGCGCCATCTGGCCGTCCAGGTGCTGCTGCCCAGCGTCTATATGGAAGGTCTGGTACTGGTAGTTGGGGGCAGGATACTGCGTGTCGTGCAGCGTCTGGGTCACATAGACGTCCACCCCGTCTAGCGCGTCGATGATGTCTGAGAAGAGTTCGTAGTCCACCACCACTGCGTAGTGCAGCTCTATCCCCAGGGGGGTCTCCAGCGCCTTGCGGAGCTCTGGCAGGGTATCATCAGCCGCCTTATCTGCCGCGGCGGTGCGCTCCTCACGGGTGAAATTCTTGCCGTATACCTCCAGATTCTCGAGCAGATGCTGATAACGTATAGCCGCGTAGAGCTCGTTTATCTTACGGTTGCCCGCTGGCGAGATGACAAAGAGATCCCGCGGGATGCTCACCACGCTCACCGTGGGCGCCTCGGGGTCGATGCTGACGATCATAATCGAGTCGGTCAGATTCCCCCCTTCGGCCTGCTCGCCCCCGGTGCCCAAGAGGAGCATATTGGTGTGGCCATTCACGTCCCGCTCCAGCGCAAACTGCGGCGCCCGCCCGGGAAGAGCTGGCACCAGCGATTTATTATTGTAGGTGCGGTGCGCGGCATAAGCCCCAAAGGCCAAGAGCCCCAGTACCAGCACTCCCGCCCACTTCCAGCGGCGGAAGAACGACGGCGAGGATTTCTCCTCCTCGGATCGCAGCGGACGCATCTGGAAATCCATGGCCAAGAGACTAGAGAAGCGGCCCAAGCACGCAAGTAAAGACCCCTTGACGCGGGCTATTTCTCATACCGCACAAAGGGCAAAAGCCCCATAATGCGCGCACGCTTGATGGCGCGGGCCAGTTTCTTCTGGTTCTTGAGCTTCACCCCGGTGTGGAACCGACTCTGGATAGAGCGGTAATGCGTGATGTACTGGCTCAGCAGTCGCGGGTTTTTATAGTCGATGTGGGTGATCCCCGCGAGCTCAAACGGATCAATGAATTTTTTAGGCTTGGGTGGCATAAGAGAAAATTAGTCAGAAGTATCAGCCGTATCCATATTTAGCACTTTGTCTATCTTGCGGTCGGTATCCAGCGCGTCCCATTCTTTCTTCTGCTCGCTGTACTTCACCGGTGCGGGGCTGTCCTTCTCTACACTGGTGAGTAGCCAGCGCAGCAGGCTGGTGTTGATGTTCAGGCTCTTCTTGATCTCAATGAGCGCCGCGCTACTGGCCCCCGTGAAGCGGCACACAAAGTAATACCCCCACTTCTGCCCCTTGATGGTGTAGGCCAGCCCGCGACTCCCCCAGAAGTCCTGGAAGGTCATCTGCACGCCATTTTCTTCGAGCATCGCCACCACACTCTCCCGGCTCAGCGCTTCGGCCTCGCCATCGGTGAGCGTGCTCGTGATCAGCACCATGAGTTCGTATTCTTGCATAGAGGGACGCATTACAGCACGCCAAACCTACAGATAGTGCGGCGCTTGGCAAGTGAAAATGACAAAAAGTCCCCAGCACTGCCGAGGACTTTCGCGAGATTCTTACGCTTTAGCAGGCACTAGGAGGCCTTCCGACGCGGCACCACTGCAATGCACAGTAGGCCAAAGAGCACCAGCACCCCCACCACAAACCAGTGCATGCCCGGCCCCACGGTGGTCAACACGGGCGGCTCCTCACTACACATGGCGCCGTCTACCGTCACGCTATGCCCAGCGGCCGTCACCGTCATGCCCGCGTCGCCACAGTCCTTCACCCGAGCCACAAAGACAAATTCCTGCTCGCAGGGCGCCTGGCCACTATAAGCGGGGTAGGTGAGCATATTCCCCGATCGCGTGGCATTCTGCGTGTCTATCAGCACCGCGCCAGTACTCAGTAACCCCGAGACGTCAAACTGCGCGATGTAGTCCTTCACGTCCGCAGTGGCAGAGGTGAGCTTCAGGCTATAGCGCAGCACATCACCCGGCTGCGCCACTACGGTAGTGGCATCGGCATTGCCCTGGCTCATATTCACCACCGAGAGGCTGGTGCTGGCACCACTGGGGAGGGACTGCGCGCCCGCCACGCCCGCAAACAGGGCCGATATACCGAGAGCGATGAAGGAGAGAAAGCGCATCATTACCGAGAGAATCAGTACCCTCATTGTGTGGAAGTAGCGATGGGGGTCAATGCAATTGCCCTTGCGAAGGGGGGAAACTGTGGGTAAAGACTACTACACCGCCACGGCAAAGGTGCAGGCAAAGACATCACTATAGCCCGCTGCGTGCAGTGCCCCCGCCGCCGAGCGCATGGTGGCACCGGTAGTGTAGACGTCATCTACCAGCACTATACGGGTACTCCGTGGCAGGCTGCAAGCACACTTCCGCACGACAAACGCCCCGGTGAGGTTCTGCTCGCGGGCTGCCTTCCCCAGCCTGGCCTGCTGCTGCGTACGCCGACGCCTCCTCAGCAGGGCACATTGGGGGATTCCCGTCGCCTCAGCCAGTGCACGAGAAAGCAGCGCCGACTGGTTGAACCCTCGCCAGAACTGCCGCGTCCAGTGCAGCGGTATGGGCACGAGGAGCGTCGTCTCCGGCGTCCACTCTGGGGGGAACTTGGGGAGGATCTCCGCCGCAAGCACAACCGCCAGACTGCGATCCCCGGTGTATTTATAGGCCTCCAGCAGGGGCACCGCCGCGCCGCTATACGCCACCGGCGCCACCAGCCCTGCCAGTGGAGGGGCTGCCTCCCGCACCGGAGCAGGGGTAAAGACCGCATGCGCACTGCACAGCGCCGCCCCTCGCAGCCCGCACACCACACACCGCGAGGGGAAGAGCCCTCGGTAGAGGTACTGCACGAGCGCCACGGGCCAGTTTCTCCAGCGCATGGTGGCAGTGTAGCGCCCGCTCGGCAGGGTTCAAGTAGGGGGACTACTCGATGATGAAACTGCCCGCAGAGTCCGCCGCGCCGCCCTTGGCCTTCTCAATAATGATATTAATGTGCTCCTGAATGAGGTCAAAGCTGAGGTAATCCAGCAAGTTGAGGTTGAAGAATCGCCCCACAATCGCCACGATGGTAAAGCTAAAAATGGTGATAATAATGCCGAGAATCGCCCAGCGTATCACCCCCCAAGCCTCGCCTACCTTGGCCTGATCCCCTCCGGAGGAGATGAGTTTGATCCCTCCCCAGAAGACAAAAATAGCCGACAGCGCCGCCGCAATGATGAAGGCGTACACCACAAACATCTGGATGATATCCAGCAGCGTCATGTTATTCCAGAAGACCGGCCGCTGGGTGAGGTTCTCCGCTATTTGCCCCGTGGAGGTAGTGCGGAAGCCCCCGAGCGTGTCTGAGAGCCTATCGGCCACGATGCTATCGGTCGAGGTGCTGGTCTGCACCGCCGTAGACCCAGAGGAGCGCACGGTGGTGTCTCCCGCCGGGGTAGCAGCAGCGCTGCTGGTGGGCGTGGTGGTGAGGGTAGGCGTGGTATCCAGCACATTACCGTCGGCGTCGAGGTAATAGACGGGCGCGCGCTGAGTAGTGGTAGTCTGTGCAAAAGCAGTAGCCATAATAGGTACACGTTACGAGAAATACTCTCTGCGTATAGTATGCAAAAAACCTCCCCCAGGGCAAGTAATCCTCTGGGTATTCTCGGGCAGCAATGCCTATACCGTTGCCCCGGATTCATCGAGGAAGAGCAGGAAGCGCTGCTCCTCTCGCGCGCCCATAGACCGTACTAGCGTCCGTAGCGCGTCTATCGTGCGGCCCCCCTTACCGATCACCCGCGGCATATCTTCCTCATGCACTCGCACGCGGTAGACCACCGTACCGGTCTCTTCCGCCTGGTGGGTGATGTGAATATCCGCCGCGTGCTCGCAGTACTGCTGCAGGCAATGGCGGAGGAAAGGAGTAACAGCGTCAGTCATAGCAGGGTATTTAGGCAGTAGCGCGCCGCTGAGGGACAAAGGCCTTCGCAGCCTCAACACCGTCCTTAGCCAGCAGCCGCGCCACGGTGTCGCTCATCTGCGCGCCGGTAGACACGCGGTAATTCACTCGTTCTGCGTTGTACTCTAGCGCGCCCTTGCCCCCCTCAGCCAGGGGGTCATAGTAACCCAATTTCTCGATGAATTGCTTCTGCGTGGCGCGGGCTTTCTCCGCACAAACGATGTGGTAGAAGGGCTGCTTTTTACGACCTTGGCGTGCCAGACGAATAACGAGCATAGGGGGATTCTCTTAGAAACGAGGGCTAGCGTATGCAAAACCACCCTGTTGTCAACCCCTGGGAGGAGAAATGCACAGAGCGCGCGGAGCAAAACACTTGCGTGATTTCTTCATCTTTCTATAGTTTCGCCGTTTCTGCTCCACCATCTCTATGGCTGATCAGTCCCCCACGCCCCCCATTATGACGGTCTCCCTCCCGCTGCCGGAGGAACTCTTTGCCTTCCCGCAGAAGCGCCTGATCCTCGACGACACCGACTATATCCTCCGCCAGAGCTTCAGCGTGCCACTGCTTACCGAGAAAATGAGTGAGATTATCCGCGAGACACTGGGCGATGACCCCGCTGCTTATGAGCCGCTCTATGCGCTGCTGGAGGCCTTTGAGCCCGAGTGCCAGTTCCGCGAGGAGTACTATCTGGTGCATGACGAGGTTCTCCAGTGCTCCAGCATCATCGAGATCTTGGAAATCCCCGAGCTGGAGACGCTCTATACCGCCATAGAGGCGTGCATCGGCTGTCCCCTCCCACTGCGCCCTGTGCCGCATGTGGTGCTCTTTTCCACCAGCCCGGAGCAGTGCGTGACGGTCCACTCGGCCGCAGACCTGGAGTACAAGACCCTCCGGGAGCTCAGCCCCGAGGAACTTATGGGATAGATATGGGGAAGATGACGAGGCAGTGTCACTCCGCCGGGGGTATTGCCAAGCCAAGAGAATATGCCTATAGTGAGGGTATGAAGGAGCGAACCCAGCAGATCCTCCGCGCACTGGTGCAGGAATTCATCCGTACCGCGCACCCCGTGGCCAGCAAACGCCTGCTGGAGACGGGGCAATTCCGCGTGAGTAGTGCCACCGTGCGCAATGAATTCGCGCTGCTGGAGGACGTAGGGTATATAGAGTCCCCCCACACCAGCGCCGGCAAGGTACCCACCAGTAAGGGATTCCGCTACTATGTGGATAGTTTCGTTGGCCCCACGAAGGAGATGCCCCTGCCCAGCAACCTCCAGCAGACACTCCAGCAGGGCCTCTCGGCGTACAAACTCCATAAGTCAAAAGAGAGCGTGCTGGACGGCCTGGAGCTGCTCAGTCACCTCACCGGGAATGTGGCCTTTGCGGTGGTGGAGGACGACCGCACCATGTACCTGGGGCTCAGCAGTGTGCTGCGGAAGCCGGAATTCCTGCAGAACCCCGAGCTGGCCGCGCAGATAGTAGAAGTGCTGGAGGGCCGGGAGCGGTTCCACGCACTGCTGGAGAAGCTGGAGACGCCCGAGGGGGTGGTCAAAATCTTCATCGGGGAGGAGAATATGCTACAGGAGATTAGCAGCTGCGCCATGCTGGTGGTGCGGTTCACGGCCAGCTATAGCCAGGGCTACCTGGGGGTACTGGGGCCCATGCGCATGCACTACACGCTGAATAAGTCACTGCTGGAGCAGGTATATACCATGCTGGTGTAGAGACCCCCCAGAATATCTCCGGGGGGGGTCTGGTATCACCCTGCGGATTGTGACTGTCTGTGTTTGTTCGCACTATAGCGCAGATAGCTATCAATCCCGCTGGTGTCCAGTTTACCAGCATCAGGGGGCAAGAGAGTAGTCAAAAAACTATAGAGCGCCTCAGGCGTCTTCCCCTGAGTATATATGATTTCTTGGAGATTAAGAGAATCACCATTTATTTCCAGGATGTCAGCCAAGATGCTCTCAGCAGTCATGCCAGCATGCTCTGGTTTTGCCAAGTATGCTTGTACATATGACTGTACAGTATCATATTTTGCGTGGGTTTCTGGTGCCTGCACCCCAAGGGGATCTGCCTCAGGTGCCACTCCCCCCAGGTTATTTCCCTCTTCATCCTCCCATAATCGTATTTTTATGGGCGCCCCTCCTGCTATATGGTAGATCTCTTCTCTCCCATTACGATACACATGTACAACGGGGTCTACTGCATCTAACGACATTTCATCAGCCGGCGTCTCCTTCCCGTACTTTATTGCCTCTCCGCCTGCTATGGGGTAGATCTCTTCCTTCCCATCACGCTCCACAATTACATAATTGTTATCTCCAGATATGATAATCCAATCAGCCGTCGTCTGCCCCCCATACTTTATCGCCTCTCCGCCTTCTTTGGGGTAGAATTCTACCTTCTCACCACGCTGCACAATTACATAATTGTTATCTCTAGATATGGAAATCCAACCAGCCGTCGTCTCCTTCCCGTACTGTATCGCCTCTCCGCCTCCTGTGGGGTAGGCTTCTTTCTTCCCATCACGCTCCACAATTACATAATTTTTATCTCTAGATATGGAAATCTTATCAGCCGTCGTCTGCCCTCCATACACTATGGCCTCTCCTGTGAAGGTGTCATAGCACACCCTCTTGCCGTTTTCCTCCCGTACCTCATACCGCTCCGGGACTTCTCTTCCGTCTTTTGCCTCAGTAGCAGCCGCAGCAGCCGCTGGCGACGACTCCGCGTCACCCACAGCAGCGCCTGCTAGGTCCTTATTGACCTCCTTATCAAGTGAGGCTAAGTCCTCCATAGGAGAGTACGGTTGTTCTACCGCATTAGTGCCATGATCGATAGTGAGATTTTCATTCATCATTGGATTCTCTCACACCGGCGTATGCGGTGTCAAATAAAAACCCCATTTTCTCAGTACGTCTGACCAAGCAGTACCATCACCCAGTACTTGACAAGCCACTCTACTCCCCTATAGGTAAGGGTAGTTTCTTACAACACTGGTACATCCAGTTGCGGAAGAACACGGCCAGGTAGCTCAGTTGGTTAGAGCGTGACACTGCCAGCGTCAAGGTCACAGGTTCGAGTCCTGTACTGGCTACAAATATGAGGGTGCCGATATAATGGCAGCCTCTTTCCTTTTGCTGCATTTTCTACTAGAATAGGGCTATGTGGCGTACGCTTCTCTCCCTCGCGGTGCACTCTATAGAGTCTAACCGCAAGCGTACCGTACTGACGCTGCTGGGCATTGTGGTGGGGACGCTCACCCTCATATTGGTGCTCAGCCTGGGTAACGGCCTCCAGCAGATCATCTATCAGCAGCTGGGCAGCCTGGCGTCGGATAACGTCTATCTGGAGGTCAAGTCGCCCGATACGGTTAAATCCGCAGGGCTGAGCATGCTGCAGATCACCACGCTGGACGAGAAAGACGAGCAGGACGTGCTGGCGCTGCCCAACGTGCAGCGTGCCTACGGGTGGTATAACGGCCAGGGCAAGCTGCAGTACGGGCAGGGCGAGCAGACCGTGACCATCATGGCTGTGGGGGCAGACTACGCGGTAGCCAGCGGCCTGAGCATGCAGAGCGGGCGCTTCTACACCCTGGCCGAGAACGCCAGCCAGAAGCGCGTCATCGTACTGGGGAAGAAGCTCGCCGCGGAGGTGTCTCCTCAAGGAGAGGCAGGCGCCATAGGCCAGACCGTCAAGCTACTGGGCAAGAGCTTCACCGTGGTGGGGGTGCTGGCCGAGCAGGGCACGCAGGGCTTCTTTGACCCAGACAAGGGCGCTTACGTCCCCGTGAAGACCGCACAGAAGCAGCTCTTCGGTATAGACCACTACCAGGCCATTGTGGCCCAACTGCTGGATATGGAGCAGGCCGATAAGACCATCTGGCAGATGACACAGATCCTCCGCCGCAACCACCACATCACTGACCCCGCCAAGGACGACTTCCGCATCACCAGCTATGATGAGGTCCTCAGCATCGTGGGTGACATCACCGGGGGGGTCTCACTGTTGCTGGGGGTGATAGCCGGTATCTCGCTGCTGGTGGGGGGGGTGGGTATCATGAATGTCATGTACGTCACGGTGGCCGAACGCACGAAAGAAATCGGCCTGCGCAAGGCTCTGGGAGCTCCTGAGGCTAGCATCATGCGTCAGTTTCTCATCGAGGCGGTGCTCGTTACCGCGCTGGGCGGCGGCCTGGGGGCGGTGCTGGGGGTGCTGATGGCCTGGGGGCTGAGCGTCGTGGGGGGGCACTTTGGCTATGGGTGGGCGTTTGTCTTCCCCTGGGAGGCGGTGGGCATCGGCATGGGGACGGTCCTGCTGATCGGCTTTGTCTTCGGCTACAGTCCGGCGCGGCGGGCCAGCCTGCTCGACCCCATCACCGCCCTACGCAGCGAGTAGACAGCCGCTCTCTCCGCCCTAGCATGGGGGTATGACGCCCCTGCAACTGGCCCTCGAGGACTCCTGGGAGCCGCCCATTCCCTTCCTCCGGCTCGAGCATCTCCTCCGCGACAGGGGCTCTGTCTATAGCGCTACGGCCTGGAGGATAACCCATAGCAGCGACTTTCCACCGCTCCTGCAGCAGCTGAGGCAGACCAAGCAGTACGCCAAGGCCACGCACCACAGCTCCGCCCTGCGGGTAGCCGAGCAGCCCGGGGTGCTCTATGAGACCAAGCAAGACGATGGCGAGACCGGCGCTGGTATGGTGATCCTCCGGCAGCTGCGGGCCAGTATGGCGGTGAATATAGCCGTGGTAGTGACCCGATGGTACGGCGGTACACGCCTGGGCACGGACCGCTACCGCCATGTACAAGACGCCACGCAGCAGCTCCTGGCCCAGTTGCGTGCCTCGGCCACAGCGCTAGACTAGCCCCATGCACCTGCACGCCGCCATCACGCAGTACCTCCGCTACCAGCAGCAGCTGCGCAACGCCTCACCCCATACCCTGCGCAACTACTCCCGCGCGCTTGCATTGCTGGAAGAAATAGCCGGGCCAGAGACGCCCCTCTCCGAGCTCTCGTTGCAGACGATAGACCACTACCGCGACGCCCTCTTTGCCAAGCAGACCCCCAGCGGCCAGCCCATCGCGCGCCGCACGCAGAACCTCTACCTCAGCGCCGTACGGTCATTTCTCCGCTACGCTGTCACGCGGGAGCTCAGCCCCATGCAGCTCTCCCCCGACAAAGTAGAGCTGGTGAAACTCGCCCCCACAGACGTCACCGGGCTCACTCAGCGGGAGCTCCAACAGCTGCGCGACTACACCGAGCCCGACCCCGTGAAGGACGCCCGTGACCGCCTCATCATCGAGCTGCTCTATAGCACCGGGCTGCGCGTAGCAGAGCTCCACCGGCTGAACCGCCTGCAGGTCGCGCACGATGTACACGAGCTCAGTATCCTCGGGAAGGGGAAAAAACGGCGCGTCATCTACCTCACCCCCCGCGCCAGAGCCGCCATAGAGGCCTACTTCCACCAGCGCCGTGACGCCTATATTCCCCTCCTGCTGAGCCTCCGAGAGACCAAAAACGACCTCCTCCATCAGGGCGAGAACCGCCGCCTGAGCACCGTGAGCATCGAGAAAATCGTGCGAGACCGGGCGCGGCTCAGTGGCATCACCCGCACCGTGACCCCGCATACGCTACGGCATACCTTTGCTACCACGCTGCTGCGCAATGGCGCCGACCTCCGCAGCGTGCAAGAACTCCTCGGCCACAGTAATATCGCCACCACGCAGATCTACACCCACGTGGTCAACGCGGACCTGCGACGCACGCACCAGCAGTATCTGGAGTAGAGGCTCTCGCATTACTTGACAAGGCGTAAACATATGATACTGTCAGTATGTTTTACTCTCCTCCCTCCTATGAACCGTCTTCTTTTTTTGCTCTTGCCGATGATCCCCCTAATGGCTTCTGCCACCACGCTGGAGTACCTGATAGCGCGCAATGCTACCGGCAGTGTGCAAGATGTCACGCAAATGGGGATACACCGCTATGCCGTGCAGGGTATGAGCCCCGCTGTCGTGTGGCTCCCGCTGGAGAAACGGGAGACCCTCAGCTGGGTGAATAATGGCCTGGTAGACCAGTCTCCTGCAGTGGATACTCCTGCTCTGCTCCCCCGTACAGATGCCATGACGCCCACTCCTGGGCAGGTGGTCTTTCGCCTCCAGCACCTAGACGTCGTCACCTATATGCCCTCCACGGGGGCGCCGGTACGCCACCCTCGCATACCGGTGGTGACCCGCTAAGGACTATACCACCGAGATAAAAACTCCCCAGCTGGGGAGTTTTTTACAGACTCTGCCCTATGCTTGAGCGGTTCTAGGCGCTCGCCACCCGCAGCCCCAGCTCCACCAGGCGGTTAGAGTAGCCCCACTCGTTGTCGTACCAGCTGAGCACCTTCACGAGTGTGCCGCCCTGCACCATGGTCTGCTCGGCGTCGATGATGCTACTGCGCGAGTCTTGCTTGAAGTCCGTACTCACCAGCGGCAGGGTGCTGAACCCCATGATGCCCGGCATCTGCCCCGCCGCCGCCTGGAGCGCCCCATTGACGGCCTCTACGGTAGTGGGGGTCTTGACCACCGCGGTGAGGTCTGTGATGCTGACCGTAGGCGTAGGTACCCGCAGGGCTATCCCGCTGAGCTTGCCATTGAGGTGCGGGAGCGTGAGCCCCACCGCCTCGGCCGCACCGGTAGAAGTCGGGATGATATTCAGCGCCGCAGCGCGTGCCCGGCGGGGGTCCTTATGCGCGGCGTCCAGCAGATTCTGCGTATTGGTATAGCTGTGCACGGTGGTCATCAGCCCCTGCACAATGCCAAAGCGATCATCGAGCACCTTGGCCAGGGGTGCCAGGCAGTTGGTGGTGCAGCTGGCGTTGCTGTAGAGGTGGCGGCCGCTCTGTATCTCGCCCTCGTTCACCCCCAGTACCACGGTAGTGAAGCCCTCGCTCTTGGCCGGGCTGCTCAGCACTACCTTGCGTGCGCCACTGCTGAGGTGCGCCTCTACCTGCTCAGCCTTACGGAAGACCCCCGTGCACTCCAGCACCACGTCTATCTGCAGGTCCTTCCACGGGAGGTCGCTGATGTTGCGCTCGGAGTAGTAGCGGATGCTCTGCCCGTTTACCTCCAGGCTGCTGGGGGTGCTGCTGACATTGCCCGGGTAGGGCCCGTAGTTGGAGTCATAGGCAAAGAGCTGGGCGCTCAGGTCACTGCTGAGCAGGTCGTTGATGGCCACGAGGGTGGCGCCCGGGTGCTGCTGGAGGATGATACGCGCGGCACTGCGGCCAATGCGTCCGAAACCATTGATGGCGATGCGAGTCATGAGAAGGTGCTAGCACCTCTAGCCTACAGGATTTATCTGTCCCTGGCGAGGAAAGTCTGTTGTAAAGAGAGCCAGAGAGCATGAAAACATACTTGACACAATAAATAAAATATGTATTATGAGAAAGTATCCGATACAAAAGGATACGCTGCTCTCTTACAATTCATCAGAAGGATAAAAAATGCGAGTGAAGAAATACTCCAGCACAGAGTAACGCTTCTTGGTTGGGGTATTTCTTCACTTATTTATTCATTATTAAAAACGAAATTCAAAAAAGATGAAACAGATTATCAATTATTTTCAGAATATATTTAAAGCTATATTCTGTCCGTGGGCAATCGAAGCCCGACGCGTTGTCATATTTGAGCTTGATGATACAGGTTCACCTCAATCTCCCCAATCTCCCGAATATAACCCTGAGAAAATCACTATGGCTAAATTTATAGCCCTATATTGGGAAAAAGTTCAAGATTATTCAGACCGAAATCGTAAAGAACGTATTGAGAATGGGCAGGCCGACTGGACCTCCCTGCAAAAAATTATAGACATGTTTTCTGGCGAAGCATACGCTAGAAATTTAAATCAGCCATTATCATTTTATTTAACTAAAGTAGCTGAAATGAATACATTAGAAGACAGAATAAAGCTCTATAATCTATCATTTTTAGCCTTTGATTTATTAGAGGAATTACTAGCAGAATTACCAGGAGAACTCCGGATACTTTTCATGAATGCATTTGAATTATATGATCCAAATGCACCAGAAACTCCCCTTACTCCTGTGGATACGGAAAACGATACTGCGGATACAAGTAATGAAAACTTCTGCTGATGTTTATGAAAATGGTCATAGCGGTGTTGTGGGAACTATCCCACTAATTCCATAGATCATAAAGAGCAATGCTAGTGGAGTAACTTGTTATCTCCGCTCAGCAAAAAACAATTAAAGCCTTGGTATTAATTACTTACCAAGGTTTTTTTTCGTACACCATAGATCCCTCCACTAGCGGCACCGCAGGCCGTGCTGCTGTGCCAGTGCTGCGCGTCGCAGGCGTGCTTTGGCTTTATTCCGCTTCTTGGCGCCGCTCACATGGCTGCCCTTACTCTTGTGCCACTCGCCATAGACGTTGGGGCCTTTGCTGCTGCTACTGCGATTGGTCATGATGCTGCACTATACACGCGGACTTCTACAGCGATATTCTGTCTTGTCAAGCATGTCTGCGGCACTACGCTCTCTCCATGCACTTCTATCGCCCAGCCGCACTTGCAGATGCTCCCGCGCTGGCAGAGATACATAACCGCGCTACCGAGCGGTACAAAGAGGTCTACACCCCCGCAGAATGCGCCGAACGCGGCTATGTTCTCAGCACCGTAGACGACATGCTGGCGATGCTCGAGAGCCGAGAAATCCTCTGTGCTGAGGAGGATGGGCAGCTGCTAGGGTATGCCGCGTATCGGCTCAAGCACCCCTCCACCGTGTGGGTGTCGTCCCTCCATGTAGTGCCCGAGGCGCAACGCCGGGGCATAGGCGCGGGGCTCCTGCAGCGGGTAGAGGACTGGGCACGCGCGCAGCAGGCCGTGGTAGTGGCGCTGGAGACGGACCAGCGCTTCCTCTGGGCGGTAGCGTTTTATCAGCGGCAGGGCTACCAGACCATGACCGACGAGGCCCTCGCCCTCCCGCCATACCAGCACGTGCTGGGGAAACCGCAGGTCCCCGGGCGGTATATCTTTGTGCGGCGGGTCAGCTAGAGATGCTTAGCGCACCACTACCTGCGCAGACGTCTCGGAGATAAGGCCATTGCGGTCGGTCACCTTAAGCGTAGCGGTGTAGGTACCCGGCTGGGTATAGGTGTGCTTGGGGCGGGTGTCGGTGGAGAGATTCCCATCACCGAAGTCCCACGTGTACCCATAGATCGTCCCCTCAGACCCGGTGGGGCTGAACTGCACCGTCAGCGGCGCGGCACCTGCAGCAGGCTCAGCAGTCATGCGGGCGCGCACGGCACGGGGCCGCACGGTGATCCTCGTTACGGTGTCCTTGGTCTTGCCCGCTGCGGTGACGATCTTCAGCCCGATCTCGTACATGCCCACGTCGGTGAATTCATAGCTGATCTGCGCGCCATAGCTGATGGGCGACTGCCCCGGCAGGCTCCAGATGTAGTTGACGATAGTATCGCCCTCCTCTGCCCGAGAACCCGACGCGTCAAACTCCACCCGCAGTGGCACCTCTCCGTTACTCGGGAGGGCGCTGATAGCGGCCCGGATGCTGGCGCCATTCACCTGGACTTTCTGCACCTTCTCATAGACGTTCTCGTCACTGTCGATGACCTGCAGCTGCACCTCGTAGATGCCCGGGGTGTAGTAGGTGTGCTTCACCACGGGGCTAAATTTATCCACAATCCCATCGTTTTCGAAGTCCCACTGGAACTCTATGGGGTTATCTATCTGGCTATTGGTCGCGTTGAAGACCACCTCCAGCGGCGCCTCCCCGGTGAGGAATTCTGCGCCGCCGTGGTCTGGAGTGGTGTCTATCCGCAGCTCTATGTCTTGCACGCGGGGCAGGACTTTCACGGTCTTGACGGCCTCGGCCTTCACCCCGGTGTCGTCCTCTATCACCAGCTTCACCTCGTACTCGCCCGCGCGGCGGAAGGTCTTCTCGTACTTACGCCCCACAAAGCTCTCCGCGTCCCCCTCCACAAACCACTCGTACTTGACGATGCGCCCCACCCGCGCAAACGACGCCGAGCCGTCCAGCACCACGCTCAGCGGCGCCTCGCCCTCCAGGGGGGTCAGCGCGCCTATCTCTGGGCGGAGATTCTCGTCTGGTGGCAGGACTTCTATGGTCTTCTGCGCGGTAGCAAAGTCGCCATTCCGACCCGTCACGCGCAGGTTCACGATGTAACTCCCCAGCTGCGTATAGGTCTTCACCACATTCACCAGGTCAATCCCCTGCTCCTCATAGGTGCCGTCGTTGTTCAGATCCCACTCGTAGTAGACGATGTCGCCGTCAGGGTCGGTCGATTTAGCGGCTGAGAGCTCCACCGAGAGCGGGCCCACCCCACTCTCCGGCGAGGCGATGATATCCGCCGCGACCGACTCATTAGCGATGATCACCTGCCGCGGAGCCTCGTACGTCCGCACGGGTGAGAGCGGGTCGCCGGGGTTTTCTCGGTAGGTTACGGTGGCCTTCACGTTATAGACGCCGCCGTTCTCGCCCAGGTTGAGGAAGCGGTAGGTCACGGTGTCGCCCCGCGCGTCTGTGATGCCATCGGAGTCAAAATCCCACTCGATGCTATTGACGGCATTTTGCGGCAGCTGCTGGTAGAGCTTGGTCCCGATATCAAAACGCACCAGCACCGGCGCGCTGAGGTTCCGTACGTCTACCGGGTCGGTGATGATCATGGCCTCGGAGACCTGCTCCCGCGCGGCTACTTGCTGGCGGTTGATCACCATAAAGAGCGCAATCCACAGCCCCCCCATGAGGAGAAACAGCAGGAGGTATAGCACCCCCCGCCCCAGCCGACCCCGGCGTATCTGCGGGCTGGCCTTGGTATTACTAAAGTACTGGAAGAATTTGATCAGCGTGAGGATGAGCAGCCACAGCGCGATGAGCCCAAAGATGATATTGGTCATCAGCACCAAAGCGTTCTTCAGCCCCACGCCGTCCAGCCCCAGGGTCTTGAAGAGCGCGTTATCCAGCGAATTACTCATCAGCCCCCAGAGCATGAGCCCGTAGAAGGTAAAGACACCGAGAAACAGCACTGCGAGAAAGCCAACCAGCACCCGCTTGACCGTAGCCGACGACGCGGGAGTACTGCTCGGGGCGGCCACCCGGCGGCGGATTATCCGCTTGCGGCTGCCGTCTGGCATCACCCGTATGAAGGTTTTTTCGGTGTCGCTCTCGCGCTCGGGCACGTCTACTGCGTCGCCGGCCTGCTCCGCCTGCACCAGCGCGGCGGCCAGCTTCTCCTCCATCGTCATGCCCCCAGGGGTCGTCGTGGTTGCGGGCACTGCGGGCTCTGGCTCTGCTGCCGGAGTGGCGCTATTCTCGTCCTCCGCCTGGCGTGGAGGGTTTTGCTGCAGGCTCTCGGGCAGCTGACGAATGCGCTGACGGTGCGGGGTATTCTCTTCCATATCTCTTCAACATACCAGAAAAGGACAGTGCTAGTCTAGGATTCCTCCGCAAAATAACAAGCCCAAGAGCGCTTTACACCCGCGCAGAATATGGTAGAGTCAGCGTATGAAGCTCTCTGCACGGAGCCTGAAAATGGGCAAGGAACTCCAGCGGCAGCTCCCCCTGCTTATCCCGCAGCTGCTCAGCCCGAACCAAATAGGCCTCCTCACCATCACCGCGGTAGAAGTCAGTGGGGACCTGCGCCACGCGCACGCCTACGTCAGTTTCCTCCACCAGCGGCCAGGCGCCATAGCGGTGCTAAATGCCCATGCAGAGCAGCTCACCGAGGGGCTCAGAAAGACCGTGCGGCTCACCCGCTCGCTCCAGCTGATCTTCAAAGCCGATGCCTCTCAGCAGCATGTAGAGGCCATGAGCCGGCACTTTTCTCCTCCCACCCCGCATGACCAAAGCCCCCCACAGTAACGATCTCTGCATCGTCATCGACATGCAACAGGGCTTCCGCTACCCCGAGGCCACCGCTATCCTCCCCCAAGTACAGCAGCTGGTGGAGCGCTTCCCTGGGCAGGTGGTGCTGAGTCTCTTCCGTAATGAGCCGGGGAGTTTCTTCGAGACCCGCCTCCGGTGGAAGAAGATGCAGCGTGAAGAGGAGAGAGCCCTCATGCCCGAGCTCGACCGGGCTTTACTCCCGCGGTTCTGGCACAGTGGGTACACGGTGCTCACCCCCGAACTCGTGCAGTATATAGAGGCCTACGCGCCTGATAGGGTCTATATAGCGGGCATTTATACCGACGTCTGCGTGCTGCACACGGCCCTCAGCGCCGCTGACCACGGGTGGCATACGCTGGTGGTGCGTGACTGCTGCGCGTCGCTGCATGGCTACCGGCACCACGTCATGGCGCTGGAGACGCTCCTCTATGCGCTGGGAGAGGAATATATGGTGCCGCTGCAGTCGCTCCTCCCGCAGGAAGATTCCCCCTTGCCAGCCCGTAAAAACGCCCTAGAGTAGGAGTATGACCCTCACGCTACTAGCGTATTGCTTTGGTCTGCTAACGGTACTGGCCCCGTGTGTGCTGCCGGTGCTGCCGGTGGTCATTGGCGGTACTGTGGCGGGTGAGGGCCGCTGGCGCCCCTATGTCATCACGCTGTCGCTGGGGGTGAGTATTTTCCTCTTCAGCGTAGGGCTGCAGCTGCTGAGCCGCGTTATATTCATCAACCCCGTGTGGCTGAAGACTGTATCGGTGGTGATTCTCATCGGCTTTGGGCTCATCACGCTCTTCCCGCAGCTCTGGGAGGGGGCAAAGCGCGTACTGCACCTGCGCGATGGCACCGCGGCTCTCTCCGTTGCAGGGCGTACACCGGGGCTCTGGGGGGCGATACTGACGGGAGCGGCGCTCGGCCCGGTCTTCAATAGCTGCTCACCCACCTACGCGCTCATCCTCTCTACTGTGCTGCAGCAGCAGTTCTGGTACGGGGTGTGGCTGCTCTTGGTGTATGTCTTGGGACTGAGCACTATTGTGCTCCTCATTGCGGTATACGGCGGCCGACTGATACAGCGGCTGCGCGGCGCGGCAGACCCTCGCGGGTGGTTCAAGCGCCTCCTTGGGGTCCTCTTTATCCTCGTGGGGGTGATGGTGTGGCAGGGGTGGGATAAGCAGCTCGAGGCCTTTATTATTCGCCAGGGGTGGTATATAGATACTACCGCACTGGAAGAAACCTCCCTCAGCCCTACGCGTGAGCACCTGCAACGCCAGAAAGCTCCGCCAGGGAACGCTTCTTCTTAACCCCCTTTCTTATGAAGCACACTCCTCTTCACTCGGCTGCGTGGATCCTCGTTCTGGTCGGCGCGCTCAACTGGGGCCTTGTTGGCCTTGGTAGCTTCTTCGGCGGCAACTGGAACGTGGTGAACCTTATTTTTGGTTCTGTTCCCGTACTCGAGAGTATCATCTACCTCCTGGTAGGGATTGCCGGTGTCCTCATGCTTACCTCCTGCGGCAGCTGCAAGACCAAGTAATACTTGCTCTCAGAGGTCAAACCCCCTAGGGTCACCTCATGGAATTCTGGCGGTCTATCACCCCTCCCTTGCTGCGGCTCTGGCAGAGCGGAGGGGTGTGGCTGCTCGTCAGCGCAGGGGTGAGCAAAGTGCTGGGCATCGTGCGGGATAACCTGCTGCTCAGCCTCTACCACGACCCCCACACGGTAGACGCCATCTTCACGGCCTTTCGTGTGCCGGATTTTTTCTTTGCGCTGCTCATCTCTGGCACGGTGGCGAGCCTGCTGCTGCCCCGGGTGTCGGCCCTTGGGGAGGCAGAACAACGCCAGTGCACGCAGAGCTTCTTGTGGGGGGTGATTCTCCTCTTTGGCGTGGTGGTGGGAGTGGCTATAGTCCTCGCGCCGTGGCTGCTGCGGGTCTTTGCCAGTGGCTTTACCCCCGCCGAGCAACTGCAGATCCTCCCGCTGGTACGGCTGCTTTTTGGCTCGGTGTACCTGCTGGCGGTGTCGTCGGTATTCTCTGCCTCGCTGCAGCAGCAGCACCACTATGGCTGGATTTCTCTGTCTCCCGTGCTCTATACGGGGGGTATCTGCCTGCTGCTTTCCCGAGCCCTGGGGACAGACGTGCCGCTGGCCTACACGGGCGTGGCGGCCATTACGGGGGCGGGGCTGCATCTGCTGGCTACGGTGCTAGGGTACCGCCTGCACGGGGGCGGCTTTGGGTGGAGCTGGAGGACGCCGCTCAGCGCCTTTATGGGGTTTTGGAAAGATTTCTCGCAGCGGGTGGCCAATGGGTCTGTGTTTCAGGTCAACTACACGGTGGATATCCTCATCGCACAGCACCTGGTAGCGGGAGCCGTCACTGCCACCAGCATCGGGATCAACACCGGGCATGTGCTGCTGAGCCTGCTGGCCTACCCCGTGGCGCAGTATGTCTTCCCGCATCTCACCCGCGCGCAGGGCAACTTTACCCGCCAGTGGAGCGTGCTGAGGCGCACCCTGCAGCTGCTGCTCCTGCTCACGGTGCCGGTGTGCCTGGTGGCTGCGGTACTCTCGCCGTGGTTGATCCCCGCGGTGTTCCGCTCGCTCACGGGCCCTACGCTCACCGCCACGGTGCAGATCTTCACCATCGTGGTATTGTCGCTGCCCTTTGCCTGCTGTATACCGGTGCTGTCGCGGCTCTTCCTGGCCAATAACGACGCGCGCACGCCGCTGCGCATCAGCATCATCGCCCTGGGGACGGGCAGCCTGCTCTCGCTGCTGCTCAGCTTTTTCGTCCTGCCGGAGCCAAGCGCTGTCCTCGGGATAGCCATGGGAACTGCGGTGGCCAATGCCCTCTCGGCGCTGCTCTATGCTTGGCACCTGCGGCGATATCTGCTAGCATAGAGGGGCCCCCTCGTTATGAGCCCCACGCCAGAACTCACCGGCATCATAGACCAGCTCTCCCCCGTTATCCTCGCCATGGCGGATATCATCGGGTTGATCGGGCTCTTTATCATTGTGGTGGGGTCAGTGAAGGCCATGTATTACTTCTTCGACTCGCTCTTCACGAGGGATCACCAGCACCACCAGCACAGCCATATACGGTCTGTACTGGGGGCGCATCTCATCCTGGGGCTGGATTTCCTCGTCGGCAAAGACGTCATCGACACCCTGCTTATCCACTCCATCGGTGAGATCTGGGAGACGCTAGCGAGCCTGGTAACGGTGGTGGGGATACGGATAGTCCTGACGGTATTCCTCATCAAAGAGCTGGAGAAGTTCCAGAACGAGGACGCACTGCTGAGCCATATCATGTTCGGGGAAGAGGACGATACGCCCTCCTCATAGCTAACGCCCGCCCTTCACATAGCCGTCGGCTTCGGCCTCCAGTGCGGTCTCATAGTAGCGGCGATTCTCCGGCGCCACTGACCGCGCATAGTGCGTCGTACTCTCGTAGTACTTGCCGGAGTCCGCATTGGCCGTGTAGGGGTAGCGAAGCAGGGGGAGATCCGCCGTGGTGGGCACCTGGCTGAGCGGCACGGTGAGCGTCCCATCAGTGACCTCCTGCAGGTGTGTGCCCGTCCATACCGCTCTGGCCGTACCCGTGACCGCTATGGTGAGGGTGTCCCCCTCCACCGCAGTGAAATCCAGCACCGGCACCGTGGGAGGGAGCGCCGTGACCTCTGCTAGCGGGGGAGACAGCGTCAGCCGCGCAACAGTAGCCCCTATGATGCCCCCCAGGAGTACCAGCACTACCGACCCGAGCAGCTGCTTCATACCCGTACTCTAGGCCAGGTCTGCGCTGCTGCAAGCGCTTTACTCGTAGCGCAGTGCCGTGATGGCGTCCATCTGCGCTGCCTTCTTGGCCGGGCTATAGCCAAACACCGCCCCCACCACCACCGCCGTACCGATGCCCACCGCCACGGCTATGGGGTCAATGCTGAAGGCCCACTCATAGCCCTGCCGGCGCGCCAGCACCGCCACCAGGTAGCTGAGCGCCATGCCCAGCGCCGTACCAATGAGCCCCCCCAGCACCGTCAGCACGAGCGTCTCGGTGAGGAATTGCAGCCGTATAGACCCCGCTTTTGCCCCCAGCGCCTTCCGCAGGCCTATCTCCTTAGTGCGGCGCTGCACGTTAGCCAGCATGATATTCATAATGCCGATGCCCCCCACTATCAGGCTAATGCCCGCCACCAGCGCGAGAAACACCCGCACCGCACTGGTGATGCCCGTCACCATATTCAGCGCGTTCACCACCAGCCGCACGCTGAAGTCGCTCTCCTCGCCCGCCGCTATACGGTGCCGGTACCGCAGCCGCTGCTCCACGGCCTGCTGGACAAAGGACAGATAGCGGTCCTCGGTCACGCTTAGCCGCACTGCCTGGATGTAGTCTACCCCTGCCAGGCGCTTCTGCGCGGTGAGCACCGGCACATAGATGGTCTCGTCCGGGCTGCCAAATACCTGCGACCCCTTCTTCTGGAGGATACCCACCACGGTGTATTTCTCCTCGCCTATCGTCACCCGCTCGCGTAGCAGCCCCAGTGGCGAGGCCCCCGAGGGGCTCAGATCCTCCGCAATGGTGGCCCCCAGCACCACCACCCGCGCCGCACTGCGGTTCTCCTCCGCGGTGAAGAAGCGCCCCGCACGCATGGTCAGCCCGTCTACCAGCGCAAACCCAGGGCTGCGCCCCTCATAGCTCACGTCCAGTGTGGTCCGCCCATGCTGCAGCGTACTCGTGCTCTGGTAGACTGCCGTGACGCCCTCTATGTAGGGGATGTCCTCCAGCGCAAGCGAATCCTCGTAAGTGAGCGTGGTGACGAGTATCCCCTGCGCCGCCGCCGGGGGGCCGTTCTCATCCGACGCGCCGGCCAGTACTGTGATGGTCCGTGTACCCACCTTGGCGATACTGCCCGTGATGAGGCTCTGCCCGCCGGCCCCCACGCTGATGATGGTGATGACGCTGGCCACCCCGATGATAATGCCCGCCATGGTGAGCAAACTGCGCCCGATATTCACCGCCAGTGCCCGCCACGACTGTGATACCGCCAGTGCTATCTCTCGGAGCATACTCTCAGTCTAGCCCAGCCAACGCCAAAAAACCAGCAGAAAGCCGGCTATACAGAGAAAAAAACTCAAGATACCGATATCAAAACCAAAGGATAGTAGTACAGATATAAATATCTTGAGTTTTTTTGTGAACAATTATTATTGTCTCAGCGGGAGTATTTGTGCTTTACCTCCAGGGTAGGTTACCTTGGTATAGTCCCCTGGGAGAGCGATAATCTCTATGGGCCCATTAGAAGTTTCAATTTCTATCCGGGCTCCTTTCTCAAGAGATTTTAAAGTATTTTTTACCTTATCGACTGTTGCCTGGTTTAGTTCAACAGTCGAAACCTCGTAGCCATTTTCAAATGCATTAAACAAGACATCACTAAGTCTTGTATGATTTGAAGTAGCTGCTATGGTTAGAGTTCTTAAGGGATCTCTTAAACGCTGAAATATATTAAACGAACTAAGAAAACACTCAGCGAGTAGGACTCCTTCTTCGTTGTATATACTTGCTGTGGGCTCTACCCCATAGGTCTGGGAATAATGCCATTTCCCATTATTACTGCGGATCGCCACGCCAGAGATCGGAAATCTTACACCGCTGTATTTTATTTCTACCCTCTTGGGTAGTAACGGTAAATTTTCTCGTTTTAACTGGACATTTACCCAGTATTGAACGATTACATCCAATCCTTGATGGGATATAATCGGCTGCATCCAACGAGAAAACTCCTCTTGAGTTATGCTCTCTCGAACACCAGCGAACAAGGCTCTCTCATGGGAATCCCAGATGGGATGTCTCTCATTAGCACTATTAGTAATGCTACCAAAATTTTTTGCAGCGTCATATGTTCCCGAGCTTCTGCAAGAAATAAGGTTAATAATCATGCCACCACATAGGATGGCGAAAAAGAATACTCTTTTCATTGTTGATATGGTTTTTTAGTGAAAAAATAAGAGTCCTGCTACCCCGCCGCAGCCGAGTAGTATGGACGCTTACTCTTCACTTTTCGGTATCTTGAGTTATAAAGGAACCCCAGAAGCAGCGGTATCCCTGCGCTTATGGTATATATAGTCTCTACCACAAATACTGCAAATAGTCAATATTTTTGTAGAATTTCCCCAGCGAGGAGCGCCATTTCCTTGACAGAAAGGCCCCGGGTTCTACTCTACCACTTGTATAAACGCCCGCGATTCATGCCACTTATCCGATCTGCCATCAAACAAATGCGGCAAAACCGCACCCGTCGCCAGCGGAATCTCATCACCAAGCGACAGTATAAATCTCTGATGAAGCAGTACGAAACGCTGATAAAAGCCGGGGAGAAGGACAAGGCCGCGGCGCTCTACCCTCAGGTGCAGAAGTCACTCGACATGGCCGCGAAGAAGAACCTCCTCCACCCCAAGAACGCCGGGCACAAGAAATCACAACTGGCCAAGATGCTGGCCGCCTAAGCCCCAGAGCCATGGCGCAGGTAACCGTACAGAACCGATTGGGTGAGAACGAGGGCTGCTTCACCGGTAATGCCGAGGAGTCGCTGGGCGTGCAAGCGCAAGACGAGGGCATCCCCGTGCCATTCAGCTGTGGGGTGGGCGCCTGCCGCACCTGTATGTGTACTGTGCTGGAGGGTCTGGAACACATCGACCGCGAGGCCGTGGGGCCGCAGCAGATCCCTACCGAGGAGGACGCCATCCTCAGCTGCATCGCCAGTCTGAGGGAAGACACCCCCCCCGACGCGCAGGTTACGCTCCGCAGCGAGAATCTCTAGCCCTCCTGCGCAGCATGCCAAGAGAAAACCCCACCATTGCTGGTAGGGCTTTTAGTCTCTCTTGCGGGAGCGTCTGCGCGGTCTACATCATGCCCATGCCGCCGCCCATACCTCCCATACCCCCTGGCATAGCCGGGGCGTCAGCTTTCTGAGGGATTTCTACCACTGCGGCCTCCATGGTGAGGAAAACCCCCGCGATGCTCGCAGCATTCTGCAGGGCTGAGCGGGTCACTTTTTTCGGGTCGATGATCCCTCGCTGCACCAGGTTTTCTACCTCGCCCGTCACGGCATTGAAGCCCATCTCGCGCTTGTCCTCGCGCAGCACCCGGTCCACGATGACCGCTGGCTCGTAGTCTGCATTAGCCGCAATCTGGCGTAGCGGGGAGGTCAGCGCCCGCAGTACAATCTCCACGCCCACCTGCTCCTCACTACTCTCTAGCGTCAGAGCGCGTAGCGCCTTACTCGCGTGGCAGAGCGCCGCCCCACCACCGGCTACTATCCCCTCTTCCGCTGCGGCTTTGGTCGCCAGTACGGCGTCCTCTATGCGGTGTTTTTTCTCGCGCATTTCTACCTCGGTCGCCGCCCCTACCTTGATCACCGCTACGCCTCCGGCCAATTTGGCACGGCGTTCGGCTAGTTTCTCCTTGTCGTAGTCAGATGTGGCAGTGTCTATCGCGCGCTCTATTTCGGCCACGCGGGCGTCTATGGCCTGCCGCGCTCCCGCTCCGTCCACGATGGTGGTGGTGTCTTTAGTGCTCAGTACCTTCTTGGCAAACCCCAGGTCAGTGAGCTGCGCGTTCTCCAGCTTCATGCCCAGGTCAGCGGTGATCACCGTCCCGCCCGTCAGCACGGCGATGTCTTGCAGCATGGCTTTACGACGGTCACCAAAGCCAGGTGCCTTGACCGCCAGGACGTTGAAGACCCCGCGCAGCTTATTCACAATGAGGGTCGCCAGCGCCTCGCTCTCCACATTCTCGGCGATGATCACCAGGTTCTTCTCGCCACTCTGGGCCACTTGCTCGAGCAGGGGGAGGAGATCTGTCTGCAGGTTGGCGATCTTCTGGTCAGTGATGAGGATGCGCACGTCGCGGTACTCGGCCGTAGCGGCGTCGGGGTTGGTCATCATATACGGGCTGATGTACCCGTTAGCAAACTGCATGCCCTCCACCACCTCCTTCTCCAGGCCCATGGTGTTGCCCTCTTCTACCGTCACCACGCCGCTGCTACCTACTGCCTGCATCACCTCCGCGATGATGCGCCCGACTTCCGGACTCTGCGCGCTCACAGTGGCCACCTGCTCTATTTTCTCGTTACTGCTGACCTCCTCGGCCATCTCCTCCAGCGCCGTCACCACCGCAGCCACGGCCTGGTCTATCCCCCGCTGTATGGCCATGGGGTTAGCCCCAGCGGCTACGTTCTTCAGCCCCTCGGTGATCATGGCATCGGCCAGTACCGTCGCGGTGGTGGTACCGTCTCCCGCTACGTCGTTGGTTTTGGTCGCTACCTCCTTCACCAGCCGGGCGCCCATATTCTCGTACTTGTCCTCAAACTCTATCTCCTTAGCGATGGTCACCCCGTCGTTAGTGACGGTGGGGCTGCCATAGGATTTATCGAGGATCACATTGCGCCCCTTGGGGCCCATCGTGACCCGCACAGCGTCGGAAAGCTGCTGTACCCCAGCAGCAATACGAGCCCGAGCGTCGTTGCCGAAAGCGATTTCTTTTGCGGTCATGGGTAAGTATTCTTAGAAAAATAAAGGATTGTCTACACTTCTTTAGCCAGCACGCTCTTCGCGTCGAGGATATAGAGTTCCTCCCCGTTGATCTTCAGCTCGGTAGGGGCATACTTGGTGAAGTACACCGTGTCCCCCTCCCGCAGCTGCTGCAGCGTCTGAGCCTGGTCAATGGGCGTGGAGCTCAGCGCTACTACTATCCCCTTCATGGGTTTTTCTTTACTCGCGGTATCGGGGATGATAATGCCAGAGCTGGTCTTCGTCTCGGCGGTAACGGGCCGCACCAGTAGGTTATCTCCAAGCGGTTGCAGTGATGTCATCGGAAGAAATAAGGAATACAGCGGCATCTTAGCACTCAGCACCACGGAGTGCAAATAATTTTTGCGGCTTCTCTCTCCACCTCTATCCCTCATAAAAAGCCCCCGCACCAGCAGAGGCTTTTCTGTATACGGTTCTGTAGCAAGGATATACCCCTACTGCGCGGTGGTAGTTGTGGTGTCGTCCATATCGTTCCTGTCATCAGCGTCCATCTCGTCCATATCGTCGTCATCCATATCATCCATGTCATTCATCGCGCTTTTTACGCTGTCTTCCACCTTCTCAGCGGCGTCCTCTGCGGTAGTAGCGATGTCATCAGCGGTCTCTACAATGGCATCTTTAGCCGTAGTGGCACCATCTACGATGACATTTCCCGCGTCCTCCAGCACGTCACCCGTCATGTCTACGACATCTGTAGCGCCCGTTTTTACCGCATCGGCGGTACGGTCCATAGCTTTCTCAGCACCACAACCAGCCAGTGATACCACGACCACCAGGCCCAGGAAAAGACGAAATGCGTTCATGTAATGGGGGATTACCTTGCTGTCACCGTATAACAAACCGCAGACGTGGCAAGTGAATCTACTGCGAAACTCTCAAAAGATACATTGACCAGTTGCGTTATATGATTGTATAGTATATTAATACACACAAACACAGCGTTTTTTTCACGAGATACCCCCCAAAAAACCATGAAACCACCCTTCAGCGCGATAGATTCTCTCATCACCCATGCCCGGAAGATCCTGCTCATTACCCCCGGGCAGCACGTGGGCGGCGGCGTCATGAGCGTGCTGGCGCTGCAGGCGGCGCTCCAGGGGCCAGAGAAGGAGCTGCTGGCGGTGAGTAGCGAGCAAATACCGCGCACACTCCAGCGGCTGATAGACGGCCAGCCACTGCAGACGGACCTCACGCAGGAGGGCGATTTTGTCCTCACGCTCAGCACGCTGCGGGCACAGGTAGACCACATCCGCTACATCGTGAAGGACGACCACGTCGACATTCTCATCACGCCCAAGGAGGGACAATTCACCCCCGAGGACCTGCAGTACCGCGCCGCGCCAGGGCAGCTGGACCTCATCATCACCATCGGTTGCGCGAGCGTTACGCAGCTGGGGGAGGTGTTCCTCCAGCACCCGGAGGTCTTTGCCACTACGCCGATCCTCAATATAGACACCAGCCCCAGTAACGAATACTACGGCCAGGTGAACTGGGTAGTGCCCGAGGCCGGCAGCGTCTGCGAGCTCATCACCCAGTACCTGTATAAGAAGCAGGCGCTGACCCCCGCCATCGCTACCGATCTCCTCACCGGGCTGCTGCTGGATACCGTGAGCTTCACGGCGGAGGAGACACGCCTGGGGAGCTTCCAGGTGGCGGAGGTGCTGCTGGAGGCCAAGGCCGACCACCGCTCTATCGTCAACGAGCTCTTCCTCACCAAGCCCATGAGCAGCATGAAGCTCTGGGGTAAGGCCTGCGAGAACCTGCAACTGGACCCCCACTATGGCATCGCGTGGACGAGCGTGAGCGAGGGGGAGCTTCGTAGTATATCGGCTACTCCGGAGGATATGGATATCTTCGGCGATGCGATATTGCGGTATATAGAGGACAGTGACGTGGGGGTGCTGAGCTTCCGGTACGACGGGCTGACCACCGTGCATATCCGCCCGCTGCGCGCCCAGTACCCCCTGGCAGAGCTCTTCCCCTCGCCTGACTGGCAGGCCACCCCCGAGCGCTATGGCCTATCGCTCACCAGCACGGCGCCGCTCGCCATCATGGAGGAACAGGTGCTGCGGGTACTCCAGACCCACCAGGCCGGTGCGCGTTCCCTCCCGGTAGAGGCTCCGCTAGAGTCGCTCCGCACGACCCCCCATGTGCCCCGTACAGGAGCCAGCAGGCACGCTGTAGAGCCGCACCATACCGGCAATAGCACCCCACAGAAGCCCACCGCCGTGCCCTTTATTGCTCCGCAGCAGGGGGAGTAAACACCAAAAAGAGGGCTACAACAGCTGGTACTTCACTCGGGTAGTGCCCTTCTTATGCTGCACCGCGCGGATCTCTATCTGCCCTATCTCCCCTGAGCGGGCCACATGCGTCCCCCCACAGCCGCAGCCATCGGCCGCATACCCGGCAAAGAACACCACCCGCGCCGACTTGCCCGGGGGGGCCATCATGCCCCGTTCAGCCGCCTGGGAGGGGGAGAGCTCCTCCACCACGAGAGGAATATCCGCCGCTACCAGCGCCTGCGCCTGCGCTGCTAGTATGCGCTGCCAGCTGCTGGGGTCCTCCAGCATGCCGTCATACTCCACATAGGGCCCCTCGGCAAAGTGATAGCCCTTCGTGGGGGTGAGCCCCGTAATGCCCGAGAGCCGCACGGCAAGGTCGATCAGGTGCCCCGCCGAGTGCAGCCGGGCATTCAGTTGCCTGCGCGGAGCCTCTACCAGGAGCGTCACCGCATCACCAGCAGCTAGCATACCACGGGTAAACGTGCCATAGTGGTATACCTCGCCCTCTGGCGTCAGGCGGACATCATGCACGGCAAACTCCCCCGCAGACCCGGTGATGGTGCCGTGGTCCGCCGGCTGCCCGCCTCCCTGAGGGTAGAAGAGGGTCTGATCCAGGACGAGCGCTGTACCGTGAGTGGTCTGCTCACCGCGGAGGACAGTGGCGCTGGCGCGGTACTGGTAGGTATCAGCGAGGTAGAGAAGCGTTGTCATATGCCTATGCTACTGCCCTGCGCGGTGCTGTCTCCCCACATTTCTCTTGTCATTTCTCTGAAACTCCCTAGTATGGCAGCACCTAATACCCCCTTATGAAGTGTTCTTCTTCTTGTTGGAATAGCCCCTCGGTACTCAATATGCTCTGCCGCGTGGGTGTCTTTGTACTGTTTTTCTTCCCCGGACTCCAGAAGATCCAGGACCCCAGTAGCTTCATCCCCATGATAGAAGCCGGCTTTGGGCTCAGCGGAACCGTGGCGGTCATCGTGGCGTGGCTGGTTATCCTCGCAGAAGTCTTCGGCGGGTTGGCTATCTTGCTCGGCAAACTCGTACCACGCTCGCTCTACAAGTTCTCGGTCTTTGGGCTGCTACTCGTGAGCCTGGGGATCCTCTACCTGCAGACGGCCGACCCAGCCATGATGATGATGTGGTCTACAACGCTGCTGATCATCCTCGTGCTGGTGGGGCTGCTCTTCAGCGCGCCGCTGTGCAGCATGGGCATCACCGGCTACAAGTGCACGCAGAGCGCCTGCAAAGCCACCGAGAAGGACGTTATCGTCATCGACGCCTAGGGGAATATACGCTTACTTCTGGTACATAATAGGGGCCTCAGGCCCCTTTTTTTGACGGTTGACAGGGGGCCGCAACACAGTACAGTGCAGGGAGTTAGCTCGCCCTACAGCGTATGCACGCTCTTCAGGAGGATTCATCGTATTCGCCCCATCAGGCCAGGCAGGTGCTCCGGCGCCGTCTGGTGGTGGCACGGCAGATACGCTGGGCGCAGCAGGGCATGAGCGCGCTGCTGCTTACCATCGTTGGGCTGATAGGTGCGGGGTATATCCTCAGCCTGAATGCACAGAATGTCGCGGGGTATTCCGTCAGCCAGCTGATGCGTGAGCAAGCCGACCTCAAGGCCGAGATCCACAGTCTGCAGGCCAAGATAGCCCGTGCCAGCGCGCATGATTTCGTCTCGCAGAGTCCTACCTCGGGTACAATGGTGCTGCAGGGGACGCCTAGTTTCCTCGTCTTGCAGCCCAGTTCGCTCGTGCAGGCCACTCCTTCTACTCCTTAAATCCTCATGGAAACCATTATCAAACGCACACTCACGCAGCTCCTGGACCTCTTTGGCGCTCCGTATGATGTCATCGGCGTGACCGATGAAGACGGCCACTACCGCGCGAATATAGAGACGGTTGACCCCGGGCAAATCATCGGGACGCGTGGGGGGGTGCTCCATGCGCTGGAGACGCTGCTGCAGCACTTCCTCTGGAAGGAGACGGGCGACCGGGTATTCTTCTCGCTCGACGTGGACAACTACCGCAAGCAGAAGGACGAGGAGCTGCTGGAGCGGATCCGGGAGAATATTACCTTCATGAAGGAGAACGGCCTGGCGGAATTTCAGCTGCGGCCCATGCGGCCCTACCTCCGGCGGATTGTGCACCTGCATATTGCCTCCCACTACCCGGAGCTGACCACCGATTCCACCGGAGAGGGCCGTGACCGCGCGGTGAAGATCCTCTACAAGTAGACCATCGGGAGACGCATAGACGCCCTGTTGTACTGCTAGAGCGCTTCTTGGTAGACCTGCCAGACCTGCTCAGCGCTCACATCCCAGCTGAAGTGCTGTAGCCGCTCTTGTCCCTTGGCCACCAGGGTGTTTTGTAGCGCCGTGTCACTGAGCAGTCGCTGGAGTTGCTGAGCGATATCCAGCGTGGAGGTGGGGTCACAGTAGAGGGCACTATCCTCACAGACCTCCGGCAAAGACGACGTATGGCTCACCAGCGTGGGCGTGCCACAGGCCAGCGCCTCCAGCGGCATGATGCCAAAGCCTTCGTAGAGGCTGGGGTGCACGTGCACCGTGGCCGCGGTATAGAGCGCAACGAGGTCTGTAAGCGGCACATGCCCCACGGTACGCACCTGCTCCTGCAGCTGCAGCTGAGCGATGGTATCGGGGACCTCGGGGTAGCGAGGGTTTGGCGTGCCGGTGATGACCAGCTGCACGTCGTGGTAGTCGGGGTGTGAGCGCAGCTTGGCAAAGGCACGCAGCAGCCGCGGGACATTCTTATGCTGGCTCCAGTTGCCTACATAGAGGAGAAACCGCCCCGGCAGGTCATAGCGCTCTCTTATGCGGGTCTGCTCGGCCAGAGGTGCGGGGGTGAATTCGGCTCCCACGGCGTTGTAGATCACCCGGATTTTCTCCTCCCGCACGCGGTACTGCGAAAGAATATCGCGCTTGGTACTCTCACTCACGGTGATGATCTGCCGGCTACCGTACGCCGCACGGGCTATCACACCGCTGTAGGCCAGGTACTGTAACCAGCTGAGGAGCGGGCTCCTGGTGGTGGACTTCTGAAAGAGGGTGATAATGAGGTCGTGGATGGTCACCACAAAGGGGCGCATATACCCCAGCGGCATATTGAAATTGGTAAAGTGCATGAGGTCCAGCCGCTCCCGGTAGAGCTGCGCGAGGAAGCGGGTTTGCTCGGCCACGCTGTAGTAGGGCGTGTCTGCCAGCACCTTCTCTACCTGCGGCGGGAAGCTATATTGGCTGTACTGCGGCTGGTTCATAAAGAGTACCCAGGTGACGTCTGTATGCCGCTCTACCAGGCGGGTAATGATCTCGTGGTTCACCCGGCCGATGCCGGTGAAGGCATCACTGTACATGCGGGCGTCGATGCCAATGCGGATCATGGGAGGGTATGCAGCTACTATAACTCTAGCTCATAGACCTTCTCTTTGGTCAGTACATAGGCGCGCAGCCCAGACTCATTGACATAGAAGTCGCGTGCATCGGGGATATCAAAAAGCACCTGGCGCTTATACGTCAGCGTATTGGCGTCCTTGCCGAAGAGGAGAATGCGCTGGTTCTCGGGGTCCAGCACATAGAGCAGGTCATGGTTATTGGTAGTGAAGATGCGCAGCCCCGCGCCACTCATGGCAATGCTGGGCAGATCGAGGATATCGAGATCTACGGCCTCACCACGCATGTACTTCTGGATCTCACCGTTGTCAGTGATGACATAGATGCTCCCGTCGATGGCCATACTCACGGCCCGGGAGAGATCGCCGCGCGAGTCGATATTATAGGGTGATGCGGGGCCATACTGCGTGCGCAGGCGCTCGTACTTCCAGATCTGGTTCTCCACCGGGTCGAGGACGTAGATGTACTTATCCAGGTAGGTTTTGAGGTCGATACCGCGCTTCCAGGTGGTGTCCTCGGTATCCATACGGGTGGCCACGCCGTCACGGTACTCGATGATACGGGGGGTGTCGGTCATCACCACGAGGGTCTTCTGGCCGTCTCGCCCGGCAATGGAGAGGAGATTCTCGTTCTCGGTCACGATGCCAGTAGCCGTGCCCACCACGCTCCGCAGCACCTCAAAGACCCCACGCCGCTCATAGACATAGAGCGCGTCGCCCACCTGGGTCATGCCCAGGGCGTCTACGTTATCCGCCTTCAGTGATATATCCGCCATGATGCGCTGGCTGGCCTGCTCGGCATTCTCGACGCTCATGCGCTTCTCCTTCACCTCCTCGAGGATCTTGGTGGCGTCATAGCGGTAGACCTCGTTATTGGTACTGAGGATGGTTTTGGCCGCGTTCTCCGCCCGGGTGAGGTACTCGTTGGCCTCGTTACGCTTGCCCTCTAGCAGAAACCTGCCGGCCTGCGCGAGGGCCTCATAGCCGATTTCCTTCTGCAGCCGGAGTTCTGCGGTGCTCTCGCTCTCGGTGGGACTGACGCCCGTCAGGCTCCGCACCAGCAGTATGCTCCCGATGACTACCCCTATGACGATGAGCAGGTGCTTCGGGCGTATGCCATAGCGGTTAAGCAGGCGTATGAGCCCCTCCCTGGCCTGCTGCCAGGCTCCTCTGCCGCCACTACTGAGCTTCCCCAGCCAGTCGCGCTGGCCTGCTTTCCGCCGGCTACTGCGCGGGAACGTAGCGTGTATGGGCTGCACCGGGGGCACCATATGCGGCGTCTGGTCGTCCTCAGGGGGGTACTCCTGCACCTGCATAGCGCTCTCGGTGGCGGGGGGGAGGGTCTGGTGCTCGACGTCTCGGTGGAGGAAGCCAGCACTGCGCGCGTGCGTGTCATTCCGCGCGATGCCGATACAGGTCATGATGATATCCTCTGGCGCGTGCAGCGTTAGCTCATGCCGCAGGTCACTCACCGCGGCCGTGAAGTCGCTCTGGCTGAGGGTGAGGCGCAACTGATTCGGCGTCAAGTAGCGCAACACCCGGGTGCTGGAGAAGAGAATGGCGTCACCCACCTGCACCGTCCCGCTGAGGATATGCTCGAACAGTTTGCCCCCGGTGCCCGCAGACTCGGTTATCTGGCTCAGGCTGTCCTCGCGCAGCAGGTAGGCCTCGGCAGTGCCCGACTGGCTGAGGTAGAGCTCGTAGAAGTCAAAGAGTGCGATGAGCGCGTTGGGAGGCTCGCTCAGGTGGGGCCGAAGTTTCTCGGCCTCGGTATTCACGGCGCGTAGGGCGTCCTCGAATCTGTCGTAGGTGCTGGTACCCGGCGACTCCTCATAGGCCGTGAGGAAGCTGTCGTAGAGCGTCTCGGCGATCTCCCTCTGCTGGTGTGACCCGGGCTGGAACTGCAGCAGCAGGTAGGCGCGCGTCCCCTCACCGATGACGTCGTGGAAGCTATAGCTGCGCGCGGCGCCGTTCTCGGTACTGGGGTTGGTCTCAAAGGTATGGGTGGCAAACGACATGCGTCTTTTGCTAGTAATCTTCCTCAGCATAGCCAGCAGAGCTCAGCGGTCAACGCTCGTCTTCTTCCGGCTCTATGCCGATCATGCCCCCCTGCTGGTGCGCGCACAGCTCCGCGTACACCCCCCCCAGCGCTAGCAGCTCCTCGTGCCGCCCCTCCTCCACCACCTCTCCTCGACGCAGCACGATGATCCGGTCCATCTGCATGATGGTGCTCAGCCGATGCGCGATCACCAGCGTCGTCCGCCCCTCCATCAGCGCCGTGAACGACTGCTGGATATACTGCTCTGACACTGTATCCAGGCTACTGGTTGCCTCGTCGAGGATGAGCAGCGGCGCCTGCTTCAGCATTGCCCGGGCGATGGCCACCCGCTGGCGCTCTCCGCCGCTCAGCTTGACCCCGCGCTCCCCCACCAGCGTCTCATAGCCCCTCGGCAGCTGCGTGATGAACTCGTGCGCGTGCGCCTTCTTGGCCGCCGTGATGACCTCCTCGTCGGTCGCGTCGGGCCGCCCGTAGGCGATATTTTCCCGCACCGAGCGGTGAAACAGCAGGCTCTCTTGCGGCACGTAGCTGATGTGTCGCCGCAGGTCGTCTTGCGTCAGGTGGGCGATGTTTTGCCCGTCGATGGTGATGGCCCCTGACTGTGGGTCCATGAACCGCAGCAGGAGCTTGGTCAGCGTGCTCTTCCCGCTCCCAGACTGCCCCACAATGCCCACGCGCTGCCCTGCGGGTATGTGCAGATCTAGCTGGTGGAAGACCGCTTTTCCCTCATCGGTATACGCAAAGCTGAGATTCTCGAGGCTGATTTCTCCTCGTGTGATGTGGCAGGGTTCTGGCGTGGGTGGGTCGAGGACCTCCACCGGACTCTCCATAATCTCGACGAGTTCAACACCACTACTCAGGGCTTTCTCGAAATTCTTAACATCTTGCCCGAAGCTTGCCAAGGAGCGGTTGAGCTTCAGCGCGTAGGTCTGGATCAGCACGATGGTACCGATGGTAATAGTGCCCGAAGACCACAGGGAGAGAGACACCACGAGAATGAGTATCTGCAGCCCATAGCCGAGGAGGTCTTGGATGCTCTCCATCCCCTGCCCCCATCCCCAAGCGTACCACCGCGACACGGCTTCCTCACGCACCTGCCCGGCGTAGACGGCTTGCTCCTCGGAGGATCGGCTGAAGGACTTCACCGCGAAGACATTGGTGATGATGTCAGCCAGAGAGCCATCTACCTTTGATTTCTGTCGATTCACGCGGAGGCTCCAGCGGTAGAAGGGCTTCTTTATCCACCAGAGAAGCCCTACAAAGACCCCACTCCAGCCGAGAAAGAGCAGCCCCACCACCGCCGAATGCCAGAAGAGCACGACTAGCGAGGCGAAATACACCACAAGAAACTGGGGGATACTGTGGACGATAATCCAGTTGAGGTCAAAGAAGATGTCTCGGGTACGGGTCATTTGCGAGATCAGAGCACCGATTTTCTGGTTAATAAAGAAGCGATGAGAGTGCGCCATCACTCGCTGGAGTACCTCATTTTGGAATCGCTCTAGAGTATTAATAACCACTGAGTGGTGTAGCCAGTACTGGATGCGCTCCAGTACAAAGGCCACCGCGGTGGTTATACCCGCTCCTACAATGGCCTGTCTCGCCAGGAGAATGCCCTGCTCACGGTGCTCCATCCCCAGCTCTAGCGCGTCAAAAAACTGCGCCACAAAGAGCGGCACCACGATATCCGCTGCGATGATGACCAGTATGGTGAGGAAGATCTTCCAGATATACCCCCACTTCTCGTGCTGCACTACAAGCGTATAGAGATAGCGAATGATCGGATTTCTCATAGCGGCACTGTAACCAGGAGCTCTGGTGTGGCAAGCAGGCTACCTCCAGCGTTTACTCTGGGTGAAGGAGACGTGCTCTGAGATATGCAGCAGCATACCCAGACTCAGCAGCGTGAAGATGAGGCTGGACCCCCCAGAGGAAATGAGCGGCAGCGTAATGCCTGTATTGGGGAAGAGCGCTAGATTCACCGCAATATTGGCAAAGGCCTGCCCCACCACCATGGTCGTCAGCCCCACAGCCAGGTAGCGAGTGAAGTCATCCGGGGCGTAGCGCGCTATGCGAAACCCCCGGTAGGCGATGAAGAGATACAGCCCCAGCAGCAGCACAATACGCACAAATCCCAGCTCCTCACTGATGGCGGCAAAGATGGTATCTGACTGTACCTCGGGCAGGTAGTCAAACTTCTGTATCCCCTGCTGGAACCCTCGCCCCCACACTCCCCCAGAGCCAATGGCGATGAGCGCCTGCTCTATCTGGTACGCGGCATCTGACCCGGCCTCTGGCTGCCAAAAGGTCATGAGACGCCGGAGCACGTAGTCGTAATTGAGGATTTTAATCAGCCCCAGTACCCCCAGCAGCCCCCCCATCCCCCCCAGCAGGATATGCCGCACATGCCCCCCCGCCGCAAAGTACACCGCCAGCGAACTCAGCACCAGCACGGCCAGAGACCCCAGGTCTGGCTGCGCGAAGATGAGCGCCGCGGGCACCCCCAGCACGATGAAGAAGGGCAGAAGCCCGCCCCCCACGGTGTCAGCGTCCAGCTTCCCCGAGCCGAACATCGCCGAGAAAAACACGATGATAGCGGGCTTCATGTACTCCACCGGCTGCAGCGACGGTAGCGGCCCCAGCTGTAGCCACTGCCGCGCGGCGGTGTTATAGTCCGTCCCCACCACAAAAACCGCTATCAGCAGTGCTACCCCCACCAGATAAATAAGCGGCGAGAAGCGCTTGAGCGACTCGTAGGGGAAGCGGTAGCCGAGGAAAAAAGCCCCCACCCCCAGCGCCAAATAGCGCATATGCCGGAAGAAATAGAAGTTATTGGTCGGGCCGGTGAGGCTGTCCTTGGTGAGTTCGTAGCTGGCTGAGATGCTCATGGAGCTCATCATCACCAGCCCAAACACCGCCAGCACCACCACCGCCAAGAGAAGCCACCGGTCAAAAGCCTTCATGCTGAGGGAGCATAGCCCGTGCACGGCGCTTGTACACTCGGAATTGTACTACGCGTCTGGACTCGGCATAGCAGCACTATACGCCTGCTGGAGGGCCGCTATATCGAGTCGGCGCATATGCCACAATGCCTGGGTGAGCGCGGCACACTGCGCGGGAGTCCCCTCTCTCATCCAGGTGTCATAGGCTGTGGGGAGTATCTGCCAGCTCACGCCGAAGGGATCTCTCACCCATCCGCAGTAGAGATCCTCCCCTCCCTCCGCCACCAGAGCGCTCCAGTAGTGGTCTATCTCGGCCTGGTCGCTGCACCATAGCATGAGGGACATGGCGGGGGTCAGCTGGTACTCGGGCCCGCCATTCAGCAGGAGGAAGTCATGCCCGGCCATACGCAGGCTGAGCGTCATGGGGGTGCCAGCGGGCATTTGCAGAGGGTTGGGCTCGGTGTATACGTTCTGATACAGCACCTGAGCGTCCGGGAAAACACGAGTATAGAAGGCCGCTGCGGCTTCCAGTTTGCCGTCCAGCCAAATGCAGGTAGCCAGCGATGTCATGGTGTGGGGGTGCTAAAAAGGGGAAGATAGTCACCGTAGCCCTCGGCCTCGAGGGACTCCAGGGGGATAAAGCGCAGCGACGCGGAGTTGGTACAGTAGCGCAGGCCGGTGGTATCCGCGGGGCCATCAGTGAAGACATGCCCCAGGTGGGTATCGCCCGAGCGAGAGCGGATCTCGGTGCGCTGCATACCCAGGGTGGTATCGGGCAGCTCAATGATGGCGCTGGGGTCCAGAGGCTGGTCGAAGCTCGGCCACCCTGACCCCGAGTCGTACTTATGCGTGGAGGAGAAGAGCGGCTCGCCACTGAGCACGTCGACGTAAATACCCGGGGCGTCGTTATCCCAGTACTCGTTGGCGAAGGGCTGCTCGGTGGCGCCCTTATCGGCTATCTGGCAGACCTCCAGCGGGAGGGAATCCAGTACCTCCAGGCGGCGCTCCGGGGTGAGGGTATAGGGGTTCTCGGCTAGGGGGCGCTCCTCCAGCGAGGCCGTGAGCGCGTCTTTCTTGGCCTGCTCCCGGGTGTAGGGCCCGCGCCCAGAGCCCTCCTTATAGCGCTGGTAGCGCTCGGGGGCCTTCTTATAGTAGTCCTGGTGGTACTCCTCCGCGGGGTAGAAGGTCGGCACGGGGAGGATCTCCGTCACGATGGGGGCGCTGTGCTTGGCCTGCTCGGCGTCGCGACTGTGCTCAGCCGTGGCCTGCTCCTCGGGCGTGGCGTAGTAGATGGCGGTGGTGTACTGGTGCCCACGGTCAGCGAATTGCCCGCCGTCATCAGTGGGGTCTATCTGCCGCCAGAAGGTCTGCAGGAGCGCTGCGTAGCTGGTCACGGTGGGGTCATAGTACACCTGTACGGCCTCTCTGTGGGGGGTGGTGCCGGTGCTCACCTGGGCATAGCTGGCCTCTGCGCTACTCCCCCCGGCATAGCCACTCACGGCCGCATAGACCCCCGGCAGCGCCTCCATCGGCGCCTCTATACACCAGAAGCACCCCCCGGCAAACGTGGCTACCGCGGCGGCATCAGGTATAAGGGACGGCATAGCAGCAGGAGATAGAAGCACACGCGCGCGAGACGCCCCCCACGCCACAGCGCCGAGCACGAGAAGGAACAGTATGAGGGGCCAGCGTCGCATAGGGGCAGCATAGGCAACCAGCGCGAGAAGCCAAGCGTCTGCCATTGCCGAGGAGGCCAAGAAATGCTATCATAGCCACATGGCGCTCATCGTGACCGAGAACCTGCACAAGAAGTATTTCTCCGGGCTGGAGACCGAACTCCACGTGCTTAGGGGCATCAACCTGACCATAGAGGCGGGGCAGAGCGTGGCGATCATGGGCCCCAGCGGGAGTGGGAAGAGCACGCTCATGCACTTGCTGGGCTTCCTCGACACCGTGACGGAGGGCCGGTATTTCTTCGATGGAGAGGACGTGAGCCACTTCACCGAGGATGAGCTGGCCAGCATACGGAATACGCGCGTGGGGTTTGTCTTCCAGCAGTTTCATCTCCTCCCGCGCACCAGCGCCATCGAGAACGTGCAGCTACCGATGATCTACGCCGGGGTGAGCAGCGCTGAGCAAGTCCGTCGGGCCACCGAGGCACTGGAGGCCGTGGGGCTGGGAGACCGGCTGGACCACCTGCCCAACGAACTGAGCGGCGGGCAGCAGCAGCGGGTGAGCATAGCGCGAGCACTGGTGAAT
Source organism: Candidatus Peribacteria bacterium (assembly GCA_020632335.1). GTDB lineage: Bacteria > Patescibacteriota > Gracilibacteria > UBA4473 > UBA4473 > JACKFV01. The sequence goes on from JACKFV010000001.1 coordinate 231,539, forward strand.
AACCCCAAGGTGCTGTTTGCCGATGAGCCGACGGGCAACCTAGACACACAGAGCAGCGAGGAAATCATGGAGATCTTCATGCAGCTGAACCGTGAGGGCAAGACGCTCATCATGGTGACGCACGAGCCGGACATAGCCCAGTACTGCGAGCGGGTCATCCACCTGCGCGACGGGGTGATAGAGCGCGACCAGCGGCGAGCCCCCCGTGCCTAGCGCCCGAGATACAGCGAGCCGACTTTCGGGTCTGCGAGGAGAGAGGCGCCCGTGCCGGTGAGGGCATTACGCCCGAGCTCCAGCACATAGCCGCGGTCACTGATCTCCAGTGCTTTGGCGGCGTTCTGCTCGACCATGAGGATACTGGTGCCCTGGTCACGGATGCGCTGTATCTGCTGAAAGACCTCAGTGATGACCTTGGGCGCCAGGCCAATGCTCGGCTCGTCCAGCAGCAGCACCTCGGGGCTCAGCATCAGCCCCATACCCAGCGCCAGCATCTGCCGCTCTCCGCCGCTCAGCAGCCCCGCGGTGTGCCGTGCATAGGCCTGCAGCTGCGGGAAAAACGCCATAATCTCCGCGTACTTCTGCTGTACTTCTGAGCGGTTGGTCATGGTGTAGGCGGCCATCTCGAGGTTCTCGGCCACAGTGAGGTCGGGGAAAATATTGAGCCCCTGTGTCACAAAGGCAATCCCAGAGCGGATGCGTGAGGCCACCGGGAGAGGGGTGAGGTCCCGCGAGCCGTGGTGCACGGTGCCGTGGCGGAGGCTAGTGAGGCCAAGAATGCTCTTCAGCAGGGTGCTCTTGCCCGCGCCGTTAGGGCCGATAATCGCAACAATCTCCCCCTCATGGAGGGTAATAGAGACCTCGTGGAGGATATCAGGGCCGTTGCCGTAGCCCGCCGTTACCGCTTCTACAGAGAGGATCATGTTAGGCGCCTAAGTATGCTTCGAGGACTCGGGGGTCTGTCTGTACCTTCTCGGGGGTGTCTTGCATCAGGAATCTCCCATTCTCCATCACTACCACTTCGTCGGCGATGCGCATGAGGAAGGGCATGTGGTGCTCGATGATGAGGAGGGTTTTGCCATCACGGTTCAGGCGGCGGATGAGGCGCTCCACCGTGCGCAGGAGGGTAGGGTTTACGCCCGCAGCGGGCTCGTCCAGGAGGATGAGATCAGCGTCCTGCAGCACACAGCGGAGGATCTCGACCAGTTTACTCTGGCCATAGCTCAGCTCTGCAGCGCTGTGGTCGAGGTAGTCTTGTAGCCCCACCTCCTCTAGAAGGGCCGTGAGGCGCTCCAGGTGGAGGTCTTCATCTACCGGGGAGAAGCTGGACCACCAGCCGTCATAGGTGTGGCTGCAGGCCAGCAGGAGGTTCTCGCGCACGGTGAGGTTACGAAAAAGCCGTATCTGCTGGAAGGTCCGCGCTATGCCCTTGCGCACGATGCGGTGGGCTGGCACCCTCCGGAGGTCCTCGCCCTGGTAGAGGATCTGCCCACTCTCAGCCGGGACGAAGTGCGTGATGAGGTTAAACGCGGTAGTCTTGCCCGCGCCGTTGGGGCCGATGAGCCCCGTGATGGAGCCGGGCCGCACCGTGAAGCTCAGGCCGTCTACTGCCCGTACACCCCCGAAGGATTTGCTGAGGTTCTCGACAAGCAGGAGGGTCATGATAGCGGGGGGACATCGAGTTGCTTACAGATGAGCCGTGCGGTCAGGTCTGCAATCTCTGTATGCCGTGGAACAACAGAGACGCTCCCATTGGTCCTATTTTGTACCTTCTCGTGCTTGGCGCCGCGCTGCAGGAGTATACAATTGTGCGCCTTGAGATGCATTACCAGTTGACGACGCTTCATACAGAAACCGTGCCAAAGAGTTCTTGTTCTATGGGACTATCGGTATCCCATTCAAACTGAGCACGGTTGCCACTCAGCATCATCTCGAGCGCCTCGGTGATGTTCTCGCGCACCTCTTCTAGTGTCTTGCCCTGGGTGATGACCCCTGGTACTTCTGGGATAGTAGCTACTATCCAACCATCTGAAGAGGTATAGGCCAGCGTAAGAGGAGTATGCATGCGATGATTATATGGAGGCCCTCCGGCGTGTAAAGAGCCACACCACTCCCCGAGGCGCAAAGAACATACAGCTGATGAGCAGCGCTGCGTAGAGCAGGTTGCGTGCGGGGCCGATGAGCGCGTCCGGGAAGCCCACAAAGCGCGGCACCTCCCCCAGCAGCAGCACGATAACCGTGCCCCCTATAGCGCCCGAGAAGCTCCCCTGGCCCCCTACAATGAGCATGAGCAGGAGGAAAATAATCTCTGGGAGTGCGAAAATGCTGGGGTCGAGGAAGAGCCGGTAGTGCGCGTAGAGCCCCCCTGCCACCGCTGCAAAGGCCGCACTGAGCGTCAGGCTCCACACCTGCGAGCGGAAGGTATCCTTCCCGAGGCCCTTGGCGGCGATCTCGTCATGCGCGATGGCCCGCTGCAACCGGCCAAATGGTGAGCGAAACAGCCGCCACAGCACCCACTGGCAGGCGATGACTATCACCAAGTAGAGCGCCAGCACGGCCCAGGAGCTGCTGAACTCAACCCCTAAGATGCTCGGCTGGCTGATGCCCCGTATGCCCATGGGGCCGTTGGTGAGGGAGATCCAGTTAGTGGCCACCACGATGGCGATCATGGCTGCCCCGAGGGTGGCGATAGCGAGGTAGTGGCCGCTCAGCCGGAGGGTCAGTAGCCCCAGCACCGCGGCAAATGCCCCCGCGATGAGCGCCCCGAGGAGGAGATTCAGGAGGAAGGGCGAGCCAAACTGCGTGCTGAGGATAGCCGCCGTGTACGCCCCCATGCCGTAGAAGATGATGTGCCCGAGGTTAAAGAGCCCGGTGAGACCAAAGCTGAGGTTATAGCTCTGGGTCAGCAGAGACCAGATCGTCATGAGAATCGCCAGCGACAGGAGGTATTCGAGCATGAGGTCTAAATACGCCCAATAAAAAAGCCCAAAATAGCCCCGATAATACCAATGAGTGTGGGAATAAGTTTGTCTCCACGCACAAAGTTGACCCACTGTACTTTTCGAAAATATTCAAATCCGTGCAATTTTTCTTGTTGTTGCTGCTTAGCTTGTTCTTCTAATTTTGATAAATGTTTATAACCGGCATCCGTTATCATTAATATGCCGCTAGCATCGGATAGGAAGGGATGAAACGAAACATACCCATTCTTCTTCATTTTAGCAGTCTCTGTATACAAAGTGGCATTACTGGCCTCAATATATTCAAAAATATCAACTTTTTGGTGTTCTTTTCTGTCTTTGAGAGCTTGGAGAACCTGGTATTCGATGGTAGAAGAGGTCATGGGAATCTCTTAGTGTCTAATAGCAGTAAAGCGGGTACCAAAGAGCCCCGCGGGCTTGACCAGCAGCATGAGAATCAGTACCACAAAGGGAATAGCCGCGGTGAAACCACTAGGGATAACCCCATACCCCACCAGCAGGCTCTGCAAAATGCCGATGATATAAGCCCCCACAATGGCCCCCGGCACCGACCCCACCGCCCCGAGTATCAGCGCCGCAAAGGCCATAATGCCGATCTGCACGCCCATGGTGGGCTCCAGGTTCTGCTCATAGCCGAGGAAGACCCCCGCCACCGCGGCCAGTACCGTCCCGATGCCGAAGATCCACCGCATGGCGCTGTCCGCACTCAGCCCAAACATACTCGCCAGGCTGCGGTTACTACTGACGGCCCGCAGCATCTTCCCCGGCCGTGTGTAGGTGAGGAAGCTCTGCAGCCCCAGCATCAGCAGTAGCGAGGTCACCAGCGCGATAATCTGCACCGGGGTGGCCAGCAAATGCCCCGACAGCAGCGCCATGTTGGGCGCCGCGCCATCGCTAATGGTGAGGATACCAGCCCCAAAGCCGATGAGAATAAGCGCCTGGATGCCGATGCTCAGCCCAATAGAAACCACCAGCGGGATGAGCGCATCGCGGTCGCGCAGGGGGCGGAAGAAGACGCGCTCTATGAGGAGGCCCACCAGCAGCGTCACCCCGAGCGTCAGCAGCAGCGCGGGCACTACCGGCCAGCCCCAGTACTTGTGAGAGACCATAAAGCTATAGGCGCCCACCGCCACCAGCTCTCCGTGAGCGAACTGGAGGAAGCCCCCCACGCCGTAGATGAGAGTGAGCCCCAGCGCCACAAGGGCGATGAGGCTCCCGGTCACGATGCCATTCCAGAGCAGCTGGAGGAGAAGATCCATTATTCAGCAGGGACAAAATCAGTGCCGTTGAAGACCAGCAGCGTATGCGCGAGGTTGGTGACGTCTCCGTTCTCGTCAAAGGCCATATCGCCCGAGATACCCGCATATACCGGCATGGCGTAGAGTGAATCGCGGATGGCAGCGGTATCGCTTGGGTTGGGGATGTGGTTCAGGATATTCCCGAGAATATGCATGCCGTCATAGGCCACCCCGGCGTAGTTCGCGATCTCAATAGGGCCGTACTGGGCCTCATACCGGGTGACGAAGTCTTGGAATGCTGGCGTGTCTACCCCGAGAAATGCAGCGCCCGCCACGTCACGATCTCCGAGGAAGTCACGGAATGCGAGCACATACTTCCCATTATCAGTAGCGATAAACTCGTTCCCCAGAATGGGCAGCATGACCTGCTGTTCTTGCAGTTGCTTCATGAGGAGCTCCATCTTCGCGGGGGTCTGGGGGTTGAGGAAGAGGGCATCGGCGTCGGCGTTTTTGATTTTCGTGATGCGGGTTTTGAAGTCTGATTCCGTACTGAGGAAGGTCTCTTCCATCACCTCCCCGGCAAAGTACTCCTGGAATACGCGCGCCACGGCCACCGCGTAGTCGGTTTGTTCGGTCAGCATGGCGACTTTCTGGTAGCCTTTTTCATTGGCATACTCGGCCATGATCTTGCCCTGGATGCTATCAGAGGGGAAATTCCGGAAAACAAAGTCCCCGGCCTCGGTGACATCGGGGCTGCTGGACATAGGCGAGAAGAGGATCACCTGCGCTTTCTCGGTTATAGGGGCGGCGGCGAGCGTCTCTCCGCTACACCCCCCACCAAAGATCACCGGCACTTTGTCGATATTCACGAGCTTCTGCGCGGCGGCGGAGGCGTCTTTCGGGTTACACTTGCCGTCTTCCCACCGTACCTCCAGCGGGCGGTCATGGATGCCCCCAGCGGCGTTGATGTCCTCTACCGCCAGCATGGCTGCCTGCTGTACGGCCGTCCCGTAGATGGCTCCATCACCGGTGAGCGGTAAGACCCCCCCAATAACAAAGGGCTCTACCGTAGGCGCAGGAGCCTCTGCTGTGGGGGTAGTAGATGCCGTGGTACTGGTGCCGGTGGGCGCCGTGACCTGGCTGCCGCAGCCGGCCAAGAGCAGCACTGCGAACGCTGAGAATGCCGTGTACTTCATCAGAGGGGGAGGGTAAGGAATACCCCCACCCTACTAGGCTGAGCGGGGGTGTCAATGGGCCCTCTCCGGCTAGTGCTGGCGCAGCAGAGGCGCGTGGGGCAAGATATACACCAGGTGCACGGTAGTGAAGATGAGCAGAAAGAGGCTCACCAGTACCGCCACCACGGCGCCATTATGCAGGGCGTTTATCTCCAGCATGCGGGTGGCCATAGCGTGGTTGGCGTCTAGCGGCGTGATGCCCAGTGTCTCTAGCTTCTCGGCCATGGCGGTGTCGTTCACGCTCTGGTAGATGATGGTCTGGATCTCATTCACATAGAGGGTTTTATCCGTTGCGCGCAGCTGCAGCGCCACCCCTAGCCCCATGGCCAAGAAGGACACGAGCAGCAGCAGGCGGGTAATACGAGGAACGGCAGTCATGGTGAGGGGGTGCAGTAGCCCCACCATAGACCAAACCCTGAGAGAGCGCAAGCCCCTTGCCAGGAATGCTCTGCGGAGTAGGCTCCCCCACATGCAGCCCCTCGACCTAGAAGTCATCATCGGCCTGGAGATACACGCGCAGCTGAATACCGCGTCGAAGCTCTTCTGTGGGTGTGATAATGATGCCTTTGGCGCTGAGCCCAACACGCGCGTCTGCCCGGTGTGCATGGGCTTCCCCGGTATGCTGCCGGTGCTGAATGCCCGCGCGCTGGAGAAAGGTCTGCAGGTGGGGGCGGCGCTGGGGTGCCAACTGCAGCCGTATAGTAAGTTTGACCGGAAGAACTACTTCTACCCAGACCTGCCGTGCGGGTATCAGATCAGCCAGTATGATGAGCCCATCGCCGAGCACGGGCATCTCTCTTACCCGGTAGACGAGCAGACTGTGCAGAGCGCTGGCATCACCCGGGTGCACCTGGAGATGGACGCCGGCAAGCTCACCCACACGGCCAGTAAGACGCTCTGCGACTACAACCGCAGTGGTACGCCGCTGGTGGAGATCGTCACCGAGCCAGACCTGCGCAGCGCCACCGAGGCCAGGGAATTTGCGAAGATGGTGCAGCGGACGCTCCGGGCTACGGGCGCCAGTGACGCGGATATGGAGAAGGGTATGATGCGCTTTGACGCCAGTGTGAGCCTGCGCCCCAGGGGGGACGAGCAGCTCTACCCGCGGGCGGAGATCAAGAATCTCAATAGCTTCACCAGCCTCTACAAAGCCCTGCAGTATGAGGTCATGCGGCAGCGGCAGCTCTGGGAGGCCGGGACTCCTCCCACACAAGAGATCACGGTAGGGTGGAGAGACGATGAGGAGCGCACGCACCTGCTGCGGGAGAAGGAATCTGCGACGGACTACCGCTACTTCCCCGAGCCGGATCTGCCCCCCATTACCCTCAGCCAGGAGGCCATAGCAGCGGTGGAGAGCACTCTGCCCATGCTGCCCATGGCGGTGTATACCCGGCTGCGGGCCGAGCACATACCGCATGAGGAGGCGCTGAGTATCATTGATGATCCTCGGACGGGGGATTTCCTCAGTGCTGCGGTAGCGGCTGGCGCGCCGTACAAGAAGGCCGTGAATGTCCTGCTGAGCGTGCTGGGCGCGCATGCAGACTGGCAGGATTCGCTGGTGACCCCTGCGCAGGTGGCGGACGGCATAGCCCTGGTGGAGGCGGGGAGGCTCAGCAGCAGTGGGCTCCGGCAGGTGCTGGAGGCCGCGATGACTACCCCGGGCAGCGCAGAGAAGATTATGCAGCAGCTGGGCGTGGAGCTCAGCCAAGACACCGGGCAGCTGGAGGCGTGGGTACAGGAGGCCCTAGACGGCAACCCGCAGAGCGTAGCTGACTACCGGGAGGGGAAGGAGAAGGCGCTCCAGTACCTGGTGGGGCAGGTGATGCAGCGTAGCCGCGGGCAGGCCAATCCGCCACAGGTGATGCAGCTGCTGCGGGAGAAACTCGGCTAGAGCCCGCCCGACAAAACACAGGCATCCGAAAAGGCACTCACAGCTGTGAGAGAACCCATCTCCATGGTGCCGCGGGTTAGAATCGAACTAACGACACGAGGCTCTTCAGGCCTCTGCTCTACCACTGAGCTACCGCGGCGCGAGCGCACCTTAGGAGTCTGGCGGTGGGTGTCAAGCCCTTGCGGAGTAGAGAAATATCGCTATAGGGCGGGGCATGCAGAGCTTCTGGCATACCCTTCCTCGGCCGCTACTGGTACTGGCCCCCATGAGCGGCTACACCGAGAGCCCCTTCCGGCGGCTTATTAAGGGGATAGAGCCCAGCACCGTCCTGGTGAGCGAGCTTATCTCTGCGGAGGGAATGCGCCGTGGGAGCGAGAAAACGCTGCGGCTGTGTAGCTTCCACTCGGAGGAGAAGGGCTACTACTGTGTGCAGCTCTTTGGCAAGTCGAGCGAGGCCTTCATCGACGCGGGGCAGATGGTGGAGGCGATGGGCGCTGATGGGATCGACATCAACCTGGGGTGCCCCAGCCCCAAGGTGGTGGGGTCTGGCCATGGGAGTGCGCTGCTGCGGGCCCCCTGCACTACGGCTGAGATGCTCCGGCAGTTGGTGCAGAGCGTTGGCATCCCCGTGAGCGTGAAGATGCGATTGGGGTTCTATGACAGTGGGCTGCTGCTGGAGACCGTGCGGGCCTTTGAGCAGGCGGGGGTGCAGAGCATAGCCATCCACGGCCGTACCACGAAGCAAAAGTACACCGGCCAGGCAGACTGGGAGCCGATCTATGCAGTGAAGGACAGCGTGGGCATCCCGGTCATCGGCAATGGGGACATCACCAGCGCCTTGATAGCCGCGAAGAAGCTGCGGCACCTGGACGGGGTGATGATAGGCCGGGCGAGTCTGCGCAATCCTTATATATTTCGGCAGGTGCGAGCGGTATTTGACCAGCTGGCACGCGGCACAGCGCTGGAGGACGTGACGGTACCGCCTAAGCCCTCCCTCCCCCAGCAGCTGGACTTCTACCGGCATCATGCCACGCTCAGTACGGAGTTTAAGGGCGAGCAATGGGCTATGCGAGAGCTGCGGAAGCACTTTGCGCACTTTGTGCGGGGGGTGCGGTATGCGTCGGCCTTCCGTGAGCGGCTCATCCGGGTGGAGTCTCGCGCGGAGCTGGAGGCGATATTTGCGGAGATAGAGGAAGCAGCCAAGCACTAAAAAGAGAGACCAAAAAACCTGTAATTTCTCTCAAAATTACAGGTATTAACCTTAGTCAAGAAAATGATCACTTTGATACTCTATGGTATCTAGTGACGTTCACCATTTTCATTTACTTTTGCATCTGTTCGATGCAGATCGTTGCCGGCGGTATCAGGATAGATACAATTTTCTATTCTTGGACCGGCTGGTAAATAGTCTGGATTTTGAAAATTTTTCATGATTTAGAATTTAATGTGTTTAAAAAAATTAATGTTTGGTGTCGACTCCAAATGGTTCTTTCCTTAACTGTATGTAAAAGATGTCAGCTAAGGATTCTCATAGAAAGGAAATAGAGAAACTGCCTCCCTGTGGGAATCCTTAGAACTGAACACTTCTGACTCTGAAGATTCTGGGGCTGGTGTCAAGAAAAAAAGCAGAAAAACTCCCCCTTGCCAATGCGCCGCAGCCAAGCATACTGCGTGCATGAATCTTCAGCTCTTTGCCTACCGGTGGCACGACGATGCCGTAACGGAGCTCCAGGCCATAGCTGACGGGCGGTACTATGGCACGCGGCCGGTGCGACTGGGGGAGACTATGAGCATCACCAGAGTCAGTGAGAAGCACTGCGCGGGCTACCGCCGGGAGGGCGTGTGGCACCCCTGCACCAGTGGCAGCCCCGCGGGCAAGGCCCAGTGTGATAGCTGCGGTGCCAAGGAGGGCAGTTTTGTCTTCACGGTGTTTGACGGGTTTGACCAGAGCGCGCTCACGGCTGAGGACCTCCAGCGGCTGCAGCACCCCACACAGGTGTACCTAGCGCTCTTTGACCGGGAGATCATCAAGGTGGGAGTGACCGCCAGCCACCGGGGCGACCGTCGGCAGTGGGAGCAGGGCAGCAGCTACACGGCCTATATAGCCGACGTGCCCGACGGCATCACCGCACGGCAGATAGAGACGCTGGTACGGCGGCTAGGGGTGGCGGATAAAGTCCCTGCGTCGAAGAAGCACTCGCTGGTGCTACCACCGGTAGACGCGGCTGAGGCCACAGTGCTCCTCCAGCAGCTCTATGAGCGGATACAGACAGAGGCCTTCACCGAGCACCCCCACCTCCAGAGCTTCCTCAGCCCCACGCTCACGGTGCAGGACTGGGGAGAAGTCTATGGTACCGCGGCGCTCGGCATCAGCCCTGCGGCCGTACAGCACTTGGAGCTGCAGGTAGGCGAGGGCATCAGCGGTACGGTGCGCGCGATGAAGGGCGTGCACCTGCTGCTGGAGGCCGGCGACGAGTGGCACAGCCTCTGTATGAAGGACCTCTACGGCTGCGGGGTAGACTGCGCGGAGCGCGCCACGGGCACCCACCTGCAGACCGCCACGCAGAAGAGCCTCTTCTAGCGGGGTTCGCGGTAGATCTCCAGCGTCATCCCCGGGGCGAACTCGAGGTTCTTGTGCGCGACTTTCATCCCGCATTCCACCCCGGCGTTAGCCTCGCTGACGACCTTCTGCCCCAGCTGCACGCTGCCTACATCCGCCCGGCCATAGGCCATGAGCCCGTCTTCGCGCTCGCTGGTCTCGCCGTCCTCGGCCTTGCGGAGGATACGCAGCTGCGCCTTGGCCTTCAGCACGCCCACGGTCACCTCACCACCCAGTACCGCCATGCGCTTATTAGACGCAAACACGGCCTTGATGACAAACTGCCCGAGGATCTCCTCGCCCACTTCTTCCTTCTCGCGCCCTTCCAAGATGTCCTGAATATGCTCCTGCAGCTGATAAATCACCTCAGACGTGAAGACGCTCACGCCCTGTTGTTCGGCGGTTTTTTTGATCCTTCCGGGTAGCTCCACACTGAAGCCAATCAGCAGCGCCTGCCCCGCAGAGGCCAGCATCACGTCTGACTCAGTGAAGTCGCCAATGCCCTTGTGCACCACCTTTACCATGGCTTTCTCGGTCTTGATCTTCTCCAGCTCGCTCACCACCGCCTCCAGCGTGCCGTGGCTCTCGGCCTTAACGATGAGCTTGAGCGTCTGCATCTGCCCCTCCAGGAGCCGCTGCCGCAGCTGCGCAAGGCTGAAATTCCGCTGCTTCGCGAGCGTATCCTCGTGCCGCAGACTGGCTACTTCCTCGGCTTTCTTCCGGGCGTGCTTGACGTCCTGCATCACCTGGAGGAGATCCCCCACACTGGGGATCTGGCTGAGGCCGGCTATCTGCACCGCAGTGGAAGGTGGCGCGGTTTTGAGCTCCGCTCCGGTGTAGTCGGTCATCTTACGGATGCGGCCTGACTGGTCATGAATGACGAAATCGTCGCCCAGGTGCAGCGTGCCGGTATTGACCAATACAGTGGCGGTGATACCCGTACGCTTGTCTTGTGTGGATTCGATGACAGTGGCAATGGCCCGGCGCGCGGGGTTGGCCTGGATTTCTTGCATATCGGCCACCAGCAGTATCTGCTCCAGCAGGCTGGGTATCCCCTGCCCTGTCTTGGCGCTCAGCGGTACACAGGGCACGTCGCCGCCCCAGTCGTCTGGGTTGACGCCGTTCTCGGCCAGCTGGCCCTTGACCATATCGGCATTAGCGCCTGGCATGTCCATCTTGTTGATGGCTACCAGCAAGGGCACCTCAGCGTCGTGTATGTGGTGGATCGCCTCCAGAGACTGGGGTTTGAGCCCCTCAGTAGCGGCTACCACCAGCACGGCGATGTCGGTTACTTTGGCTCCGCGGGCCCGCATAGCGGTGAAGGCCTCATGCCCCGGGGTGTCGAGGAAGGTCACTTTGCGACCCTCCACCTCTACTTGATACGCCCCGATGCGCTGAGTGATGCCTCCCGCCTCCCCCTCCGCCACGTTGGTCTTACGAATGGAATCCAGCAGGGAGGTCTTGCCGTGGTCTACATGCCCCATGATGCAGATGACCGGTGGACGCGGGCGCAGGTTCTCCGGCTCTTCATCTGCTAGCAGCGCGGTGAGATCCCCACGGAAGAGGTCTTCTCCGCTGAGTTCGGCTGACTGGCGGGTCACCGCTACGCTGAATTCATCGGCCACCACCGCCATGGTCTCGTAGTCGATGTCTTGCTTGATATTGGCAATGATGCCGTTTTGCTTGAGCTTGATCAGCACTAGTGGCAGGGGCCTACTGATCTTCTGCGCGAATTCTCGCACGCTCAGCATGTCGGGGAGGATCACCCGCCCATCACGGGTGGTGGCCTGCTGCACCACTGCTTCCTCGGGTTTATCCTTCTCGCGCTTGCGCTGCTCGTCCTTTTTCTTCTGGATCTTCTTGCGGTTCCCCACAGTCTGCGCGGCCTGCTGCTCTATCACCTCCCGCTCAGCAATGTCCTCATACTCGTGCTCCACCTGGCTGAGCGTATTGCCCACCTCCAGCTCTTCTATCTGCTTGGCGATGTCATCGGGGATGAGGTCATCATCGGGGATGTCAAAGTCGAGATCCATGGCGTGGAGTACCACGGCTTCTTCGGCGATTTCGAGTTTTTTGGCGAGGTCGGTGACCGAAACAGGCATGAGCAAAGAGGGGGTATAGGCTCCAGAGTATACGGAAGTCCTGAAAACGCAAAAAAAAGAGTGAAGCCTGCGTAAGAGAGGTATAGAGGAGTGTAGGGGGTCACTCTTTTTATTGTCGTTGCCAATCCTGTAGATTCGGATTCTTTAGGGCACCAGATTCTTGTAGCATTTTTTCAAATTTCTCCACACGTTTGTCGTAGTCCTTCGCAGTCTCTCTTTTTCCTCTACGAGGACGAGTATAGCATTTTCCATTGACAAAGAATCGCTGGATTTGTTGTATGAGTCCCATAATTATCATTTTTGGTGAGGTAATAGATATCTCTCTACACAGGCGGGCTGTGCAGTGCATATATCTACTACCTATATCTACTATCTGCTCGTGGTCTCTTCTTGCAGGCTTCACCTATCAAAGAACCGTGAAGCACGCTCGTGCCATACGCTAAAGGGCGCCGGCGGTGCTTACGCTCTTCATTCTCTACCCGCGCAGCGCGGGGGTGTCAAGCAATATGCGCGTGCCGCTCCAGCTGGGCGAGCTCTGTGAGGAGGTCTGGGAGCGCCTCCAGCGGGGGGGGGCTGCTGCTGAGAAACCGAGGGAAGCTGCTGCTGAGGATACGCTGCAGGGTCTGCTCTGCCGCGGGCGAGAGAGGGAGCGAGGGGTCCAGGTGGCCGGTGAGGCTGAGTAAATGCACCCGCGCATAGAGCCGCAGTGCGGGGAGCGTGGCTGCCTCCGCGTGGGTGAAGAGGTGCTGGGTGAGGCCAAAGATCCGTGTAGAAACCCCCGCTGGTATCACCCGGTGGAGCGTCTGTAGCCACTGCAGGGCGTATTGCAGGGTCTGGTAGCTGCTCATCACCCCGGGGTAGAGCTGCACTGCCGTCCCCTCCTGCAGGGTGTAGTCGCCGCTGGGTTTCTCGGTGCAGGTGAGGGACAGCAACCGCAGGGTGTCTATCTCGGCGCGGCGCTGCTTACTCCGCTGGAATCCCCTCGCATGGCATAGCAGCTGCCCGTGCTCCGGCGTGAGGAAGTGCAGCAGGCTACTATCGTTACTCAGCGGCGTCTCGTGCAGGAGAAAGGCGGGCGTGGTGAGGGAGGTGCTCATGCCTACCACTGGAACTTCCCTCGTACGTAGGGCTGTAGCGCCACCCACGCCCCCACAATAGCCACCACCACCGCGCCCAGCAGCTGCCAGGGGAAGACCGTAGCCCACAGCACGCCAAAGACATTGGCCACGCCCGAGAGCTGGATGCGGGTGAGGAACCAGATAAAGCACGGGATAGCGATGAGGCAGCTCCCCACCGAGAGCAGCAGCGCCTCGCCATAGTAGGGCAGGGTGATGAAGGGGAGCCTGGCCCCCACCAGCCGCGCGATGTAGATCTCCTTCCGCCGGGTGAAGAGCGACATCCGGAAGGCATTGAGCATCAGCACCCCCCCGGCGATGATGAAGAGCACCACCGCCCCACGGCTGAGCTGCGTCACCACCCGCTGGAGAAAAAAGAGCCGCTCCACAATGCGCTGGAAGTCATGCTGGAGCTCGGTATCCCACCCGTCTAGCACGGTGTCATAGCGTTCTTTCTCCAGCACCTGGAAGGCCGCGTCTACCTGGGTGAGGTCTCGGAAGATGAGCCGCAGGCGTGGCGGTAGCGTCACGTCATTATAGGTGGTGGCGCTCAGCTCCTCCGCGGTGATAGAAAGCCCCTGAAGGTCGTTGACCAGCGCAGCGGCGTTGAAGGGGTCATAGCTCTCCTGCAGCAGTACTATGAAATCAGCCCGCTGCTGCAACTGCTGCAGGTGGAGGTCTGTGAAGGCCTTGGTAGCAAAGAGGACGTTGAGGAGGAAGAGGATCACCGCGCCGATGAGCAGCGTGGAGAGACTCAGAAATCCATTACGCCACAGCTGCTGGGCCCCGATGCCGAGGGTGCGCGTAAGGGAATGCTGCAGTCGCTCCATGTGGGGGGAGCATACCCATGCCCGAAAAAAGCACAAGCAAAGATAGCCCCCAGCCCCGGGCGCTGCTATACTGGCGCTATGCTAGTCAGTAGAACCCTCCAGAGCGGCCTGAGGCTCCAGTGCGTGCACCTGCCCGAGAGCAATGTGGTGACGGTGATGATCTTGGTAGGGGCTGGTAGCCGGTATGAGACGAAGGAAAACACGGGTATCAGCCACTTCCTCGAGCATATGTTCTTTAAGGGTGCGAAGCGCTACCCGACCCCTCAGGCGGTGGCGGAGGCGGTGGATAGCTTTGGCGGGGAGTTTAACGCCTTCACGGGGAAGGAGTACGCGGGGTATTTCATCACCTGTAGTGGGCGCAGCGTCGGCAAGGCAGTGGAGGTGCTCAGCGACATGCTGCTCCACAGCACTATGCAAACCCCTGAGGTAGAGCGGGAGCGCGGGGTCATCCTCCAAGAGATGGCCATGTACGAGGACGCGCCCATGTACCAGATCAGCTGGGACTTTGAACAGCTGCTGTATGGTGACCAGCCCCTGGGGTGGGACCAGATAGGCAGTAAGGCGGTAGTGGGTGGTATGACCCGTGAGCAGCTGCTGCACTACCGTGAGGCGCTCTATACCCCCGATAATATGGTGCTGTGCATTGCTGGGGGCACCCCGCCAGAGGAGGCCCTCTCACTGCTGGAGGAGTCCTTCCCACTCGAGCAGCGCCCGGCGACTCTACAGCCTACTCGCTATAACCCCGCGCTGAGCACCAAGAAACTCCTGCTCCGGCACAAGAAAACCGAGCAGTATCACCTGGCCTTTGGCGTGCGGGGCTACGCGGAGACTGACCCGCGCTACACCGCGCAGGAGGTGCTGAGCGTGATCCTCGGGGGGAATATGTCGTCACGGATGTTCCAGCGGATACGTGAGCAACGCAGCCTCTGCTACTCCATCCACACTCAGAGTGACGAATACACCGATACCTCGCTGCTGTGCACTACCGTGGGGGTGGCACCAGAGCGAGCCATGGAGGCCATAGCGGCCGTGCGCGATGAGTATGCCGCGGTGGTGGAGAGCGGCATCACCGCAGCGGAGCTCACCAAGGCGAGGAGCTACCTGCTGGGCACTCTCGACCTCAAGCGCGACCAGCCCTATAACAACGCGCACCGCTATAGCGCCTATATGCTGCTGTATGGCACGGTGCAGACCTGGGAGGACTACGCGGCCAAGATAGACGCGGTCACCCAGCAGGACGTGGAGGCCGTGGCGCGAGAGCTGCTCACCCCGGAGGCTTACCGTCTGGCGGGCATCGGGAAAGCGCTCGAAGAAGACGCGGTGGGGGCGCTGTTAGCATAGAGCAGTCGCAGAATACTTGACGCGGTCTGAGAAATTAGCAGGGTAGAGGGGCAACACTTCCTTCTCTTTCTTCGCATGGACTGTCTCTGGTCGATCACTCATTGGTAAGATGGAGCGTAGCGCTGTCTTCAATGAGGCTCGCTAGAGTCCATGTACAGGAGGTGTTGCAACCATGCTACGCTCCGCTTTTGCGTGCGGAGGAGCATCGTTCTCTTCACCCCCATTCTTATGGCACCGCACTCACCCGTCTCGCTCCCCGGCTCTGAAGTCCTCACACAAGGGGAATCTATAGAGCATGACCAGTCGTTTCGCTCCTCCACCTTCACGTGGTATGCTCGCTCTCGGCTGGTAACCACTACTAAACGGCTTATCAGTCACGCGCCTCATATCGCACTCGGGCTCCTCCCCACCGGCTCCACCACTAAGACAGTACCGCTCCGTCAAGTAAGTGGGGTTCGGCTAGAGGTACGCTACCGGTTCTGGCGGATACTTATAGGTGTCACAGGTGGGTTACTCCTTTTTTTCACCGCTTCTGAGCCCAATATGGCCCCCGATGTCATCCTGGGCGCAGCGGTACTGTGCCTCCTCTGGGGGCTGACGGATATACAGACCCGGCTGGTGATAGCCTCTAGCGGAGAGCAAACGACGCTCCCGGTGGTCTTCTGGGAGAAGCGAAAAGCCCGTGCGATCATCGCGCGCATTAACGCTCAGCTGGCCGAGCGGGCGTAATTGCCGGGGGACCACGCAGATGCTACTGAGGGAGGGACGCTCCTGTGGGGGTACTCTCTGGCGCCAGAGGCCGAAGAAAGACCCGATTATGCCAGATGAAGAGCCCCAGCACCACCAATGGCACCAGCCACAGGCTCCCCAGCAGCAGCCCCAGCACTGACGCCGGCACCATCCAGTAGGCCAGCAGCCCGAGCGTCTGAGGGTACCTAGCGCTCTGCCCGGTGGGACGAAGGACATAGCGCAGCACCAGCGACACCAGCAGGAGGAACCCCATGCTGTAGAGCCCGTACCCGATGCTCAGTGCGATAACGCCCCCCACCGCCAGCAGACTCAGCAGTGTGCTAGCATGACGGGCAGTCTTCGTGAGCGCCTCCCCCACGGGCAGCTGCATATCTGGCAGGGCACTGAAGGAGAACTGCTCCTCCCGCTCATGCCCGGGGAAGGTCTGTTCGTGCATACGCACACCGTCTTTAGCGAGGAGTACTACGCCGCGCGGCTCTTCAGGAGCGGTACTTGCCGAAGGATCCAGCACCGTGAGCTCGGCCAGGGAGGCCGTGGTATCTAGCTGTAGCGTCCAGCCCTCCAGCTGCCACTGCCGCTGCAGCGGGGTGGTGATCTCTCCGTCTTGTAGCGTGAGCACGGTATCCTCCAGCTGCGCCTGGGTGATGAACTGCTGGGCATGGCGTTGCAGGCGTGGCCCGATAACTTGTGCGGTCACTAGCGCCACCAGCAGCGCTATGGCCGTGAGCAGCCCCCACCACTGTGCCCAGTAGCGCAGGCCACTGCCGGCCGTGAGCGTGGGCCACTGCGTAGCAGCAAAAGAGGACGTGAACGACTGACGGAGGAGCGAGAACATACCCGCATCATGCGGTATAGAGCGGGCCCGTCAAGGGTTACTGGCAGCTCTCACAGCCGTCGCCGTTTATCAGGCTGCACATGGTGGCCTTATCATGCGTGCTGGTGGGCATGAGTTCGGGCTGGGTGACCTCGGGCACTGCGCGGCGTGACTGGGTGTGCGCGGTGGTGGCCACGGTAGACTTCTCCACCTGCGTGGCCCCCAGGGTGCGCAGGTAGTAGGTGGTCTTCAGGCCCATCTGCCAGGCCAGCTGGTAGAGCTCGGCTATCTCCCTCCCGCTAGAGCCTCGGTAGAAGATATTCACGCTCTGCGACTGGTCTATCCACTTGCCCCGTACGGCAGCATGGCGGAGGATCCACTCTGAGCCGAGCTCAAAGACCTCCTGGTACTCGGCCTTGATCTCTGCGGGGATGGCGTCTATGGCTTGTACGGACCCGTCGTGGATCTTCAGCTGCTGGAGCATCTCGTCGTCCCAGAGGTTGCGGGCTTTGAGATCCGCAATGAGAGCCTCATTCACTACGGTAAATTCACCGCCCATGTTGCTCTTGACGTAGAGGTTCTTATAGATGGGCTCGGTGCAGGGGTAGCAGCCGGCGATGTTACCGATGCTGGCAGTGGGCGCGATGGCCATGCAGTTGCTGTTGCGCATGCCGTGCTGGGCCACTGTGGCCTTGAGCGCGTCCCAGTCCAGGCGGGTGGTGCGGTCTACCAGTAGGGGCTCGCCGCGTTCCTGCTCCAGTAGCGCCAGGGTGTCGTAGGGGAAGATCCCGCGGTCCCACTTACTCCCGGGGTAGGTCTCATACGCGCCCTTCTCCGCGGCCAGCGCGGCACTCTCCGCAATGGCGTAGTAGCTCACATACTCCATCACCTCGTCGCTCAGCGTGACGGCCTGCTCACTATCAAACCGCATACCGAGGCTATAGAGCATGTCTTGGTAGCCCATCATGCCCAGGCCTACCGGACGGTGGCGGTGATTACTCGTGGCAGTCTCGGGCGTGGGGTAGAAGTTCAGGTCCACGACGTTATCCAGCAGGCGCATAGCGGTGCGCACGGTGCGTTGGAGCTGCTCCCACTGTACCTGGCCGTCTGCCACGTGCTGGCGCAGATTCACCGACCCCAGGTTACACACGGCGGTTTCGTCCTGGCTATTGTTCAGCGTGATCTCAGTGCAGAGGTTAGAGCTATGCACCACCCCGACGTGGTCTTGCGGGCTGCGGACGTTGCAGGGGTCTTTGAAGGTGATCCAGGGGTGCCCGGTCTCAAAGAGCATGGTCACCATCTGCCGCCAGAGGCTCGCGGCTTTTATCCGCTTCCAGATCTTCATCTTCCCCTCGTCAGCGTCGCGCTCGTACTGCTCGTAGCGCTCCTTAAACGCCGCGCCGTAAAGATCATGGAGGTCTGGGGTTTCGTCGGGGCTGAAGAGCGTCCAGTCGCCATTATCGCGCACTCGCTGCATGAAGAGATCGGGGATCCAGTTAGCGGTGTTCATATCATGCGTGCGGCGGCGCTCATCACCGGTATTCTTGCGCAGCTGGAGGAATTCCTCTATCTCATAGTGCCAGGTCTCGAGGTAGGCCACACTCGCGCCACGGCGGCGGCCGGCACGGTTGATGCAGACCGTCACGTCATTCATGATGCGGAGGAAGGGGATAATCCCGCTGCTGTAGGCGTTAGTCGCCTTGATGTAGGCTCCCACCGCGCGCAGGTGCGTCCAGCTGTGGCCTACGCCGCCACTGTACTTCAGCAGTTGCGCCACGTCCCCATTGGTCTTGAAGATGTTATGCAGGTCGTCCTGAATGGTGAGGATATAGCAGCTGGAGAGCTGCGGGTGACTGGTACCGGCATGGAAGAGCGTGGGAGTAGAGGGCACATAGTGCAGCTGGCTCATGACGCTGTAGAACTCCAGAGCGTAGTGCTCCCACTGGTCACGGGGCTCGTTGATAGCTAGGCCCATAGCGATGCGCATCCAGAAGTGCTGGGGAGCCTCAGTACGCTGGTAGCGGTCACGGTCATCAGTGATGCGCATGACGTAGCGGTCCCACAGGTAGTGCATGCCCATGTAGCGCAGCAGGCGGTCACGCGCGGGCTCTAGTGCGGCGCTGAGCACGCCGAAGTCAAACTCCCCCAGGCGCGGGTCCAGGCGCCCGGCGTCTATACCACGGCGGATGGAAACCTCCAGATGGTCACGGTAGGTGGCTGCAAAGCCCGGCTCATGGCACTGCACGCCCATGACTTCCTCGTACAGCGTATCGGCCAAGAAGAGCGCGGCTAGCTGCCCATAGGCGGGGTCACGCTCCAAGTAGCTCTTAGCGGCGAGTACCAGTGCGTTGCGTACCTCACTCTCGGTGATGCCGTCGTAGAGGTTGCGCTCCACCTCCGCGAGGATGAGCGCGGGGTCACAGTCTGGCAGGTGCTGGGTGTGCGCGAGGATATAGTCTTGGATCCCCTGGTGGCTCAGTGTCTCGACGGTATTAGCGTCGGTGATCATCTGCAAGCGGTTGTGCTCCAGCGCGGCTATCTTGGCCTGGGCACGAGCCTCTGCCTGGCGGGCGCGATAGAGGATGAAGCTCTTGGCGGTCTCATAGGCCTGCAGCGCCATGAGGCTGCGCTCGACCTCGTCTTGTATTTGCTCGACGGTGGGGAAGTCCGGCTCATGACTATAGGCCTCCCACAGGGCGGCTACGGTGTGCTCGGCGGCGCGCTTGGGCAGCGTGGGGTCGGTCAGGCCATGGGGGGTGTCGATGCAGGCCTTGGCGATGGCGGCCTCTATCTTCTCTTCGGTGAAGAGCTGGAGCTCGCCGGAGCGCTTACGGATGTGAGTCAGTGGCATGGTACGCGGGGAGTAAAAACAGGGCGACACTTGACGTGCCAAAAGAAATATGCTGAGAGAAGAGCCGGTGTTTGTGTGCGCTGTCCTGCCAGAGATACCGGTGCTGGGTCTTGCAAGTGCGACGCAAGAGGGATCAATATCTAGTAGGTGCTGAACGAACATAGCTACTACATGTTGAGCGGGCAAGTGTTTTTTACGGATTTTTTGCTTGACGGGTACGGGGATCTTTCTCCCCATAGCGGCGGGGGGCTGGCTAGACATGAGGAGGATTTGGCCTAGAGTGCGCAGCACTGACACTCCCCTATGCTGCTGAACCGCACTATCTTCAAGACCTATGACATCCGTGGGCTGGCCGAGCCGGGCAAGCTGGACGCTCCGCTGGCCTATTGCGCGGGGGTGGGGTATGTGCGACACCTGCAGGCCAAGCATAATACCGCGATGCCGACGGTGGTGGTCACACGAGACGGGCGGGTGTCGTCACCCGAGCTGACGGGCGCGCTCATTACCGGGATGGTGGACGCGGGCGCGCAGGTGACCTATGGCGGCCTGGCCACCACGCCCATGAGCTACCTGATCAACACCCACCACCCGCACCACTACCTGGGGGCCGTGCAGGTGAGCGCGTCGCATAATCCGGCGGCGTATAACGGATTCAAAGTGCGGGACAAGGACGGGAAGATCTGGGGGGAGGAGCTGCAGGAGGTCTATCACCTAGCCTGCGCGGTAGAGACGGTGCCAAGCGACTTCATCGGCTGGGAGGAGCGATGCCTGCACCAGGACTTCACACCGTGGTACCAGCTGCTGCTGCAGGAGGTAGTGGGCAGTATGCCACGGGTATCCATTGTGGTGGACGGAAGTAATGCGGTGGCGGGGCTCATCAACCCACCGGTACTGCGCAGCATGGGGGTAGCGGTAGAGGAGCTCTGCTGTGAGCTGGACGGCACCTTCCCCCACCACGAGCCAGACCCCGCTCTGGCCGAGAATTACCCGGACCTGATGGCAACAGTGGTGGCAGCAGGAGCGGACTGGGGAGTGATGTATGACGGCGATGGCGACCGCGTGGGCATGGTGGATAGCACCGGGCGGCTGCTCCACCAGAGCGAGATGCTGTGCTTGCTGGGATACCAGATGGCGCAGCAGAAGCAGCAGACAGGAGAGACGGCGCGCATGGTCATCGACTGTATGCAGGCCGAGGGGGTAGCGAGCTATCTGCGCAGTGTGGGGGCCGAGGTGTTCTTCTGCCCCACGGGCCATGCGAGTGTCTATGAGGCGCTGTACCGGTATGACGCGGACCTGGCGGGTGAGCTCAGCGCGCACATCATGTACCGGGACCTCCACGGGCATGATGATGCCCTCTATGCCACGTGCCGGCTGCTGCAGGTGTTGTCATCGGCGCCCGGGCTGCTGGAGGAAATCCGGAGCTTTATGCCCGCTACACTGCAGGAGAAGTACTATTACCTCCCCTGTAGTGACGCGCACAAGGGTCCCGTCATGCAGCGGGTCATCACGGCGCTGCGGGCGCAGTACCCGGACGCCATCACGCTGGACGGGGTGCGGGTGCGGCTGGGGGACTTCACCTGGGGGATCCTCCGCCAGAGCAACACCGAGCCCGTGCTAAAGCTGCGCGTACAATCGCCCGAGGAGCCAGAGCTGGAGAGGCTGCTGCACCACTATATGCAAGCCTGCGAGGCGGCGTATAGCGCGGAGGGGCTGCCCCTGCCGGAGGTGCGTCAGGTGGCCTAGGGTGTAATACGACCAGCCGAGCCACTTGGCAAGGGCGGAAGTATTGACGCCTGCGCGCTGCGGAGTAGAGTTCCAGCGCTATATACTCTGCTGATGGAACGGTTTTTCTCCCAACGACGACGCGCTGCTCATGGGTTTACGCTCATAGAGCTGCTGGTGGTGATCGTCATCCTGGGCATCTTGGGGACGATAAGCGTGGGGTCGTACCGGCGTTTCTTCGGTAGTGGGAATGACTCGACGCGTTATGCGGCCGTGCGAGCGGTGGAGCTGGAGATCATGACCTCAGGGCTCAGCAACACCGAGGACCTCTACACAGGGCTGACCGCGGGCGAGATAGAGGACCTGCTGAACACCAATGACGTGAACTTCACCGCGCGGAATAACATCTGTGTGGTGATAGGCCTGGGCACCGGCCCTACGGAGGCGTCGCTGGATAACCAGTACTTTGTGGCTACCTGGGGCGAGCAAGACAGCACGCTGCAGCCGGGGCAGAGCGGCATGCTCTTCACGGGGACAACCGAGGCCCGCAACGTGCTGCAGAATATGGCGGTGACGCAGTCGGACTTTGCGTGTGATAAGACCACCAGTACCCTCACCAGCGTGAGTGGGAACTTCGGCAGTACGGGGAACAACCGCTTCTTTATGCTGCAGAGCGGGAACCAAGTCGTGCCGCTGAACTAGCCTCTTAGCGTGTTTATAGTACCTACAACACCTGGTCGCTCAGCTGGAGGATGGGCAGGTACACTGCGGCGATCATAAAGAGGGTGATGCACGCCAGCACAATCATGATGGCTGGCTCGAGGATCTTGGCGATGCTGGCGATGCGGCGCTCGGTGCGTTCCTCATAGAATACCGATATCCGGCGCATCATGCCCTCTATGTTGGCGGTTTTTTCGCCCACTTCTACCATGTGCACAAACATCTGCGGGAAGTAGTGCTCTTGCCCGGTGAGGTTCTCGGTCAGCGTGATCCCCTTGGTGATGTCTCTGGTGGCGATGAGCAGGCGCTGGGTGTACTGCTCTGACTCGGCCGCGTGGGCCACCATACGCAGCGCCTCCACTATGGGGATGCCCGAAGCCAGCAAGAAGCTAAAGAGCCGCGACACCCGCGTGAGCGTCATATCTCTCAGCAGGGGCCCCAGTAGTGGCAGGTGCAGCCGGAGTTTATCCCACAGCAGGCTCCCGATGCGCGTACGGCGCCACCGCCACCACACCACCCAGAGCGCCACCACCAGGAGCAAGAGCCACCCCCAGGAGTGCTGAAAGAACTGGCTGGTGCTGATGAGGAAGCGCGTGGGCCAGGGCAGGGCCTCAGCGGAGTCAAAGAGGGTCAAGAGCCGGGGCACAATAACCACCATCATAATGACCACCAGCAGCACCACCACCCCCAGGAGGATAACCGGGTAGAGCATAATGCTGCCCATTTTCTTCTGCAGGCGGTAGAGGCGTTCGCTCTGGTCCGCCAGTTCTTTCAGGACTTGGTCCAGCCGGCCAGACTGCTCGCCCGCGGCCACTACACTGCAGGTAGCGGGAGCAAAGACGTCGTCGTTCTGGCGCATAGCGGTAGCGAGCGAGTCCCCCTCTTGCATCAGCTGATAGATGTCTTGTAGGACGCGCTGGAGCTTCTTATTCTCGGTCTGGCGGATGAGCAGCGCTACCCCTTCGGTCGGCGGCACCCCAGCGCTGATGAGCGACCCGAGCATCTGGTAGAAGTTCACCTTCTCGATCAGCTTCACCCGGCTGCTGTTTATCAGCCAATCGTTGAGCAGCGTGTACACCTCCACCGCGGCGGTACGCAGCTCGTCCCAGCGGGAGGGGGTAGCAGGAGGCGCTATGGCAAGGGGCATCGGTCTATTCTACCCCAGAGCGGGGCTGAGACGCAAGGGCCTCTTGATAACCGCTGAGGCTCAGCACTAGCAGCATGATGAAAACATAGAAGAGCGAGTTGACAAAGAAGCTGTGCAGCGTGAGGGCCAGGACGCCAGAGGCTATACCAAGGGAGAGGGTATCTCGGCCCGTGAAGTACTCCCGCAGGCGGGGCAGCACGAGGGTTGCCAGGAACCACAAGTACACCAGCAGCCCCAGCACGCCCGTGGTGATCAGCACATTGAGCAGTGAGCTATCACTCCCCCCCGCGCTGAAGTTGGTCTCATCTGCAATGCCCGCCTGTACGGCGTAATAGCGGTAGGTATTGAATCCAATGCCCACCACCGGCGACTGCTCGGCCAGCTGCAGGCTCTCTTGCCAGCTCTGCACGCGGAGTGAGGCCGTGGCATCCAGCGAATCATCGGTCTGGAATACCAGACTCTGCACACTCTCAGCCAACTGCGTGACCCGCTGGTACATGCGGGAGTACTCCAGGTTGGGGGTCAGCACAATGGTCAGCCCCGCCGCCAGGAGGGTGAGCGCTATCCACTTGCGGTCATGCACGACGAAGAAGAGCAGCAGCCCCGCCACCGCCGCCGTGTAGCCACTGCGCGAGTAGGTGAGGTAAAGCGCCAAAAGCCCCAGCCCCAGCAGCCCCAGCAGTGCCCACTGTGGCAGCGCCGGACGCGCCTGGTAGAGCACCCCGCACACCACCGGGAGGCAAAAGGCCAGCATCCCCGCGATGTAGTTGGGGTCCATCCAGGTGCTCAGCAGCCGGCCCATGTGGGGGTCCCAGCCCCCTACGGTAGACCAGTGGCTGATATCTGGCACGAGGAAGTACTGGACTATCCCCAAGATAATCACCCCCAGGACGATAAGCAGTATCCGGCGGAGCAGTCTCCCCTCTGGCAGGCCGGTGAGGAGGTCCGGGACACTCCACCCCACGCAGAGAAGCCCCAGAAACCGCCACCAGTGCGCCAGACTCATGATGCCCTCGGTCAGCGGCATCTCCCAGAGCGTCAGCAGCAGGCCAATAAGCCCAATAAGGAGCCATACGAGCCCCGGCAGCACAAACCGCGCCCGCGGCACGCTACGGAGGAAGAGCGCCCGATACCCCAGCCACAGCACGCCATAGAGCGGCAGGAGGAGATCCGCTGGGAGCAGCCCCGAGCCACCCAGATTCACCCGCAGGAGCATCCCCGGGAGGAGGAGCAGCATCAGCAGCCAGTAGAGTGCACGCAGCATACCCGCAGTGTAGCCATGCTCTGTGGCCTGGCTAGGCAGATTTGCACTCGGCAGGCTTGACACCCACCCGCGGAGCACCACAATGCGCGTGTTATTTTGTAGTGGAAGCATGACCATGACACCAACGATCATAAAAGTTTCTGGCCCGCTCGTCGTGGCCGATAACATGCAGGCGGCCAAGATGTACGAGGTGGTGCGTGTGGGGCGTGAGCAACTGGTGGGCGAGGTGATCAAGCTGGAGGAGGGCCAGGCGTCCATCCAGGTATACGAGGACACTGCGGGGGTGGGCCCTGGCGAGCCCGTGCAGCTGACCGGACAGACCCTCAGTGTGGAGCTGGGCCCGGGCATTATGGAGAATATTTATGACGGGATCCAGCGGCCGCTGCACGTGCTGGAGGAGAAAAGTGGGCATTTTATCACTCGGGGGATCACCGCACCGGGGCTAGACCAGACCAAGAAATGGGCCTTTACCCCGACCGTGAAGGAGGGACAGAAAGTCGCGGCGGGGGATATCATCGGTACCGTGCCAGAGACAGAAGTGGTGGAACACCGGGTGATGGTGCCCTATGGCATCAGCGGGACGGTAAAGAAGATCCTCAGCGGGCAGTACAAGGTGACCGAGACCATCTGTATCATCACCGACGACGCGGGCAAAGACCACGAGGTAGCTCTGCGGCACTTCTGGCCCATCCGTGTGCCACGCCCGGTGGCGAGGAAGACGGTACCAGAGGGCTACTTCCGCAGTGGGTGGCGCATCATCGACAGCTTCTTCCCCATTGTGAAGGGCGGCGCGGCGTGCATCCCCGGGCCATTTGGAGCAGGGAAAACCGTGAGCCAGCAGACCATCGCCAAGTACTGTAATGCCGAGGTGCTGGTGTACATCGGCTGTGGGGAGCGTGGAAACGAGATGACAGAGGTGCTGGATGACTTCCCTAAGGTGGAGGACCCCCAGACCGGCCAGGTAATCATGAAGCGTACGACCCTCATCGCTAACACCTCTAACATGCCCGTGGCGGCACGAGAAGCCAGTGTGTATACGGGCATTACCATCGCTGAGTACTACCGTGATATGGGCTACAGCGTGGCGCTGATGGCTGATAGTACCAGCCGGTGGGCCGAGGCCATGCGGGAGATCAGCGGGCGGATGGAAGAGATGCCGGGCGAGGAGGGCTACCCCGCATACCTGGGGTCGAAGATTGCGGAGTTCTACGAGCGTGCGGGGGCAGTGGAGACCCTGGGGAGCGAGCCACGCAGCGGCTACCTGACCGTCATCGGGGCCGTGAGCCCCCCAGGAGGAGACCTCTCAGAGCCCGTGAGCCAGAACACCCTGCGCGTCACCAAGTGCTACTGGGGGCTTGATAAAAACCTGGCGTACCAGAAGCACTTCCCGTCCATCAACTGGTTGAAGAGCTACTCGCTCTATGGGCCGAATATGAAGCAGGAATACGCGGCCATTGCGGAGGATTTTGAGTCTCTGCGGGTACAGGCCATGGACCTCACGCAGCAGCAGGCCAAGCTGCAGGAGATTGTACGGCTGGTAGGGCCCGACGCGCTGAGTACCCGTGAGCGGCTAGTGCTGCACACCGCGGGCAGCATCATCGAGGATTTCCTCCGCCAAGACGCCTTTGACGAGCGAGACATCAACACCCC
Organism: Candidatus Peribacteria bacterium; assembly: GCA_020632335.1. Lineage (GTDB taxonomy): Bacteria > Patescibacteriota > Gracilibacteria > UBA4473 > UBA4473 > JACKFV01. The sequence continues at coordinate 257,786 of JACKFV010000001.1, forward strand.
GCTGCGCAAGCAGTACGAGATGCTCAAGACCTCTCTCACGCTCTATAACGAGGGTATGGCGCCCCTGACGGCCGTGGAGGATCTGAACTTCCGTCAGATAGAAGAGGCTCCCGTCATGGAGAAAATCGCACGCATGCGCTATATAGAGATGGATAACCTCGGGGAATTTGAGGCCATCCGGGGGGAGATTCGCGCGCTCATTGCGCACGTCAGCGAGTAAACACGCGCACCACTGCGTCTAGAGAGCCTCCCGCATGGGGGGCTTTTGCTTGCCAAAAAAAGAGCGACGTATACGATGGCGGCATCTTTTCTCCTGATACGATGGTAGATACCCAAACGCTCCTCACCGCTGAAGGCTATGCCAAGCTCGAGACCGAGCTGCAGGACCTCAAGAAACACCAGCGTAAGGCCGTGGCGGAGAAGCTGGCAGAGGCGATAGCGCAGGGGGATCTCTCGGAGAATGCGGAGTACGACGCGGCCAAGAACGAGCAGGCCACCATCGAGGGGCGGATCAAAGAGATCGAGGAGCTGCTGAAGACCGCGGTGATCATCGAGGAGGGGCTGAAATCAGACACCGTGCAGCTGGGGAGTACCGTCAAGCTGCGCTTTGAGGACACGGGGGAAGAGGCTGAGTACAGCATCGTGGGGACGACCGAGGCCGACGCGCTCTCGCACCGCATCAGTAACGAGTGCCCCGTGGGTGAGGCGCTGATGGGCGCGAGCAAGGGCAGCAAAGTGAGCGTGACCGTGGAGGGCAAGGCCTATGAGTACACCGTGCTGGCACTCTCTTAGGAGGAGAAAAACTTGCCATGTATACCCCCATGGGTATACACAGTAGCATGACACACCACCAGCTCATCATTGTCGGATCAGGGCCAGCGGGGCTGACGGCGGCTATTTATGCGGCGCGAGCGGAGCTCTCCCCACTGGTGCTGGAGGGGATGTCGCCCGGCGGGCAGCTGATGACCACCACTGAGGTGGAGAATTTCCCCGGGTTTGCCGAGGGAATACAGGGGCCGCAGCTCATTGCTCAGATGCGACAGCAGGCACAGCGGTTTGGCGCTGATACCCGCATGGAGACGGTCGAAAACGTGGATTTCTCCGACCCGCTACGCCTGCAACTCACCACTAATGCGGGGGTGTATACGGCCGACAGCGTGATCCTCAGCACTGGCGCGCGGGCACGGTGGCTGGGGCTGCCGGGCGAGGAGGCCTACTGGGGCAAGGGCTACACGGCGTGCGCTACCTGTGATGGGGCCTTCTTCCGCGACAAGGTGGTGGGCGTGGTGGGTGGAGGCGACAGCGCGTGTGAGGAGGCGCATTTCCTCACGCGGTTTGCAAGCCAGGTGCATCTATTTGTTCGTGGTGAGGCCTTCCGCGCCAGTAAACCCATGCAGCAGCGGGTGCTGGAGAGCGAGAAGATAACGGTGCATTTCAATACCCAGGTGACGCAGCTGCTGGGGCAGCCCGTGCTCAGTGGGGTGGAGCTGACCGACAGCCTCACCCAGGATACCCGCGTCATGGACCTGCAGGGGCTCTTCTGTGCCATCGGGCATGCGCCGAACACCAGCGTCTTTGGAGATTTCATCACGCTGGAGGACAACAAATACTTCCGCGTGGTGGACAACACCCGGTCGAATATTCCGTCGGTATTCATTGCGGGCGACTGCGGCGACTGGCGCTACCGTCAGGCCATCACCGCGGCGGGGTACGGCTGCATGGCCGCGCTGGACGCCGAGAAGTACCTCACGCACCGTGCGTAAGAGAAGCCCTAGCTACGGTGGTGCGTGCGACGCATAAGAGCGTAGAGAATGCTCAGCAGGAGTGGCGACACCACGAGAATATCGGCCAGTGCCCACACGGCCTGCGCGAGCGGCGACGGACTACCGGCAATAACGGGCAACCCCTCGGCGAGCATCACCACGCGAGTAACGACCTGAGACAGCAGCCCCATCCCAAACCCCAGAATGAGCAGCACCCCCAGCACTCGCCAGACGTGCGAACGCATGTACTGCTTGGACTGCAGGAAGGCCTCACGGCTGCTGGGGCTATCGCTCTCCACCAGGTAAGGCCCCGCAAAGAGCACGCGTACCACCGCCCAGCCCAGTACCAAGAGCACCAGCACCATAGCCAGCAGTGCCGGCAGTGCCGCCAGAGGGAGCTCCCCCTGCTGCAGGCCTTGCATGAGGGAATCACTGAGAGGCGTCTCATTCTCGAGATGCTTGAAAAGGAGCGTCCCCAGCACGACAAAGACCACCCCCAGCATGATGATGGGCAGCAGCACCGCGCCTATCTGCCGGATAAGAATACCGAGGAATCGCCAGACGTAGCTCCAGCTCTGACGGCAATACGCGGTGAGGGGGCTGAGCTGCCGAGCCTGGTAGTGTGCCCGCAGCACCAGGAGGGTGGCGATATAGGCGAGCATCTGCGCGAGAAGCGTGAGCAGCACCCCGCCAAAGAAGAGTAGGCCCTGAGCACCCGTCATGCCTGTGAGGCGACCATCTGGCTGCAGCTGCCACCCGAGCACCGACTCCATATTGCCCCAGTAGAGGTTCTGCACCAGCTGGAGGACCGTCAGCCCCTGCAGCCCAGCAATGGCCCATACCACCAGCAGGCCGATAATGAGCGCCGTCAGCACCTGGAGGAAGAGCACTGCGCTCAACCGCCACCATACGTGTCGCCAGCTAGCCGCTCCTTCGGCCACGGCGCCCCAGAGAGAAACGGTACTGGGGGGAGGCGTCACCGTCATAGGAATTATGACTGGAGGTTCTTGGCCTTAGCCATACGCGCTTTGAACTTATCTATCTGCCCAGAGGTGGTCACCAGCGTCTGCGTACCGGTGTAGAAGGGGTGGGACTCTGAGCTGACCTCCACCCGGTAGACGCTGCATTCTTGCCCGTTGTGGGTGTCTTTTTCGTCGGTCTCCAGCGTGGAGTAGATGACGAAATCTTTGCCCGCACGAGCGTCGCGGAAGATAACGGGTCTGAGCGTGGGGTGAATAGCAGCTTTCATCGCCAGGGGTACGAAAAAGTGTAGCCAGAGCCTATAACCATATGCCCGGGTGTCAAATAGAAATCGCCTAAACTTGACAAATGACGATGCCACGGCATACTACAGCTGATGGATTTCTTAACCCCTGCTACCATCTCCGGCGCACTGTGGCGATACCTGGCCACCGTGGTGCTGTGTATGCGAGGCGCTACCCCAGTGCTCGCACCCGTGCGCGTGACTCATTAGAGCAAGAGCGGCGTGGTGCTTTTCTCTCTCTGTCAGCTTGCCTGGCGTTTTCTTCGCAGCACCATGTTTACCACACACTCTCTCAGCATCGGCTATAGTTACCCTCTGTGTGAGGGGATTTCTCTGAGTCTGGATAGCGCTGCCCGGTTGCGGGTGGCCCTCATTGGCCCCAACGGCAGTGGCAAAACCACGCTCATCCAGACGCTCCTGGGGCGGCAGTCCCCTCTTGCGGGGTCTGTTACTCAGCACGGCGAGCGGCTGGGATACCTCCCCCAGCACCCGGAGCTCCCGCCAGATACCCTGGTGGGCGAGTACCTGGAGGCCCACCTGGAGGAGAGCTGGCATGCCTACCTCATCGACATCGCCCTGGAGACGGTAGGCCTCGGCCAGGAGCTCCTTCTCCAGAGTACCAGCAGCCTCAGTGGGGGCCAGCAGATGCGGATAAAGCTCGCGGAGATCCTCCTGCAAGAGCCCACCATCCTGCTGCTGGACGAACCCTCTAACCACCTGGACGACGCGGGCAAGCAGTGGCTGGAGGGCTTTATAGAAGGGTTTAACGGGAGCGTGGTGCTCATCAGCCATGACCGCAATCTGCTCCAGCAGGTGGTCACCAGCGTCTGGGAACTGCACCCACACACGCGGCAGCTGGAGCTCACCACGGGGAGCTATGCCCACTGGCGGGCCGAACGCGCAAGAAAACGGGCCGATAAAGAGGCCCGGTATGCTCAGCTGGAGCGGCAGATACGCGAGATAGACCGCTGGCTGCGCGCGCATGAGTTTCATCCGAAATACCAGTTCAGTGACCGCGTGATGAGCCAGAAGAAGAAACTCGCGGACCTAGAGGCCCTGGCGCTCCCCCTCACCCCCGTGCCAGACCCCGTACTCCGGCTCCCTACCACGCCCCCGCGTACGGAGAAGCGGCGGCTCCTCCTGCGGTATGACGTAGCCGAGAAGCGCTATGGCCAGCGGGTGGTGCTCTCAGCGGTATCGGGCAAGGTGTACAGCGGGCAGCGGGTAGAGATCTCTGGCCCCAATGGCAGCGGCAAGAGTACGCTTTTACAGATCCTCCGTGGAGAGGACACTGCCTATAGCGGCCACGTCTGGACGGCGGACGGGGTCACCCTGGCGCTCCTCAGCCAGCACTGCAGCCTGCCACCACACCAGCGCGTGGAGGAGGTCCTCGGGCAGCGCCTACCCCTCAGCGACACGGAGTACCACCGGCTGCTGCAGCAGATGCAGCTGCTGGAGTACCGTCAGAGCCGGATAGGGGACCTCAGTGGCGGGCAGCAGAAACGGGTAGAGATGGCCCTGCTGCTGGCCTCTCCGCCGGATATATTGCTGCTGGACGAGCCCACCAACCACCTGGATCTCTTTGCGCAGGAGTCGCTGGAGTGCTTCCTACAGCAGTACCCAGGGGCGATCATTTTCATCACGCATGATGCTCTGCTGCGGGAGGCCCTGGCGGCTGAGCAGCAGGTGGTACTGGGGAAGGACTAGCGCCCCAGCCACGCGCGCTTCCAGCAGTACCACCACCGGAGCCGGGGCGCTAGGCCAAGGCGCTCGCAGCCCCACACGAGCGGGCGCAGCAGCTGCAGTATGAAGGTGAGCACGGTACGCTTCACTCCCCGGGGGAGGATAGGCAGCTCTGGGTAGAGCGACTCGAAGATAGCGGCGTTATGACGGCTCTCTCGTGTGCGCTGCCAGACGGCCTCTGGGGTCTGTAGGTGGTCATGGTATACCGTCCACTCGGGCAGGTAATGGAGCTGCATGCCCCGCTGCCAGAGCCGATACCCCAGCTCGGTATCCTCAAATCCCCAGCCCGTGAAGCGCTCTGAGAACCGCTCCTCCCCCAGCAGCGCCCGCGGCACGGCCACGCACGCGGTGTGGAAGTCCCGCCAGGTGGGGTAGTAATACCCCTGAATACCACGCCACACACGAGTAAACGCCGACTGGTAGGCCGGCAGCTGGAACTGCACCGACCCCAGTAGCCAGCGGTGGAAGGGATCTGCCAGGAGCACTGGGGTCCAGAGAGCGGTGCCCAGGAGCGCGGTAGTGGGCTCTGGGTGGCTCATAAAGAAGCCCGTGAGGTGCTGCAGCCACGCCGGGGTGGGGAGCGTGTCATCACCGAGGAAGCAGAGCACCTCGCCTCTGGCGGCGTCTATGGCGATATTCCGCGCGGCCGAGCGGTCGGCTCCCGTGCTCTCCAGAAAGCGCATCTGCAGCACATGCGCATAGCGGGCCTGGGTTTGCTCCCACACCTGGCGGTCGGTCACCTGGGGCGCGTCTAGCACCACCACCACCTCAGGCTGCACGGTGGCCCAGCCATCACAGCGGGTGAGGGCAAAAAGTACCGGCTGCAGCGTCTGCCGCCCAAGGGTGGGAATGAGGATACTCAGCTGCATAGGGGCAACGTAGTGATTTTCTCGCTCCTGCCTAGCCCGTCAGGCCCATGCTCTGCAGCTGCTGCATCATGGGCTGCATTTTCTCCTGCATGTACTCCTGGGTTTTTTTCATCGCGCGGTTAAAGAGCTCTTTGAGGATACGCTCGGTTTCGGCCGTATTACTGAAGTCAAAATCGTCGTCAAAGTGGATCTCGGTCACCTCCAGCTTGCCGCTCATCACCACCACCGCACCGTAGTCTGCCGCGCGGATCTGCGTCTGCTCCAGCTCTTTTTGCATCTGCTTGGCGTCCTTCTGCATCTTATAGAGGTCCTTCATCTGGTTCATCATGGTCATAAGAAAGGGGGTAAGAATACCCCGCGAGCCTAGCCAACCTGCACGAAAATGCAAGTGCACTTTGTGCCACAATACCACAAAAGATGGGGCTGTCTATAGAATCTCTCACGCGGAAGCGAGCCACAGCCCCCGGCGGAGAAAAACACCATTGACCAGACGCCCCGCCACAGTAGGGTGAGCGCTGCACGGCAGAGCATGCTGACCAGGGCCAGGGCTCGCCGTTTCTCTTTATCACCTTTACTATGGAATATCTCTCGTATATTTGGCCCCTGGGAGGGCTACTGGTGGGGCTGGGGCTGGGGTACATTGCGTTTCGTCCTAAGGCAAAACTCATAGAACAGGCGGCTATTCGCGAGGCCGAACGGCTCAAAAATATGGCCGAGAAGGAGGTGGCCAGGCTGCAATCTGAGGCCGAGGACCACGCCAAAAAAACCCGCAAGCGCGCCGAGCAGGAGGAGGAGAAGATTCTCAAACGGATGGAGAAGAAAGAGGCCGAGAGTGATGAGCGGCTGGAACGGAAGGAAGAGCAGCTGGAGAAGCGGCTCAGCAAGGCCGAGGAGAGCCAGGCCAAGTACGAGCAGGCCGCGGAGGAATTTACCGAGAAGAAGCGCGAGCTGCAGGAGCAGATAAATGCCGAGATGGAGAAACTGGGGGAGATCGCGAAGCTCAGCCCCGAGGAAGCCAAGGAGAAGCTCATGGCCCAGGTGGAGGCCGAGGCCGAGAGCCAGCTGGCCGAAACGCAGCGCCGCAAGGTGGAGCTGATGCGCCAGCACGCCGACGAAGAGGCCAGTAACCTGCTGGTGCAGAGCATACAGCGTATGGCGAGTACCACCACGGCGGAGTCAACCCTCTCCATCGTGAAACTGGCGAATGATGACCTCAAGGGGCGGATCATCGGCCGGGAGGGGCGGAACATCACGGCCTTTGAGCAGATCACGGGTGTAGACGTCATCATCGACGATACCCCTGGTGCGGTCACCATTAGTAGCTTTGATATGTACCGCCGCTATGTGGCCAGTATGGTGCTGGAGGAGATGCTCAAGGACGGGCGCATCAACCCCGCCAAGATAGAAGACCACATGGAAAAGGCCGAGAAAAACGCCGAGAAGCTGCTGCTGGAGCTGGGGCGCAAGGCCGAGGAAGAGTTGGGGATCAGCGGGACCTTCCCCGATGAGGTGCTGAAACTGGTGGGGCGGCTGCGGTTCCGCACCAGCTATGGGCAGAATGTCCTGCGCCACAGCGTGGAGGTAGCGTGGCTGGGGGCCGAGATCGCGCAGCACATCCCTGGTGCTGACCCCGAAATCCTCAAGAAGGCCGGCCTGGTACATGACATGGGCAAGGCCGTCAGCCATGAGGTAGAGGGCGGGCACGCGCTGGTGGGGCGGGACATTCTGCAGAAGTACGGGGTAGCGAAACCCATCTGGCAGGCCATGCAGAGCCACCACGAGGACGTGCCGTATGAGACGATCGAGTCGCGCATCCTCCAGGCCGCCGACGCCATCTCTGCCGCGAGGCCCGGAGCCCGTCGAGAGACGCTGGAGAAGTACATCAAGCGCTTGCGTCAGCTGGAGGAGATCTCGAGTAATTTCTCCGGTGTGGAGAAGGCCTACGCGCTGCAGGCCGGGCGAGAGGTGCGGGTGTTTGTGAACGCTCGAGAGATGAGCGACAGCGCAAGCGAGAAGCTCAGCTTTGAGGTGGCGCGAAAGATAGAGGCCGAGTGCCAGTACCCTGGTGAAGTGCGCGTGCATGTCATCCGCGAACGGCGCTTCACTGAGGTGGCGCACTAGCAGGATCATGCCCGGTGTGTGCTCCGTGGGGAGCTGTTGGCGGTCTGCAATAGCAGCAGCTCTATTGCCAGCAGGACCCATTACTGCTAGACTGGAGGGAAATCTCTCTCATGCGCTCGGTTCTCCTCACAACAATACTCTTTCTCTTTACTCTCTCTACGGGGCTGCAGAGCTTTGCGCAAGTGGTGCCCAGCATACGCCCCACCCCGCTGGAACGCGATGGCACCCCTATAGACCCTACGCGGTATGACGGGGCGTTTCTCCCCCGCACCAGTACGCCGGCGTCCCTCTCAGCAGATACGGGGCTGCTCCCCCCCAGTCCCTCTCTCTCCGAGCAAAAAGACTACGCCGCCAGCAGTACCTTCCAGACTCTGGGGCTCTCTACTGACCTAAACACCATTACCGCAGCTCTGCCAGAAGCAGCCCGCCAAGCCATAGAAACAGAAGAAAACGCCGGGGCAGTGGTCATCCCGAATCACTATATGCTGCAGATAGAACCCACAACAGTGCAAGCCGCCGAGCAACTCGGGATAGATATAGAAAGCGTCATGCATGGCATGGTCACCCAGGTGGAGAACCAACTCGGCGCAGGAGAAATCCGTGTGGTAGACACCGTCACCATGCAGCCTTCTGGCTATACATTCCTCAGTATAGAAGCCAGTCCTCAAGCCATGGGGCGCCTGCTGCAGCGGCGGGATATTGCCGCAGTAAATGCTGATGTCCTGGTGACCATCACGGCTACGGAGTCGAATGCGCCTTGGGGCCTTGACAGAATTGACCAGCCTTCCCTTCCCTTAAACGGCACCTATACCTATCAGCAAGAGGGAGAAGGCGTACATGTATTCATCCTCGATACGGGGATAAATGCCAGCCATACGGAATTCACGGGGCGGATAGGACAGTCGATGAGCTACTTTGACAGCAGTGCTGCAGATGGCCACGGCCACGGAACCCATGTGGCGGGTACCATCGCCGGCACTAGCTATGGGGTAGCGAAAAAGGCCACTGTGCATGCGGTGAAGGTCCTGGGAGATAATGGCATTGGCCCGCTCTCTACCATTGTGGGGGGGATAAATTGGGTGGTCAATAGCCCGTATCGTCCCGCAGTTATCAACCTCAGCTTGGGGGTACAGGGGCTCCAGAGTAGCGTGATGAATGCGGTTGCCAATGCCACAGCAGCCGGCGTAACTGTGGTAGTAGCGGGAGGCAATACCGGGAGTAATGCGTGTGGGTATTCTCCTGCAGCAGCCCCGAGCGCCATAACCGTAGGGGCCATTGCCAATAACGACAGCCGCCCAGGCTTCTCGAATTATGGCCCTTGCATAGATCTCTTTGCTCCAGGAGTCGCCATTACCTCTGCCTGGAAGGGAAGCCCTACTAGCACCAATGTTGCTAGTGGGACCTCTATGGCGTCGCCCCATGTGGCAGGCGTCGCGGCACTCTATCTCGGGGAGGATCCTACCCTCTCTCCGGCAGCGCTCACCACAGCGATGAAAACCGCTGCTATCAGCAATATCCTCAGTAATACTGGTACCGGATCCGCCAATCTCCTCCTCCAGAGCACTTTGGGAGACATCCCCGATTCTCCCACCCCAGCGCCAACTCCCACACCTGCTCCAGTGCCTACCCCTACTCCGGCACCTACCCCTACCCCTGCCCCGGCGCCAGTACCTACCCCTGCTCCGACGCCAACTCCAACACCCACACCAAGCCCGACTCCTGCTCCTGCTCCAACCCCTACACCAACGCCTACTCCCACACCGCCCAGTACCTGCGGAGGTGGCCTAGGACCCTGCCTCCAAAACCCGAATCCCAATCCTCCCACCACACCGCCGATTGTCTCTCCGCCAGACATCCCCACAGACGTGCTCCAGCGCATCATCTACCTGCGGAACCTCGCACAGCAGCTCCAGACCCTCATCGACACCTACGCGAGGATCATAGAGCGGATCGGCACCATCATAGAAGATCTCTTGGCTGAACTCACCCCCGAGAGCTCTCTAGAGCTCGTTACCGCCATCACCCAACGGGTAGAAAAACTCGAAGAGCTTCTCAGTATCCTCGCCGAACGCCAAGAAGGCTATAACCAACAGCTCGTAGCAGTACTCGCAGAGCTCCAGCATCTGCTCAGCTCCACCACCAGTACGCTGGAAGAGATCACTCCGTCGGCCAATCCCTACCAGACCTACCAGTACTCCACGGATAGCTTCGGCACCCCGGACATGAATATGCCGATCAACTAGCCCTTAGCTCTCCTCGAGGACTATCACGCCCTTGATCCGCCGCTTGCCCGCGCCAGAGCTCTCCTCCTTGGCTATGCGGAACCGTCCGCCTACCTGCGCTGTGTTACTCAGGTGTGGCCCGCCGCAGATCTCTGTACTCCACGGGCCCATGAAGTACACGCGCACTACAGCGCCGTACTTGTCGCGGAACCACCCCAGTGCCCCCTGCGCATAGGCCTGCTCCAGCGGCATCTCCTCCATGGTGATGGGGCACGCTGCCGCAATGGCGTCATTTACCCAGGTCTCTACCGCGGCTATTTCCTCGGGGGTGAGCTTCTCATTATGGGTGAAGTCAAAGCGGGTTCGCTCTGGGGTGATGTGCTGGCCGGTCTGCTGTACATGCGGCCCCAGCACCTGCCGTAGCCCCTCCTGTAGCAGGTGGGTGGTGGTATGCAGCTTGATCGTTTCGGGGTCGTTATCCGCCAGTCCGCCGCTGAACTGCCCCACCGACGCCGTACGGCTGAGCTCTCTATGCGCCTCTTCGGCCATGGCAAACCCGGCAGTGTCCACGCTCAGGCCATGTTCTGCGGCCATCTCCTGCGTGAGCTCCAGCGGGTAGCCATATGTCTCATAGAGGTGGAAGGCCGTGGGGCCATCTACGACGCCTTGCAGTTCCGGCAGCCGCTTGAGGAACTCCTTCTCTCCCCGCTCCAGCGTCTGGAGGAAGAGCCGCTCCTCCTTGTCTACCACAGTCTGCAGGTGCTCCAGTTGCTCGGAAATATCCGGGTACACGGGGCCCAGTTTCTCGCTCACCGCCGGGAGGATACGCGCGATGAAGGGCTCTGTCAGCCCCAATTTACGGCCATGACGGCTGGCTCTGCGGAGGATACGCCGGAGAATATAGCCCTGCGCGGTATTACTGGGGGTCACGCCATCGGCCACCAGCACCGCTGCAGTACGCGTGTGATCCGCCAGTATGCGCAGGCTGTAGTGGTCGTCGGTCTCGGCGGTGACGGCCTGCAGCAGGTCCTCTCGCCCACAGGTACGCGCCAGCTGGGTGAGAATCCCCGAGAAGGCATCGGTTTCGTAGACGCTCGTCTTGCCATTCAGCACGGCTACCAGGCGCTCCAGCCCGGCACCGGTGTCGATGTTTTTCTTTGCTAGCGGGGTGAGGCGGCGGTCTTCCTCCCGGTTGAAGGTCATAAAGACGCTATTCCAGACCTCCACCCAGCGGTCATCGTCGTGCGTCTGCTGGAAGTTCTCTGGTGCTGGCGTGGTGCTATCCTTCCAGTAGAACATCTCGGTATCTGGCCCGCAGAGCCCCGTATCGCCCTTGGCCCACCAGTTGTCGTCCTCCCCCAGGTAGGCTATGCGCGCCTGGCTCACCCCCTGCGCCCGCCAGAGCTGCGCGCTTTCCTCGTCTCGTGGAGCGGCGTCATTCCCCGCAAAGACGCTAAAGGCCAGCCGCTGCGGGTCTAGCTGGAGCTCCTGCGTGAGAAAGGCGTAGCACCAGGGGATCTGCTCTTGCTTGAAGTAATCCCCCAGGCTCCAGTTCCCCAGCATCTCGAAGAAGGTCAGATGTGTCGCGTCGCCTACTTCTTCTAGGTCTATGGTGCGGATGCACTTCTGCGCATTCGCCAGGCGCACACTGCCCGTGGGGTGCGGCGCGCCATTGAGGTAGGGCACCAGCGGGTGCATACCCGAGTTGTGGAAGAGCGCGCTGGGGTCATCTGCCGGGAGCACACTGGCCGAGGGAATAATGGTGTGGCCCTTGCGAGTCCAAAAGGCATTCCAGAGCTGCCGGACGCTATCAGTAGTGTGGAGCATCATGCTGCTCAGTGTAGGGCACTGTGAGCACTCGGCAAGCCTTGACAGGAAGAAAGTTATATCCATAGCATACGAGGTCTATATCTGGTATTTTTGCTGAAATTGGTAGGCAGTGCGCAAACTCCTTGGCGGATACCAATCCTCAGGAAAAATCTCTAGCTCTTTTGCCGTGCAGCGCTATTCTGGGCGCATGAGTAACTACACGCTGGAGCAGACAGACGGGCACGCCAGGGCGGGGGTCTTCCACACCCGGCGGGGCAGTGTACAGACCCCACTCTTCTTCTCGGTCGCTACGCGGGGGGCTATTAAGGCCGGCCTCACGGTGGAGGATCTGCGGGCTATTCAGGCGCCGTTTGTCCTCAGTAATACCTACCATCTGGCGTTGCGCCCGGGTACAGACGTGCTGGACGCGCTGGGGGGGCTGCATGCCTTCATGGGGTGGGAGGGGCCGATTATCACCGATAGTGGCGGCTTCCAGGTCTACTCCCTGCAGCAGAAGAAGATCACTGATGCAGGGGTGCGGTTTCGCAATCACCTCAATGGGGACGAGCTGTGGCTGGATGCTGAGGAGAGCATGCGGATCCAGCACAGCATCGGCAGTGATGTGCTGATGACCTTTGACGACTGTCCTCCTAGCTTCCCGCGGGATGAGGCCGTCAGTAAGCGCAAGCAGCAGCGGGTCCGTGATGCGCTCACCCGCACACAGGCCTGGGCGGAGCGGTGCTGCCAGTATCACTTTGCGCGCTACCCGCAGACCCTCAGCGTGACGGAGCGGCCCCAGCTCTTCGGTATTGTGCAGGGGGGGTGTGATATCTCGCTCCGCCAACAGAGTCTGGAGGGGCTGCTGCAGCTCCCCTTTGACGGCTATGCCATGGGCGGCCTGGCGGTAGGGGAGCCGCCGGAGGATATGTACCGCGTGCTCAGCGCCACTATGCCCCTGCTGCCGGTGGAGAAACCCCACTACCTCATGGGGGTGGGCACGCCGCGTGACTTGCTGGAGTGTATTGCTCGTGGGGTGGATATGTTCGACTGCGTGATGCCCATGCGTAATGCTCGCCACGGCACGCTGTTTACCGACGCTGGGGTGCTGAAGGTAACCGCCGCACGCTATCGCACAGACGAGAAAGTCATAGACCCGCACTGCGACTGCCCTGCCTGCATTGCGGGTTATAGCCGCAGCTATCTGCACCATCTGCTACGGGTGGGCGAGGTAACGGGCCAGCGGCTCTGCACGCTGCATAACCTGCGCTATTACCTGCGGCTGATGGAGGACGCCCGGGCGGAGATACTCGCCCAGCGCTACCACCCCTGGATGGCCGAGAAACTGGCGGGGTGGGGCTACCCTGTGTACACTGCAGAGTAAAGAAAACCCCTGTTACATCTACCGTATCTCCTCTATCCCCACTATCCCCTCACACTGGCGCTGCACACGCTCCAGTATGGCCTCTCGGTGCATCATAAATGCCCCTCGTGCCGCTGCGCTCTGCACCCGTATGCTGATGACCCCCTCACGGTGCTGCACGGCCACGCACTGCTCTGCCAGTGCGGGGAGTACCTCCGCGATGGCCCTATTACACACCCCACACACCATGATGGCATGGGTCTGGTGCTGGAGCCCAAACTTCCTCGTGCTCTGGATCAGGTGGCTGGCGGCAAGAGAGAATCCCATATACCGGCATCATACGCCAGCGCCTTGCGTTGACAAGTCCTGCCCGGAGGCTCTAGAGTAAGACTATGCACGATATGTTCACCACCATCGACCACCTCTTCACGCCCGGCAAGGGCATCTTAGCCGCTGATGAGAGCAAGACGAGCATCGGGAAGCGCTTCCGAGAGCTGGGGATAGCAGACACCCCTGAGCTCCACCGCCAGTACCGCGAGTGTCTTTTCTCGACCCCAGAGCTGGAGGAGTACATCAGTGGGGTCATCCTCAGCGATGAGACGATCCACCAGACTATGAGCGACGGGACGCCCTTTGCTGCCTCCTTGCAACAGCGGGGGATGCTCCCGGGCATCAAGGTAGACCGTGGCCTCACGCCCGCAGCACTGAGCGACGCCGAGCAGTGGACCGAGGGCCTGGATGGCCTGAGAGAGCGCCTCCAAGCCTATAAAGCACTGGGGGCCGTCTTTGCCAAGTGGCGAGCGGTATTCGTCATCAGTGAGAGTACTCCTACGCTCGGCAACCTGCAGGCCAACTGCCAGACCCTCGCGCGCTATGCGGCCCTGTGTGAAGAGGCGGGCATCGTGCCGATCGTGGAGCCAGAGGTGCTCTATGACGGGACGCACTGCCTCAGCCAGAGCTATGAAGTGCACGAACAGGTCTGGCGAGAACTGGTGTATCAGCTCTACCAGCAGGGGGTGAGCTTCGAGACGACGATCCTCAAGGCCTCTATGGTACTGAGCGGCAAGGAGCACCACCATGCTGATGCCGTTGAGGACGTAGCCGCTGCGACCATCCAGGGGCTGAGCCACACGCTGCCGGCATCGCTGGGGGGGGTAGTGTTCCTCAGTGGTGGGCAGAGCAATGAGCAGGCCTACGCGCACCTGAATGCCATGTGCCGCGACTATACCGGGTTGCCATGGGCCCTCACCTACAGCTATGGGCGGGCGCTGCATGCCCGTGCTATGGCGGCCTGGGGAGGACAGGAAGCACATATTCCCGCTGCCCAAGAGGCACTGCTAGCCGATGCCCGGGCGTGTAGTCTGGCCAGCCGGGGGGCACTCAGCTAGTGCTGTGATGGTCTTATAATACCGCAATCTCATGCGACAGTCTCTCTATACCGCGCTCTGGGAGTACACCGGCAAGCCTGGCAGAGCAGTGGCGTGGGCGCTCTCCTTGCTTATCTTCGTGGCTATTGCGGCCTTTGCGGTCGAGACAACCCCCGTGGGAGCCGCTCACCCGGGGGTCTTCCGCGTCATTAACTCCGTGCTTTTTGCGCTCTTTGGGCTGGAGTATCTGCTCCGGCTCTATGCTGCGCCAGACCGCTGGCGATTCCTCTTCTCCTTCACGGGCATGGTGGATTTGCTCGTGGTGGTGGGTTATGGGGGGGTCTTTATGAATGTGGCCTTCCTCCGAGGATTCCGCATTTTACGTATCCTCCAGGTGATGCGCCTGGTACGGTATAACGAGGTCATGGGCAACTTCATGCGGGCCTTTCGCGCGTACAGAGACGAGCTGAGTATCTTCGTGGTCACGCTCAGCCTGGTGCTGCTCTTTAGCTCTAGCATCCTCTATGAGCTGGAGCATACCATTAACCCGGCGTTTGCGTCGCTGCCAGATGCGCTGTGGTGGGCCATTGTGACCATCTCCACGGTGGGCTATGGCGATGTGGTGCCCATGACGGTGATCGGTAAGGTCTTCGGCGCGCTCATTATCATCATTGGGCTGAGTACCATGGCGATCATGACGGCCATCATCACCAAGGTGTTTCTCGACCACTTCTTCTCAGCAGAGGAGCGCCGAGACATACGCCGGCTGCAGCGCAAAGAGGGGCAAGACGCTATTTGTCCGCACTGTGGGCTCCTTAAAGATGCAAGCCAAAAGCACCCACTCCCTCCAGAGTAGATGCTTCTTAATAGGCGATAGTATATGCAGCGCTGGCCCTACTGTTGCACGGGCACCAGGTTTTCGTAGTCCTCCACATACATCTCGGGTATCACTACCGGGTAGCCGAGAGAGGTTGCTGTCATAGGCTCGGCGCTCATCATGCTGCCCTCGCGTCGGTCATCGGCCATGATGCCCATACGCTGCCGCAGGGTGTAGTAGGCCTGTTCTTCCTGGCTGGTGTAGGTCTGGCGGTAGCGCACCCCACGGAAGGAACGCTGGATCCCCCGCACTCGGCTGCCTCCAATAGGGTAACGGGTGTCATCTATCACGGGCATTGTGGGCATAGTGGTGGGCGCTGTCATCCCCTCCGGCGCGGGCATCCCCCAGCCAAAGAGCGGCGATACCACCTCCAGGAAGGCCGAAAGTGGCTGAGCCCCCACCGGCGGCGTGATGGTACTGCGGTAGCGTGGCTCAGTCTTCTGCGTCATGGTGACGGTCAGCGCATCCTTGATAAAGCGCCGTACACCATAGGTATCCTCTACCCCCAGGGTAAAGTCCACGATCACGTCTTCATTATTCATGCCCATCTGCAGGCGGTGAATATCCAGCACGTACATATCCGGGTCATAGCTAAAGTTAGATGCCAGGCGGATACTCCCCTCGTACACCTCATAGGCATCACTGCGGATGAGGTCAATAACCATCAGTGGGAAGCGCTCGGTGTCCTGAATCTTGGGATTATACACCTCTCCGTAGAGTCTAGCATCTATACGGTTATCGGCCCAGGTGCCCTCCAGCACGGTGTCTTTGTTCTTCTGCACGAGGATGCGGTCAGCGTTGTACTGGAAGAGCATGGTGTCGCCGTTCATCACCACCGTCGCGCGGAAGAGCTCTGGGGCTATCTCTACCATGAGTGTGCCCTCTACTTCACCCGTGATACCGCTCAGCAGTACGCCGCTGAGGGTCATCTGGCGCATGTCGCTCTGGTTGATGCGCAGCTCGCCAGAGAAGACCACGGTGGGCTCTGTAGTGGCGATTTGGTCGTCCATACTCTGGAGCATCGCCTCCACCATCCCCATCGGGCCAGACATACCGCTCGTCATCAGCCCTGGTACTTGGGCCTGCACAAAGTGCGCGTAGGCCTGCACCATAACGCGAATGTTCTGCATCATCTGGACATCTGTCATCTGCACTGGCACGATGATACTGCGTCCATCTCGCGTGAGGTCCCCCGCGCTCTGCAGCAGCGTCATGCTCTCCAGCGCCGTGCGCATCTGAGTGAGGAAGGTTTCTTGCTGGGCTTTGCTGTCCAGCGCGAGGAGGGCGGTGAGCATCTGGCCCACCAGAGGCGTCATCTCCGTCGGCATGCCCAGGGCAGCCATGTCGCTCTCGTTCAGCGTGAACCACTGCGCTACGACGCTCTGGTAGCTGTTTTTGCGGTCGCTCGTCCAGCGGGTGATCTCGAGTTCTGGGAAGGTAGACTCCAGCTCGCTCACGCGGAAGTAACGGTCATCTCCCTTCTGCAGGAGGTCTGCGTTGGTCTTGAATACCCGATGAGTATCCATCTCTCGTGAGGGCATCGCCTCCTCTGAGTAGTCTGCCTCTAGCTGCAGCGCTAGATTCAGCGTGCCGCTGGGCTCCCCATTATAGGCATACTGCTGGTCATTCTGCGTGAAGGCCGTCTGCTGCAGGCCCATGGTCAGTGCCAGGCGCTCTATATCCGCCTTGTCGTCAAAGGCCCCAGGCATCAGCGAGGCCTTGAGGTCTGTAGTGCGGTAGTAGTTATCCGGCATCATCGCTACCTGGTGCTCCAGATCAGTCATAATGCTGTCTACCAGCTGGCTGTGGAGGGCGGTGAGTACCTCGTCACTGGTGCTGGGCATCAGCGGGAGGGCGCTATAAGAGCACCCCGACACCGCTAGCCCCAGAGCCACAAGAAGAGAAAGTCGTTGCATAAGAGGGAGGGTAAAACGCTGGCACTGTAGCATCACCGCAGTAAAGCGCAAGGGAATCTCCGCCCTATTTAGCTTGTAATAGTGGGGGAAATCAGTAGCATATTTACAATTTTTTCACCACTATGTGGAACCGTTTCATCGCTGTCATGGGGTACTTTTTTCTCTTTTGCCTGCTGCTGCTCATCGCGGGGTATGCCGTCTTCGGCCATGAGCGCATGGGGAGCGCCATCCGCAGCCTGCTGCTGCCGGAGGTAGCGCCGTCGGAATTCAGCGCCGTGACGCCTGAGGAGATAGCCACCGTGCGCGCCAAGCTGACTGAAATCCAGCAAGAGAGTGCTGCAGAGGAAGCCCCAGGCGACCCCTACACCGTGTGGAATACCACCATGGAACTCCGCACCGAGAAGCCCCAAGACAAGCACGAGGCCGTGCGTGAGCTGCTAGCCAATGCCGGCGCGCAGAACCTCAACTCCAACTGCTGGGCGGACTACTACAACCAGGTGGAGGAGCGTCATGGGCAGGTGCAGTGCAGCGTGAGTGGGAATGTCCCGCTCGAGAACCAAGACCAGCTGGAGAAAGACCTGGCGAGATTTGGGGAAGTGATGAACCGCTTCCGTAACAGCTACAGTAACCGTGAGGGCTATAGGTACAACCTGACCGAGCTGGAGTCGCTCTATCGCACACGGCTACTGCTCTTTGAGTCGCTGAAGGCTAGTGCGCCCGAGTCGGCACTGCTGCTCACCCAGCAACTGACGGACAACCAGCAGCAGATCACCGGTATGGAGCAACAGCGTCGCCAGCAGGATATGGAGCGCACGGCACCCTACTTCAACATCACGCTCTACCCCGAGGGCTGGACGGGCGGCTCTGGCCCCATGCCAATGCCCATGCCGGTGGACGAGCCCATCTACCGCATAGAGCCCCTGGAAGACGCCGCGGCTATCCTCGACCAGGTGACCGAAATGCTGGACCAAACCGAGCAGGATTTCCTCCCGGTTGAGGACGCTGGCGATACGCCGGTTACCACTCCTCTAGCCCCAGAAGCGGGCAATAGCACCGGCACCAGCACGATTACTCCCGCACCGTCACGCCGCTAGGGGGCTACTCATGAGCTGCTGGTAGAGGCGTTTGCGCGTGTCGCTGAGGCTGTAGTGCTGCTCGACAAAAGTCCTGCCATACCGCGTGTAGGGCGCATAGAGACCGAAGTGCTCCTGTATATGCAGGAGTTTTTCGGCCAGGTGCTCGGGCGACTGGGGCACGATGAGCGACGGCAACTCCTCCCCATGCTGCTGCACGGCATAGCGCATGAACTGCTCCACGATCTCCCTGGGGCCGTGCTCGTCATAGGTGAGCACCAGTTTATTCAGGCTCAGCGCCTCGAGGACCACCCGGCCGAAGGCTTCCTCCCGCTGGGGCAGCGTCACGAGCATATCCGCCACGAGGATCTCCTCATATGGGGCATCGGTCTCGGGGTCAAAGTGCACCGTCGGCAGCTGCCACTTGGCCTGGAAGTCCTGCATCTGCTGCCAGTAATCAGCGCACTTGGGGTCACTCATAAACCGTGCCCCCACGAAATGAAAGGCCATATCAGCAGTGCTGCTGGCCAGTATGCGCGCCGCACAGAGCATATCCAGCTGCCCCTTCTGCGGGTCATAGCGGCCGAGCATGAGCACCCGCTGCAGGCGCTCTGGTGGCAGTGGCGAGGGCACGCGAGTAAGGTCTACACCGTTCTCGATGATGCGCAGCTTGCGCTCGTTATCTACCCCCAGGTAGGGGCGGATCTGCTCAGCAAAGCGGAGATTGACGCAGATGATGGTATCTGCCTGGGCAAAAATCATACGGTTGATGGTGTGGTGCAGGCCCTCCCACGCGGCCTTCTGCGTGACCATATCGTGCATGATGAGGCTCCAGTGGGCGCGCATACCGCCAAATAGTCGTGCCATCAGGACGATAAAGTGCCCCCGCGCGGTGTTGCTCAGCACCTGGCTGACGTGCTCCTGACGGACTATCCTGGCTAGCCGCAGCCCCGCACGGAGGATCTGCAGGCTGCTGAGGGCCTTGCGAATAACCCCGCCCTTCACTGACGGGAAGGGAAAGCCAGTGTCTACAATGAGGTACTCGTTGAGGCCCTGGCGGTAGCGCGGGCTCTTGCCCCCGAGGACGGTCAGCCCGAGAGCCCGCACGTCGCTCTCACTGAGGCTGAGGAGAAAGTCCTGCATATAGAGTTCGGCCCCGCCCATGATCTCTGCTTGGTCGAGGATGAGGGTCTTGCGGCGCTTCATGCCGGCATTCTAGAGCGTGCCCACAGGGTGTAAAGGGGGGAGAATATGCTCTGAGAACTTGACAGATACCCCCTGGGGTATAGATTCCTCGCATGGACTGCAAGCAGCTCACCACGCATATTGCCCGGCTGGAGGGGCAGCTCCGCGCGCTACGGACGCAGATAGAGACCGAGCAGAGCTGTACGCACATTGTGCCCCTGGCGCTGGCGGCGGCCAAGTCCTTTGACTCGCTCCGGGCCAAGATGCTGGAGCACTACGTCAGTACGCAGCTGTGCCTGCCAGAGTCACACCAAGAGCAGCTCCAGCAGATGCTCAAGCTCGCTAAAGCCTAGATATATTGTTCCCTCCCTATGCCCTACGGTAGTGTTATCCCCGGTCTGGAGATCCATGGTGTGAGCGCGCCATACCCAGTGGTGAACGAGCGGGCCATTCGCGCCACTGCGGGGCTCATGCTCGTCATTGGGCTCAGTACCTTCTGGTATGTTTTCTTGACCAAGGACTACACCCCTATGCCCTATGTAGTGGGGGCCTTCTGGCTGGATTTTTTCCTCAAAACCGTCCTTGGCCCGCAGTGGAGCTACTTTGGGCTCATCGGCCGGTGGCTGGTGCGGGGGCAACGCGCCGAGTATGTGGGAGCCGTACAGAAGCGCTTTGCGTGGGGGATGGGCCTGCTGATGGCCAGCGCGATGCTGGTAGTGGGCGTCTGGCTAGAGATACGCGGCATAGCCCCCATGGCCATCTGCCTGACCTGTCTCTTCTTTATGTGGCTGGAGAGCGCTGCCGGAGTCTGCGTAGGGTGTAAGATCTACAACGGGCTGGTCAAGCGCGGTATCCTCCCCAGGCCACAGCACCAGCCCGCGTGCCCTGGCGGGAGCTGTAGTATTTCTTAGGAGCGGGAGAGCTGCTCTCTCTAGAGGTTCTCCAGCCCCTGTAGCCCGGGCATGGGCTTACCACTGAGGTACTCCAGCATAGCTCCGCCACCAGTGCATACATGGCTGAACTGCTGTGGGTCTATATCTTCTCGCTGCAGGGCCTCCAGGCTATCTCCCCCACCGATGAGCGTGGTACCACTGTTCTTTGCAATGGCGGTGAAGATCTCCCGCGTGCCGGCTGCAAACCGCGGGTGGGTGTTCACTCCCATGGTTCCATTGCAGATGATAGCGCTGCTGTGGGCGATGATTTCTCGGAAGCTAGCGATGGTATGCGGCCCGATATCTAACATCTGCATGCTGCCCATCACGTCCTCCACGGGGGCATCCAGCACCAGGGGCGACTCCAGGCCATCCGCACAGCGCACGTCTACCGGCAGGTGCACGCCAGTGCCAGACTGCTCGGCCTGCAGCAGTATCTCCATCGCGTCGTCGGTCATCTCGGCCTCATAGAGCGAGCTGCCGGGGTCATAGCCCTGCGCCGCCAGGAAGGTATTCGCCACCGCACCACCGATGAGCATCTGCTCGGCTACCCCCGTAAACTGGCGCAGCACGGGGATTTTCGTCTCCATCTTGGCCCCCCCCAGCACCACGGTAAGCCCAGGTATAATGCGCTTCTCGGGGATGACATAGGGGCTGAGGGCGCGCACTTCCTTGAGGACCAGAAGCCCCGCGTAGCACGGCACCTGCCCGTGGAAGCCCACCATGCTGGCATGCGCGCGGTGGCTGGTGGCAAAGGCATCGTTGACGTATTTCTCCGGCGAGAGACCCCGTAGCTGCGCGCGGAAAGCCGGGTCATTACTCTCCTCCCCTGCGAAAAACCGCAGATTCTCGTGCAGCTGCACCGGCGCGTCACTGGCGGTCAGGTCCTCGCGGAAGGCCACCTTCACCCCCAGATGCTCCTCCAGCAGTGGCAGCAGCACACGGGTAGAGAGCTCCGGCACGCGTCGTCCCTTCGGCCGGCCAATATGCGTGAGGATATGCAGCTGCCGTGGCTCGTCATTCAGCAGGGTCTGCAGCGTAGGCAAACTCTCTAGCACGCGCGTAGGGTCGGTGATGTGGCCCCCCTCTAGCGGGACGTTCATATCAACGCGCACTACAACGCACTGGCCCTCTGCGGAGGGGAAGACTGATGGCGGCTCGGCGTCTGGGGTCATATAGCTCTATAGTACGGGGCTGCTGGCTTGGGGTCAATACCCGCAGGAGGGAAACGCTAGAGCATCTGCCGGAGGGACTCGAGCTGCTTCTCGGTGAGGATTTCTCGTAGCGCAGTTTCCTCTGCCACGCGCACCCCACGCACACTGCCAAAGCGCTGCAGGAGCTTTTTTTTGGTCTGGGGGCCGATGCCAGGCACTGCATCCAGCTGGCTCTTGACCTGCGCCTTAGCTCGTAAATTGCGGTTATAGCTGAGGGCAAAGCGGTGCGCCTCATCACGGACCCGCTGTAGCAGCTGTACCGCGGGGTGATCTGTGCCCAGTATAAGTGGCTCTCGCTCCCCCACGCGGTAAATGGCCTCCTCCTGCTTGGCCAGGGCGATGATCTGCTCGGCCGGGTTGAAGCCCTCGGGGAAGGGGTGTGACGCGCCATAATCCCGCACGGCGTCCAGCACACGGCTCAGCTGGCCGGCTCCACCGTCGATCACGATGAGGTCTGGGGTGCGGTCAGCAAAGCTCCCCCCCCGGTCCTCCAGCCGAGCAAAACGGCGCGAGAGTACCTCATACATGGCCTGGTAGTCGTCTATCTGCCCCTCGGTAAGGGACTGGATCTTGTAACGTCGGTACTGGGACTTCTGCGGCTCTCCGTCGAGAAATACCACCTGCGACGCTACCGTGTGCGTGCCCCCCAGGTGCGAGATGTCATAGCACTCGATGCGGCGCGGAGGCGTGTCTAGCCCCAGCGCAGCGGTAAGCGACGGCACCGCACGGCTGAATACCTGGCTATGGCTCTGCTGCTCTATGGCGTCTTTCTCGGCTGCGTGGGCGGCATTGCGCTGGGCGAGTTCGAGAATACGGCGCTTCTCCCCCTTCTGCGGTACGTGCAGGTGGCAGCGGTATGGGGTGCCCGTCACCTGCTGGAGGTAGTCCAGGAGGGCCTCATTGTCCTCGGGGAGTGCGGGCACATAGAGCTCTCGCGGGAGCTCATCTACCGCCGCATAGAACTGCAGCAGGCACTGGGTGATGATCTCCTCATCAGGAGTGTCAGCGCTGGCGGTCAGCCGCAGGGGGGTCTGGTCCAGCAGCTTCCCTCCACGGAAGCTCAGCCGCACCCCGTGCACATTACGGCCCATGGGGTCCTCGTGACGCGCATAGTGGAGAAAATCCCGTGTGATGCCATCGGTGAACTCCACCTGCTGGCGCTGCACGGTGTCGTCGATGCTCTGCAGGAGGTCACGGTACTTGGCGGCTGCCTCATAGGCCTGGGTACTCACAGCGGTCTGCATCTTCTCCAGGAGCGTCGTCTTGACGGCTCGGGTGTCACCGCGTAGGAACTGCTTCATCTGCTGCAGGCGCTGCTGGTAGTCGGTTACCGAGATCTCTCCCGCACAAGGCCCCGTGCAACGGCGGATGTGGTAGTCCATACAGGGCAGCGAGCGGCGCTCGGGGTTGGCGGTGACGGTGACGCGATTATCCTCATCGGTGGTCATCTGCAGCCGGCAGGTACGGATGCCAAAGAGCTGCTGGCACAGGCGGAGCGTCTTGCGCAGCGCACGGCTATTAGTCCGCGGGCCCATGTAGAAGGAGCCGTCACGCACGATGCGCCGGGTGACCATGATCCTCGGCACGGGGTCTTTGGTAATACGCAGGTAGAGGAAGGTCTTGTCATCGCGCAGGAGCACGTTGAACTTGGGGGCACAGGACTTGATGAGGTTATTCTCGAGGATGAGCGCCTCCATTTCGCTCTGCACGATGCGGGTCTCTATCCGGGCGATTTTGCTCACCATCAGCTGGATGCGCTGGGATTTCTTCGTGCCGCTGAAGTAGCTGCTCACGCGCTTGCGCAGGTGCTTGGCCTTGCCCACGTAGAGGAGCTCGCCGGCCGCGTCGTAGTAGAGGTAGCACCCGGGGGATGCGGGGATGAGCGTGCGGTCGTAGTGGAACGGAGCCTCCGTCATAACCATCACCATAGGCAGGATAGCACTCCTGTAAATGCTCTAGGTGATATCAGCCCCCAGACTACGCAGATTGGCGGCAAAGTGTTCGTAGCCACGGTCTATCCAGTGGATGTCTGTCACGGTGGTGGTCCCCTCGGCTATCAGCCCCGCGAGTACCATAGACGCCCCCGCACGGAGGTCCCAGCTGTGTACCATCGTCCCCCGCAGCTGCACCGGCCCGGTGATGTCTGCCTGGTGGGGGTTTAAAATGCGTACCTGCGCCCCCATGCGTTTGAGCTCCCAGAGGTAGCCAAGGCGCCCCTCGTACATCCAGTCAAAGAGCTGGGTAGTGCCCGCACACTGGGTCAGCAGTACCGCCATCGGGCTCTGGATGTCGGGTATCAGCCCCGGGTAGATATTTGGCTTGACTACCCGTACGGCGCGCAAATCATGCGGGCCGTGCACCCGCAGCGTGTTTTCCTCGGTCGTGGGAGCCTCATGGCAGGTGAAGCGCACCCCCAGCCGCTGCAGCACTCCGTAGAAGCTATAGAGGTCCCGGTGGGGCACATTAGTGAGGGTGACGTCTCCCCCGGTGATGGCCGCCGCAATGGCATAGGTGCCTGTAGCGGTCACGTCTGGCGTCACGGTGAAGCGTCCCCCCCGCAGCGTATGGCTCCCCGTGATGCGCAGGTGGTGCGTGCCGATGCCCTCTACTGTCGCGCCCATGCTCTGCAGCATATGGAGGGTCGTCTGCACCTGGGGGTCCGCTGCGGCAAAGGTGATCTCGCCCGTGGCCGCCACCCCTGCCAGGAATACCGCAAGCGTCTCAGTACCCGTGACGCTCGCTTCGTCCAGCATCATACGGGGGCTCTGCAGCCCCGTGCGGGCATAGCGCAGGTGGAGGCAGTCACTGGCCTGCAGCACCTCTACCCCAAAGGTCTCCAGCCCCTCCAGGTGCGTGTGCAGCGGCCGCACCCCAATGGTATCGCCGCCGGGCATGGGCATGCGCACCTCCCCAAAGCGTGCCACCAGCGCCCCCGCCATGATGATATTGGCTCGCGTTTTGCTGAGCTGACTACAGCGCTCTATCTTCTCGGGGGTGATATCCGCACACTGCACGGTCACGGTTTTGGCGTTTTTGTCCCACGCTACACGGGCGCCAATGGCCTCCAGCGTCTCGAGGAAATACTGCACGTCGGAGATCTCCGGCACGTCACACAGGGTACAGGGCTCGCTCGTCAGCAGCGTACAGGCGATCATCGGCAGTACCGAGTTTTTCTCCCCACTGATGCGCAGCGTCCCGTGGAGCGGCCGGCCACCCTGGATAGTATAGACAGACATGATAAGAGAGAAGCGTAACCCTCCCACTGTAGACCAGTAATGACGGAGCGCAAGGTGGACTTGGGGAAGGGAATGGCTAGACTCACAGCATGAGTATTATCCACCGCCTGCCACAGAGCGTTGCCGACCAGATAGCCGCGGGAGAAGTCGTGGAGCGGCCCGCCAGCATCGTGAAGGAACTCATCGAGAATAGCCTGGACGCCGGCGCCACCCAGGTAGCTATAACGCTGGAGCGGGGAGGCAAGCAGCGCCTGAGCGTGCACGACAACGGCCAGGGTATGAGCCAGGAGGACCTGCCCCGCAGCATAGAACGCCACGCCACTAGCAAGATACGCCGCATAGAGGATCTCTTCCGGGTGCAGAGTTTTGGCTTCCGGGGGGAGGCTCTGGCGGCCGTAGCCAGCGTGAGCAGCCTCACCATTACCTCTCGGCAGGCGGCAGATAGCACCGCTCATCAGCTACGTGTGCGGCACGGGGCGCCCTCTCCCGTCACTCCTACAGCGGCTAACCCGGGCACTACGGTGCTGGTGGAGGAGCTCTTTGCGTCGGTGCCGGCACGGCTGCAGTACCTCAGGACGGACAGTACCGAACGGTCGCACATCTACGCCACGGTGCAGGCCCTGGCGCTGCAGCATGTGGGGGTGGGGTTCCGGGTGGAGAGCGAGGGTAAAACCGTGCTGGACTACCCCCCGGGCGATGAGCTCTCGCGGTTGCAGGCCATACTGGGGGAGAGCGCGGGGCAGCTCATACCAGTGGAGTACCACGCGCAGACCCTGCGGATAGAGGGCTACACGGCGCACCCGCAGCAGCTCAGTAACCATAAGCGACACCAGTACCTGTATGTGAATGGCCGGCCGGTGGAGGACTGGCGGCTGGCACATGCGGTACGAGAGGCCTATGCGCAGAGTAGCGGTATCCCCAAGGGGAGTCAGCCCTGGTGGGTACTGCGGCTGCAGTTGGACCCTATCCTCGTGGATATCAACGTCCACCCGCGCAAAACCGAGGTGAAATTCGCTGAGCCCAGTGAGATCTACCACCACGTGCAGCGCGCGGTACGGGCCGCCATCGCTACGATCAGTGGCCAGCGCGCCCCCGGTATGCCTGCTCCAGACCCCCTCGCCCGCCTGTCCTCACGCTCTGGTAATACGCCCCAGCAGCCTCTTGTGCCTGGGTTGGCGGTGAGTTTTGCGGAGCGGTTTGCCGCCCGAGACCGGGGGCCATTACCGAGTACCACGCCAAGTACTCCCCCCGCAGCCACGCTGCCACCCAGCCAGGAGCTGCGGTACCTTGGCCAGGCGGGGAGAAAGTTCCTCCTGGCCGAGAGCGACACGGGGCTCTATCTCTTTGACCAGCACGCGCTGCACGAGCGCCAGCGGTTTGAGCAGCTGTACCGTGAGCTCCGAGAGGGAACCTTCAGCGTGCAGGGGCTGCTGAGTCCCGTCATCGTACCGCTGAGCCTGGCAGAGGCAGAGGCGCTGCAGGAGCATGCTGGGGTCTTCTCTCAGATGGGGATAGTAGCGGAGATCGGCCAGCAGGAGGTCACCATAGAGGCGCTTCCCACGCTGCTCGCGGGGAGTGACAGCGCGCAGATGGTGCATGATATCCTCGGATACATCACCCAGCATGGTACTACGGAGCTGCCCCTGGAGCGTGTACTCCGGGTGCTGCTGGAGTATAAATCCTGCCGAGGCGCGGTGAAATTCGGCGATGCGCTGAGCCCCACTGAGGCTGAATATCTGCTCCAGCAGCTGGATAACACGGTGTGGGCGCTGCTATGCCCGCATGGCCGGCCCAACTACCAGTACTGGAGCTGGGAGGAACTGGAGCGCCTCAGTGGCCGCTAATACCTATATACGTGTATATGAGACTCGCGCAGCAACTGGGATTCTTCCAGACCACCGACCTCGAGCCGCTGATGAGCTACGTCACGCAGCAGGCAGCGCCGGGCGACGTGCCGGGGGTGCTCCGGGCACTGGAAACCTATGGCACCACGGTAGCGTACATGATGCACCTGGGGCCCCACGCGCGGCAGGTGCTGGAGCAAGTACTGCGCGAGCACCGCCCCCGGCGGATCCTGGAGATAGGCATGTACTGTGGCTACTCCAGCCTCTGTATGGCCCACGCGCTGCCCAGCAGCCGCATCACCGGTATCGAGCACTCCCGCAGCTCTCCCGCGCTCTGCCAGGCGCTCTTTGCTTATGCGAGGGTGGAGCAGCAGATAGAGATCATCCGTGCCAGGGCCGAGAAGGCCATACCTACGCTGCCTACTGCCTATGACCTCGTGCTGATGGACCACAATAAATCGCTCTACCTACAGGATTTCACGCTGCTGCTCCTGCACCAGAGGCTCGCTATGGGAGGGGTCATAGTAGCGGATAATGTGAATCTGGGGGCCGCAAAAGCCTTCACCGAGCACCTGCAGTCACGCCCAGACTTCTCGGTGACGGTACACGTCTTCCCTCGGCATGGTGACCCCGAGCAGACTGACAGCATGCTGGTAGGGGTATACCAGCCCTAGAGCATGGCTATGCTGGCTTGGTAGTAAGGCGCCTATAGTGCACGTGCAGCAGGAGGAGCACCCCTCCGAGGATGCCCATATCTCGCACCAGGAGCGTCCCCTGTACGCTCATCAGCACCCCCAGGAAGGCCAACAGCAGCACGCCATACGGCCACGCGCCCCCCACACCAAAGAGAATCGCCAGCGCGCAGAGGATCTCTACCCCGCCGTGTATCTGCACGAGGGTGTCGGGGTTGCCTAGGCTGTCCGTCCAAGCCGGGAGCAGCGTGCTGTACTCGCCAGGGTTCAGGATGCTGGTGATACCAAAGTAGAGAAACACCCCCATGAGGAGGAGTTTCGCTACAAAGTATAGGGCCTTACTACGGCTAAAAAATGCCTGCATATTACTGGGCTAGCGTACCGATCTCAAAGCCCGCGAGTGTCTGCTCTGGGCGGCGTTCACCGCCATGTTTCCCTTCAAAGGCTGCCGTACCGTCAATCCCACAGATGCGCAGGATATTGCGGTCCCCCCCCGGGTGCTGATGTACATAAGCGGTAAGGTCATACACCAGGCCATTAATGGTGGTGTAGCAGTCTTCCTCGGTCGCGTGCTCGGCCACCTGCGCCAGAGTGAAGGACGGCATTGGCGTAGTGTCGGTCGTACTCGCGGTGGTAGCGGTAGTAGTGCTCCTCGTGGTAGTGGTAGCAGCGTCATCCCCATTTCTGGACTTGCCCCACTGCATAGCGAGAAGAATAACCGCCGCAGCGATGATGAGAACGAGAATGGCTTTTTTCATACAGGAGAGAATACAGCGCTCACATTAGCAAGATAATATTTCTTGTCCAGTCCATGTAATCAATACCTCTCCACGGAGGGAAAGGCCTCCCCTTGCCCAAAGGGAGAAACAGAGTACCTTCTCAGAAAGAGGTTCCCCATGCGCCATTGTATTACACCCTTTAACCAACCTGCCTTCCTCTACAGCTGTATCACCTCTCTGGCACTGCTGCTGTGTAGCTTTGTCGTGAATATCTATGCGGGGCTCTATGCCACCGAAAAAGCCAGTAACCCCGTGACTGACATCGTGCTGAGTAACATCCCGGCAGTAGATGTCTCCCTCGTCTTCATCTATGGGCCTTTTATCCTTTGGGCGCTGGTGGCAGGCCTGTGCATACAGCAGCCCTATCGCATTCCCTTTACGCTCAAGAGTATCAGCCTCTTTGTGCTTATTCGTTCGGTGTTCATCAGCCTCACGCACATTGGGCTCTTCCCCACGGCTACTGATTTTACCTCCGCCACCAGCCTGGGGGAGGTCATGCAGCTCTTTACCTTTGGGGGTGATCTCTTCTTCTCTGCCCATACAGGGCTCCCCTTCCTCATGGCGCTGCTCTTCTGGCCACTGCCCTTCTGGCGATGGTTCTTTACGCTCTCGGCGGTGTTCTTTGGCGTCATTGTGCTACTGGGGCACCTGCACTACTCTATAGATGTGCTCGCGGCATTCTTCATCACCTATACCATCGCCCACATAGCGCGGTGGACCTTCCCGGTAGACGCGCGTCTCTTTGACAGCGTCACCCCTGTGTCTTCTCCCACCACGTTATGACCCCTTCTCTCAGCATCATTATCATCACGCTGAATGAAGCCGAGCGCATCACTGGCATCCTGCGGGACCTGCAGCGACAGAGTTTTCAGGAGTTTGAGGTCATCATAGCGGATTCGAAGAGCACGGATGCAACGGCTCTGCGAGTGCTGGAGATGGCGCCGTACTTTCGGCAGTGTCGCTTTACCAACTTCCAGCAGACACTGGGGCCGTCGTATGGTCGCAACTACGGCGCGGCAGAAGCGCAATATGAGCAGCTGCTCTTCCTCGATGCCGATACCAGAATCCCCGACCAGCGCTTCCTCGAGCGATTCATGCACCTCACCAGTGCCCCCCAGGCCCCTGAGGCTGGTGCCATGTACCTGCAACCGGGGAGTCCCTCACTGCGCTCCTGGGCCGTCTATGGGGTGATGAATCTCGGGTTTTTCCTTACCCAGTATGCCTCGCCTACGGCATGTGGGGCGTGTATGTTCTCGACCCAGACCGTGCATCGGGCCATTGGTGGCTTCCGAGAAGACGTCTGCCTCGCAGAAGACTGTGACTACGTACGCGACGCCAAACGCCAGGGATTCCGCGTAGGGATGCTCCCGCTACGCTACCAGTTCTCTGAACGGCGCCTCCAGCAAGACGGCTACCTGCGCACCAGCTGGACCTATCTCCAATCGCACCTGGTGCGGTTCATTACCGGCAGGAGCGTCGAGAAGGCCTCCATCCCCTATGCCTTTGGGCACTATAAATCCTAAGTACTGCTGATGAGCCTGACCACCACTATAGAGAGCTGGCTGCCCGTCATTGCAGAGCACCAAACACTAGCGTACGGCGTGCTCTTCCTTGGGTCATACCTGGAGACCATCATCGGTGTGTGCTTCTTTATCTATGGGGAGGTGTTCTTCTTAGCAGGGAGCATTGCAGCGGGTGCGGGCACACTTGATATCTCTCTGGTGACGGGCGTGCTGCTGCTGGGGGGAGTGCTGGGAGACATCACCAGCTACTTCCTGGGGGAGTGCTATGGGTATAGGTGGTACCGCGCGCTGGAGCATATTCCCTTCATCCGGCACTACATAACGGAAGAGAACTACCTCAAGGGCTGCAGATTCTTTGAGCAGCATGGGGCAAAGAGCGTCTTTTTTGCCCGGCTACTAGGCCCTCTCTCCTGGATAACCCCTTTCCTCAGCGGTATCTACCGCCTGCCATTCCGGTCCTTCCTCCCCTATGACGTGCTGGGGGTTGTCGTCGGCATTGGGCAGTTTATCGTGGTGGGGTACTTCTTTGGCGTCCACTATGACCGTATCCTCCCCGTGATGTCGGAGTACCTGAGCATCGCCGTAGGAGGCATCCTACTCCTGCTGGTGCTGCGCTATCTCTCCCGTGCCAGGGCATTCCGTAAAGAACCCCCTGCTCAAGAGTAAGGGAAGTAATAATAGTCTGGTGCACAGGAGAGGACTCGAACCTCCACGAGAAAAAATATCTCACAAGACCCTCAATCTTGCGCGTCTACCAATTCCGCCACCTGTGCATAAAAGAACCCCCTGCAGGATAGGAGTCCCCACAAAGCTGTCAAAACAATTTGCCTTCTCTCATAGAGAGGTCTATACAGGTGCCGTACACTCATCTGGTATGGAACAGAGTCCGTTTTTCCTCTATACTCTCTCGTTTTTGCTGCTGCTGGGCATAGCGTGCATCGTGCAGCTCTTTATGCAGAAGATCCGCCAGCCGGCCAGCCTGGGGCTGCTGCTGACGGGGATTATCCTCAGCCTGCTGCACACCACGCCCATTGGGCAGTACTTCGTGCTGGAGTTCAGCCCCGAGCTACTGCTGTATATTTTCCTCCCGACGCTGATTTTTGAGTCGGCCTCCAGCCTGAAACTCCGTACGCTGCGGTCACTGCTGCCTGAGATTCTCTCACTCGCCACGGTGGGGCTGGTGCTCTTTATCCTCATTATGGGGGTCACGCTACACTATGTGGTGGGGTTCCGCTGGGCGCTGAGTTTCCTCTTTGCCAGCATCATCGCGCCCACAGACCCCACTGCGGTAGTGGGAGTGCTCAAGCGCATTAGCCTGCCGCAGAAGCTCCGAACGCTCATCGAGGGGGAGAGCCTGGTGAACGACGGTACGTCAGTGGTGGTGTTTCAGATCCTCCTGGGGGTCATCGTCGCAGCAGAGCTGCACTTTACTCCGGGGTTTTTCCTCGTCCAGGCCGAGCATACCTTCCGGCATATCTTCGGTGCGCTAGCAGTGGGGGGCGTGATGGGGGGGGCTTTTCTCCTCGCGCTGCGTAACACGCACTACCGGCCGGTACAGCTGGCTATTAGCTTCCTGCTGGCGCACAGTACTTTTCTCATTGCGGAGGGGATTTTTCACGTCTCGGGCATCATCGCTACCCTCACTGCGGGGCTTATCCTCGGGAATCTCATCGGGGGCCGTATGGAAGAAAAATCAGCGGAGATCTTCCACGAAGTGTGGAATTTCCTCGGGTTTCTCTCCCATGCCATGATCTTCCTGCTCCTGGGGATGAAGATCGGTACGCTGGATTTCCTCCCCTACTGGAAGGAAATCCTGGTCACGAGCCTACTGGTGATCTTCTTCGGCCGACCGCTGAGCGTACTGCTCAACCTCTGGGTGACTAATCTCTTCCGCCCTGCTGCACAGAAGATCAGCCTCACGCACCAGGGGATCATCATCTGGGGGGGGCTCCGTGGGGCGCTGAGTGCGGCCATGGTGCTGCTGGTGCCCAGCACGCTCCCCTACGCAGACCTGCTCGTAGTGCTGGTGACGGGCTGCATTATGCTCACTTTCCTCATCAACGCCACCACGCTGGAGACCGTGATGAAGAAAGTCCACGAGCGCCAGCGCGGCTTCTCAGACTCTGTGCGAGAGATGGAGACCGATATTCTCGTCGACGAGCAACTGCGCCTGGAGCTAAAAGAGCTCTCAGAGAAGTCACTGCTGTCTCCTCCGGTCTACGCCGCCATGGAGAAGCGCTATGCCAAGCATGAGCGCAGCACCGCTAAGCGCCTGGCGGAGATACAGAACCAGCTGAGTGGCGAGGAAACCCGTGAGATAGAGAAGATGCTGAACTACCACGTGCTGATGATAGAGCTGCAGGAGTACCACAAGCTCTTCCAGCTGAAGGAGATCTCTGAGAAGCGACTGCAGGTGCTGCAGGAGAGCATCTGGCGGCAGGTAGACCGACTGGAGCTGGATATCCTCCCCGAGGAACACGAGAAGATCGGTGGCAAGACGGCCCCCCACATCCCCAAGCAGTGCCGCTGGCAGCAGAGTACGCTCTTTGGCCTGCCCTATAAGTGGTGGCGTCGCAAGCGCCAGAAGCAGATCTTGGAGCGGCTAGACCACTACCGCGCACGGGCGCTTTCGGGCAGGGCTGTCATCCAGCAACTCCAGCACATGCACCAGATGAAGGAGCTCCAGTGCGAGTGGCCTATGATAGACCGTATCATCGCGCGCTATGTCGCCTGGGTGGCCAACGCCGAAGAGAAGGCAGAGGCCCTGCGGACGGAGTACCCCGAGCTGCTCTTTGAGGCCGAGATGCAGGTGGCCGAGCACTACTGCTGCCTGCGGGGGCAAGAGCTGCGTGACGAGATCTCCGCCATGCGCCACGCCTAAGGGCTTTGACACCCCTGCCCCCCCGGGTATACCTGAGGCTGCATCTTCTCTTAGCGCGTCATGAAACACCTGGTTATCGTCGAGTCCCCCGCCAAAGCCAAGACCATAGAGCAGTACCTGGGGAAGGATTACACGGTTATGAGCTCCTTTGGGCACATCCGTGACCTGCCCAAGAGCGGGCTGAATATCGACATCAGTGATAACTTCACGCCGTACTATGAGGTGACCGCGGACAAAAAAAAGGTAGTACGAGAGCTGAAAGCCGCAGCCAAGAAGGCCGATACCGTGTGGCTCGCCAGCGATGAAGACCGTGAAGGAGAGGCCATCGCCTGGCATCTCTCGGTGGCGCTCAGCCTGCCGGAGGAGAAGACCCGGCGTATTGTCTTCCATGAGATCACGAAAAGCGCCATCCTCCACGCTATAGAGACCCCGCGCAGTATCGCCATGCCGCTAGTGGACGCGCAGCAGTCGCGCCGCGTGCTAGACCGCCTGGTGGGCTATGAGCTGAGCCCGGTACTGTGGAAGAAGATCCGCACGGGGCTGAGCGCCGGCCGGGTACAGAGCGTGGCGGTGCGGCTGATCGTCGACCGTGAAGCCGAGCGTGACGCGCATAAGAGCCTGAGCAGCTACCGCGTGACGGGGGATTTCAGCACAGCGGACTATACCGTGAGCGCCGAGCTGAACCAGAAACTGGAGGACATCCCCGCTGCGGAGCGCTTCCTCACCCACTGCATGCGCGCTGTGTTCACCGTGGGGGAGGTAGTCAGCCGCCCCACCAAGCGCACGCCTGCCGCACCCTTCACTACGTCTACGCTGCAGCAAGACGCGCACCGGAAGTTCGGCTATAGCGTGAAGCAGACCATGCAGCTGGCGCAGCGCCTGTATGAGGCCGGGCACATCACCTATATGCGTACGGATTCGGTGAACCTGAGCACCCTCGCCCTCAGTATGGCGGAGAAGCTCATCACCCGGGAGTACGGGAAACCCTACCACAAGCGCCGCACCTACACCACCAAGAGCGCCAACGCCCAAGAAGCGCACGAGGCTATACGCCCCACCGACCTCAGCCGAGAAACCGCCGGGAGCGACGACCAGCAGCGCCGGCTCTATGACCTCATCCGCAAGCGCACGCTGGCCAGCCAGATGGCCGACGCCGAGATAGAGCGCACCACGGCGCACATCACCATCAGTGAGGAGGAGCGCTATTTCATCGCCAAGGGGGAGGTGATTACCTTTGAGGGATTCTTGGCGGCGTATGAGGTAAGTACCGATGACGAAGCGCAGGACGCCAAACGCCTGCCGCCCCTCCGCACGGGGCAGGTACTCACGCGGGAGGAGATCACCGCCCGTGAGCGCTTCTCTCAGCCGCCGGCTCGCTACTCCGAGGCCACCCTGGTGAAGGCCCTGGAGGAGTATGGCATCGGCCGGCCGTCTACCTACGCGCCGACCATCAGCACCATTCTCAGCCGCGGATACGTGGAGAAGGGCCAGAGCGAGGGTGAGGAGCGCCCCTACACCGTGCTGACGCTGCAGGAGAGCACCATAACCCAGACCCGCCCGAGCGAGAAAACCGGTAGTGACAAGGGTAAACTGGTGCCTACGGAGATCGGGAAAATCGTGAATCAATTCCTGGTGGAGCACTTTGGGGAGGTGGTGGACTACCAGTTCACGGCTAAGATGGAGGAGAGCTTTGACGAAATTGCGCAGGGCAACGTAGCCTGGCAACAACCCGTGCGGGAGTTCTACGCGCCCTTCCATGCGCTCATAGAGCAGTCGGCGGATATCAAGCGAGAAGAGGTACTGCAGGTACGGCAGCTGGGCACAGACCCGAAATCCGGCCGACCGGTATTCGTGCGCATGGCGCGCTTTGGCCCCGTGGTGCAGGTGGGCACTAAGGACGACGAGGAGAAGCCCGTATTTGCCAGTCTGCTGCCGGGGCAGAGCATGGATACCCTCACCTTTTCCCAGGCGATGACGCTGCTTGCCCTCCCCAGGGTCGTGGGTACCACCGCTGACGGACAGGAGATAAAAGCCAACTTCGGGCGCTTTGGCCCCTATGTGCAGGTGGGGTCGCTCTACGCCAGCATCCCCAAAGGCAGTGACCTCACGCCCTTCACCATAGACGAAGCTAGCGCCCGAGCGCTCATCACCGAGAAGCAAGAGAAGGAGGCCAATAAGTACATTAAGGTGTTTGAGGGCAGTACGCTGCAGATCCTCAACGGGCACTGGGGGCCCTACATCCGCGACACCAAGGGGAAGAAAAACGCCAAACTCCCCAAGGACATCACCGACCCCAGCAGCCTGACCCTGGCCGAGGCCGAGAAGATCTACGCCGAGTACAGCCCCAAGCGTCGCCCGAAGAAGAAATCCTAGGTCTGGAGTAGCCGGTAAAGTCTGCAGACAGGGCAAGTCTGCATTGACGATTTTCTCGTTTTAGGGTATAGAGAGAGGGTATGAAGAAGCAGAATATTATCCTCATCGGGTTCCACGGATGTGGGAAAGAACTCTTCGGGAAGGAGCTGGCACGGCAGCTGGATTTGCCCTACGCGGAGCTGGATACCGAAGTGGAGTACCTTATCGGGTGGAAGACCCTGCCCTTTGTGGAGGCCTTTGGCTGGCAGGTATATAAGGAGCTGGAACAGCGCGTGGTGCATGATTTCTCACGGAACTTCAGTGGCGTGGTGGCCAGTGGCGTGACCACAGTGGAGAACAGCAAGAACCTGGATAACCTGCAGAAGACCGGGTTTTTCCTCTTCCTCAAGCCGGACTTTGAGCAGATAAAGCAGCGCATCCTCGAGAAAGAGGTGCACTATCCGCTCATGCGCCTGCACCCCATGATGAGCCTGGAGCAGGAGCTGGAGATCATGTGGAACCAGCGCAAAGACATCTATAGCGCCATAGCCGACAAAGAAGTGGTATATGACCTGGACGGCGACATCACCGCTGAGGTAGCCAAAGTAGTGGAGGGGCTGGATACCTTCGAGAAGCCGCACGCACTGGGCAGCAAGAGCGTGGTATTCTTCTGCGACCGGCACGTGCAGCAGCTGGAGGAGCTGGTGAAGCTGCAGAGCCGCGGGCGCATCCCTCACCTGGACGTGCAGGCTATCGTGACTACCACCCCGTCTGAGGCGCTGGAGCAGCACGCCAAGGCGCTGAATACCCGGCATCTCATTCACCTCAGCCAAGACGGCACCGATAGCGACAGCTACCACCGAGAGATCCTCGGGATTATCCGTGAGTATCAGCCTGATGGCGTGGTGCTGAAGAGCTGGAGTGAGGATTTCTCGCCCCTGTACCTGGACCAATACGGCGAATTCACCTATAAGATCTACCCCTGGATAGAGCCCAAAATGCGCGATATGGACCGCGATGCCATTTTTTATAACCTCATAGACGATGCACACAAGTACGCCGGGGTGACCATACAACGGCTGCAGGGCATGAGCGGCGACAGCGAGAATGTGCTCCAGCGCAAGATCCTCATCCAGACCGACCACACCCCAGAGACGCTCCGTGCGAGCATAGAGCGCCAAGAGGCCCTGGGGGTCTGTGAACTGCTGGAGCGACGCTAGAGCTGGATGCGTATGCCGCCCTCATCGTCAAAGCGCTTCTCTATCACCCGGTCGCGCAGGGGTCTGGTGGTGGGAATGGGTGTCTCTTCCAGAGCGTGCCGCTCGGCCTCCAGCGCTGCTAGGCGTGCCCGGAGTGCATCAAGGTCCTCTGCCACTGGGGGGGGAGAATGCACCGGGGCTGTCGGCTGCAGTGGCAGCTCCTGCGCGGTCTCAGTGCCCGTGACGTGCCGGCCGATGAGATTGGTCAGCAGGCTCTTGATGCCCGTGTCCTCCTGCAGATTCTTCTGGTGGACCATACGCTCGCAATAGGCCTCTATGCGCTTAGCGACGCGGTCTGGGTGGGGGAGTTTATCAAAGATATGGATATCCCCCCCAGCGGCCTTGAGGAAGTGGAGCGTCCCGTAGCCGTAGACAAAGGCGCGCCAGCCACGCTTCTCCACGGCTATTTCATCGAGGTTCCAGTAGTCTATCCGCACTGCGCGGCGGTTGAGAAAGCTCTGCCACTCCACAATCATGAGGTTAGCGTTGGTCAGCAGCAGGGCATTAAACCACCACCACAGCAGGTGCCGGAGGATTTTTACTCCCCCCAGAGCGAGCAAAAAGAGTGTCACCAGCAGCAGCCCCTGCCGCACCTGCTGGCTATAGATGGGACACTGCACGGCGTCAGAGTAGAGCGAAAACCGGGCGCTGAGGCCCTCGCCGCAGTTGTAGGGGTAGAAGTAGTAGAGCAGCCCCGCCAGCACAAAGAAGACACAGGCGCTGAGCAGTATGCGGCTGAGCGTGAAGGTCAGGCGCTTGCGGTACACGGCCTCCACGTACTCCTCGGCCTCCAGCATGCCCCCAAACCCCAGGTAGCCGTGGGTCAGCGGACGAAGCCAGGCACGCAGCGCGTTGATCATCTACCTCATGGTAGTGAGATCTCTGAGCCTGTCTATGCCCGCGGTCACCTCCTCTTGCCCTCCTCCCGCAGCGGTGAGGCAGAAGGGGTCATATACCCACTGACGATGCGAGGGCGCGTCGGGATTATCAAAGCCCAGCGCCGTAGCATAGAGCCGCAGTCCTTGGCTAGAGGCCTCCCCGCCATAGAGCGCATCCCCCACAATGGGAAAGCCGAGTGACGAGAGATGCACGCGTATCTGGTGTGTACGCCCGGTGTGCAACCGACAGAGTAGGAGCGCGGTACTCCCCTGCTGCTGCAGCCGGAGGAAACTGGTGCGCGCGGGTTTGGCGTCGGGGTGGGTGTCGTCTACCATCATGCGCTGGCGGCGTAGCGGGTCACGGCGTATACCGGCCTCTATAACCCCCTGCGGCGGTGGCGTGCCGTGTATCCAGGCCAGATAGTACTTCTCCACACTGCCCCACTGAGACTGCAGCTGCGCGTGCGTAGCGGTCGTTTTGGCCACCAGTATGAGCCCCATGGTGGGCTTATCAATGCGGTGGACGAGCCCCGGGCGCTCCACCACCTGGCCCTCTATGAGGTCCGTAGCCTGGCTGAGCCCCGTGCCAAAGTGGTGCACGAGGATATTCACCAGCGTCTGCTGCCCGGGCTGGGAGGGGCTGGGGTGCATGGCGATGCCCGCGGGCTTATGCACCACGCACCAGGTGTCGCTATCGGCCAGTATCT
Source organism: Candidatus Peribacteria bacterium (assembly GCA_020632335.1). Lineage (GTDB taxonomy): Bacteria > Patescibacteriota > Gracilibacteria > UBA4473 > UBA4473 > JACKFV01. The sequence continues at coordinate 295,652 of JACKFV010000001.1, forward strand.
CTAGCGGGGCGGCGTAGGGGAGCAGCTTCCCACTCAGGCGCTGCCCCGGTGTGCAGGCTACCTCCCACACCTGTCCCTCTTGTACGCGTGTCTTGGGTTTCTGTAGTTGCGCCGCGTGGGTAAAGACCCCCTGGGCCGTCCAGCGGCTACGAGAAATAGCCGGAAATCGCTCAGCGCACACGGCGTCTATGCGGGTACTGGCCTCCGCAGCGGTGATGGTGATAGTCTGCCTCATGAGGATAGGGGCGGGTAGCGAAGGGCGTAGAGCGCAATGCCGGCCGCCACACTCACATTCAGCGAGTGCTTGACCCCGTGCATGGGTATCTGCGTATGGAGGAAAGTGAGCGCGAGTGCCTCAGGGGTACAGCCGTCGACCTCATTCCCTACCAGCAGCGCCAAGCGGTCATAGCGGTGCCAGGGGTGGGTGAAGATATCACCGGCTTGTGGGGTTTGCTCCAGTGCCACCACGGTATAGCCCTCAGCCGTCAGCTGCTGTATGCAGATGAGCGCGTCGGGCATGGCCTGCCAGGGGAGCGTCTTCTCCGCCCCGAGGGAGACCTTCTCCAGGCGTCTATCCGGCGGCGTACCGGTATACCCGCAGAGGAAAAGCTTCTCTCCTCCCACAGCGTCTAGGGTACGGAAGAGCGCTCCCACATTATGCAGCGAGCGTATATTCTCCGCAATGACTACCAAGGAGCGTGGCATCTACGCTGTGGGGGCTGCAGCGGCCTCCAGCGCCGCGACCTCCTCCTGCAGCAGGGCCTCGGCTTCTCGGTCCCATTTCTTCAGCGTACGGATGGCCTTGGCGCTCAGCGTCACGCGCTCTGTACGACCAGACAGGGGGTTAAACACCCGCACCTTAAAGAGATTGGGGCGGAAGACACGCTTGGTGCGTTTGAGCGAGAAGGGTTTATTATTCCCCGCTTTAGGAGCCTTGCCAGTCAGCGCGCATCGTCGTGCCATGGGTACAGATTACTGCGGCCACGGTATACACGCCGGGCGCGGTGTCAAGAGGATTTCGTGCCGTGGCTATCCAGTAGCGCCGCCAGGTTCTCGATGGTATTACTCGCCACCGCCTCCTTCCCCGTGAGGACCTGCGCAGGGGCCTCCGTCAGGCGAAAGCTCTGCGTCACGCTCACGAGCGGCTCGCCCGAACCCATCTGCCAGTAGCGCCGGGAGGGACGGAAAAAGAGCTGCTCTGAGAGCGTTAAGATGAACTGCACCAGCGTCATTTCTTGGTAGGTGAAGAAGGCAAACGCCGCCGCAATACCGAGCGGAAACCACAGCAGCACTGACTCGATGAGGTTGAGCGCGTAGAGCTTGCCCACCGAGGTATAGAGCCCGTAAGACGCAAAGAAGCCGATGAGCAGGTAGATCAGCTGCCGAAAAGACACAAACCAGAAGATCTTGTCTTCGCGGTCTATGTCTTGGGGAACTTTGAATCGCATCAGTGCATACTAGCAGATACCCGGCCAAAAGGCAATAGCAAGCGCCTCCTCGCCCCCAGTGGCAACGGCTAGCGGCAGTCCTGCGGGCCGTCACACTGCTGGTAGGCATGCTGCCCCACCCACTGCTGCACGCAGGTGTCGGGAGTGGTGCCGGCGTCCATACAGCGCTGGAAGGCCGCCCAGGGCATAGAGCCGTCGTTCTGCGGGGTGGATACCTTACACGGGTAGCCAGCCTGCACCAGATAGCCAAAGCTGGTGGGATTCACGGCCTCCTCACAGATGCCCACGCTCGGCATAGCGACGTCACCGGTGTTCTGGCTGGCCAGCGGGGTGATGCGGTAGCTGGTGCCGAGGGAGTTGAAATCGCTCTCGGTCACGTGCACGCAGTACTTGGTGATCTCACAGCTTAGGTCGTTGCGGGCCTCTAGGTAGTCAGTACCCGCGGGGTGGTCATAGGGCAGGCAGGATTTCATCACCACGCACTGCTGCTCGGGGCTCTGGTAGTAGGGCTGGTTATTCACCCACTCGCCTTCCCCGATCTCCTTATGCTTGCAGTAGATGGCGTCATCGTAGGCAAAGCAGTTGAAGGTCACCGGTACCGGAGCGGGTGTAGTACAGCTGCCCAGGGAATCCCCATGGCTCAGGTGGCCCTTCAGCGAGTTCTCATCTACCGTGATGGTCTCGGCTTTGGAGGTGTCTGGCGCGTGGCAGAGGGTGATTTTGTCGGTGGGGGCACCACAGTCGGTGTCGCTCCCACACATGCGGTAGCCCTGGCTGACGGCCCACTCCGCGCTACAGTCTACGGCAGATTTCTTACTATTCTGCATACAGAGGGCGAATCGCGCATAGCCGGGGTCTGTAGGTTGTGGCCGGCGCGCCGTACACTGGGCATCGGTACAGATGTTCACCGCGACAATGTCTGACTCGGTGAAGGTCACCAGCTCCACCGGACCGGTATAACCATTATCCGGGAGCTCGGGGCACTGGGAATCCGCCGTGCACGTCATGCGGTTATTCTTCTCGCCATAGGCAGCGTAGCAGTCGTCCAGAGGGGCCTGGTTGTACTTCACACACTTATAGAGCTCGTCATACCCCGGCGAATAGGGGTCGACGATGTCCTCTATGCACTGCTGGCCATAGTTACAGTAGCCAATGGTGAGGGTTTCTCCCTCAGGGGCCCCTCCCCCAGAACCGCCACCGCATTCGTTATCAGTACTGCAGCTGCTCAGGCCATTTGCCTCTGCCCACGCCGCGCCACAGGTAGCCGCGTCGCCGGTGGACTGCATACAATCCAGTAGATCTGCGTACCCGGCACTCCCCGGCTGGGGCAGCTGTGGCACACAGGCAGGCGCCCCGAGGGTACTGACACCACAGGTACTCACGAGTGGAGCAGTGGGGTCATCCGTAGGCGGCGCGTCTACCCCTGCCACACATGAGGCTCCATCAGAGCCACTTACGCTATCCCCGGTGTCCAGCAGTGTGCTGACGCCAGTAGCGGTATTAGAGAGGAAGAGCTTTCCGTCATTCTGGTAGAGGTAGAGCCGGCCATCTGCATGGAAGAATGCCGCCCCTGCCGAGCCCTGCACGGCCGTCTGCGCGGGGCCAACGTAGCTGGTGGTCCCGGTATTGGGGTTGATCTTCACGAGGCGATCTGTGCCGCTATCAAAGGCGTACCAGTAACCATCAAGCGGATTACGCGCGATGTCGGCGATATTGGGGACGCTCCCCCCCGGAGGCGCTATCAGTGGCACCTGCTGGGTCACTGTGGGCGGAGTAGCGGTGACATCAATGAACTGCAGGGGGCTGGTACCGCCATTCACCAGGTAGGTTCCGTCAGCCAAGAAGGCCCCCGAGAAGGCGCCGCTCTGTACCCCGGTGATGGCTCCCACCACTGCTTCTTCATCGTTGGCGCCTATGCGCAGCAGGTCACTCCCCGCTATGGCGTAGATAAAGCCGTCCACGGGGTTAAACGCCGTGGCGTTATACGCGGTGCTCGAGGTGCCCACAACCGTGCTGGTCATGGCTCCGCTGCCGTCTACCACCAGCCGCTGGAGCGTTGTGCTCCCTCCACTAGTGAGCGAGAGATAGAGGTCTGCATTACACGCAAAGGGAGTCGGTGATGCCCCAGTGCCAGCAGCCGGGGATTTTTTTACCCCGTTATTATTTTCATTCGTTGTGGCGTTGCTGTTGGCATTCGTGTTGGCATTCCCCGTGCCGGCGCTCTCCTTGCCCACGGCCTGCGCTTGGAGCTGCTCCCCCTGCAGGGCGGCGAGTTCTCTGGTCTGCTGGTCATAACGCACATAGAACATCCCCGCGAGAAAAGCGAGTGCGAGGCCAAACAGGAGAGAGAATCGACGCATGATAGTGAGAATACGCTCCCACTATAGAGACTGCGCCCGGGGCAGAAAGTCACTTCACCCAGTTTATCTTTACAAGGGCGTAGTAGTGTACTTTTATAGTACTACCGCACCACCAGATACCCACCAGTAGAACCCGATGCCAAAGCCCACCAGGCACAGCACTCCGAGGGCGTGGTCCAGTGGCGAGCCAGTAGGCACCCGCCAGCCGCGAGGCACCACATGCCGGCACTGGGTGATGCGCAGCAGCGGCCAATAGAGTGGCACTCCGTGGGGTGTCATAGCGTCCAGCAGCAGGTGGCTTGTATACCCGAAGAAGAACGCCAGTGCACTGAGCCACGGCGTGGGGGCGGAGAGCAGCAGCGCTATACCCCCTACCAGCAGGCCTCCTATAAGAGCAGCCACCAGCGTATGGGTATAGGTGCGATGTGCAAAGAGCCGGCTGCCGAGCACACACAGCGGCATAAAGGGCTTAAAGGTGAAGCGACGGGTCAAGCGTAAGCCCATATGCGCCACGGTGGCCTGCTGCCCAGAGGCGTCAAAGTCAGGAAAAACGCCCCCCAGGCCTGCCAGCGCCACATGGGTCAGGCTGAGTTCGCCCGCCAGTGGAGCCACCAAAAGGCTCATACACAGGCCGGCGGCCAGGTGCGTACGGCCTATCATGCCCCCGTGCGGAAGTGGTAGATCTCCTGCGCTACGGACTCCGCGTGCGGAATAACCCTCAGTCGCGTGACGCCCTGGGTAGCGGAGTTGATCTTGAGCGTGCCATAGCCGAATACCCAGCCCCAGAAGCCGGCTTTTTCTGCTGTTACCTTCCCGAGGGTAGCCCAGAGCTCGGACTGCCGCCAGGTGCCAAAGAGCTCTCTATTCTGTACAATCAGTCGCTCAGACGTGAGAAAAAGCAGGTCGTGGTTATAGTCCAGCCAGTGCCCCCAGAAGAAGATCAGCGCCGACACCCCAAAGCACGCCGCAAATATATGCCCCCAGAGGCTGCCCGGTAGTGCCCACCACATATAGATGGCCGCCATCATACAGAGGAGCACCACGCCCATACCCCGGTAGAACACCACCGGGTGGTGCTGCACCACCGCCAGCAGGCGCTCACCAGGGAGCGGCGCATACACATGCCCCTCCACCGCAGCGGCGCGGTCAGCACTGGTGACCTCACTCCCTCCGTAGAGGCGGGCAAACTTGGCTATCCGTAAGATACGCAGTGGCGCAAACACCGGCGGGATGAGGTCTACCCCCACCAGCGGCAGGTAGAACGGCACCACCGCGAGGAAGTCGATCAGCCCCCACCAGCTGAAGATATACCGCAGGCGGTCCCTCGCCGAGAGGATACGCAGAACGTACTCCACGGTGAAGAGCCCCAGCGCCAGGCGTTCGAAGGTCTGTACCAGCGGCCACTGCTGCGCGCTCCCCCAGATCTCAAAGGGCAGCAGCGCCACCGAGAGCAAGATCACCAGCACCAGCAGCCCGTGGAAGAGGCGACTCAGCGGCCGGAAGGGTTGGAAGAGGAGACGGTGCAGCCATGCCATATGCTAATTATGCAGCTTATGAGAAATACCGCAAGGCAAAACGCAGCGCTGGCATTGCTCAGTGGTCATGGTTTTTTATCATACGGGTATGGTGTGTCCTCGCATTCTTCGCCTTCGGAGTGGGTATCTGGCGTGGGGTATCTCTCTCGGGATCCTCAGTATATTGCTGCCACTGCAGAGCCTAGCAATAGGATTTAGTGATAATAGCGCTATTCCCTCCTGGGCGGGGCCGGCCATCTATTCGCTGGGGGAGCGGGGTATCATCACCGGGAATGGCGATGGGAGCTTTGCCCCTGACCGGCCGGTGAACCGCGCGGAGTTCGCGAAGCTCTTTGTCGGTCTGCACAATCTGCCGGGAGCGGCACTGGCCGCGGGGCAGTTTACTGACGTCAGCGGTGACGAGTGGTATGCCCCTTACGTGGGGGCCGCGGTGGCCAAGGGCTGGCTGAATGGCTATAGCGACAAGACCTTTCGCCCGGGGGACCCCATCAACCGTGCCGAGGTAGCGAAAATCATCGGGGAGGCGCTGGACGAGCCCTTTAAAAGTGATATCCCTGCCGGAGCGCCGTGGTATGATAAGTACTTCTATAAGCTGAATGATACCGGGCTGATGGCGCACGGAACGGATTTCTCCAACGCCGAGCCGGCCGTATACCCCACCCGCGCCGAGGTGAGCGAGCAGCTCTTCCGGTATATGATCTACCGGCAGTTCCTCACCACAGAGGATCTGCAGCCCTTTGACGGCTTTGACCCGTATACCGCTACGGGGGGCGTGATGGTGGTGAGTGACAGCCTCAGCAGCACAGACCCCCTAGCAGATGCGAGCATGTACGAGTATATTGAGCCCTTCCCGCTGCGCTACCCCATCAGCCCCAATGCCGGCACGATGCATATACAAGACACCGGGCAGCTGGAGGCGGGCTATTATCTAGAGCCAGACGAGCGGAATATCGCGCTGCACTCGCTGCAGTTTACGTGTGAGAAGACGGCCGAGTGCAAGCTCTACGAGCTGCGGTACCGGCTGGTGGGTATCGGGCATCTGAGTGATTTTTCTTCGCTCTGGCTGGAGGTAGACGGCCGCGTGGCCAGTAAGGAAATCATGCCGATCAGCGACACCAACACCATTGATATCCAGCTCAGCGCGCCGATAGTGGTCTCGCACGTGCCGCGCAAGGTGGAGCTGCGGGGCTCGCTCATCCCCACCGCGAGGAAGATAGACGGGCGGTTTGCGGTCTTCATCACCGAGTGGGTAGGCGCTAATACGCGGTCTATGCTGGGGCTTTTCCCGCTCGCCGGGCCGGACCTGAAGCTGCTACGGTAGCGGTATCCTCAGTGCTGACTTTTAAACTTTTTTGAACTCTGATTTACTTATACGGTAATTACTTCAGCAATATGTATAATATCAAATTAGCCAATTTCCCTATGGGGTTTGTAGGCAAGAGAATACTATTTCTTTGAATAATTTTGGCACTTCTAAGTGACCTATTGTGATTTTATAATCACTATCTTTGCAACCTGATTCACTTTGTCCCCACATTTCTATATCAAAATTTTCAGCAATTATAAAAGTTCCATGAGCAAGTGCATTTCTTATTTTCCGAACCAAATCAGCTAAATCCTTTGGGGAGTCTTTGCCTTGCATAGAAATTTTTATTGTTATAGGTTTCTTGGGTATTTCTTCATTTCTTAAAATAATTATAATTGCCATAAAAGTGGCTAAATGTGATCCAGGTGTATAAATAATGTTTTTTCCTTTAATATTACTATCAACAGGACAATATATGCTACAAAATGTATTGTAAAAATCTTGAAGCTCTACAGAGTTCTTACTTTCTGAAATAAAATATGCTAAAAAATCAGTGGAGATCATCATTTGAGCCAAGCAATCCATAGTAGTTTTTTTCATATGACATAGAGTAAAGAAATAAGAATCCGTTTTCCACTTCGTGTTACAGAAGGATGCCCTCTAGATTCTAAGTATCCACCTCGCTGTGGCAAATCACCCCCCCATCTGCTTGTCATGGAGTGATGATTCTGCATACTTCTCGCATGAAGCACGCCTGGCAGTGGATCGTTCTCGTGGTGGGGCTCCTCGGTATAGCCGGGGGCATCTGGTGGCAGAGAAGCCCCGCGCCGCTGCCGTATGTATCCCAGTACCCGGAGGACGTGACGCTCTACCGGGCTACGCTGAGCGACACGCCCCACCCGCTTATAGACTCCCTGATGGCACTGTGGCAGAAGGGGGCAGAGCCAGGGCCCGTCACCGCTAGCCGTGGGGGGACGCTCCTCCCGCCTGCCAGTGCTCCGCTGGAGTCCTCCCTGGCGGATAACCTCGATTTTGCCGCGCTCCGTCCGAGGAGAGGGCACCTCCCCGATGCGCTGCTGTATCTGATGGGAGGAGAATTCTCCCGCGCTCTGCAGGTGAGTGATAGCTTTCTCAGCGCCTTTGTGCCGGCAATAGCGCCGTATTCTCCGCAGATGCTGCAGCTGTGGGAGGATGAGGCGCAGCTCACGGTGCGGTATGAGGGGCTGGACGAGCGAGAGAAACCCACCCCACGGGGGACAACGCTGGGGCAGTACATACCCGCAGACGCGGTGTATGCCTTCCTGGGGGAGGACCTGCAGGGCAGCTATGACCGGACGTTACAGCAGCTCCAGGCCACCGACCCCGCTCTGGCAGAGACGCTTACGGGCGTGATCCGGGCGGTGACGGCGCAGTACTTTGGTGAGGATTTCTCGCTCAAGCGGGACTTTCTCAGCGCTACCACCGGCCCATATGCGGTCATGCTCACACTGGATCCCGTTAGCCGTAGCCCCATCTGGACCCTCCTCACCGGCTACACCGGCACCACGGAGAGCCTCACTGCCCCCCTGGAGCAGCTGCAAGCGGTACTCTACCCCGCGGTGCGCACGGTGGAACTGCCCGACGGTGACACACGGCAAGAGCTCTACGCTGAGCCCGTGGAACGCCTCACGCAGGCGATGTATGCGGACGTGCCCTATACCATCGTGCAGGGTAGCGAGGCTCGGGTCTCCTTGGCGTTTAGCCTCCAGGACAACCTCCTCATCCTCAGCAGCCGCACTGAGGGCCTGCACCGGGTGCTAGACGCTGCAGCTGAAGAGGCTTCTCGGCTCACCAGCGTAGCGCTAGAGCGTACCCAGCAGGGCTACCTCCAGCTAGATGGCGCTGCGGAGCTCTCCCACCATCTCTTTGGGCAGGAATCGCTCCCCCTGGCGCTCCAGTGGCTGCTCACGCATGGTGAGTCGCTCCAGTGGACGACTGATGGCTCCGTGACGACTCTCACCATGCCGCGGCGCACAGCCCCCTTGCCAGAGATAGCAGAGGCTACAGACACTACAAAAGCCGCGCCAAACACCCCCCCGGTTGCGCCTACGGAGGAAAATACTCCTGAAAATATGCTGGGAGAGGACACAAGCCCTGCGCCCACTACAGCAGCGGGAAAATAGCCTTGCCCCTTGCCCGGGGTGCCCTATACTCGCCTCATGATGGTAGAAGTAGAACGCCAATTCCGGTACCCGGATGCCGAGACGCTAGAGAAGCTCCGGCAGGCCTGTACTTTCATTACCCAGAAGCAAAACCACGATGGGTACTACCAGCACCCTGAGGGAGACAATGCCCAGAAGGACTGGTGGCTGCGGCAGAGGAACGGCTCATGGCAGCTCAAGTACATGACCCCTTATGGCCAGTACACCGAATTCCATGGCCCCAAAGCCATAGCCGAGAAGCTCGCCCTCACAGGTGCACCAGAAGAAGACGCGGCCTTTGAGGCCTTCCTGCTCTCCCAGGGCTACTGGAAGCTAGTAGAGTACACCGTAGAGCGAGAAACGTTGCGGCAAGGCCCCCTCACCATAGAGCTCGAGCGCATTCTCTACGCAGACCCGCAGTACAACCTAGCGATGATGGAAGTGGAAATGGAGGTCCCCGAGGCGGAGGTCGCCCTAGCCGAGCAGACGATAGAGGACGCGGCTACCCAGTTTGGCCTGATACGATTAGAATCCTTTGGCAAAGCAACTCACTATATCAAAGCCGTCCACCCAGAGGTCTATGCCATCATGCTCGCCCATGGGGTTATCCGCGCTGCCTAGAGGTTCTTCCTCACAGCGAGAGTAGACGAACGCCCGGGCATCACTACACTCAGGGTGATGGTTATCCATACCCAGCACCAGCCCGAGAAACCAACAGAAGTGCTCAATAGCAGCACCAGCGCAGAGGGCGAGAAGCTCGATAGCCTGCTGCGCCCGCAGGAGTTTAGAGACTTTGTGGGGCAGAAGGCCGTGGTAGAGAACCTGCTGGTCTTCTGCCAGGCGGCAGTGGAGCGGGGTGATCCTCTGGACCACACGCTGCTCTATGGCCCGCCAGGACTGGGCAAAACCACCCTCGCGATGATCCTCTCGGCGCAGATGAAGACCGCGCTGCGACAGACTTCTGGCCCTGCGCTGGAGAAACCGGGTGACATCGCGAGTATCCTCACCAACCTGCAGGAGGGAGATATTCTCTTCATTGATGAGATCCACCGCCTGCGCCGCCCCGTGGAGGAAATCCTCTACACCGCTATGGAGGACTGGGCCATTGACCTCATCGTCGGGAAGGGCCCCAGTGCCCGTACCATGCGCCTCTCGGTGCCGCGGTTTACGCTCATCGGCGCTACTACCAAGGCCAGTATGCTCGCCAGCCCCCTCCGGGATCGCTTCGGGCATATCGAGAAACTGCGCTACTACGACGCTGAGGAGATACAGCAAATCCTCACCCGTAGCGCTGGCATACTTGAGGTCCCCCTCACGCAAAGTGGCGCGGAGCTGCTGGCCGCCTCTAGCCGTCGTACGCCGCGCATCGCCAACCGTCTACTGCGCCGTATGCGGGATTTTGCCACCGTGTTGCACTCGGGAGAAATCACCAGGAGCGTGGTGGAGGACAGCCTCCAGAAGCTGCATATAGACACCCTGGGCCTGGACTACGCTGACCAGCAGTACCTGCGCGCGCTCTGTGAGCAGTTTGCCGGCGGGCCGGTGGGGCTGAGCACTCTGGCGGCGGCCATCGGTGAAGACGAGAGCACCGTGGAGGATATGATAGAGCCCTACCTCATCCGCGAGGGACTGCTGCAGAAGACCGCCCGCGGCCGCATGGCTACCCCCAGTGCCTTCACGCACCTGGGGCTCCCACCGCTACACACTGCGGGCACGCCGCAGGCCGACCAGCCCAGCCTGCTGGACTAGCACGCCTCCTCACAGAAGAGCGCAGCGATCTCCTCTAGCGGGAGCGTGAGCTGCGTGCCGGTGCGCAGGTCCTTCAGCGTATAGAGCCCTGCCGCCAGTTCGTCCTCCCCCAGCACGATGGCATGGCTATAGCCCTGCGCGTTAGCGTAGTCCAGCGCCTTGGGGAGTTTGGCGTTCTTCAGCCACGGGGTCACGGTGATGCCCGCACGGGTGAGGGGCCCTATAGCCTCCAGCATCTTGGCTGTTTCAGCCTCTCCCAGAGGGATGAGCAGCACTCGCACCGGCCCCAGCAGCCGCTCGGGGATGATAACCCCCTCCTCCAAGCACTGCAGCAGCAACCGCGTCACGCCTATGCTCCCCCCCACGCCCGGCAGGTGCTTGCCACTGAAGGTCTCTCCCAGGTCATCATAGCGCCCTCCACCGCCGATGCTGCCCTTTATCTGCGGGTGCAGCGCCTCGGCCTCCCATACCGTACCGGTGTAGTAGTCCAACCCGCGCGCAATGCCCAGGTGCACCTGCACGTCTGTGCCCATCTCCAGCCCCAGCTGCTCCAGCGCTGCGCACACCGCCCGGAACTCCGGATGGGTGATAGTGCTTCTCTCCTCCAGCGGCTGCGACGCCAGCATGAGGATCTCCTCCGCCGCCGCAGCAGTGCAACCGCACTCCTGCAGCTGGGTGAGAGAGACCGTGCGGGGCACTTTCTCTAGGGTATCTACCACGCTCCTCGCACGGAGCAGCGCTGCCTCAGCCACCCCATGCGCACGCAGCACGTCGCTCAGCACTCGCCGGTCGTTGATGAGAATACGAAACCCCCCAAAGTCCGTCACCTCCTGCAGTGCCCGCAACGCCTCATACATAGTGAAGATGCAGTAGGCGTCCCACAGCGGACTCAGCGACCCACTGCCGATGACGTCTATATCCGCCTGGGTGAACTGCCGGTAACGCCCCTTCTGTGCCCGTTCGCCCCGGAATACCGGCCCGATGGCGGCTCGGAGGAAGGGGAATTTCATATGCTGTTGCTGCCGCGCAATATACAGCGCCAGCGGCACGGTGTGGTCAAACCGCAGCGCCATGCCGTTGTGGGTCTCGTCATCGTCCTCGGCTAGTACCCGCCGCAGCCCATAGATCTCCTTATCATCACCGCCCTTGGCCCGCAGGTTCTCCTCTCGCTCTACCACCGGGGTAGAGAGCGACGCAAAGCCATACTGGGCATAAACTCGCTCTAGCGTCCGCAGCCAGAGCTGGTGCACACGCTCCTCAGCCGGGGTAAACTCGGGGAAGCCGCTGGGGGGGAGTATATTGGGTTTCATGCTGTAGGAGGTTGGAGGCGATATTCTACCCGGGTCACGGCCTGCTGGAATGCCTGGCGCATCTCCACCGCGTAGGGGTTATAGGTCATCATATCGTGGAAGAGTTGCCAGCTGTCGTTCTGCACATGAGCAAAGGTCTCACAGAGTTTGCGGAATCCTGGGGTGTCTACGCGCGTCAGGTGCACCTGCAGCTCCTCCGCCAGGCGCCCCACGTAGTGTGTCAGCCCCAGGCTCCATGCAATGGCGCGGTCGTGCTCCTCGCAGGTCATGGGTTCTACCACCACCTGCATGCGCTGCCAGAACTGCTCATAGGCTGTGGCTACCACGGCTGGCGCGCTGATATTCTCTATCATGATCCGCTGGCCAAACATCTGTGTGCCGCCCACCGTCCCATCAGGACCAAAGAGCGGGTGGCTCATGAGCAGGGGTTGCCCAGCCGGTAGCGCCTGCTGTGCCCACTGCAGTGGGAGCATCTTCACACTGGCGATGTCGATGAGGGTCGTCTCGGGGCTGAGCACTGGCGCCAAAGCCTCATAGAGCGGTAGCAGCTGCGATATCGGCACGCAGGGCAGGCAGATATCTGCGCCGTCTAGCACCGCAGCGTAGCTCTGGTGGGTGCTGACTGCCGGTAACTGCGAGTCATACACCCTCACCGTAGCCGCCGGCCAGTAGCGCTGCAGTAGCTGGTACAGCAGCCCCCCCATTCTTCCATGGCCGAGGAGCGCTATTTGCATACTTTTGTCAGGCTAATGCTGAGGCTATTGCCGTCTATCTCTAGCAGGTGTTGGCCCGTGCCGGTTGTCCAGCTGCTGGCCAGCACCTCGCTCATAATGCGCTCCTGGTGCTCGCTCAGTACCTCTTCGAGCACAGGGCTCTCTGTAGCTATGGTGACGTGCACGTGGTCTTCTACGGCAAATCCCTCGCTCTTGCGCAGCTCCTGCACGGCACGAGTGATCTCCCTGGCCAGCCCCGCACGGTGCAATGCCGGGGTTATCTGGGTATCCAGCACCACCACTATCCCCCTGGAGGAGTCGGCGTCGTAGCCCTCGTTGCACACATATTGCACGAGGAACTCCTCTGGCGCCAGTGTGTGCCCCCCCACTACCGCCGTGCCATCTGGCTGCAGCGTATACTGCCCTGCCTTCCCCTGCTGGATCACCTCCTGCACTGCCCGGCCGAGCCGAGGGCCCACTTTCTTCGCGTCCACAGCGATGATCTGCCGGGCCTTCCCCGCAATATCTCGCACCAGTACTACCTCTTCTACATTGCATTCGTCGGCCAGTATGGCGGTATCGACCGTCATCCCTTCGGGCAATAGCACCTCCATACGGGCAATCGGCTGCCGCAGTCGTACCCCCGCGCGTGACCGCACCGCCCCCGCCAGACGCACGATTTCTCGCATTGTGGCCGTGGTAGCCGAGAGCTCCGGCGCGTCATACTGCGGCTGGGGGAGCGGCCAGTACTGCCAGTGCACTGACCCCTCCCCCCCCAGGCGCTGCCAGAGGTCCTCGGCGAGGAAGGGCATCACCGGAGCGATCAGCTTGCTCACCGTACGCAGTACATGGTCCAGCGTCTGGTAGCCACTGCGCTTGGCGTCCGTCATGCCACTGGCCCAGAACCGCCGCCGGCTGCGGCGTATGTACCAGTTATTCAGCTGATCGATGAAGCCCGAGAGGGCGTTGTAGGCGTGGTCGATCTCATAGCGGTCCAGCCGAGTGGTGAGGTGCCGCGTGAGCTGCTGCAGCTCGCTGAGAATCCAGCGGTCTAGGTCTGTGGCTGGCTCTGGGAGGAGATACCTCTCCTGGACTTCCGCATTGTGCAGGTGTGGGTAGCGCTGCCGCAGGCCATCCTCCTGCCACTCCCAGCGCTCTTGTATCCCCCCTATCACCGCATGGCAGGCCACCACCACCCGCTGCCCGGGGTGCTTGGCGGCCGTCTGCACCATCCACTGCTGCACTCGCTCCCGTACGTCTTCATAGGGTTCTAAGCTCTCGCGTACTCCTGGGGCATGCCGCGGCTGCCGGTTGCCCGTGGGGGTGTAGCGCTCCCGTAGTCGTAGGTCCGTCTGTATCTCCCCCGTGTAGCCCGTGCCGGATTGCAGTATCTCTGCGGTCTGCACCGTGCGCAGCAGTGGCGAGGCATAGAGCGCGTCTATAGGCCCCAGTTTGGCAGCCGTAGCAGCTACTTGTTCCCGTCCCTTAGGGGTCAGCGGGTCGTCATTCTCCACCTCTACACTCCAGTAGTCGCGTACATTGCTGTCAGCCTCCCCGTGCCGCACAAAGAGAAACTGCGTCGGTGCCCAGCCGTCTATGCTGGCGTAGGTCTGGAGGAAACTATACGCCGAGCGCAGCGGCAGCACGATGCTCTTCAGCACCTCCTCACAGCCCCTATCGGTAAACGCCGCGTCCTCCCCCCGCACCACCGGCTTGGTCATCATGCTGAAGCGTACCGCGTCTGCTCCGTACTGCGCAAAGGCCGTCATGGGGTCTTTGTAGTTCTTCTTGCGCTTACTGAGTTTCTTGCCGCCCTCCGCCAGCAGCAGCCCGCTGCACACCGCGTGGGAGAAAATACTCTCCCCCCACAGCGCCACGCCCAGCACGTGCAGGCTGTAGAACCACGTCCGGGTCTGCTCTATGGCCTCCGCAATGAAGTCTGCCTTGCGGTAGGTGTCGGTCTCATAGGGGTAGCCCAGGCTGGCATAGGGCATAGACCCGCTCTCAAACCAGCAGTCCAGTACCTCGGGTATGCGCCGCATGGTGCCGCCCTGCTCGCCCGTCCAGGTCAGGGAGTCGATGGATTCTCGGTGGAGGTCATCTACCGTCTGCCCACTCTTTGCCTCCAGCTCTGCTATCGAGCCGATGATCTGCGTTTCGCCCGTTTCCTCACACCGCCACACCGGCATGGGCGTCCCCCAGTAGCGGTTGCGGCTGATGGCCCAGTCTGGCGCGCTGGCAAGGCCATTGCCGAATCGCCCGTGCTTCACATGCTCGGGTACCCAGGTGATGGACTCGGCCGCGCGGATCATGGCGGGCTTCAGCTGCTGGACGTCCACAAACCAGGTCTTGATGGCCCGGTACATGAGCGCGCAGTCAGTGCGGTAGCAGTGCGGGTAGCTGTGGCGTATCTGCTCTCGCCGGTAGAGCTGCCCCCCCGCTTGCAGCGTAGCCATTACCCAGCGGTTGGCGTTGGCCTCTTTGCTGCCCTCCACCACGGGGTCATCGCGGAAGTATATCCCCTCCAGCGCGGGTATCTCGGCCGTAAAGTAGCCACTCATGTCTATAGGGTCCACGCCATACACCCCCTGCTCGCGGCAGAGCTCGGCGTCCTCCGCCCCATACGCCGGCGCAAAGTGAACAATCCCCGTGCCCTGACTGGTCGTTACATAGTCTCCGGCATCATGCAGACATACAAAGGCACGACCATCACTTTTGCTACCAGGCAGCAACTGCAATCCGCTGGCAAAGTCAAAGAGCGGCGTGTACCCCATACCAGAGAAGTCCCGCCCCAGCTGGGTGCGTTCCACGCGGTAGTCACCCTCAGTGAAGTAGCGAGCTACAGCGTCTGTTGCCAGCCAGTAGCTCTTGCCATGGTAGTGCACCAGGCTGTACTCCGTATCTCGTCCAAAGCCAAGCGCTCGGTTAGCCGGGAGCGTCCAGGGGGTGGTCGTCCAGGCCAGGGCGATGGTGCCATCCTCTAGCAAAAACTCTACTGTGACCGCAGGGTCGTCTATGTCGGCATAGCCTTCATTGGCCTCAAAGTTACTCAGCGGACTGCCCAGCTTGGGACTATAGGGGATCACCTTCGTCCCCTCATAGATGTGGCCGCGCTCATAGAGGGTCTGGAACACCCACCATACGCTCTGCATGTAGCTGGGGTACAGGGTTTTGTAGTCGTTCTGGAAGTCAATCCAGCGGCCCATGCGCTCCACCACGGGCTCCCACGCGGCCTCGCAGCCGTCTATTTTAGCCCGGCACAGGCGGTTAAATGCCGGGATGCCAATGCGCTCGATGTCTGGTTTACCAGCCAAACCATGGTCTTTTTGTACCTCAAACTCCACTGGGACACCGTGGCAGTCCCACCCGAATCGTCGCTCCACCCGGTAGCCCTGCATAGTCTTGTACCGCGGGATGAGGTCTTTCGTCGTCCCCTGCAGGAGGTGCCCGTAGTGAGGCGTCCCCGTGGCGAATGGTGGCCCGTCGAGGAAGACAAAAGGGTGACGCGCAGAGCGACTCTCTACGCTGTGGTGGAAGGCATTGAGCCGCTCCCAGAGCTGCAAGATGCGCTCCTCCTCTGCAGCGATGGAGACCGAGTTGTCATAGGGCCTGAGGCGCATTAGAATGCTATTACCCCGCTACTGTAAAGACCCATGCAAAAGACGCAAGCCTACGACTCTCTCCAGAACGCTGGTGGCATCACTTCTCCTCTCCTCCGTCTCTGATGCCCCTCTCCCTCCCCCCCTCGTGGGCAGTGGCGCTGCAGCCCTATGATCTCCCCCAGCTGCTCGCTCCCATAGAACACTTCCTCATCGCAGAGAAAGCCGCCGGGCGCGCCTACCAGCCCGAGGGTGAAACCATCTTCCGCGCGCTACATATGACTCCCTTCAGCGCCGTGAAGGTCGTCCTCCTCGGCCAAGACCCCTACCCTACCCCCGGCAAGGCCACGGGGTTGTGCTTCAGTATGCCACGCAGCTACCCGCTCATTACCTCGCTGAAGAACATCTATACCGAGATAGCGCGCGACACTGGGGCTGCGCTCCCCCCGCACGGAGACCTCACCTCCTGGGCCGAGCAGGGCGTACTACTGCTAAACACCGCACTGACGGTGCAGCTGCAGCAGCCCCTCAGTCATAGCGTTATCTGGCAGCCCTTTACCGATGCCTGCATCCGGGCGCTCAGTACCCAGCGCGAGCACCTGGTATTCCTCCTCTGGGGCTCCTCCGCGCAGCGTAAAGCCTCGCTGATAGACCCCGAGCAACACCTCATTCTCCGGGCGGTGCACCCGTCGCCCCTCTCGGCACACCGCGGATTTTTCGGCTGTGGGCACTTTTCGGCGTGTAACCGCTACCTCTTGCGCTGTGGCCAAGACCCCATACACTGGGGCTATGCACCCTCCTCGCCAGACCTCCAGCAACCGGCGCTGCCTCTCTAGCCTGCTGAGTCTGCTGAGCCTGACCAGCTGTACCTTCCCTGTCTCTTCTCCGCCTATGAACACCCCACACACCCGCTCCATAGAGACCACCACCGGGCAACGTATACCCCTCACCCACCGCATTACCGTGGAGGAGAAAACCTTTGACGTAGCGCTGGCCACCACTGATGCCGAACGCTCCCAGGGCCTCATGCACGTGCCCACACTGCCCGAGGACACCGGGATGCTCTTTGTCTTTGCGGAGCCAGACATCTACGGCTTCTGGATGAAAAATACGCTCGTGCCGCTCACCGGGGTGTGGATAGACCACGAGTATGCGGTGGTGGATGTCCTCGACATGCAGCCCTGCACCGCTGACCCCTGCCCCAGCTACGCCCCTGCGCTACCCGCCACACTGGTGCTGGAGCTACCCCTGGGCGCCATAACCCGCGCTGCCATCGGGCAGAAAATCACGTTGTCAGCTCTCGCTCCGCTGCTAGAGTAGCGTTGGCTCTTTTGCTCGGGTGGTGGAACCGGTAGACACGAGAGACTTAAAATCTCTTGGCCTAGCGCCGTGCGGGTTCGAGTCCCGCCCCGAGCACCACGCCTAACAGCGGGTAATTGCTGTGCGTGTGTTGTTCTGGAGTGGTGTATGTACGCAAGAGTGCCAGACCCACCTGCTGCACCACAAAACACATACTCTCCCTCTCAAGTCGCTCCGCTAGACGGTTACAGATTTGGCCAGATTCCGAGGACGATCAGGATTATTCCCTCGCAATGTAGATAAATGATACGCCAGCAACTGCACCGTTATCAAGACCAAAAATGGCTGTACCATAGCATTTGCTGAAGGAATGCGAAGCCAGTGCTTTGCGTACTGATGACGGGTATGGGTAATCCCCACGATAACACCACCGCGTGCAGCAGCAATGGTAGTGTTGTCTCCTGTAGTGACATCATCCCCCAAACTCAACACCGTAAAGCCCTCCTGAAGCAGTGCGAGGGGACCGTGCTTTAGTTCACAGGCGTGCAAACCCGATGGATGGATATACGCTACCTCTGCTATCTTGAGTGCTGCTTCCTCCGCAAGTGCTCTGTATACTCCACTGCCAATGATATACAGGTGCTCCGCAGGTGCTATTTCTCTGGCCACATCAGCTACATACTGGCTAAACTGAGGATTCAGCAGGGCATCGATCTCTCCACTGATAGTTGTCAACTGCTGTAAATATTCCGGGGTGCCAGCAAGCACATATGCCAGAGCAACCAGGAGTACTAATTGGGCAGTAGCCGCCTTAGTAGAAGCAACGGCAATCTCCTTCTGCATCTGCAGGTCTACTACCAGATGGCTCATCCGCGCAATACGAGAACGTGGGGTATTGGTAATACAGGCAATACGCGCGCCTTGTGCTGCGGCGTGGAGGAGCGGCTGCATCACATCTGCGGTTTCCCCAGACTGGCTGAGCGCGATAACAAGCGTACGATCATCAATACTGTCTCGATACAGATCTGTCTCATAAGCGGGGAAGACCTGTATTTTCTTCTGGGCTATCTCTGGAGCCAGCTGTGCCATGTACCAGTACCCCGCCTTTGCCATATAGTAGGAGGTCCCACAACCGATAAAAAGCACACGATCCGATTCCTGTATCTCCTCCACCAGCAATTGCAATACCGACAGATTCTCCTGTAATACCTTCGGGACAACCCGTTTGGTGTCTTCTAGGATTTCCTTCAGCATGTGGTAGGAATACCCCTGGAGAGTTGTGGGGGACTCTATAGCGCTCAAAAGAACATCTCTCCGAGGGTTGTCCTCCAAGGTATCTATGCGCTTTACCACAATGCGTTGCCCATCTGTAGCTCCCATATCACCATCGTCCAGATAATTAACGGTAGTAGTATAGGACTGAAATGCGAAAGTATCCGATGCGACAAACACCCCCTCAGGCCCCTTCCCCAAGCACAGTGGCGACCGACAAGAAAGAAAATAGAGCTGGTCATCTCCCTCCACCAGTAACACCACCGCATAGCTGCCCTCCGCCACACTATGAAAGGCCTGTAATGCCCGAAAGGGATCCTCCCCTTGCTGCAGCCGAGCATCTATATACGCCGCCATTACTTCTGTATCCGTCTGGCTCTGTGGGCAGAATTCTGGTACTTCACCGGCCAGATACTGGTAGTTCTCGAGAATCCCATTATGTACTATGGTTACCCGTCCATAGCGGTGCGGATGGGCATTGACGGTACGCACTCCTCCATGTGTTGCCCATCGAGTATGCGCCATTCCGGCTATCCCGGGTAGCGGTGGCAGCTGATGACTGCTCGGCGCTCCGATATATTTCTGTATTGCTACTGTGTCCCCCTGCTGAACCGCTACCCCAAAAGAATCATAGCCCCGATATTCCAGTGCTATCAGCCCCTTATGGAGCTTCTCCATCATATGAGGGTCCACAGACCGGGCACGATAAGCCACGATGCCACACATAGTGCTCCATAAAAAACAGCGCCAGTGTAGCGCTTTCACAGCAGCACGCAAATCCTCTCCAATACAGAGAAAATCGCTTGTGTCTGCTACTGGGGGCTTGCGTCGTTCTTAAACACCAGACCGTTGTAGATCCACACCTTCACCCCAATGCTCCCATAGGTGGTCTCTGCCCGCGCCGTAGCGTAGTCTATATCCGCGCGGAAGGTATGCAGCGGCACCGTCCCAAAGTGCATTTTCTCCTGCCGTGCGATGTCCGCGCCGTTCAGCCGCCCAGAGATGAGGATCTTCATCCCCTTAGCGCCATTCTCCTGCGCTCGCTGCAGGGCCATCTTCCCTACCCGACGGAAGGGCAAGCGCCGCTCAATCTGCGACGCGATAGACGCGGCCACCAGCTGCGCATCAGCGTCTGGCTTGCGCACCTCCTTCACCTGGATATCAAAGTGATTTCCGTACTCTGCCCGGAGTTTTTGCGTCGTTTCTTTGATCTGCTCACCACTCCGGCCAATCACCATACCCGGCTTCGCGCAGTGCACGATGAGTTTTACGGCGTCTCCCTGGCGTTCTATCCCTACAGACGACACCTCCGCCTCCGCAAAGGACTTCTCGATAAAGCGTCGCAGCCGCACATCTTGCAGCATTTTGGCCTTGTAGTCACGGCCAGCAAACCATTTGCTGTCCCACGTACGGGTGATACCAAGGCGAAGGGCGATAGGAGATACTTTTTTTCCCATAGGGTCGTGAGGGTTTAAGAGACAGGTTTGAGGTAAATGTTCAGGTGTGCGGTGGGTTTTTGCAGCGGCAGTGCCCGGCCACGAGGCGAGGGCAAGTAGCGCCGCAAGTAGGTACCGCGAGTAGCCTCCGCGCGGTCTACCAGCAGGGACTCTGCGGTAAAGCCATCATTATGCTCCGCGTTGGCAATGGCGCTCTCCAGCACCTGCAGCCAGAGCCGAGCTGCCTTCTGCGGACTGTGCCGCAGCAGATCTCGTGCCTCCACCGCGTTATGCTGACGGATCATACCGGCTACCACATTGGCCTTCTTCTGAGAAATACGTTGCTGACGAAGATGTGCGTGCATAGTAATAACGATTATTTCTTCCCTTTAGCCAGCTTCCCTCCGTGTCCACGCCAGGTGCGCGTGGGAGAGAACTCACCGAGTTTATGCCCCACCATACGCTCCTCGATGTATACCGGGATGTGCTTCTGCCCATTGTGCACCCCAAAGGTATGGCCGATCATATCCGGAGCAATCGTACAGCTACGGCTCCAGGTCTTGATGACTTTTTTCTCCCCAGAGGCATTGAGCGCCTCTACCTTTTTCAGGACTCGGGGGTCGATGTAAGGGCCTTTTTTTGCAGAGCGGGTCATAGGAACAGGAGTTAGTTTTTACGAGCTTTGGCGCGATGACGCGTCCGCACAATGAGCTTATCAGACGCTTTCTTCACTTTACGAGTCTTGACCCCTAGGGCGTGCGCGCCCCATGGTGTTTTGGGGTACTTCAGCCCGATAGAATTGGACGCCTCCCCCCCACCATGCGGGTGGTCCAGCGGGTTCATCACCTTCCCACGCACCTGTGGCCGTCGCCCCATATGCCGCACGCGTCCGGCCTTCCCCACACGCACCTGGTTGTATTCCTCATTACTCACCGTACCGATGGTGGCGTAATTCGTCTTCTCCACCAGGCGTATCTCTCCACTGCGCAGCTCTACCTGTGCTTTGTCTCCCTCCAGGCTTACCAGCTTCGCGCTGGCCCCCGCGCTCCGTGCTATCTGGCCGCCCTTGTTCGGCGTCATCTCTACGTTATAGATGGTGAAGCCCACCGGAACATGCTGCAGCTGCATGCGGTTGCCTTCTACAGGCTTAGCACTCACATCACACACCACGGTGTCGTTCTGCTGCATGGTCTTATGCGCCAGGCTATAGCGCTTCTCGCCATCTGCATACACCAGCAGCGCGATGAACGCTGACCGATTCGGGTCATATTCTATTTCCGCCACACGTGCAGGGATGCCCAGTTTGTCCGCTCGAGAGAAGTCTATCTGCCGGATAAACCGCTTCGCCCCGCCCCCACGGTGCCGCACGCTGATGCTCCCCTGGTTCCGCCCGCTGATCCGCTTCTTGCTCTTGAGGAGCCGCTTCTCACTCGGCGTACCGGTGGTCAGCTGCGCGTAGTCCAGCTTGGACATATTCCGTCGACCATTCGACGTGGGCTTGATCTTAATAATGGCCATTATGCAGGGGTACTAAAAGAGTTAATGTCTAGTGGCTCTGCCGTCACAAAGGTAATAATTGCCTTCTTCACGGTCTTGCGTCGCGGCGCCTTGCCATAGCGCGTCATGCGGTACTTCTCGGCATTACGCAGCGTACGCACGGCCTTCACCTCCCGCTTGTAGTAGGTCTCTACCGCCGCAGTGATGTCTTGCTTGGTGGCCTTCTCCGCTACTACAAAGGTCGCGGTGCCCTTGTCTGCCAGGGTTTTTTCGGTTTCTACGGGACGGATGAGAACGTGAGAAAGGTGCATGGTATTACGACAAGAAAGTAGTGGTAACGGTGTCCAGTGCGTCATTCACAAAGCATACCTGATCACACAGCAGTACATCCGTTGGGTTGAGGTAGCTGGCGAGAATTGTCTGTACATTGGGCAGATTCGCCACGGACTTCTGCACCGTATAACTCCCCCGTGGCAGCACAAAGAGATAGCGTTTCGCCGTTGGTAGCACCGCCAGCGCCGTCACAAATGGCTTGGTTTTAGGGGTGTCTATATCCCCCGTCTGGAGGCCAAATACCGCCCCATCTGCCGCCCGCAGTCGTAATGCGCTCATTAGCGCCGCCCGACGCTCCTTCTTATTCATCTGCTTCACCCAGTTTTGCTGCTCCGCTCGGGGGCCAAAGGCTGCGCCCCCCCCACGCACCAGATGCGTGGTCATACTCCCACGGCGGGCATTCCCTGTTCCCTTCTGGCGGAAGGCCTTCTTCTTACTCCGGTCTACCTCCCCACGGGTGATCACATGCGCGATCGGCTGCCGGCCATTCGCATGACGCAGCACCACCGCGCGATGCAGGAGGTCTTGGTTCACTCCCCCCACAAACAGTGGCGAGTCCAGAGACTGCGTCCCCGTGACCGCGCCGTGCATATCATAGATATTCATATTCATGAGAAGAGAAATTAGCCACGAAGAAATACAAGTGATTTGTTCGCCCCGGGCACACTTCCCTCCACAATAATGAGGTCCTGCGCGGTGTCGATCGCAAAGATTTTCACGTCCCGCAGGGTCATCTGCCCCGCCCCCATCTGCCCAGGGAGTTTCTTTCCTCGCATGATCCGCCCGGGCTTCGCGCACATCCCCACGCTCCCCGGTTGGCGGAAGTGCCCTGACCCATGCGTCTCACGCCCGGTAGCAAAGTTATGCCGTCGCACCACCCCCTGGAATCCCCGGCCCTTAGTAACGCCACTGAGTTTCACCGTCTCTCGCCCTTCCAGCGTCTCTACTCCAAACTGCGCCCCCACAACGGTATCGGTGGGTTGCTGCAGCGCCACTTCACGGATCATCTGGTAGCGCTTGCCAATATTCTTCCACTGCCCTCCACGCTCAAAGGCTCCCAGCACCACGGCCTCGTAACCATCGCGTTCGGTGGTACGTAGCCCTACCACGGTGTTCCTTGGTGCATGGAGCACCGTCACCACCGTCATCTTCCCGGTCTCCGGATTGGGGACGCGCGTCATGCCGAGTTTCTGAGCAATAAGGCCTCTCATGAGAAAGTAATTAGGCGTCTATCATCTTAATCTCTACATCTACCCCCGCCGGCAACGACAACGTCTGCAGCGACTCGATAGTGGTAGCGTTCGGCTCCCGGATGTCGATCAGCCGCTTGTGCGTGCGCATCTCGTACTGGTCTCGCGCGTCTTTATTCACAAAGGGAGAGCGATTCACGGTATAGCGCTTGATCTTGGTTGGCATGGGTACCGGCCCGCTCACCATCGCGCCATTGCGCTCGGCCGTCTCTACAATGCTCCGCGCTGCCTCGTCGATGATGGTATAGTCATACGACCGCACCACAATGCGCAGTTGCTGGGCTTTGACTTCCTGTTTTTTCTTGGCGGCCACCATGAGTTTCGGGCATTAAAGCGTGGGGAATATAATAGAGGGACCACTACTGTCAAGACAGAAACGAAGCAAAATGCGTCCCAGCTTCTCGTGCATTAGGGGCACTACAGCCCCATAGACGGGGTACTAAAGCCACGCAGGCGCCCCAGCGGCCACATCACCGCCTCCGCACGGCCCTGTATCCGCTCCTCGGGGACAAAGGCTTCACTGCCCTCAGTACACCGGCTGGAGAAGCACATACGGCTGTCTTGGCTCTTGGCACGGTTGTCGCCCATCACCATATAGTGTCCCTCCGGCACCACAAAGGTGTCTTTGCCATAGGCCTGCGTATGCCCAGCGTTGCGCTCACTGAGGTAGGACTCTGTCAGCTGGACGTCTTGGTAGACACTATTGGTGAGGTAAACCTGCCCATTCCGCAGGGTGATAGTGTCTCCCGGCAGGCCAATAACCCGCTTGATGTAGTACTTCTTCACCCTTAGTGGCATACCGAGGATCCTCCGCTGCATATAGGCGTCCTCCCCTGGCGGCTGAAATACCACAATATCCCCCCGCTCTGGCGTGTGTAAGAAGGTATACACAAAGGCATTGAGGAACACGGTCTCTCCTTTACTCATGCGGCATTCCTCACCATACTGGTTCAGCGTTGGGCACATCGACCCCCCATTCACCACAAAGGGCTGAAACACATAGAAGCGAATCACCAGCCCCAGCGCAATAAAGAAGAGAATTTCTCCCAGATTCCGCAACCACCGACGCCACCAAGAAGCAGATCCCATGCAGTATTAAGATGACTGGAGAAGGGTCAGTGCGTCTTGCACCTCGGCAAAGCTCGCGCCCGTCAGCACCTGCTGCGCTACCCCCCCAGCCCGAAAGAACACGAGTGTATCCTGCACCTTCACGTCATACTCGGCCCGCAGGTTAACGTCGGTGTCATAATTCGCCCGCAGCAGCGTCACCCCACGGGGAAGCTCACTCAGGCGGTCAGTGAAGGTCTGGTCATGCTGGATGCAACTCGGGCACCACGCCGCGTAGAAGAAGATTGCAAAAGGCTCATTACTCGCTACCGCGGTGTCAAAGGCCTGCTCGGTATAGGGGAGATACAGCGCCTCTGGCTTCTCCTCAGCGGTGACTTTTTTCGTTATTTCTCCCCCGGCTATGCTCTCATAGGTCTTGCTCGGCAGTGCCTCTGCGCCCGTAGCGTGCCGGTGCTGACGGTAGAGCAGCTCAGCCAAGAGCCCCCGCGTCACCGGCTGGTCAAAGGTCATGATGTCCTCTGGCAGCGCATGTTGCACCGCCAGCTCGTCTATGTATACCCGGTACCACGGCGTCGAGGCAGCAAAGGACGGCAGCGTTCCCTTCGTGATGATTTTCGCTACCTCCGCCACGTTAATCGTCCGCTCGGGGTAGAAATTCCCGTCATCATAGCCCCGGGCCAGCCCCTCACGCATCAGCACGCAAATATACGGGGCAAACCACATCTCGCTCGGCACGTCATGCAGGGTATAGACATCCGTCGCGCAGGTCATTATTTTCTCCTCCGGGTAGGTGGCTGCAACGTACATCTTGGCAAATTCCGCGCGGTTCACGGTGCGCTCGGGCTGGTATGTCCCATCACCATAGCCCTGCACAATGCCCGCCTGACGCACATAGTCTACCGCCGCCGCGTGGGGGTGGCTCTCTGGTACGTCCGGGAAGGGATCTGCGGGGGGAGTGGGAACCGAGACAGTGCTCGCCGCGGTGCTGAAGTCCAGAGTAAAGACCGCCCCGAATGCGCCTGCAAGCACCACAGCGGGGAGGAGAAATCGTCGGAGAAGAGAAGACATAGTGTATCGTCAACGGGCAGAGTCTACCCCATAATCTGCATCTGTAAAGGGGGAGTTTGTTCGTCCTCAACGTCCATACGTTTGTAACCACCACAGAAAAATCCCCACCATCTGGCAGGGATTTCTCGAGGGAGGATACCAGTCCCGATTACCTAGGCGTTTGGTTCGATACCAGAGCCCACCGTAAGGACAGTATTCACGATGGCGTAGCTGAGCAGGATGATGATAATCCCGACAATAGCGTAGATGATCGCGTTGATCCCCGCAGACTTCTTGTCAGAGTTGTCCGCCCCACCCACGATGGTCATGTACCCTCCATAGATGATGACTGCCACTGCCACCAGGCCGAGGAAGAAGAGGAACCAGTTGATCACCCGACGGATGAGGGCCCGGATCGATTGCTCTCCAGAGGTAGCCATAGAAACAGACTCTGGGCTGTCGAGCGGATTAATGAGTTGTGCATGGGCCACGAGACCTGGGTCTATTACCAGAGCCAGAGCACATGCCGACAGCACACCGAGTGCAGGAGCAATATAGGATTTCATGAGGAGAATGGGTTAGGTATCCTGTAGAAACATTAGTAGCTTAGCATAGCTCCGGAGAGCGTGGCAAGCATTTTCTCCAGAAAATACTATGATTCTCCCCCCTGAAAGCAAGCAAATCCACATTGACAAGCCAGTGCGGTAGGGTAGATTCCGCACGGATTTATAGATCGTGCTACGGTGGCGGAATTGGTAGACGCGCACGTTTCAGGGACGTGTATCCCCCGGATGTGAGAGTTCGAGTCTCTCCCGTAGCACCACAACTCCAAGAATAAAGTCATATATCGTCATACGAAAAAACCCGCATGGCGGGATTTTCTACAGGTCTAGAGTGAGCAAAGCGGCGCTACTTATTCTGCGTACGGCTGATACGCTGCGCTTTATGAATGGTGTGCTTGCGCAGTGCTGGGCAGTACTTCTTCTGCTCAAAGCTCTTCACGTCAATATTCTGCGTATTCAGCAGCACGGTGTAGTTCCCCACTTTTTTGCCGGTCTCCTGCTGTAATTCGGTACAGTAGAGGGAGAAGAAGGCTCGTTTTTTGGTCGCTCGTGGCATGGCAGTACATCAATACGACGCCTACAGTAAATAAAGAAGCGGCCCTGTCAACCAGATCTCATCGCTTCTGTGAGGGGCGCTAAGAGCAGGCGCAGCTCCTCTCGGAGGAGGGTAGGCTCCGGCGCCGCGGTCCCCCGCCAGGTGATGACCCCGCTCACCGGTGGCAGCGTCGCCATCAGCGCAGGGGTCAGCGCTCCATAGAGCTGCCGTCGCACCGCGTTGCGCTCGTGTGCTTTGCGAAAGTGCTTCTTCCCCACCGTACAGCTGAGGCGGGTGCCATACTTGCTGGGGGCATACTTCAAGAAAAGATGCGGCGTCGAGAGACTCTCTCCACGACGAAACACCCACGCAAACTGCCGGGATTTCAGCCGCTGCGCCTTCGGGAGCATGCTACTCCGTCACGATAGCCGGGGTGCGGTCTACCACTTTCCAGCTCTTTTGCTTGCTTATCGGCCGGCATGACTGGATGGTCACCGCGTCGTTCACACCGCATTCGTTGGCCTCATCATGCGCCACGAAGTGCTTCACCACGGTGTAGATCTTCTTGTATTTGGGGTGCGCCTGGCGCTCGGTCACCCGCACGCGCACAGACTTATCACCTGATTTCTTCACGATAACGCCTTGTTTCACTTGCATGAGGAGGAGAGATTACGCAGCCGTGCGCTGCTTTTGGGTCAAGAGAGTATGGATCTGCGCGATGTTTTTCTTCAGCGCGGGGATCTTCGACGTGTTTTGTTCGCGCCCGGTTTTGACAAAAAGACGCGCCTGCGCCAGCTCATGACGCTTAGCGTGCAGCTCCTTCCAGAGCTTGCTCTCGGGCATTTGTCGGAGTTCTGGCAGGGTAATAACAGCCATCAGAAAGAGGATTAAACAACCATATTTTTCTCAATAATTTTGCACTGGCAAGGCATTTTGTATTTGGCCTTGCGCAGGGCCTCCCGCATGATTTCCTCGCTCACACCCCCCATCTCAAAGAGTACCGTACCTGGTCGCACCTGGCACACCCATTTATCCGGCGCACCCTTCCCCTTCCCCATCGGCATTTCCCCAGATTTACCCGTCAGCACTTTATCCGGGAAGATACGAATCCAGATCTTCCCTCCTCGCTTGGCCGTACGCACCATGGCAATCCGCGCGCTCTCTATCTGCCGGCTGGTGATCTCTCCTGCGGTCATAGCCTTCAGCGCCATATCACCATAGGCCATGCTGTTCCCTTTGTAGGCAATTCCCTTGGCCTGCCCACGGAGGCGGAATTGTTTGCGGTGCTTGACTCGTTTGGGTTGGAGCATCGTGCAGAGAGGTCTTATGTACCGGGAGTATCTCCCATAAACACGGCCAAATGTACACACGCCCTCATGACTGTCAAGCGGAATCACTCGGAAGCAAGATCAGCACCCCCGCCTCCCACACACAGCACCCTCAGACACTCCAGAGGAGAGAGCCATTCACGGCGTCTCCCCTCCTATAAGTAGTGTCTCCCATAGGAGCACCTGGGTTACTTTTTCGCTCCCTCCAGCACGGCATTGGCCGCGGCCAGGGCAGCCTGCAGTGTGGCGTCTTCGGCACTTTTCTCGCTGGCGGCAGCGGCCTCATCGGCACTCACGCGTTCCAGCTCCAGCCGGCGGCTCTCGGTATTGATGGCCAGCACCTTAGCAAAGACCTCCTGGCCCTCTCGTAGACGCAGGTCCTGGTGGTCCTCTACCCCAAAGTCACTGAGTGGAATCAGCCCCTGGACGTTCTCGTCTACCTGGACGAAGACGCCGTTTTCATTCCAACGGGTGATCTCCGCCGTTACGATCTGCCCCACGTTATACGGCTCGATGTGCTGCAGCCACGGGTCGTGCTGCGTGCGCTTCATCGAGAAACTCAGCTTATCTCCGTCCATACCGATCACCTGCACCTCTACGCTATCACCCATATGGAAGAGTTTTTGTGGGTCACCCACATGGTCCCAGCTGATCTCGCTCAGGTGCACCAGCCCCTCCACGCCCTCATGCTCCACAAAGACCCCGTACTTCACAATGCCGCTGATCTCTCCGCGCACTACGTCTCCCACGCTCAGGCGCTCGAGGGTTTTCTTGGCGCGGTCAGCGTAGGCGGCCTTCTCAGAGATGATGATCTTGTCCCGCTCGCGGTCGACGTTAATCACTCGTACGGCGAATTCTTGGCCCATGAATTCCTCCAGCTTGGACTGGATCGCCGCCCCATTAGCAGAGCCCAGGCGCGGGTAATGCGCGGGCGTCAGCTGGCTCACGGGCAGGAACATCCTCAGGCCCTTGTACTTGGCCATGAGACCGCCCTTATTCGCCTCGTAAAACTTGGCCTTGAAGATGACCTCGTCCTCCATCATGCGGTGGAGTTCAGACCAGGCCTTGTCTTGGCTTGCACGGCGCAGGCTCAGCACCACTAGGCCGTTCTCGTCCTCCTCATTAATGATGGCCGCCTCTACCTCTTGCCCGGGCTCAAAGCTCTCGCCATCGTCGTAGGCTGAGCGTTCTTTCTTGGTAATAATGCCCGTGACCCCACCAGGGAGGCTGAGAAGAATACGCGAGGAGGTAGCGTCGATCACCGTACCGGTGACGTTGGTACCGGGTTTATAGAGGACCACGCCCGTAGCGTAGGAAGGAAGCGAAGACGACATGTGCAGGGGGGTTAAGAAGTAAATGCAGAGGCCTCATCAGCGGAGCTGCACTGCCCGCGGTAGCCGCGAAGCACTCCAGCGCGAGACGCTCAACGTGCCAGATTCTAGAATATTTCTCCCTTTTGTAAAGCGAAAAGGAGTCATTAGACCGGATGCCAGCCCGGTGGAGCTACCAGCACCACAAACTCTCCGCGGGTATTCTCGGCCGTGAAGTGCTCTATAGCTGCCGCCACACTGCCACGGAAGACCTCCTCATGGAGCTTGGTCAGCTCTCGCCCTACTACCAGGTAGCGCTGGGGGCCCAGGTGCTGCTGGAGCTCGGTCAGCAAGCGCGGGAAGCGATGCACCGACTCGTAGAATACCTGGCTATGGGGCGCCGTTACCAGCCCCTGCAGGAGCGTCTGGCGGCCCTTCTTATGCGGGAGGAAGCCGTGGAAGGTCACGGTATTCACCGGCACCCCGGCGGTACTCAGCAGCGCCGTGAGGGCACTGGGGCCCGGTAGAGGCAGCACGGTATAGCCGCGGTCCAGTGCCGCGCGCACCAGGCGGTAGCCCGGGTCACTCACACCGGGGGTGCCACTGTCGCTCACATAGCAGACCGTCTCGCAGTCGTCCATAGCGTCCAGCAGGCGGCTGAGCTCCGCGGGGCTGCTCTGCGCGTGGAAGCTCCGCCGGAGGGTGGAGATCGCATACAGCTCGCAGAGGCGCGCCGTATGGCGGGTATCCTCACACACCAGCAGGTCACAGCGTTGGAGCGTCTCTACCGCGCGGTAGGTGATGTCTCCGCGGTTACCGATGGGGGTCGCGACCATATACAGCACGGGCATGGGGCTACTCTACACGGTATTTCGCGGTTGTGAAGGGGGCAGCAGTTGTGCTATAGTGGAGAGATTGCTATCGTTCTCTCCATGCCCCTTACCCCTGAGCCGCGTACGTGGGAGGAGAGATTCAACGATTTTTTCTCGTGGATAGCGGTGATGCCCCTCAGTAGTGATGAGAAAGAGGCTACCAGTAAGAAGATCATTGCAGACGTACAGACGGGCACCCTGTACTGGAGTGAGCTGAGCCTGAGCGTGCTCATCGCTACCTTTGGGCTGCTGCAAAACAGCGTAGCGGTCATCATCGGGGCTATGCTCATCGCGCCCCTGCTGCGGCCGATCTATGCGGTGGCCTTCAGCATGAGTACGGGCCACATGCGTTTCTTTCGCGAGGCGTTCTTGCTGCTCTTTAACAGCATGGTACTGGCGATTTTCCTCAGTGCGGTGGCGGCCTATATCATCCCGCTGAAGGTAGAAACCAGCGAGATTCTCAGCCGCACTACCCCGAATCTGCTGGATTTCTTTGTGGCGATTACCTCGGCTGTCATTGCGTTTATGTCGCTCAAGTTCCGCCACCTGGCTGATAGCGTCGCGGGGGTGGCCATTGCGGCCGCGCTGGTGCCGCCGCTGGGAGTGGTAGGGATAGAGCTCTCGCTGGGCGATTACACCGCGGCATGGGGGGCGCTGCTGCTCTTTCTTACCAACATTGTGAGTATCGTCATCGTGGGGGTGGTGCTCTTCTATATGTTCGGGTTTTCTCCTCACCAGGGCAAACAACAGCGCAGTGCCGTGCGCAGCGTGGTGGTGCTCTGCACGGTGGTGGGGATGCTCTGTGTGCCCCTGGCCACCAGCCTGATGCAGATATCCCATAAGGTACGTTTGCAGGCCGAGGCCAAGCAATTGCTGAGCCAAACACTCTTCCAGTACGCGCCGGAGGCGTCGCTCTCTAGCCTGCAGGTCAGCGGTCTGACGGCCCACAGCGCGGTGCTCACGGGTACGGTGAAACTGCCCGAATCTACCCAGCTCTACCGCGAGACGCAGGAACAGATCACCAAGACCATGGCGTCGCTGCTGGAGCGGGATATAGACCTCCAGCTGGAGGTGCTGCGTACCGCGAGTATTGTCTCGGCGGAGCAGCAGCCCACTACCGAAGACCGCCTCCATAGCCTCACGCACGCGCAGCTCCGGGAGCAGATGCCGGGCGCAACCATCTTCACCATAGAGCCCGAGCAGCTCTCAGCGGGGTCCTATGGCGTCAAGGTGGCCTTTACTCCGGCGCTGGGGGAGCCCTTCACGGGGCAGCTCCAGCAGCAGATAGAGCAGGCTATAGACCAGCAATTCCCCGAGCAAGAGGTGATCTTCTTCTGGGTGGAACTCCCGCAGCAGCAGCCCCAGACCCTCCCTAATGAGGAAGAACGGCTGCGACGGTCGCTCCTGCTGGGGTGGGAGATCTTCCTCAAGGACACCCTGCCCGAGGGCGCCAGCGTGCAGCAGACCGCTCTGCAGTGGACCGCCACCACCGAGATGGCCCTGCCGGTGGAGTATGTGCTGTGTGAGCCCTACCCCGAGTACCGGCTCTGTACACCGGGGATGCCGGACCCCGAGCATGCCTATGACCCCCAGTACACCGTGGTAAAGCCCATCACCCTAAAGGAGCGCCTCATGAGCCGCCACTACACCGCCGAGGTCTGGCTGCCCAGCGGAAGCAGTACGGAGGGGATCCGCCAGGCGCTGCGAGACTTTGAGGCTCAGCAGGGCCACAATACTACCGCAACACTGCAGCTCTTCTCCTACCAGACGGTGTCTAGCCCCACAGATGCACCGCTCCCAGCGTCACCCCAGCCACCAGCAGCGCCGCCCCTGCCAGCCCCGCCGCAAGGATGAATACCGTGTCCCGCAGCGGTACGCCGAAGAGATAGGCAATGAGCGCACCCGTCCAGCCACCACTACCCGGGAGCGGCACCACGATGAAGAGGAAGAGCCCCAGGTACCCCAGGCGTTTCATCCGGCGGGAACTCTGCTGTCGCGTACGGGTAAATACCCGCTCGCAGAGCCGGTCAAACCACCCCCAATGCCGGCGCACCCGTGGCACCCCATAGCGGAGCAAAAGCCACACCAGCGTGCAGGAGAGGAGATTCCCGGCCCACGCCGTGAGGATAATCTCCCACGCGGGCAGATCAAAGCGAAGCAGCCCATACGGCAACGCGAGCCGGAGCTCCACCAGCGGTAGGCACGAGAGTAGCCCCACCTGCACCAGCGGTGGCCAGACCGTGAACCATCCCGTAAGCGTGGCCAAGAGGGATCCCATCAGCGCAGTGTACCGCGTTAGGGTAGTGCGGAGAGAGCGGCTGTCTAGTGGTATACCGGAGAGTTGAGAGGCCTCCTCACCGCTGAGCAGACCTCCTTATCTTCATTACCAGTACCCCCTAGCGGCTACAACTGGCCACCGGCAGTCCCGCCTCACGGAGGATCCAGCCCTCTGACGTCGGCTCATACTGCACCCCAGGCGCTTGCCATACGGGGGTAGGGCGAGCGTCCAGCACTGCCAGTGGTGTCTCCTCCCGCAGCAATGCGCTGTAGTCTGTGCTGTCTTGCGTGAAGGGAGAGAGAGTCAGCGCGTCCTCTGTGAGGGTGAGCGTGCAGGCGTCTGCGGCCGTCATGGCAGCCATAGGGGCCTCTGTGGTGGGGGTATTCCCGCTATCTCCGGCACACTCGGGGGCATCATCTGCGCAGCCACGGAGCGTCCAGAAGCCGTCCTGGTCTGTCGGTATCGCCGCGATGATCTCTCGCACACCGTCACGATCGCGCTCTATATAGACGGTTTTGCCGGCTACCTGGGGGTCGATCTTCCCGCGTAGGCGCCGCTCCCGCACTGAGGCGTCCAGCAGCTGCACCACGGGGGGCTTCACGCTGAACTCCAGCAGCAGGCTGCTGCGCATACCATCGTCGTCTTCTACCGTCACTCGCACCACAAAGTTACTCGTAAACTGCTCCTCCAGGGTGTAGCTCAGCAGCTGCTTGACCTCGGTTATCTCGGCCATATCAGCCTCAAGGGGGTAGTCGATGATGCCATCGTCAAAGATGTCATACCACACGCCGGTTATCTGCCCGTCGTCACTGGAGGCCTGGAGGTCTATGGTAATGGGTCGTGTGGGGTCCACCAGGCGCTGCTGCCCCCCAGCCACCAGGAGCTCTGGCGGGGTGTGCTGGCGCACGGGCGTCTGCAGCATGACCGGGCTGAGGGCACTGGGGGTGAAGTCCCGACCCCGCTGGTAGAGCGCATAGACCGTGCCCCAGAGGTCTTTCCGCACCATTTCTCGGCGGAAGTCCAGCACGTGGTCCTCTAGCTGGAAGCGACTGAGCGAGTACTGCGTATGCGGGTAGAGCATGATGGGCAGCCCGCGGAGGGTCTGGGAGAGCAGCAGTGTGGGGCCATCAGCGTCGATCTCTATCCAGCTGCCGGAGGCAAAGTAGAGCGTCTCCTTTAGCGGTGCGGCCACAATGGGCGCGTTGGGGCGGTAGTGGCTGAGCAGCCCGTCCTCCACGCAGAGCTTGCCGTGGGGTATCTGCATTTCCTCCCCCCGGTGGAGCGTGAAGGACCGTATCTCTATACGCTCGGTGGGGGTGACGGCCTCACGGGGCAGGGGGTTGCGTACGGTGAAGCGGGTGGTGTCCGCCTCGCCCACCAGCACGGCGTCCGTCGCGGCCAGGTAGAGCGCATTGTCGGCGTCGGCCGCGTTGCAGTCCTCGTAGAGTGCGTGATCATAAGGCGGCACGGCGGTATGCTCGGGCGCGAAGATCCGCACGCTGCTGAGTGAAGCCGTGTCTTCTGGGAGGCCATCCAGCTGCAGTGCCAGTGGCCTCGGGGTGTAGTAGTCCATCGGCAGTACCTCGATGAAGCCATGGCGGTACCAGTCGGTGAAGGAGCGTCCGCTGTAGGGGGCTTCCAGCTGCGCGCGGGTGTCGATGCGGTCGCTCACGTTCCACTCGTAGTAAGGGATAGCCGTGCGAAGTGTGTCGTAACGGGTGATCTGCACGCCGGCGGTACTGCCGTCCTCTATTGGCTCGATACGCTCGGCGATGGGCCCAAGGCTATGGAAGTCCTCCCACGAGAGGGGCACCACCGGCCCCGAGGCTCCTGGAATACTACGCGGTTTGCGGTACTCCAGGTACACACGGTTGCCCTGGCTATAGAGGATTTCCTTGGTGCCGTCGCCATCTATATCCGCAAACTGGTAGCGGTAGCGGCCGGTGGGGGTTTGCTCGCTCAGGCGCTGCACGGCGTTCTCCGTCCAGTAGATACCGGTAGGAATGGGCACGGTGGACTCGCTGCCCACGGCCTCCGTATAGATGGCGGTGCTGGCCGTCCAGGTCTCGGGGGCGTAGCGGGTATTCTCGGTGACGTAGTTGGCGTCTGGGTCACCCTCCAGCACGAGGTCTTGCAGTGTCTGCCGCACCAAAGCCGTCACCACGGTGGGGTCCAGGGGGGGCTCGGGAGCGTCGTGCAGTGGGAGGCGCGGCGTGTAGGGGTCGCCATTCAGGCCCGCTATACCAGTAGTCCGGAAGGTAAGACGGTATCCCGGCACGGCCGTAGCGGTAGGCACGGTGAAGTCTGGGAGCTCATTCTCACAGGCATCGGTGAGGGGGTCACCGTTCTCCGCCGCGTGGATCTCAGCCATGTTACAGCGCATGTCGGTCTGCAGCTGGCGGGTCTGCTCGGTCAGGCCTTCCAGCCCCTGCAAGCTCTGCCCGTCCACCTCTATGACCTCGGTATCGTGGGGTTTCTCCACCACCGGCGCTGAGGACTGGTCACGCGGCAGGCGCTGGGTGCGGTTGAACCGCAGCTGGTTGGCCCCCGTCAGCGCGGCCTCTTGCGGGGGCAGCACGTTCTTCTTGAGGAGATTGATAACCTTCAGCAGTACCTTCACGGTACTCAGCACAGTGCGCAGTTGCTGCTTAACCTGCGGGATGTCCGGCGCAACGCCTATTTCTGGCAAGGACGCGATGGGGAAGGAGAAGGTCTCGGGCACGGTGATGGCCAGATACTTTGGCTCTGGGAGGAGCGTCATGGGCTGGAAGGGCGGTACGGGTGCGGTAGCTGGCAGCTGCGCGGGGGTATAGGGCTGCTGCAACTCCTCGGGGGTATCCAGCGTGGACTCGTAGGCGCTCATGCCGAGGGACGCATCGGGGAGGGTAAAGTCGCTCAGCTGGGGGATAACCGGGATAGAACTCTGCTGCGGCAGCAGCTGCATCTGCGGCAGGGGGAGGTTCTGCGAAGCGCTGACGCCGCTAAACGACACCGAGAGGTCGGTGAAGTCCGGGAGGCTGATGTCGGGGAACTGGACGTTCTTCAACACCATTTTGGTCAGCAGCTGGATGATCTGCCCGCGCTCCATATTCCCGGTATGGAACTGCTCGCTCATACCGTCGAACATGCTGAAGATATCGGCGTACTGGCTCACCACCTGCTGGAAGGCCCCGGTGGCCTCCTCGTGCTCGGTCAGGCGCTGGCGCTGCGCGTTGCCCCAGTCGTTCAGCGTGCCCTGCAGCGCCTCCAGGCCCTCGGTGATCTTCTCGGGCACGGTGGAGAGCTGCTGCTGCACGGTGAGCAGCTGCTGCTTCTGCGCGTCATAGCCCTGCAGGCGGCTGTCTTGCTGGCTCAGCTCATCGCGGCGCTCGGCGGTCTTCTCGAGGAAGTCCTGGGTCTGGTTCTCTATGGTGGTGGCGCGCGTCTCATACTCGGCCGCAAAGGCAGGGTCAGCGTAGGGTTTTTGCTTATAAATGGCAATTTCGTCCCGCCACTGGCGCTTGAACCGCTCTAGCTCTTGCCGGTGCTGCGGCTCCCAGCTATCCAGCGCCTGCAGGTAGTCCTCGCGCTGGTGGTCCCATTCCTCCAGCGTGGCGGGGCTGAAGACGGGATAGGGCACCTGCACGGGCTCCTCGGCGGTATTGGCCAGGGGGTGGTCATTCAGGTTGCTCAGCTCGTCCTGGCTCTCTTGCCGACTACTGCTGGGGCTAAGGCCCTCTACCACCGGCAGCGTAGCCTTGACATCTGGCACGTTGACCGCGCTGAGGTCCCGCCCAGACTCGCCCATGAAGTCGGTCAGCGGGTCGCTCTGCTTCTGCCGCGCGCCCAGGTGTACGTCTCCCGCGCCGCTCTTGCTGAGGAAATCATTACTGCTGAGCGCGTCGGCCAGTGGGATGTCGACGCTCGGGGGGCAGAGCCCTGGCAGCTGCACCTGCAGCCCCATATACAGGCACTGGGGCTTGATCATCAGCGGCTCTAGCGCTCCATAGTTCATCAGGCAGGCGGCCATACCTACATTCCCCGAGCTAGTAGGCATGACGTAGGCACGGAAGGTGGAGGTCTGTGGCGTGCCCGGCAGCGGGAACCAGAACACCGGCACCCCCGGCATAGCAGGCCCCGCCACAGTGATGGGCGGCGTATAGATATTCATCTTGCCCGGGCCGAGAAAGGACAGCGTATCCATCTGGAAGCCAAGGCTCAGGCCCTTGGTCTGCCCAGCGCACATGCCGCCACTGCTGGTGACGGTCTGCTCGGTCTCTAACTGGGTCTGGAGGTCCGTGCTCACGCTCGTCCAGGCCTGCTTGCCGGGCGCCGACTGGTCACTCTCGGGCAGTACGTCCCACTGGTCGGGCAGGCCGTCACCGTCACTATCACCGCGGAGGAGGTCCAGTACGTTGATATTCTCGATGATTTCCAACGCGTCTGGAGGCAGCAGCGGGCCGGTATCAGGCGCTGTGGGAGGCTCCGGCGGGAGGGCCGTACCGCAGGGGCTGGTGGTCAGCGGCAGCTGCGCGGGCGGCAGGGGGTAGGGGTCCCGGATATCGCTTGGGGGGAGCGCAGGCGCCTGCACCCCTCCACGGGCCACGGCGGGGTCTATCGGCTGCCAGTCATAGGGGACGTAGGTCCCGTTAACATTATCGTGGCAGCGCAGCTCTCCGGAGTCATATCGCACGATCACCTCGGTGTAGGCGTCGTTATCTACATTGACCGGGTAGATCTCTTGCACATGGCTGATGAGCGGTACCTGCCCGCCCATATGCTTGGGCCCGCCGTAGTTGTAGAGGGCATAGACGGTGTCTTCTATGCGGATGAGGAGGTCATCGGTGAGCGGCTCTCCGGGGGTGTCGAGGTTGGCCACAAAGAGCTGGTCTATCGGCGCGTTGGTAGGGCCCTCCCACACGGGGTAGCCGATGTCGGTCGCGATGTACTCTTTCTCCCGTGGGCTATCAGTCCCCAGGCGTATATAGGGATCACCCATCAGCAGGAGCATATCATTCGCCCCGTACTGCGCCGCGTGCCCGGCGGTGGTGCTCACCCCATGGGCAAACTGTGAGAGGGGCTGCCAGGCGCCATTCCAGTTGCCGCTGGAGGCCCTGGTGACGTCTTCTATGCCCTCGCGGTCGCTGCCCAGGGCGTTGTAGGGTTCGGCAGAGCGGGTAGGGTCGATGAAGAGAGTACAGAGCGGCGAGACGCTACTCTCCCCCGTGAGACCGGGTAGTTGTTGCGCAGTGAAGAGCTCCAGGCTGCGTACCGTCCCACAGCGTACTGCGGGCGCGCGCACAATGCCGATGAACTCGCCGTCATAGCGCAGGTCCCACTCGGTGATCTTACGGGCGTCGCTGGGGGTGAGGGTCACGCGGGTATTCACGATGTATACGCCGTCGTTCTTATACGCTATCACGGGCACACCGCGCACCCACAGTACCCCCTTACGGAGCACGGCCTCCTGACGGGTGAGGATGCTGTCTCGTATCGCCAACGCCCCACCAGAGAAAGCTCCCGGCGCTGAGCGGTAGCTGGAGAGCGGCACAAAGCTGCTGGGCTCAGTAAAGAGCGTGGTGGTCTGCGCGATGAGCTGCTGGCCGTACCAGAGCTGGGTCGTCTGTGGCGGGGTGAATTCCATCCGTAGTGAGGGCCCCACTGTCCCGTCCCTCCCCACATAGCCGTACTGCAGCCGGGCGTCTGGGTCTTCGGCCAGGGTGGCCACCACGGGGGTTTTTTTGGTCGCCAGCGCGTGAGCAGCAATGTCCGCTGGGCCGTCAACATCCAGCCCCTGCACGCCCGTGATCACGCTCATGAGCGAGAGAGGAATGATGTCTTGCTGCGGCCCCGTGCGCACGACCTCCACCGTGAAGGTCGCCGGGACTACCCCGGGGATGGATTCGGCCACCATGTACAGCGTGCCATAGGTAGGCATACCCGTGATGGGATGCGCCCCCAGCGACGGCGCGGTACTCAGCTGCCACTGGATGTTTTGCCCTGCGGGGGCCACCATATGCGCCATAGCGTCGAAGTCATCATAGGCCGGCAGCAGCGGCACGGCGCCGCCCATGCCCTGTATGGGGTTGCGGTAGCGGTCAAATACCTGCAGCTCTACCCCCACGCTCTGCCCCTGCGCCACGGTATGGTGGGCAAGTTTGGCCTCTATCTTGGCCGGGGAGCTGGGCGTCACGGTAAAGTGGTAGTACTGCGGCGGGATTCCCTCAGCCACCAGCACGCCCTCGGCCAGCCCAGCGCGGATGCCTGGCCCCACCGTCATAGCGCCATAGCCCCCGCGTATATACGCCTCGGATTCGACAAACTGCCCCACATAAGGGTTCTCAGCAATCACCTCCGCCACAAAGTCGTAGTCCTTCAGCAGCGCTCCGTCACTATGGTAGGCAGTGAACTGCACCAGCCGCGGGGTAGACTGGCCGGCCTCGACCGTGAGCGTCGGGGGGTCAAAGACCAAGTAGGGATCTGGATCAATGATGAAGCTGACCTCGCTCTCCAGCTCTAGCTCGGGGGAGAGAATCGCCAGCCGCGCCACGCCCTCGGTATCTGGCCGGGCACGGAGCTTCAGCGGGGCACTAGCGTCTCTACTGGCCAGGAGGGTTGTGATGCCCTCCTCTCCGGCGCCCTCCAGCTCTATCTTGCCATCCAGGCTGATGACGATGTAGGTGATCTCTGTCTCTGGTGCGGTATAGAGCGAGCGCTCGCCGTCGGCGTACACGGCATTACCGGCACTATCCAGCGGGAGGATCTTGGTCTGCAGGTACTCCTTACGCTGCAGCAGGTACTTGCTCTGGCGGCGCATGCCCAGCTGCGCCACGTCATCTGCCACCGCGCCCAGGGTCGTCTGGCTCAGCAGCGTACCGTCTGGATGCAGCAAGATGATGGTTACGCGGCCGGCCTGCGCGCCGCTGGTGGCGGTGGTGGTGGCCCGGCCATTCATGGGGATGATCGCCGACTGGCTGAACTGTAGCAGGGGGCTATCGGTCAGCAGCTGCAGGGTCATGCCATCCAGCGCGGTGGTGATGGCACCGGTACTATCACGGACGATGAAGTCCAGCTGGAGTGATGGCGCACTGGGGTCACTCCTCAGTGGCAGCGGGGCAAACCCGGGCACCGTAGAGGAGGTGGCGTTCTGCGTAGTCGTCGCGCTAGCCTGCAGGGTGAGCTGCTGCGTGGCCTGCTTGGGGGTGTAGGTGGCGTTACAAAAGATGAAGTCTAGCACAGCGTCGTCCCAGGTGGGGGGCTGCAGCGGACGCTCCAGGCAGAAGTCTGGCTCTACGATGGCGCTACAGAGCTGGGTATATTCGGCCTCGGTCACCACTGCGGGGAGCCGGTGCTGCAGCGGCAGAAGTACCGCACGCCACAGCTGCTGCTCCAGCGAGGTAAATGACGAAAGCTGCAGGATAACAGACCAGTCGGGTCGCACCCGGTAGAGCGACAGCAGCGACGGCCGCTTCTCGCACAGCACCATCATTGTCTCGGCCGCAGCGGTGGCCTCGGCGTCGGTGTAGTCGCTCAGCAGCTCCCAATCGCCCTCGTCGCGGTCTGGGGGGGTGGTGCCGGGAGTCGTCGGCCGGGGGGGGGTATCATCAGAGGGTGTCTCTGTTGGGGGGGGGGTCTCAGGCGCAGGGGTACTCGGGGGAGTCTCAGGCTCAGGGGGGAGTATAGTGGCGCAGTCCGGGCCCGCCACCGGCACGCAGGGGTCACGGTCGTCGGTGTCTAGTGGCGTGCCACCGTCGGGGAAGGTCTCATCGCCGTCAGCGTCCGTGCAGCCCTCAGGCGTAGTACTAGCCCCTGGGAGCGTCCCCGGGCAGGCGTCGTCCTCAGTGGGAACGCCGTCACCGTCTGGGTCTGTAGGGTCACAGGCGTTGCGTGGGTCTGCTGGGCAGGGGTCCTCGGCGTTGCTGGTGCCGTCGTTATCCTGGTCACAGAGTGGAGAAAGTAGGTTCGGGATGCAGGGGTTGGCGTCGTCTGGGTCGGCTCCTGGGGTGAGCGGTGGGAGGTCTGGGAAGGCGCCATCGTCATCGGCGTCGGTACAGCCGGTGCCATCTACCACCCCTTTCGGAGAAGTCAGCGGGCAGGTATCGTCCTCATCTGGCACCCCATCACCGTCGCTATCGGGCAGGGGCGCCGAGGGGTCACAGGCATTGCTGGAGTCAGTGGGGCAGGGGTCGTCTATGCCCACCAGGCCGTCGTTATCCTCATCACAGAGGGGATGCTGCGGGTTGGGGACGCATGCATTGGTGTCCTCGGGGTCGAAGAGAGGCGCCGTCACCAGCACGTCTGGGGAGTAGCCGTCGAGGTCGGTATCCGTGCAGCCGGCCTCGTCGACCACCTCCTGAGGGGCAGTAAATGGGCAGTCGTCCTCAGCGTCAGGGATGCCGTCGTTGTCGGTATCGCTGCCGCCTGGAGTGGTAGTGCCGGTGGTCACTCCGCTCGTCGTGCCGCTTGTGGTACTCCCGCTAGTGCTGCCTGTGGTGGTACCAGTGGTCTGGCCGTCTGTGGAGCCACTGGTAGTGCCGTCAGTGGATCCGGTGGTGCTGCCGGTGCTGGTACCGTCTGTGGAGCCGCTGGTATTCCCATCAGTAGTACCAGTAGTATTCCCATCAGTGCTCCCGTCTGTGGAGCCCGTGGTGCTGCCGGTGGTGTCTCCGCTAGTGGTACTGGGGGGCTGGGGCGGCGTGGGGGGTTGCACGGTCGGGAGCTCGCTCGGGGCACCATCACGCACGATGATCTCCACCGTATAGTCCCCATTTTGTGGGGGGAGCTGCGGCGGGGTAATGGGGGTGGGCTGGTAGTCAGGCGTCTCATCAGCAGGGATCTCCTTTGGCGCCTCCAGCACCAGCGACTCCAGCGGCGGCAGCGTCTCACTATAGAGGAAGCCCGCTTCGGCCTCCAGCGCGGCGTCATAGGCCGGGCCACGGGTGGTGAGCCGCGTGTGGCGGTTCTCCGTCACGATGTCTACCGTGGGCACCGGCAGGCTGTTATTGGTCAGTCGCATATCGCTCACCTCATAGCCGCGGTAGTTCCAGCTGCCGTCGTACCAATCGTGCAGCTCCTCACTGGGTTCGCGGTAGGTGCCGTCGTTATCCTCGCCCTGGTGCGCCAGACTGAGTGACTGCAGCACAAAGACATTTTTCTCGTCGATGGGGGTCTGTATCCACTCCAGCGCTTCCTTCAGCAGGCGGAAGTCTATGTCCTCCGCGAGCGCATTGGCGTCGTAGTAGGGGACCAGCGGGTGGAGCTCGTAGTACTGGGTGATGTACTCCAGCGAGGACTCACTAGCGGTGGGTGAGACCTTGGCGTAGTTATTGGCCGCGTCTACCAACCAGCAGCTCTCTATCCAGGTCACGGCGGTGATGTCTGGCGCGCTTTGGGTCAGCGCCTCATAGGCCGCGATGGCGTCGGCGTCCATACGCTTGTACTGGTAGGCCTCGTCACGGGTGAGTTTCTCCTCCGTGCGGGCGTAGCTACAGTGCATCTCCACGTCAGCGGGGGTGTAGCTGAGGTCTCCCAGATGGGTAGCGTCTTGGTACTGTTCCCACGCGGTTTTCAGCCAGGGCTCGAAGAGCGTCTCTCGATAAATAGCGGGCCACTCTATGGTGCGGGTGGCGGCCAGCTCGGCCTGGGTGATGGCGTTCTCGGCCGTGATGGTCTCTTGCAGTGCCTGCTGGCGGTCGTCTAGCATCTGCAGTACTCTGGCCTTGAAGGCCTCTACGGTGGCGGTGGTACTGGGTACGGGGGGAGTCGCTAGCTCGGTATGGGTGAAGATATTCGGCAGGTTGAAGCGGTAGGGGTTCCCACTCCCGAAGTACCACGAGGCTCCCCAGGGGCGGTCCTGCGGGGTCTTGGGGGCGGTGAAGTCATCTACCTGCAGCGCGATGTCCTCGGTGGTGGGCATGAGGTGCTCCATATAACTCCAGAAACGGTGCACATCCATCAGCAGCCGGCCTTCATCTACCTCCCACACCCGCAGCGGACTCTCGGGCACGTAGGGCTGGGTCTGCGCATACTGGGTATAGCTGGGCAGCGTCTCGGTGGGGCTGAAGGGATAGCGAGGGGCCACCAGCACGGGCTCGCAGGCGTAAGTGCCGGTGTCGAGCGAGCGGCCATACTGCGCGATGCCGGCCTCGGTATAGGTGGGGATGTCAGCATCGCGGACGTCCCAGTGCAGCCGCGGGATGAGGCTACACTCGGGCTCGGGCAGGTGGCCGTCCCACGGGGAGCAGGTGTCGGTGCTGGTGTCGCTCTCGGGAGGGGTCTCGTTCACACTAGCGGCGGTGTCGGCCTCGGTGAGGGTGCCCAGCTGGCTGATGGTTGCCTCGCCGGCCAGTACAGCACCCCCGGCACCACGGGCAAGACTCTGCCCGAGCCGCTGCAGGCGCTCTTGCTCCGCCGCGATAGGCCCCGGTTTAGGGTTGTCATTCAGCTGCCCGCGGCAGCAGCGCTCGGTCATGGTGGTCATGCGCGGGTTCTCGTAGTACAGGCTATAGAGCCGCTCGTCGTCTTTGCTGAGCATGGGTTCTTCTGCGGGCTCACCGGCATAACCCTCCACCTGGGGGTAGCCGCGCGACCAGCTGCAGTAGGGCGCCTCCAGCTGGCTGCGGTAGTGGGTACGCCACATTTGGTCAGCCGGGAAGAGGTCTATGAGGCCATACTCCGCGCCGGCAAACACCAGCGACTGCGGCGTCATGAAGTCCCTCAGGCGCCACCAGGGGTGCTTCTCCTCCATCACGCTGACCATACTGCCAAAGCGCGTGCCCTCCAGCTGCTGCATGGCGTGGGTCTGCACGGCGTCGTTAAAGCGCTTGAGGTAGAGCGCAGAGGCCATATCCTTAGCCGTGACGTGCTGGAGGGTGGTCTGCCG
Source organism: Candidatus Peribacteria bacterium (assembly GCA_020632335.1). Lineage (GTDB taxonomy): Bacteria > Patescibacteriota > Gracilibacteria > UBA4473 > UBA4473 > JACKFV01. The sequence continues at coordinate 338,801 of JACKFV010000001.1, forward strand.
CTGGGTGGTACTCCACCGGCCGGCCTCGTTCATCAGCTGCTGGCTGTGGGAGAGGAAGCTCTCGTAGGCCTCGGTATAGCGCTTGGTGAACTGCTGAACGCTATTCTTGGTAAGGAGGTCTGGCAGGCGGTCTTGGTCACCGGAGGGGATTTCATCGGGCACCAGCTCTGGGGGGAGGAGGTCCCAGGGGATTTCCTCCATAGGGTTGGAGTCGCCAAACAGCGCTTCGGCCCATTCGTCGGTATAGCGGCCATAGGCCCAGTTCTCGAGGTTACGGGCAAAATTCTCGTACTGTGCGCGGTCATAGCGGGTCATGCCCGGGTTCTGGTACGGCCCGTCAAAGAGGAAGGACCGCATGAGCGACTCCTCGTACGGCACGCTGTAGCTCTTGTCCCACGTCTCATCGTGGAAGTAACGCAGGCGGTCCGGGTCATCCGCATGGCGGTCATAGAGCCGCGCCAGGGCGTCAAAGTAGGTGCGATAGTCCGCGATGTCGTCGAAGCGAATAAGGCTCACCACTGCCTCCCAGACGTTATCAGCGTCCTCAGTGCGGGCGTCCTCATCATTCACAAAGAGGCCTTTCTCCTCATTCCACTCATAGAGCGGCGCGAGGAAGTCCCCGTAGGGGAAGGGGCTCTGCCACACATGGCCGTTTTTCTCCACCACGGGGAGGGGTACCTGCCCAATGAGGATCACGCTGTCGAGGTAGCTATGAGCCAGCCGTAGGTCAAAATGCGGCGCGAGTACGCCCGCGTGGTGGTCATCTACCCCGGGGGTGGCGGTGGGCTCTAGGCCTTGTAGGTAGAGGTAGCGCAACCCCGAGTAGAGGGCAAAGACACTGGCGTCCGCGGGCACGGGCACCACCACCGGGGCCACTGCGGCCTGGGCACTGAGGTCCTGCGCGTAGGCATCTATCTTCCCTCCTAGGGCGTTATAGAGGTTCTCCTCCACCAGCAGTACGGCCAGGGGCGTCATAACCGGTGGCGTGGCGGGCCCCCCCGGCGCAGCGGTACGGTTGACCAGGTGGTACGCCGGCAGATAGCCCAGTGGTGCGGCGATGGCCACCCAGTGCGGCACGAGCAGACTCACCAGGCACAGGGCCCCCAGGAAGGAACGCAGGTATCGACGCATTACTGCTGCAGACGGGATCATAGCCACACGATAGGCCAGCACCGTAAAAAGCACAAAACTGCTCGACACTTTCTCTTGCCTGTGGTATACAGTCATTGTTACATATACTTCTCATGCAGTACCTCACACACCTGGCCTCAGCACATTTTGGCGCTCGACTCCTGAATCAAAGGAGTATTGGTGAGCAGCTTAAAATAGTGGGTGGATCCATCGGTGAAGGCCTGGGACAGATACCAGAAGCCGCTGGCAGAACTCCAGAGACCGCAGCAGAGGTAGTAGGTACCACCGCTAAAACAGCTATAGATGGGGGTGCTGCTATGGTAAAAAAAGCCACTAACCTAGGAAAAGAGCATAACAAAACCCCTGACAGCGACCCCGACAACAAGAAGGGCAAGAAGTAGAACACTACCGGTAGCAGCAGCTAGAACCCCTCAAAAGTGCTTGAGGGGTTTTATGTATTCGCTATGCTGCGGCTATGATACCTGTGTATATCCCCCAAGATTTCTTCGACCTGCGCGACAAGACGCTGGAGATCCACCGCTACACCGTGGCCGAGCACCCCAATGGCGTGGTGACCACCCTCTACGCCACTACCGAGAGTGACCAGGCACTGGTGCTGTACCTGCTGTGGCGCAGTGATACCGTGGAGGGTTATGCCGGTGTGCGGCTGGATAACGAGGAATACGCGCACCACCACCTCTCCATCGCGGAGTACGAGACGATAGTGGAGACGACCCTGGGGGAACTCAAGCGCCGCAAGGAGTACAGTGACGCGCTGGCCGCCAAGGAAGAACGCCTGCAACGCCAAGAGGCGCTCAACGCTGAGGAGCAGCAGAACCGAAGCGACGCTGAGGCTTTCATCGACCAGATGCAGGAGGGCGACGCGTGGACCTAGTGTGGACCTGATAATGCTAGCGACCCTCACGCTCAGCGCTCTGCCGCAAACTCTCCTCAAAGGCGTCTAGGTGAAACACCCGCGTGTGCCACTTGCCGTCATCGCCCTGCTCTAGGTACTGCAGTACGCCCCCCGTAGCCGAGAGGAACTGCACGGGCGCGGTACTGAGTTGCGTCTGGGTGTACTCGTCGCCACGCATCCAGAAGAGTAGCACCCCCCCTGTAGATGGCAGATCATAGCCCACCGTCACCCGGGGGGTGGGGGTCGTCATCGAAGTGGGCACTCCCACCGCAGGAGTAGTCTCTGATAGAGGTTCTCCGGTGTCGGTATTCGTAGAAGAGGCTTCTGGAGATGCTTCTGGAGCCTCAGGTGTGGCGGTCGCCTCGCTAGCTACAGGAGCAAGGGGGGTATCCGGAGTGGTAGTGGGCACCGGGGGAGATACTAGAGGCGGCTCTATAGGGGCTGTAGTGGCCTCCTCAGGAGGAGCAGAGGGCTGCTCCAGTGCTTTTATCGGCTTGGGGACGGTGGCACGCTTCTCGGCTACTACTCGGTCAGCCAGCTCTTGCAGTGCTCTGAGTTCGGCCTCCAGCGCGGGGTTGGGCACCGCCGGGAGCACCACGGTATCCTCACTGGCCTCCATTTGCTCGATGGCGCGTTTCTCCGCCGCGGAGAGAAAGCCCTGCGCAGCGGTCATCCCCACGTCATTACTCACGCGCGTCACGGGCACGGTACTCTGTATCTTGAGCGGTTCGAAGTCCTGCACCAGCTCGGAGAAGAGCACCCCACGCTCATCTTGTAGGGCACTGCGTTCGCTCTGGAGGCTACAGCCCGTAACGAGCAGACTCAGCAGCAGAACGAGCCAAAGAGGGTTCATCAGGGTATTCTACACCAGGCAAGATAAAGAAGGCAAGCGTTTTAGCTATCCATCCCTCCCATGGCTCCTGGGGGCGGTGCCATACGCATGGCGTCTGTGGGGGCCTCTGTCGGCGCGCTATAGTGGGTGCTGGCTATCTGCTCCAGCTTGGCCAGGTTAGTGATGCCCAGCCGCGCCTCTATCTCGGCATCTACAAAGTCCTTCTGCCGCCCGTACTTCAGCCGGCTGTACTGCTTGAGCACGTCGCGCACCTTGGCCACATGGAGCTCGGGCTGGTAGATAGTAGCGAGGGAGAATGGCCTGCTGGTGGTGTTATGAATGTTCAGCTTGAGGTAGGCTTTGTAGTTCCCGATGCTGAGGATATCCTGCGCGCTAAGCAGTGGCGCGTACTCCTTTTCGAGGAATTCAGCGTCGTCTGCCCCTACCTTGAAGCTCATCATTGTCCCCACATTCCCAAAGACCGCATCGCGCACGCGGTTATCCTTCTGCCCGATGGCAATGCCGGCTGCTGCCTCGCTCAGCTGCGCGATGTACTGGTGGGCCATGGTTAGCCCCAGGCGGTACTTACGCGCCTCAGAGAGGATCCCCGCGAAGGTATCGGTGGCGAAGTTCTGGAACTCATCCACGTAGAAGAAGAAGTCCCGGCGGTCCTCCTTGAGCATATCGGCCCGCGCCATAGCGCACATGTTGACCTTACTCACCAGCACCAGCCCCAGCAGCTGCGCGTTTATCTGCCCGATTTTTCCCTTACTCAGGCTCACGAGGAGGATCTTCCCCTCGTCCATAATCTTGCGAATATCAAAGGCGCTGCGCGTCTGCCCGATGATATTCCGCATGGTCACGTTGGTGATAAATGGCCCAAACTTCGAGGTAAAGTAGGGGATCATCTCCTCCTTCTCTCGGGCACCGGTCTTGGCCATTTCGTTCTCCCAGAAGGCCCGCACAATGGGGTTCGTTACCTTGGTGAGCTTGTACTTCTGGTAAGCGTCGTCGATGAAGAGCCGGGGGATATCGATGAGCGTGGCAGGCTCCTCCTTATCGCTCATCAGCGTCAGGCAGCCATTACGGAAGTAGTGCTGTATCCGCGGGCCAAAGATCTCATTCCCAAAGAGTTTGATGAAGATCTCCATGGCGTCTAGGCTGGCACGCTCGGCTTGCTCGGTGGTCTCTACCTGGAGGAGATTGAGGCCCATGGGGCGCTCTATATCTGAGGGGTCAAAGACCACCACGTCCTTAGCGCGGTGCTTGGGGACGCGGCTGAGGATATCGTCGATGAGGTCCCCATGCGGGTCTATCACGCATACGCCGTCGCCATTAGCGATGTCTTGGCTGGCCATATTCTCCAGCAGTACGGACTTCCCCACCCCGCTCTTCCCCACCACATAGCAGTGCCGCATGCGGTCCTCACGCAGGATGCGCACTTTCTCCCGCTTACCACGGTAGGTCGTCTCACCGAGAATAATCCCCTCCTCGGGCAGATTTACCGGTGGGGGCAGCACCTTGTACTCCAGCCATTTTATCGTGCTGATCTTGTTATACCGCGCGTCGGGGAAGTGGTACATGGTGGCCAGTTCCTCGGGGGTGAGGATAGAGTCGTGCTCGAGGAAATCAAAGAGTCGCAGGTCAAAGTTATGCAGCATAATGGGCGCGTTCAGGCTGTCTATGGGGATGATACGCCGGTTCTCGAACTGGTTCATCCCCCGCGCAAAGAAGACATTCCACGCCACAAACATGGCGTTGAGGACGGAGTCGGTACGGGTATTAGACTCAGTGGCCACTACCAGCCGCACCGCACAGACAAACCCCGGCTGATTCGCCTTATCCCCAATGCTCTTGGCGATTTCCTCGTCTGTCTGCAGCATGCGTACGTAGTGGTCGCCTCCGGTGGCGCCCGGCGCGTTGGTTAGCCCCAGGTCGTCCTCCCGCCCCGCGGTACCAAAGAGCAGCAGCTGGAAGGGCAGCAGCAGGTACTTCAGCACCGTGCCGATGACGGGGATATTGATCTCCCAGCGGTTGTATTCCCCCTTGAAGAGGTCGGTCCCCTTCTGCCGAGCCTTGGGGCGCCAGCGGTGGTTACGCGGGTGCATGACGATCTGCACGGCGGCTTTGTCTCGCTCGGTCAGTCCGCTGAAGCTATTAGCGATGGTATTGAGCGGGTCGTCCTCGATCTTCTTATAGGTCTGGATGGGGAACCAGTACTGCTTCTTCAGGTGCAGGTAGTAGCCGTTGGCGCTCAGGCCCTGGTCTCGGAATTTACGCATCATGAAGCGCTCCTCTAGCGGGATCTCCATGACCTCAGCTGACTCGTAGAAGCTGGTGATCTGCTTCTCCACGATATTCTGGTAGTACTGGTCACACACCACTACAAAGCTCAACTCCTCGTTCTCGTACTGCAGCTCGAAGGAAAAGTAGGGTTTGCCCCATATCCAACGCTTAATGAAGATGTTATAGAGGTTGAGGTCTCGCGTCTCGTGCAGCGCGCGGAAGAGCTGCTCGGCCCGCCCCACCGCCTCGCGGAAGTCCTTCTCTGTCCGGCGTTCGTTATCCAGCTTACTGTCGTTGCGGGGCAGGATAATCTTCAAATGCGCTAGCTCGGGCTGTTCGTACCAGCGCTTCCAGTACCGCAGCATGGCCCGGAGGAAGTAAAAAAGCGTGAGGATATCCAGCACGCGGAGGAACCACACAAAGGGGAGCCACTCCAGCAGCGGCTGCAAGAAGCTAAACAGTTGCAGTATCCAGAGGAGTATACTTCCCATTCATCGCCAGTATACGAGAAAAAAGCGTCACTGGCTACCCAAATCTCTGGTAAATAGAAGGGGTTAGGCGCTCACCACATGTACGAACTTCCGGGTGTAGCGCCGACCGTCAAATCGCGTCACGGCCTTCTCGGTGAACTGCACCTGCCCTGCCTGGGTCGCAAAAATCGTCCTATCCTTGCCCAGCCCCACGCCGTCTCCCTGGCGGAACTTGGTGCCCTTCTGGCGGATAATCACCTCCCCTGCCTGCACGAGCTGCCCGCCAAAGCGCTTGACCCCCAGGCGTTTACTCGCGGAGTCTCGACCATTCTTACTGGAGCCGGCGGCTTTCTTATGTGCCATGGATTGCTTGCCAAATCGTGAGTGACTGTACCACCTAGAGCGCGCCTGTCAAATATTCTGTTGACACTCTCTCTGGCGGCCCTACAATGCGGGCATGATACAGGTGAAGAAGCACGAGAACGAATCCAGCGACAAGCTGCTCAAGCGGCTGAGCAACCACGTGAAGCACACTAAACTGCTGCAGCAGTGGCGTAAGCGACGTTACTTCACCCAAGAACCACGGAAGAATGTAGCCCGTGCCGCGGCCGTGGTACGAGAAGCGCACCGCAAAGAAAACCTCAAAAAGCAGTACCAGAGCCTCTAGAGCGCTGCGTACACCTGCAGGGGAGGGGGAGTAACAGGGTCACAAGCGTGGCCTTTTTATTTGCTGGGCGCAGCGGACTCACTACCATGGGGGCATGGTATTTCCGCTCCCCCTGCAGTCGCTGTGGCAGCTCTGGCGGCTGCGTACCCGCAAGGAGCTCCTCCAGTGGGGCATTGCAGCGCTACAGGCCGTGGAGTCGGCGCCATTAGACGCTGAGCTGCTCCTCACCAGCAGCCTGCAGGTGAGCCGCACCGCACTGCGCACGGGAAGCGAAGAACCGGTATCCCTCCAGCAGAAGCAGCGCTATCTCTCGGCCATCACCGCCCGACGAAGTGGCACGCCGGTGGCCTACATCACCGGGCAGAAGGAGTGGGCCGATATGACGCTCACCATAACGCCAGCGGTGCTTATCCCTCGGCCGGAGACGGAGGAGCTGTGCCATATCATTGTGGAAGAGGCGCGCGATACCCCCCCCAGGAGCGTGCTGGACGTGGGTACGGGGTCGGGGTGCGTGGCGCTCTTTATGGCTCGGGCCTACCCGCAGGCGGTGGTCACGGCGCTGGATAGCTCAGCAGCGGCACTGGCTATAGCACGAAAAAACGCCCAGACGCAGCAGCTTCCGCTCCAGATGCTGCACAGTGACCTGCTGCGGAAGGTAGCACGCAAGACCGTCTATGACCTCGTTATCGCGAATCTGCCCTATGTGCCTGATGACCGGCCGCTGAGCGCCGAGGTAGAGCGAGAACCCCAGAGCGCTCTGCGAGGGGGGAAGGGCGACGGTAGTGGGGTGATGAGGCGCTTCCTCCGGCAGCTGGTGGACTGGGAGATAGCGTGGCGGGAGTGCTGGCTGGAATTTGACCCACCGCAGAAGGATGCCCTCTTTAGCTATGCGGAGAGCCTGGGCATCACCGAGTGCGTCTTCTATAAGTCCCTCGACGACGAGTGGAGGTTCGTGCGGTTGCAACGCACCACGCCATCTCTGTCAATCCCCTCACAGACAGCAGGCGTATAGCGTCACACGAGTGGCCTTTTTGCTTGCCTTTATATCACAAATCTCTACATTTCAGCAGAGTATAGGGGCCTATAGCTCAGCTGGCTAGAGCGTTCGCATGGCATGCGAGAGGTCGTGAGTTCGAATCTCACTAGGTCCACCATTGTGTGTCGTACTCAACAGCTTGTATCTTATGACGATGATGGTAGAGTAGAAAAATGCAAGTGGTAAACAAACACATCAAATTCCTCCTCTCCACGAATGGAGTTATTCTCTTCTCTGGTGCGCTGCTAGGGCCAATATATGCGCTTTTTGTCGAAGAGATTGGGGGAGATATTCTAGACGCAGGATTGGCTGGGGCTGTATTTGCTTTGTCTGCAGGGCTCACAAGCCTTATTGTGGGATTCAAGGGAGATACAATTCAAAATAAAGCACATGTTTTAGCGCTCGGGTATGGAGTTATTGCTCTCGGTTTTTTCTCCTATACGTTCGTGAATTCGATGACAACATTGCTGGTAGCACAGGTCATCGTCGGCTTCGGAGAAGCTCTCTATAGCCCTATGTTTGATGCGCTCTATTCACGACATCTTGATGAAGGGCATTTTTCTTCTGAATGGGAAATTTGGGAGTGTATGAATTACTGGGTGAGCTGCATTGCAGCTTTGATAGGGGCCTTCTTTGTAGAGCAATACGGGTTTACACTTCTCTTTATTGTTATGGGAATACTGGCTCTATTGAGCGCCATACGGGTTTTGTTATGGTCGAAAAAATAGATTATTACGACCTCCAGCGCCCTCCCCTCATTTTCCCCGTGACCACTTGTCATCACTCGGTGTAAGTACTGCCTCTGAAACAAGCTCCGTTTTTCCCCTGTCTGTGCTATGCTCTTGATAGTCCTGATAGACAAATCGTCGTACTGTTTCGGCTGAAAGTGCCAGAGCTGCCTTACTCAGCCCACCACAGTGCGCCAACAAAAAAGACCAGTGACAGCATCGCACCAGAGACAGAAAGTGGTTGCGGGGGAAGGACTCGAACCTCCAACCTTCGGGTTATGAGCCCGACGAGCTGCCAATTGCTCTACCCCGCGACGGAATAAAAGAAATGGTGGAGCTACAGGGATTCGAACCCTGGACCCCATGCTTGCAAAGCATGTGCTCTAGCCAGCTGAGCTATAGCCCCACAAAGAACCAGGCCAAATGTACTCTGCTGCAGAGGAGTGTCAAATAAGATTTAGCTGTCCTGCGCTTTGCCGTTTCTCCAGACTCCTGATCATTCCTCTCCTCAATATCCCCCCTCAATGAGGTATAGATATAAACAGTCATGTGGCTCTCAGCGCCTCTGTAAAATCAGTCCAAAAATAGAGAGGCTGGCGGACAGGGAGGGATTCGAACCCTCGGTGATGTTGCCACCACACACGCGTTCCAGGCGTGCCCATTCGACCACTCTGGCACCTGTCCACTCCTTCTGTATAGGGCGATAGAGGACGCTGTCTAGAAAAGTCCGGCACAGATTGACATGCTGCCAAGAATATGTATAGTATTATGTTATGCGACGCGCCATCACCCAGTTCCAGAACTTCTGCACCCAGCACATCATGGGCAACGCCGTCCAGGGGGTAGTGGGGCGCAATGCAGAGGTAAAAGCACTCCAACAGCAGCACAACGCCACTTACAATACACAGCGGCAGCAGCTCCTCCGGCAAGTACAGCAACGGCAAGCGGTCTAGAGGCACGCCGCCTCACATGCCTGGGTGGTCGTGAAGGGAAGCTCCGCCGTGCACCCCAGTACCGCACCCCGCTCACACGCGCCGGTATCTGGGTTAAAAAACACCCCCGTGAACTGTTTCTCGCAGCGGTCTATGCCCCGTAGTGGCGCTGTACAAGACCCCGCCACCGCGCTATCCGCCTTACAAAACCCGCTATAGAGGATCTCCGCGCCATGGCGCTCGGCCTCACAGTGGCTCCCAAACCCCATCTTCTGCCCCAGCAGCAGCCCGCACACGGGGTCATTTTCCTTCTCGCAGACTCGCTCGCTATCCACCACCGTATTCACGCACACCCCGCGCAGGTCCTCGGTAGTGGGGTCATAGTCGCAGTAGAGCGCTGGGTGACAGTCCATACCCGTGGTCCCACCGCAGGCCTCCCCCTCGGCAGAGACCACCGTGGCCTCCATCTGTACGTCGGTCAGGGTGGATTCCCCGTTGTCGAGCTGAAACACCACTGGCGCCTTGCGGTCTTCATCCTGCCCCACCGGGCGCCACGATTCCCCCTCCAGCAGCTGCCAGAGCCACCAGGCGGCCCCCAGTATCAGTACGGTAATGAGGAGTTTTCGAAGCATCAAAAAAGCACTACGCGGTAAGTGTAGTGCTTCTCTCGTCCTTGTCTAGTCTCCTGCGCAGAACCCTAGTATCGCGCCAGGTGCGCAAAGGCCCTATTCGCCTGCGCTACGCGGTGGACTTCTTCTTTCTTCTGCACGGCATAGCCGGTGTCGTTACTCGCGTCATGCAGCTCCAGTGCCAGCCGCTTGTACATCGGGATGCCCTTACGCTTGCGCGCGCCGTCCAGTATCCAGCGGATAGAGAGCGTCTGCTGGCGCTTGGGGGTCACCTCCATAGGGATCTGATACACCCCACCACCGATACGCTTCGGCTTCACCTCCATATTGGGCGTTGCGTTCTGCAGCGCTATTTCAAAGCTCTGCTTGGGGTCCTCGTGCCCTCGGCGGTGCAACTCGTCAAAGGTATCGGTTAAGATACGCTGTGCGATGCTCTTCTTCCCATCATGCATGAGGCAGTTCACCATCTTGCTCTGCAGAGGATCTGAATAGCTAAAGGGGTTACTGTACTTCATTTTAGGGGGAGTAGCCTGGTCGGTAGCTGCGGGGGTATCTGCCATAGAGAAAGAGATTATTTAGATTTTTTGGCGCCGTATTTACTACGCGCCTGTTTACGTTTGCCCACGCCTTGCAGGTCCAGCGCGCCCCGCACAATGTGGTAGCGCACCCCCACCAAGTCCTTCACTCGGCCCCCACGCAGCAGCACCACACTGTGCTCCTGCAGGTTGTGCCCCTCTCCAGGGATGTAAGCATTCACCTCGTACTTATTCGTCAGCCGCACCCGTGCTACCTTCCGCAGTGCCGAGTTTGGCTTCTTTGGCGTCATGGTACTCACCTTCACACACACCCCACGACGCTGCGGCCCAGGGTTGGGCGCTGACTGCGTTTTCAGCGAATTAAAGGTAGTCTGCATGGCCGGAGCCTTGGACTTTCGGCGTTTATCCGTCCGGGCATTTCTCACGAGTTGGTTGATAGTAGGCATACGAAGGAGAGTTACTTACGAGGAAGAGAAGTGAGTTGTTCCTCTGTCAGAGCGGCTTTATAAGTGGGTCCTGCCGGAATCAGCCGGCCAATAATAACATTTTCTTTTAGGCCGTCAAGCGTGTCGACCTTTTGCATCACTGCGGCGTCCACCAGCACACGTATCGTCTCTTGGAAGGACGCGGCTGACAGCCAGCTATCCGTCCACAGGCTAATGCGCGTGAGCCCCAGCAGCAGCCGCTCATAGATGATGGGTTGCTTGCCCTCGGCCTGTAGCTGCTCGTTGAGGCGCTGAATCATCACAATGTCTTTAATTTCACCAGAAAGCAGCACGCTCTCCCCGGGGTTGATGATGCGTACCTTGCTCACCATCTGCTTCACGATAAGCTCGATATGCTTCTCGTTGATGCTCTGCCCCTGCGACTCATAGATATTCAGCGTCTCGGCCATGATGTAGCGCTGGGCGTCTTCTATGCTCGTCAGCTCGATGAGCTCTTGTAGGTTGATATGCCCAATGGTGAGCGGCTGGCCCCGCAGCACGTGGTCGCCCTCCCGCACCAGGAGCGTCCGGCTGGCGGGCACTTTATACTCTTTCTTCTGCGCGCTGGACTGCTTAATGGTGATGTGGCTCTCGGTCACGTCTACTACCTTCCCGTCACAGCGGGCCTTCAGCGTAGCGCGCCCCTCCAGGGCCTTGGCGATGGTCTGTCCGCTCTTCACGCTGTCACCCTTCTTCACGACCGTCTGGTACTCCTCATTTGTGTGATGGAGGTCATCCATCGCCTCCGTAGCGGTGATGGTAATCTTCACGTCGCGCTTGCCCTTCTTGAGTTCTACTCGTCCCGCAATCTCGCTCAGCTTCGCCGCCACCTTAGGGTTGCGAGCCTCAAAGAGCTCCTCCACCCGCGCCAACCCGTCGGTCATCTCCGCGCCCTCGCTCGCCGCGCCCCCACCATGGAAGGACCGCATCGTCAGCTGCGTCCCCGGCTCGCCGATGCTCTGCGCCGCGATAATGCCCACCGGTGTGCCGATCTCCACCTGCTTGTTTTTTCCCAGGTCATACCCGTAGCACTTCTTACAGACGCCTCCCAGCGTCTTACAAAACATCACCGAGCGCAGCGTCACACTCGGCACCTGCTCGGCCTCCAGCACCGCCACCTCGGCATTCCCGAGGATAGTTCCCGCTGGCAGCAGCTCCTTCTTGCCCTTCATCACCGGCAGCGCCAGCGTACGGCCATACACCCGCTTGGCAAAGTGCATGCCCATCTCCGCGCTCTCTTCTTGCGTGATTTCTCGGTAAATAGTGGTACCACAGTCGTCCTCACGCACGATCACATCCTGCACACTATCCACCAGCCGTCGCGTCAGGTAGCCGGCCTGAGCGGTCTTCAGCGCCGTATCGGCCTTCCCCTTCCGCCCCGCGTAGCAGTTGATGAAGTATTCGAGGATCTCCACCCCATTGAGCATAGAAGACGTCACTGGCAGCTCAATCGTCTTCCCAGAGGTCGAACTCACCAGGCCCTTCATGCCCGCTACCGTCATCACCTGCCCCAGCGACCCCCGCGCCCCAGAGTGGTACATGGCGTAGATGTCATTATGCTCCACGTCCTTGTACTCGTTCAGCATGTCTTCTTGCACGTCACCCTTCACCCGGTGCCAGAGGCTTACCACCTGCTGATAGCGCTCGGCCTCGGTCAGCAACCCCCGCTGGTAGAGCTTCATGAGGTGCTTCACCACCTTGCGGGCCTTCTCCAGCATAGCGTCCTTCTGTGGGGGGAGGAGGTAATCATAGGCCGAGATACTCACCCCTGACTGGGTAGCAAAGCGGTACCCCAGGTTCTTCATCCGGTCAGCCAGCTCCGCAGAGGCTTCCATTCCTGCATTGTCATAGACCTGCTGGAGGATTTCCTTCTGCTTGCGCTTATTCAGCTGCTCATTCATAAAGGGCGTCCCCGCTGGCAAGATGCCCTGTAGCAGCAGCCGCCCTGCGGTGGTCTCTACCACTTGGCCTCCCATGCGCACTCGCACCAGGGCATTTACCGCGATGTCTCCCCCCGTAAAGGCCAGCAGTGCCGCCTCCACCGAAGGAAACCCATGCCCGGTACCACGGGCTCCCGTCGCTACTCCCGTCATGTAGTAGATCCCCAGCACCACGTCTTGTGAGGGGTTGGTGATGGGGTCCCCACTGGCGGGCTTCAAGAGATTCCGCTTAGCGTTGATCAGGTCCCGAGCCTCGGCCTGCGCGTGCACGCTCAGTGGCAAGTGCACGGCCATCTGATCCCCATCAAAGTCCGCATTGAACGCACTACACACCAGCGGATGCAGCTGGATCGCCTTGCCCTCCACCAGGAGCGGCTGGAAGGCCTGAATCCCCAGCCGGTGCAGCGTCGGCGCGCGGTTCAGCAGCACATACTTGCCCTGTATCACCTCCGCGAGGATATCCCACACCACGCCCTCGCCCTCTTTTATCTGCCGCTCGGCAGCCTTAACGTTATACGCCAGTTCAAACTCCAGCAGTTTGGCAATTACAAAGGGCTTGAAGAGCTCCAGTGCGATGTATTTCGGCAGTCCACACTGGTCCAGCTGTAGCTGTGGGCCGATCACAATCACCGACCGCCCAGAGAAATCTACCCGCTTCCCGAGGAGATTTTGCCGGAATCGCCCCTGCTTCCCCTTCAGCATGTCGCTCAGACTCTTGAGTTTGCGCTTCTGCACATAGTTGATCCCCGCTCGACTATTCCGCGTTGAGTTCGCGATAAGGATATCCACGGCCTCCTGCAGCATGCGTTTCTCGTTCCGGCAGATGATATCGGGTGCCCCCAGCTGAATGAGTTTCTTCAGCCGTGCGTTACGGTTAATCACCCGGCGGTAGAGGTCATTGAGGTCACTGGTGGCAAACTGCCCACCATCCAGCTGCACCATAGGCCGCAGGTCTGGTGGCATCACGGGGATGACCGTCATCACCATATGTTCGGGCTTGGTACCGTTCTTGATGAGCGCACCGATGAGCCGCAGCCGCTTCATAATCTTCTGCTGTTTCTGGCCCTTGGTGGTCTTCAACTCCTCCTGTAGTGCGCGCTCCAGCGCTACCAGGTCCATCTTCATGAGGATCTCGCGGATACTCTCAGCGCCAATCCCCGCGCGGAACACATGCCCAAATTTCATACTCAGCCCCCGGTACTCGGTCTCCGTCAGCACCCGCCCCACCACGATGGATTCCAGGTCACGCTTCGCCGCTTTGAAGTTCTCGTGCGCCTCGTCTACTATTGCCGCCAGATCCGCCTCCAGCTTCTGCAACTCCGTCTCACTCACGTCCCCCGCGCGGAAGGCCGTCTTGGCCGCTTTCAGGCTCACGCTGTTATCTTCTTTAATCCGCTGCAGCACCCGCTCGTACTCCTTATTTAGCTCTGTGATGGCCTCTTGCTTACGGTCGGCGTTCACGCTCACCACAATGTAGGACGCGAAGTACACCACCTGCTCTATCTTCTTCACGGCGAGGTCCAACAGCAGGCCGATCTTACTCGGCGTGGAGCGGAGGAACCACGGGTGCATCACCGGCACGCCCAGCTTGATATGCCCCATGCGCTCCCGCCGCACGATGCTGCGCGTCACCTCCACCCCGCACTTCTCACAGATAATCCCCTTATAGCGGATACGCTTGTACTTCCCACACCCACACTCCCAGTTCTTCACCGGGCCGAAGATCCGCTGGCAAAAGAGCCCCCCCGGCTCGGGCTTCTGCGTGCGGTAGTTGATGGTCTCGGGCTTGGTGATCTCCCCGCTGGACCACGAAGAAATCTCCTCAGGAGTCGCAATGGAAAGGGCTATCGCATTGAAATCCTCGAGGCGCTTAATAGGTTTTTGTTGACGCATAGGTATACGGGGGCTAGCCTAGACTGGCAAAGTCTAGACGCCTAAGCGCGGTTGTCAACTGTATCTGGGCGAATCACTAGGCAGACTTATCCAGCCTTGGGGAAAAATTTCTCCCGGGCATAGCGGAGGAAATAGCCCGGGTTCAGCGGCTCTCCCGTCACCCGTTCACAGAGCTCCCCAGCAGTATAGAGGTCCCCCGGGGTGTGGATGTGCTCCCGTAGCCACTGTAGTAGTGGAGCAAACTCCCCCCGTGCTATGAGTGCGTCTGCATCGAGCTCTCGCTGCATCGCCACCATATACTGCGCGGCGTAGAGCGTCCCCAGGCTATAAGTAGGAAAGTAGCCCATACTCCCGTGTGCCCAGTGCACGTCTTGCAGGCACCCCAGCGCGTCGTGGGGGACTTCCATGCCCAGGAGCTCTTGCATCTGTGTATTCCAGTATTCGGGCACCTCCGCCACCAAGAGTGCGCCAGTCAAGAGATCTTTCTCTATCCCAAAGCGGAGCGCGATATGCATATGGTAGGTCAGCTCATCAGCCTCCACGCGTATGTAGTCTGGGCGCACCAGATTCATCGCTGCGTAGCATTCCTCCTCACTCACGTCGTGCAACTGCACGGGGAAGACCGCGCGCAGGAGGGGATAGAGCCACTGCATAAAGGCTCTACTGCGCCCGATGTTATTCTCCCAGATCCGTGACTGCGATTCAGCCGTGCTGAGGTTAGAGTACGTCCCCTGTGGGAGCCCATAGTGCTCTAGCCGCAACCCCTGGCTGTGCATGCTGTGCCCCGCTTCGTGGATGGTACTGCCGATGCCGTCAAAGAGTTTATACGGGTCTAGCCGGGTGGTCATCCGTACATCTTGTGGATGGAAGCTGGTGCTGAAGGGATGGAGCGCTTCGTCCAGTCGGCCACGAGTGAAGTCAAACCCCACGGCAGCCGAGAGCATTTTGCTCAGCTGGAATTGCTCGTCATGCGGGTAGGCACGCTCTTCGAGGAAGTCCATACGCACAGAGAGCCCCGCCATGACCTGCGCTATCAGCTCCTGCAGCGCCGGGAGCAGCGTCGCGAAGATGCCCTCCACCGCCGCAGTCGTCATGCCCCGGTCATAGTCGTGCAGCAATGCATCATAGGGGTGGTGCTCATAGCCCAGCAGCTGCGCCTTCTCTTGGTTCATCGCCACTACCTGCGTGAGGAAGGGCGCGAAAATCGCAAAGTTCTTCTCCGTCTTCGCCCGTGCCCATGCCTGGTGCGCCAGAGTAGTCAGCGACGCCATACGCTCCACAAAGCTCGCGGGGATCCTCCTCGCCCGCTCGTATTCCTCCTGGGTGATGTGCACATTCTGCCGCTGCTCGGGTGTTAGGCTCGGGTCTTGTAGCAGCGTCTGCAGCCCCTGACCAAAGCTCTCTGCCGTGAAGAGACTATGGGCCATACTGCTGAGCGTCCCCAGTTGCTGGCCTCGGAGAGCATGGCTGCCACTCGGCATATAGGTCTCGGTATCCCACCCCAGCACCGCTGCAGCACCAGAGAGGTCCGTAATTTTCCTCAGTGTCTGCTGATATGTCGCAAAGTTCATGCCCCTACCATAAGGAGTCCTTCCACCGAAGCAAGTGAATCTTACCCACGTCGTCGCCCGTAGTAGAACACCAGCCCGCCACACACCAGGGCGATGAAGATGGGGAGCATTCTGCCTACCGCACCGGTACTGACGTTCTCCGTCACGGGGATGGGGGACGAATCACTGCAGTTGGGGCCGGCGGTTACGGCGTTGCTCGGCTCGCCCTTCAGGCCCTCGCTGTCGATAGCCGTCACGCGGAAAGTGTAGTCCTCACACGCGGTCAGCGGCTCCACCAGCCACTTGGTGCGGTTGTCGGGCGTCAGCTGCTCTTTGCACACGGGGGCATCACCAGTGCTGCAGTACTGCACGATGTAGGCCTCTATATCCGAAAGGCTGATGCTGGGGGTCCAGAGGAGGCTGACGGCCATATCTTCGGGGAAGGCCTGGAGGTTACTGGGGGCGGTTGGCGCATTGCCGGCTAGCGGGTCGTCACTGGGAGGATTGGGGCACATGGGGTCGTGCTGCTTGTCCGTGGTGCCTACGGCGCAGGGGGTCAGTGCGGACTCGAACATATTGGGGACCTTATCGCCATCGTCGTCGGTGTCGGTGCCCTGCTCATCACTGTCGGGGATGCCATCACCGTCGGTGTCCCTCGTCGTGATATTGGCCGGACTAAACGCCCCTTCCACCAGAAGCGCCGCCACGCCATACGCGTCGTAGATCACCGGGCGGGTTGTCTCGGGGTCCTGATTATCAGGGGTGCCGTTGCCATTACTATCGACGGTATTGCTCTCCAGCGCGTCCAGCACGCCGTCGTCATCGGTATCCATCATCTCCTCGGTGTTGAGAATCCCATCACCGTCCAGGTCATCGGTCTGGTTCTCTAGCACGTCTGGCAGGCCATTTGTATTCCCGTCCCAGTAGTTGGCGCGCACGGGCAGGCCGTCCAGCTCATTGGGGATGCCATCGCCGTCGGTGTCGTTGTCGGTATCCATCACATCAGGGATGCCGTCGCCGTCTTCGTCAGCGGTATTACTCTCGGCCCAGTCAGGCACGCCGTCGCCGTCGCTATCGTACATTTCTAGTAAATCAATCGCCCCATCGCCATCACTATCGGCAAAGAGGAGATCCTCCCGCAGGTCATAGGGGGCCTCTTCGCTGGCAGACTCACCGCAGATGGTGATGGTCGCGGCGGCTTTCTGATCCACACTATTACCCAGGGTATCAGCCGCCTGCACGTCTATGGGGTAGTCACCACAGGCCGAGGGGCCGATGAAGGTACCGGTGAATACCTCACCGCTGGGGCTAAACTCTTTGATTACCCCCTCGAAAGTAACCGTCACGCTGGAGAGGGGCTCTGAGGCCTTGACGTTGACCGTGAACTCGGTAGACGGGTCCAGCGTGGTGCTGGGCAGCACTTCCACATTCAGCGCCTGGGGGGGGCTACGGTCTATCTGCACCTGTACGGGGTCTGACTGCACCGCGGCGTCGCCCGCACACTGCACCACAAAGGTATGCGCGCCGTCACCCAGCGTGGGGGTCTGCTGCACATAGGTACCGTTGAGCTCTATGCTGACATTCTCGAAGATCGTCTCGGTGTTATCCAGCACGTCTACCGCGCCACTGGCGCACAGGGCCTCCCCGCTGATGGTCAGGCGCTGGTTGTTATACGTGCCCGCGCGGGGCGTTTTTATCGTCACAAAGGGCGTCCCGGTCATGGGCGCGCCCGCATCTTCGCCGATCACCACGCCGTTCCACTCGCCATTAATGCGGATGTCGCTGAGGTCATAGACGCTGAGGAACTGGCTGCCTGGAGTCAAGAACCGCACCGCCAGCGCAAAGGAATGCTTGCCCTGGTCAGCAGGAGTGAAGGTGTAGTCGGTGGGCAGCACCGCGCTATCATCCGACGAGCTAAACCGTACCGTGCCGCGGTAGTCGGGCAGCACGTTGCCGTCGGCGTCGCGGGCCTCTACCGTTAGGGTCTGGTTGACATTCTGCTGCACGCTGTCGGGGAGTCCCACTACCGTGAAGTAGGCCACCGTGGCCTCCAGGAGGTCTTGGGTGTCATTAAAGAGCTGCGCCTGGAGAAAACTCCCCAGTCCACGTGCTGAGCGGCTAGCGGTGATGTCCGCCTCCGGGGCGCTCTGGAGGAAGGGGCTGGGGGTAAAGACCACCTGCGGACGGGTCTGCAGCGTGATGTCCTCGGCCGTGATGGTGAGGATCGACACGCCAGATTCCGTGCTGGTGAGAGTGATGATGGCCTGCCCGCGACTGTCGGTGCTGCGCGGGGACTGCACGGCGTCTGCGGCACGACTGGAGTGCACCGTGAAGGGCGTATTACTCATGGGGTTCTTATAGGCGTCTACCAGCTGCAGGGTGAGTACGGCGGCGGTCTGTCCATCGGCCACGGTGGAGCCCTCCCCCACCGTCACAGTAGACTGGTAGGCGCTTGGGAGCCCTGGAGCCACGCTAAAGCTGGTACTGACGTCTTGCCCACTGCCGCGCAGCACGTCTGCCCGGTAGCGCCCTGCGGCCGTCACGTGCGTGGCATAGATGCTGCTCTGCACCTCTCCCCAGGCGTCGGCCGTCAGTGTGATGGGCACGCGGGTACTGTTGGGCTTAGTGATGGCGAGGGTAATAGCCTCCTCACTCGTGAGCCCGGTAATGCGAACGGGGGCGTCCTGCCCGGCGCTGGTGTCGCTGATCTGCATCCAGACGCTGGCCGCGGCCATGAGCGGCGCCAGCCCCACAGAGAGGATCGAGAGCAAGAGAGAGTACAGGAAGCGCATGCGGGTCGGGGCTAGTATGCTGGAAATTGTTGACAGAGCAATCTCTCTGGTGCGAAAGGCTCTTGACAGGGGGAGAATCTCCAGCTGTCGTTATAGTCTAGCACGACTCTGTGGGGGGCTGCAAGTATTGACACGATGTGAAAAATCAACCATACTCTGGCCAGTGACAGGGGGCGTCTTTCACACATCGGGGGTGTACTGGATTTCGACGGGAGGATACGGAAGATGCTGCCTGGCGGCTCAGGTAGGGTATGATGCCTGTGACCCCTCATACCACCCAATAAATGCTAACAGCGTTACAAAAGCCTACAATCAACTCCGTAAGGCCGTGAGCCTGCGTGACTTTGCTTACGCACCGGCCTACGCCTAAGGAGCCCTTGTAGCACTCACTTTATCAGACTTGTAGCCCCTAGGGCTCGTCTGTCTGAGGCAGGTTGCTTGGGTCTGAGCGCTGCCTTGGTAATCTAAGACCTATCGCCTGCAGACGGCTCCGCTGCGGGTAGAGACACTTCAGGAGCGCCTCTGGAGGGGCTTGGTGTCTTTGTTGCTCTCCAGAAAATACTAAAGACACTACAGTCGTAGAAGGGCGCGTTTTCCCCTTTCGGACGCGGGTTCGACTCCCGCCACCTCCACCAGTACGTGGGTGAGTAGCTCAGTCGGTAGAGCACCTGGCTCTTAACCAGTTGGTCGAGAGTTCGAATCTCTCCTCACCCACCATTGACATCGCACAGGTTATCAGAACCCCCTTGAGGGGTTTTTGGTGTATTTGGAGGCGTTTTTATTCCTCCGTCAGAATCTTCATTCGGCGAAGGAAACCATAGGTCGATAGAAATATCGTTTCCTTTGATTTTGATTTTCTTGATGATTTCAAAATACAGCTCTCTTTTTTCGTCGTATGTGAGAGCTTCAAAATTCTTTCGATATTTTCGAGTGGCTCGCTCAATAGAAAAGAGTTTTTCCTGTTTCTGTTCTTCTGTAACGAGCTTTCCCGAAAGCACTTCTCTTTCATCTTTGAAATCCGCAATTTCTTTTATGATAATTTCCAAATCCAAGGCGACTTCATCGGGTGTATAAGTGCCTCTTCTTACCAATTCTTTTACTGTTTTTTCTCCTTCAGCTAATCTGGCAATTTCGGTTGTAATATTCTTGATTCTCAGATTGATTGCTTCAATCTCTTCTGGTTTTCTTTGGTCGGCAATCATTTTTTCCAATAATTTTCTTGGATTTCTAAAAAATGGTTCAACATATTGCCAAACAATACCGTCAAGAATCTCCTCTGATATTCCGTGCGAAGGACATTTGAAAGGTGTGCCACTTCCTTTGTTTTTACAGCGATAGTTTTTTGTTCCTTTTCCTGCCTTGTAGCCAGTGTATTTCAAACCACAGCCGTCTTCACCGCACCAAATTTTTCCAGTAAAAAGATAGTCATTTTTCCTTCCTCCTGATTTTGCTTTATTCTCTTTGAGCCTTTCTTTTGCTCTCTTGAAAATTGGCTCATCAATAATCGGAGCACAATCATACTTCTGCCACTCACTTTTCGGTTTTTCTATATTCTTCCTCGTCTTTTTGTCTCTGGTGTAGCGATTGTAATAATAACGACCGATATAATGCTCTCTTTTGAAAATCTCTCGAATAAACATTTTCCTTACGATAGAGGCTTCTTTTTCGTTGATAACCAAGGTTTGCGTTTCTTCATCAACATCGTAGCCGTAAGGAATTGAGCCACCAACATACTTTCCTTCTTTGGCTTTTGTCATTTTTCCTTCCATCGTTCTTTGCAGTATCAACTCTCTTTCAAATTCAGCGAGAGCACCCATCATTTGAAAAACGAGTTTCCCGACTGCCGAAGTGTCAAATTGTTCTGTGGCTGATTTGAATTGTACCTCGTGTTCACCCAAGAATTTCACATATCGCAAAAGATATTCGAGCTTCCTGAAAAAACGGTCTATTTTCCAAACTAAAACCAAATCGAACTTTTTATCGACTGCGTCTTGTAAAAGTCTCTTGAATGCGGGTCTCTCATCACTTGCTCCGCTTTCTCCCTCGTCTCTGTATATCCATTCTTTTTTAGGACTTGGCAATTTAGTATAGAGAAGTAGAGTGAGAGTATGAAATGTCCAAACTGTACGGCAACGGAAAACAGAAAATCAGGGAAGATACGAGACAAACAACGATACGAATGTAAGAAGTGTGGGTGCCACTTTACGCAGTCCTATAAAGGGTTTGTGCCGCCTGTGCTCAAACTTTTGGCCTGCGTATTATATATGAATGGGCTCGGATTTAGGAGAATCGCAGCCCTCTTAAATGTGAGCCATCAGAGCGTGCAGCAGTGGATAAAACGCTACGCGAGTCAGATGCAAAAGCAGTTTCCGATTGACAAAAAAGCCCGCCATGTGCGGGTTATTCAGCTGGATGAGATGTGGCACTATGTGGGTAAAAAAAACGGGCATTGGCACTAAAATATAGATAATACAGGGGCGAAGAAAAAAGCCAGAGCGTGCTGGATACCATGGCAACACTCTTTGAGTAGCAGAGAGTTTTTCTATGGAATCGAGCGAGATAATGCCGCACTCTGCAGTTGGCCGACTCGATGCGTTGGGTGTGTTTTTTCCCGATGAGGTGCTGGCTTGGGGGCAGGATTTTTCGGTACACTTTCCAACTATCAGTCGCATAAAAGTCGCACTGGATGTGGCTTATTTGGTCTAGGAGTCTTCGGAGCGTCTTGCTTCCTCGGCTCCCAATTTCGAACCCGAGGACCTCTCCTGTGTCCGCGCAAAGAGCAATCCAAATCCACAATTTTCGTTTTTTTTACCCACATAATGCCACATCTCATCCAGCTGAATAACCCGCACATGGCGGGCTTTTTTGTCAATCGGAAACTGCTTTTGCATCTGACTCGCGTAGCGTTTTATCCACTGCTGCACGCTCTGATGGCTCACATTTAAGAGGGCTGCGATTCTCCTAAATCCGAGCCCATTCATATATAATACGCAGGCCAAAAGTTTGAGCACAGGCGGCACAAACCCTTTATAGGACTGCGTAAAGTGGCACCCACACTTCTTACATTCGTATCGTTGTTTGTCTCGTATCTTCCCTGATTTTCTGTTTTCCGTTGCCGTACAGTTTGGACATTTCATACTCTCACTCTACTTCTCTATACTAAATTGCCAAGTCCATTTATTTATCACCTTTTAAAAATTTACTGTTTCTATTATATTCAATACAGTATTATTTCGTTAGGTTTTTTAGTTTTGATGTATTACTAGGTATCTTATCGAGGAATCTGAAAATGTGATAACCTGTGATATGCGTACTACCAGAAATAGTAAACCAGAGACACAGCAAAACGTGCACTTTTTAGATTAGAAGCGCTCTCTAGGCGTCACGCTTACGCAGCACGGTGTCAATGATGCCGCTCTTCCCGTATGCCGCGGCCTCAGGCGCGGTGAGGTAGTTGTCGCGGTCCATATCGCGCACTATCTTGTCATAGTCGTCCTCACCCGTGCGCTGCATCACTATCCGATAGAGTTTCTCACGGGTGCTGAGCAGGTGCCGCGTATGGATCTCTATATCGCTTGCCTGGCCACTCAGCCCCCCACCCCCTATAAGCGGCTGGTGGATGAGGATCTCGCTATTCGGCAGAGCGTAACGCTTCCCTGGGGCACCGCACATCAGCAACATGCTCCCCATGCTGGCCGCTAGCCCCACGCAGATGGTCGCCACATCGGGCTTGATAAAGTCCATCACGTCAATGATCGCCATGCCCGCAGAGATACTCCCCCCAGGGGAATTAATATACAGTGTGATGTCCTTGCTGCTATCCACCGACTCGAGAAAGAGCAGCTGCGCAATGATGAGATTGGCCATGTCATCTCCCACCGGCCCGGTAGCAAAGACAATTCGGTCCTTCAGCAGGCGGCTGAAAATATCATACGAGCGCTCTCCCAGGGGGGTTTTCTCCACCACCATGGGGACGAGCTGGTTCTGGAAAGGGTCTGTAGACATGCCCCCACTATAGCAAATCTCGACCAGATGCAACACCACAAGCCCCTTGTAATACCCGTAAAATATGGCACTATACTAGTTTGCCCGGTACTGTATCTGCAGGTTTTTGCCGTTGTAGTCGCGGTCTATGCTCTCGGCCAGCAGCGGCTGGAGGTTGGGGGGGAGCATCTCCTGCAGCTGGAGGAGGAACTGGAGGGATTCTTCACTGGTGGGCAGCGCACGCAGCAGGTCGCTCATGGCTCGTATTTGCTCCAGCTGGAGGGGACTGGTGAGGATCTGCCCCACGGCCTGCTGCAGGTACTGCTGCTGCAGGTACTGGATGTCTGGCCACTGGCTCAAGCTCACCACCTGCTGCAACTGCCCCAGCACCACATAGGCGTCGTAGGGCCTCACGCCCGTCTCTTGGTAGGCCGCGGGCAGGCGCCGGAGCGACTGCAGGGTACTGAGCAGCGTACTGGTAGCGTGTACTGACTGCGTAAGTCCCTCATTCTCAGCAGGAATAAACGAGAGCACCAGGTCACGCAGGGCTTCGTCATTCAGCAGTGCGGTGTCATACTGCACCACGCTCCGGCCCTGGAGGATACTGGCGATGGTCGCAAAACTCGCCCGCGCTGACTCTATCAGCGTTGCCCTCTCTACGGGGCTCAGCACCGAAAGCTGCGAGAGCAGCGCCAGGCTCTTAGACCGGGTGATGGTGAGTAGCTGCATGACCTGCTGCTGTATCTCCGGTGTGATCTCGCCGGTCATCTGCTCCCGCTGAGGGATCTCGGCAAAGCTGGTATCCTCTCGCAGCGTCAGGTACATGCCGGCCTCCAGCGGTACCTCTTGCCCAGCGGTGTCGCGTACCACAGCGCTGCCCTCTAGCACCCGGGTGATGATGTCTCCCGTCTCGCCCTCATTCATCCGCAGCTGCGCTTTGCTCGCGCTCACGGTACCCCGCTCAGTCTCTATCACTATAGGAGCCCGCACCACCACCCCTAAGCTCCCCGACCGCAGCCGTACCTGCGTCTGACTCACCATAAGGAGCTCGCCCTGCTGGCTAATAGTATAGGTAGCCGCCGGAGTAACAATCTCGCTATAGCCCTCGGCCGTCACGCTCAGGCTATCTCCGCTCTGCACCGTGCCACTGTAGCGCCGTTCAGCCAGGCTCTGCCCATCACGCAGCACGATGACGTCTCGCCCCGTGGCCGTGCCCACCGTTACCGGGCGAGGCGTCAGTAGCGGGTACACCAGTAGTATGGCCGCTATCGTCAGCGCCAGGTAGCCCATGGGCTTGCTGAAAATCGCATAGAAGAGCCGCTCAGCTCGCCGCTGGGTCGTCCGCAGGCGCACGGCCGTGTCTATCCGGTGCAGTACGCGGTCTTGCACGCGGGTGTCTGCCGCGATGGTCAGCGTGCTGTAATAGCTCTCTAGATGCCGCTCGAGGTCACTCAGTTGCATAGCTGGGGAGGGGTAATGGGAGGGTTGGGCTGGCCACGGTACTTCCAGAAGTACTTCAGCCCGCTCAGCACATGGTACCAGAATACCCGTTTCCACATCGCCGTAAAGATGCTATCGCGCCCCGTCAGCCGATGCTCACCATGTGTGGCCCTGGCGCTGGGTACCTGCAGCACCTGCCCCCCCGCCTGCCAGCAACGTCGGCAGAGATCAATATCCTCGAAAAAGAGAAAAAATTGCGGATCAAACCCCCCCAGGCTGATAAAGGTCTCCCTCCGCAGGAGCAAAAAACTCCCCTGAGCCCACCCCACCGAGGTAATAGGCACCTCCCCCTCCCGCGAGAAATGCGGGTACTGGCGCAGGACTCGGCGGCGTACTTTCTCCCAGAAGGTGGGCAGGCTATAGGCATTCTCGAGGGGTTTCCCATCAGCGTCGTCCAGCACCGGGCACACAATGGTATGGGGGAGGAGCGACCGCTCCAGCACCGCCATGAGCATGGGCAGCGTGCTCGTGTCCAGCTGGATGTCTGGATTCACCAGCACGATGTACTCCCCCTCGGCCATCTGCACCCCGACGTTATTGGCCTGCCCAAAACCACAGTTACGCTGCAGCGGTATGCAGTGCGTGTGGGGCGCCATACTGGCAAAGTGCTGCACTGCGTGCTGCTCTCGCTCTGAGCTGTAGTTGTCGACGATGATCCACTCCCAGGAGTAGCCCTGGAGGTTCTGCAGACTCACCCGGAGTTTCTCCAGCTGGTAGATCCGCGCGTAATTGACCGTGATAATGCTGAACTGTGGCATGCCCCCCCAGTGTAGAGACGCTCTGCCCAGTGGCAATACAAACCGCAAAGGGCTGCTCTAGTCGAGGGATGACAAGAGGAAGAGGGTGCCGTTGCGTGTGGTGATCTTCTCGGCGTCTTTCGGCACCACAGAGGGGTTCATGTGCTCAGCGATGAAGGCCTGTATCCCGGCTCTGGTACTGAGGTACCGGGTGCGATCCTCGGTGCTGAGGGCCGCCAGCGCTGCATTGGTAGGCACGGTCAGCACGGTGTTGCTGTCTTGCTCCAGCTGCGTGAGGACCTCCGGGCTATACACCAGTAGCGCTGCAAAGCCGCTCGTGCTGGGCATATCCTGCACCAGGGCCGCTAGAGTACGATTCTCGGATCGCAGAAATGCCGGCACCTCCCCCTGGGTGATGATCTGCGGGTTGCCCGCGGTGTCTTCTACCGGGTATTCTATGCCCTGCTCTGCGGAGGGAGTGGAGACATCCTGAGCTTCTGAGAGGGGGATATCAGCTTCTTTCTTCGTACAGCCCGTCACCAGTAGCACGAGCGAGAAGAGCAGTATTATACGTCGCAGCAGTATCATAAGCGTGGTTAGAGGTAGTTCTGGCCCCGGTAGCGGCTGGTGAAGGTCTCGTCAGTTGCCTCGCCGTAGAAGGGCGTGACGGTGCGTCGCCAGCTGGTAGTCAACCCGTTCCACTTATTCCCAGACCGGCTCGTCCGCTCAGCCTGCACTACAGCAAAGGGCGTGCCATATGCGAGGGTGTAGATCTGGTTCTCGCGCATCACCACCTGTAGCAGCACGGGGTTACCCGAGGTGTTGGTAAATACCATGTCGGGCGAGCCCGTGTAGGTAGTGGCGTCCATGCCGTCCAGGTAGTACTCGGGGTACCAGTAGGTGTGGTTGCGGCGCTCGTTTATCTGTAGCCCGGTGTTGAAGGCCACCTGGTAGGCCGCCGTGGAACTCTGGCAGACCCCCCCGCCTATGCCCCACTGCTCGGCGCTATTGAGGATAATCTTCGTGCGTTTGTAGCCCGTGCGCGCGCTCACTTCCCCGATG
Organism: Candidatus Peribacteria bacterium; assembly: GCA_020632335.1. GTDB lineage: Bacteria > Patescibacteriota > Gracilibacteria > UBA4473 > UBA4473 > JACKFV01. The sequence goes on from JACKFV010000001.1 coordinate 364,907, forward strand.
AGATGGTTATAACTCACCCGCTGCCCCGGCGCCACCCAGAGGCCGTCCAGCACCTGCATGGCCAGGGCGATATTGTCCTTGCGGTCGGGGCTCCAGTCGGTGAAGGTCTGGTAGCTCACCCCAATGAGCTCTTGTACGCCTGCTGCGCGTAGTGAGGGGTCACTCACCGAGTGGCTTACGGCCCCCAGTACATCGGGTAACGCCACATACTGCTCGTGCTGGTCTACATAGGTTTTAATGCTGTCCAGAAGCTCCACCGGCACGGTAAACCCTCGATAGTACTGCTGGCCATTACTGGCGGTCTCCAGCACGGGGGGCTCAGGGGTAACGGGCACAGGAGGCGCCTGCGGCACCACTATGTGCGGTTTGGGCGCCACGATGGGGCTGGTGCTCCGCGGGACGGCCCGAGTACCAGACTTCCGCACAATGCGCAGCGGCGTACTGGCAGCCTGCGCCACCACGATATTTACATCGGCAAAGACGGGCATATAGCGTGCTGTGGGTACCTTAGCCATAGCCGAAGAGCTCCCCTCCAGCAAGAGGAGGAGCGCACCGAGCAGCGCGGTAGTAGTGTGGCGGAAGGTCATCGTGCTAGTATGACATATTTTTTAGGGTATGTACAGCAGACCTCCCCTTGTACTTTCTCTGCAAGAGCGGTATGATGAGGCTATGCTGCAGCGTCTCTTATACTCAGTGGTAGTGGCTTGTGGAGTTTTTTTTGCGGGATTTACAGTGAGCGCGCAGACGCCCCCACCCATCAACGCCACACATCTGCCACTCTATGGAGCGAAGAATACGGAGATTACCCCTACCGGTGACGCCAAGATCGTGGTCTCCAACTGGGACCCGATCCTCACGCATAATATTCTGGCGCGGCAGATGTCGTGGTTTAATACTGAGGATCTGCTAACGGAAGACGCGCTCTTATCCAAAAATCTGATCGGTATTGTGAATATGATGATAGGTGTAGTGGGTATTTTATACCTCATGATCATCGCGGCGCAGATGGTCTTCACCCTCGACCCAGACAGCAACACCGACTACCGCGAGCACTTCCTCTACGTCATCCTCGGGCTTATGCTGGTGAGTCTGGCGGAGGTACTGGTGTTCCGCGTGCTTGACCCCAGTACCCGAGATATCCTTCGCAGCGACGCGTCGTTTAACTTCCGCACCATCGTCAACGACCTGGTGACCTACCTGCAGTACGTGGTGGTGGGGTTCATTGTGGTGTCGGGGATTATCACTGGCTATACCATGCTGATGGGGACGGACACCGACACCGGGCAAGAGAAGCTCACGGGGTTTATTCGCTCGGTGGTCATCGGTGGCGGGGTCATTCTCTTTGCGGAGATCATTGTGGTGGCGCTGGGCATGCCAGATGTAACCGGCTCCAACGCAGGCGCAGTAGCGCAGAGTACCTGGACGCGGCTGGTGACGCAGATCGTCGGGGTGACCAACTTCCTCCTGACCTTTATCACGCTCGCTGGGGTGGGGGTGACGATCCTCTCCGCCGTGTATTACCTCACCGCTGGGGCTGATGAGACCCGTAAGCAGATGGCGCTCCGGGTCATTCGTAATGCCATCATCGCGGTGGTGCTCTCGCTCAGTGCCTATGCCCTGGTGAATTTTCTATTTATCTAGTTATCTCGGATTATCTAGGTGATGCCCTTCCCCCGGTATACCCACTGCTGTGCCCCGATGAGAATAACGTCGCCCGCGTGCGCGCCGCGGTCATGCAGCTTGGCGGGGAGGTTCCACTTCTCCAGCACGTCGTAGATGCGCCGATGCGCTCCTGCACTACCCTCTGGGGTCATGCGCACCATCTGCTCCAGGCGGGCATTCTCTAGCCGCCAGTGCTGCGTTGTACCGTCTGTCGCCTCCAGCATGATGCCCACATGGCGCTTATCGGGCGCGTCGGCTGCCGGGCGGAAGACGGGCATTTCCTCGGCACCGGCTGTGGGAAGGGCCTCTGGGGGGGCCTGCTCGTCAGACTGCTGGGGAGGAAGGAGCGCCACCGCGGCCCGGAGGAAGTTCGTAATGCCCTCTCCCGTAGCGGCAGAAATAAGGAGCGGCGTCTGCCCCAGCTCGGACTCCAGCATCTCCAGCAGCACCAGGCGGTCAGCGGCACTGAGGGTATCGGCCTTACTCACCACCAGCAGTGAGGGTTTCTCGGCCATGGTGGGGCTGAACTGCCGGAGCTCCTGCCGCAGCACCTGATAGTCAGCCGCAGGGTCTAGCGAGAGCGCGTCCAGGAGGATCACCACCGCACGCGCGCGCTCTATATGCCGGAGGAACTGCAGCCCCAGGCCCTTGCCCTCGTGTGCGCCTTCTATCAGCCCGGGGACGTCTATGCACACAAAGGAGTGGTCGTCGATGCTCACCACCCCCAGGTTGGGCACCAGCGTGGTGAAGTGGTACTCAGCGATCTTCGGCTTGGCGTTAGAGATGACGGAAATGAGGGTAGACTTGCCCACACTGGGGTAGCCCACCAGCGCCACATCGGCCACCAGCTTCAGCTCGAGAGAGAGCGTGCGATGGGTGCCCTGGTCGCCCACCTCGGCAAAATCCGGTGCCTGACGGATACTACTCACAAAGCCCGCATTCCCCTTCCCCCCCATGCCCCCCGTGGCGACAAGCACCTGCTGCCCAGCGGTGGTGAAGTCCGCTAGCAACTCGCCGGTGTCGCTATCAGTCACTACCGTGCCGATGGGAACCGGGAGTGTGCAGTCCTGGCCGCGGTGCCCCTGCCGGTTGGAGGACTGGCCGTGCTGGCCGTCCTCTGCGCGGAAGTGATGCTGCGAACGGTACTGGCTCAGCGTACTGACGTTCTCCACCGCGGTGATGAGGACGCTGCCGCCGTCGCCTCCATTACCACCGTCTGGGCCGCCCTTGGGCACGTACTTCTCCTTCCGGAAGCTCACCGCGCCGTTGCCACCGTCGCCCGCCTGGACCTGTATCTGCGCTTCATCAGTAAACATGGGGGGAGTCTAGCCCGTTACGCAGCGTTGACAATAGGGACTGTGAACTTGGTATATAGAGCATTTCCATTGACGTATAACATCCGATATTTATTGTATCTGATAGATGCATATAGAATTTGAAGCTGTTTTTAGTCCTATAGATGTTGTAGAGGTCCGCCATAAGCTTCGAGAAGCGCATGCTACCCTGGTACAGCCAGAGTTTTTGCAGTGTAGTCAGGTGTTTTTCCCTCCTGCCTCTGCACAGTTATCCAATAGTTGGATACGGGTACGAGAAGAGGCCAATCACATCACGCTGTCTTTGAAGGAAAAGCAAGAGGGTGAGCATATAGAAACCCAAAAAGAAATAGAAATCACCATCAATGATCGCACCAAAGGGAAGGCATTTTTAGAGAAAATAGGGTGTATCTGTAAAGCAGATCATCAGAAAAAAAGGGAAATCTGGCACCTCCGTGCCTGTGAAGTGGTTATAGACACTTGGCCATACCTGGAGCCATTTATAGAAATAGAAGGACCCGATGAAGCCTCTGTGAAAGAAGTAGCTCGGATTCTGGGGTTTTCTTGGTCTGATGCCAGATTCCATGCGGTAGATCAGCTCTATCATGAGTCCTACGGCACCCCACACCAGGTCATTAACAACGAAACGCCCATCATTCACTTCGACGCCCCCAATCCCTTTCTCTCATCCTTATAGAAAAAAGCATTCGGCATTGGCACTAAAATATAGATAATACAGGGGCGAAGAAAAAAAGCCAGAGCGTGCTGGATACCATGGCAACACTCTTTGGGTAGCAGAGAGTTTTTCTCTAGAATCGAGCGAGATAATGCCGCACTCTGCAGTTGGCCGACTCGATGCGTTGGGTGTGTTTTTTCCCGATGAGGTGCTGGCTTGGGGGCAGGATTTTTTGGTACACTTTCCAGCTGTCAGTTGTAGAACTGCGTAAAGTGATACCCACACTTCTTACATTCGTATCGTTGTTTGCCTCGTATCTTCCCTGATTTTCTGTTTTCCGTTGCCGTGCAGTTTGGACATTTCATACTCCCACTCTACTTTTCTATACTAAATTGCCAATCCCAAGCATTCTTCTGCCACCTGCAGGATTTCGTCTCCTCGGCGGAGCAGCACGTAGGCAGCGGGGATGAGTGTGAACTTCATGGAAGGGGAAAAGATATCTATAGCGTAGTGGCTGGAGTACTGAGCACAAGCGGCCTCTACCACTCTAGCGCGCTGCCGTGCTGGTACTCGGTCACGCGGGTCTCGAAGAAGTTTTTCTCTTTGTTCAGGTCCATGATCTCGCTCATCCACGGGAAGGGATTCTCCGCCCCGTACTGCGCTGGCAGATTAATGCGCTCTAGGCGGCGGTCAGCGATATGCTGCAGGTACTGGTAGATGACATCGCTGCGCAGCCCGAGGATACCCCGCGGCAGCGCGTCCTGGGCGTAGGCGTACTCCAGCTCCACCGCGTGCCGTATATGGGCGATCTGCTGGGCCTGAAACTCCGGGGTCCAGAGCTCGGGGTTCTCGGCCACAATCGCGTTGATGAGGTACTGCCCAAAGGCCAGATGCACGCTCTCGTCGCGCAGGGTGTACTGGAATTGCTCGGCCACCCCCACCATCTTCTGCTGCCGCATGAGGCTCAGCATCATGGCAAAACCGGCGTAGAAGAAGATCCCCTCCATGATGACATAGAAGCCGATGAGGTCACTGACCAGGGTCTGCTTGCCCTCCAGAGTCTCTATGTCTATCTGGTGGGCTGGGTCCAGCAGGCTGCGGGTCATATTGATGACAAACTCGTCCTTGGCCGCGATGCTGGGGATGGTCTCGTACATGCTGTAGACCTCGTCGGGGTCCAGGCTCAGGCTATCGCAGATGTAGACGAACATGTCGTTGTGCACGGCTTCTTCATAGGCCTGGCGGAGGAGGTACTGGCGGCACTCGGGGTTGGTGATGTACTTGTAGAGGGTCAGCACGATGTTGTTGGCGGTCAGGCTCTCGGCGGTGGAGAAGAAGCCCAGATTCCACAGGATCATGCGGCGCTCGTCCTCGCTTAGCACTGTCTGAGAGCGCCACTGCTCGATGTCGCCCATCATGGCTACCTCCTCGGGGATCCAGTTATTCGCGATGCCATCCTTATAACACTGCCGCGCCCAGGGGTAGGTAATGGGCAGGAATTTATTCGGGTCCACCAGGCTCTCGGGCGCGAGGATGCCCCGACGGCGCTTTTTCTCGCTGGCGGCTCTCTTATCAGCAGAGAGGCGGAGTGCGGCATCATGAGAGGTAGTCATGCTGTATATGGTAGTAGGCTGACGCAATGTACTACTATATGTAGTGTTCGCAAGTAAATAGAGGGTAAAAATGAGGTACCAAAAAAGCCCCCCGAAGGGGGCTTTGATGGAGAACCGATCTTAGGAACGCAACAAGGATTAGTTGTTGGTTTGTGGGATGGTGTCTACCTCGATTTGGTATCCGTTCATCCAGTCCATAGTGGTCCGGTCGGTTTGGATAGAAATGAGGTTAGCAGCCAGGTCAGACCAAACGATGTTGGCGGCGTAGTCTGCTGTAGCAGTACTTGCTGCTTGTGAAGCGATAGGATCCGCCCCCACGAAGAGTTGGAAGTCCTCGAGGTTCGGTGCAGAGTAGAGGCTATCGCGAACAATGTTCACGGTTACCCGTTCGTCTGCTTGTGTTGGGTTGGTATCTACTGTGTTAGCAATGAAAATCCCGTAGGTTTTCTTGCTGCTCAGGTATTCACCTCCTTCACATATTTCGCTTACAGAGTTGTGCTTACAGAAGTTCACCCGGAGGCGAGCTTGTGTCCAGCTTTCTCCTGTACCGTTACCGGCATCTACTACTCGTACGGTACCCACACTAAATGGTCGAGTACCCGGAGTGGTAGAACCGTTGATCTCTTCGATCGTAACGATAGCAGGATTCCCAGCAGTACAGGTAGCACCTGCAGCACCAGGGTTAGTATCTACTACCGCAAAGTCACTGTCGTAGTGGTCTCCGGTAGCAAATGGACAGATAGTTTCAAAGCCATCCAGGGTGATGTCAAACGTCAGGCGTTTGATATTCACGGGGCCAGAAGCATCTGGAGTTACGGTGAAGTAGTACACGGGTTTGTAGTTGCTGGCACCGGCTACCGCGCTGATAGGCGGTTGAACGGTATCATGCGATACGGCAAACTCTGTTTTGTGGACTACAAAGACTTCTCCGGTAGCAGAACCGTACCCAGAGATCAGGTTGCTTTCTGGTTGGAACTGGTTACCAGCGGCGTTCTCTACGGGATCGAGGTCGAGCCCGGTAGCAGACGTCACGGCTTGCAGACCGTACATAGGATCACCAGATTGGGTGTCGGCACGGCGTTCGTCCAGTACCAGACGGAGCGCGTGACCGGTGTTCGCTACATTGTTGATCGGATCAACCGTTACCTTCACGGTTACGGTCGTCATACCGTCTTTAGGGACGATGATACGAGAGGCGTTCCCGAGTTCGAAGTGCAGACGACCGTTGGTCATAGTATCGGTGTCGATCAGTTGACCAGCAGCGTTGTAGAGTTCGAATTTCAGCACGCTTCCGACAGCGTACTCGTTGATAACGATGTTACGGCTTGCCAGAGAGTCAGAACACTGACTTTCGTCTCCCAGAGAGTCGATGCCCTCAAAGGTAGTGACCGAACCGTCCGTAGATGGTCCAACACCGGCATTACCATACTGGTCTACATCTTTACACGCAAAGGTGGTAGAGTTGTAGACTCCCGCTGGGTAGTGAGGAGAGTAGAAGGGCGCTTGTGCACGCGTGAGCGTTGTACGAGCGTAGCCATCCAGATCCAGGTCGTTCATCAGGTAGATGTCGGTCACTTCTACTTTGTCATCGGTGGCAGCAAAGCGCAGCTCCAGTACTGGAACGCTGGTTTCGTTCTGCGTGATGATATCAGAGTAGATATTGGTGTTGATGTTCACCGTGAGGCGACCAGCATTGGTGAGTTGGAGCCATGCACCACAGAGGTAGTTGGTGGCATCCGTATCGGTCATGTTGTCGATCAGGTCACAGTCTTCTTCAGACGGTGCAGCGGTTTCGTCTACAGATGAACCGAAGAGAACATCGTTACCGTCAACGTCTACGCCTTCACAGATGGTCACATCCGTGCCGTTTTCAACGTTGTCGGCTTGGAAATCAGTCACGCGGAAGCGGATAACCGCACCGTTGATCGCTGATTTGATGATGGTGCCAGAAGCGAATCCGTAAGGAGCGGCTTCCGTACCATCATAGGTGAAGTTGGCACAGATAATGTTGTTGGTCGCAGACGTTACCGTAGCCGGTACAATAGCACCGGTAGCTTCGTCTTCAGTGAAGGTTACCCCCACACCAGAAGAGAAGTTGTGGCTGTTTTCTACGTCGAAACATGCGTTGAGCGTGCCAGCAAAGCCGAGACTCCAGCCGTTATTCACGTAGGTAATGCGACCCACGCGACCCACAACGTGCTTGGTAGAGCCACTGTAGGCGTGTGAGAAGTCGAAGGGCTCGTTGTAAGCCCCAGTACAGCTGGTTTCGGTAGGAGCTACTTCTACGTAGCCACCACCATAGGCAGGACACTCAAGGTTAGCGTCGGTGTCTACGTTAGCCGGAGCTACAGTAGGATCGAAGGTAGCAATCCCGTTCGTCGCATCAAAGGGTGCGGTTTCGTTCAGGATGTAGAGCTGATTAGCTGCCAGGATAGACATCCCACAGTAACCATCTTCGGTCGTAGCTACTGCAGTAGAACAGTCACCGCTGGTAGCACCTGCGGTGTCAGAACCGGTGATTTCATCGAAAGTCACGGTGAAGCCAGCGGCTGTCAGCAGTTGGTCGATGGTAGATACCCCATTACCAATAGCGAGGATACGGCGCTCTTCCCCTCCAGAAGACATCTCTGTCCCGTCAGGAGAGACCACCAGCGTGTCGCCTACTTTGAAGCAGGTAGCGCTGGTTACACGGAGTGTTTCGTCATCCTCAAACACGTTGTTGGTGAGGGTAGTCTTACAGTTATCCACCGTGACGGTCTGGGTAGTGGTGTTGCTTGCCAGGACTTCAGAAGTATCGACGATAAAGTCGAATTCTACTTGTTCTCCAGAAGGAATTACCACGCTCAGGTCACCAAAGGTGGCCCGACCAATACAGGTACCGTTACCAGTAGAAGAACCACTGATGGTGTCGAATGACTGTGGAGAGCCCACTTGGGTACCGTTCACGAAGAAGGCACCAGTGATGTTCTCGAGCTGACAAGCAGACCCAGAAGCAACGGCTTCAACGGTAACAGACGTTACCACCGCGTCGCCAGAGTCGTTCAGCGTAGAGGTGAAGCTCAGGACATTGAGCCCGTCAGCCCCGGCTACGAAGCTGTCACCGTTGTTGTTCGGGTCAGACTTCGCGAGGGTGATCTTAGACTCTTGTACTTCTACGAATGAACCGGTACAGATACCAACGGTTTGGTCTTCTGCCAGACGATCACCGGTGGTGATGTATTCTGGAGATTCGAAATCATCAGCATTTGCTTTGAATTTGATCTGGTCATTCGTGTCAGCTTTGTCGTCGATGTTCATTACCAGTTTCATAGTAGACGTTCCCGTTACTTCGAAGGTGGTGTTGAAATCCAGACAGAAAGCTTCTACGCCGCTACCGCTACCGATAGCTGCGAGTTTGTCTTCACTATCTACGAGCGTGTCGTCGATGTAGAGACGGTAGTTAGAGAAAGCAGCGTTGAAGTCTGCCAGCTCATTAGCGGTACCGTTACCGTCTTTGTCAGCTACCTTAGAACCATCAGCCACACAGATGGTGATACCATCAGCTACGATAGGCTGTTGGGCTACGATACGACAGGTCTGGCCCACTGCATCGTCAGATCCAGGAGCGTACTCTTGGTTACCGAGTGATGAGGGGTCACGAGAGAGGGTAAGGTCACCAGCGTCCAGCGTGTAGACAGAACAGCTTGCGCGGCTGTCTTCGGCCAGACGACCTTCACTATCAACCACGCGTACTCCGAATGAGGTACCGATTTCGATACCCACCATGTCTTCGGCGTTGTCGAGTTCGAATTTGATAGTGTCTCCTTGCTCAGCAGAGATCAGGTCTCCGCGGATAGAGAAGATGATGCTGTCCCCGTCTTCGAGGACAAGCCCGCCAGTCACGCCGTCATCCAGCAGGAAGCTCAGGTAGTCACCATCAACGATAGATTCTACAGAAACTTGCTCACCAGAAACGTAGAGAGCGGCGTTCGCCAGTACGTCTTCCAGGTCAGCGGTACCATCGTTTTTGAAGGTAACGGCTCGGAGGAGGACGTCTTTGTTAGTGGCTGAGTCGTTCAGGAGTTTGAACTTCCCGATCTCAACGAATGAAGTACCAACACTCACGATGGTGTCAGCCCCCAGACAGTTGAATTCTACTTCAGACACGGCGTATTCAGCGATACGCATTTCCTCCCCATCCACCGGGAAAGCCCCTACTACAGAAGTAGCGCTGCTCACGATGTCGTCAGGAGAAACGATAGCGAATCGAGAACTCTGACCGGCGTTATCTGGAGCCCCTTGCACATTAACGGCTTGGGCGTCATCCATAGAACACACCAGGTCACCCGTTACGGTAGTACCAGCGGGTACCAGCATAGCGGGGTTGAAGCGTACGGTAGTAATGTCGTCAGTACTGACAGACGCTTCTTTAGAGATTTTGAAGCCTTCTACTTCGAACCAACATTTGTCGAAGGCGTCGGCGTCACCCAGACCCAGACGAGTGAACGTCAGGCTTCCGATGTCGATGCTCGCGTCATCAGCAGCGGTGAAGGCTACTGTCGTGTACGGAACTGACACGGCGTTGAAGGGGATGTTGGTCCCCCGTGGAGTATCTGCTGAGAGCATGACCTCCAGCGTACCGGCTACAGGACCGACAGGAACACTCCATTGGAGGAAGGCATTCCAGACGATAGCAGCGGTTTCTGCACGGGTAACTGGCAGTGCTGGACCAAAGGTACCATCACCGAAGCCATCCATGAGCTGGTAGTTGTACGCGGTTTCTACATAAGAGTAGAACCAGTCTGCAGACGTTACGTCTGAGAAGTGAGGCGCGCCAGTAGTGTCGGCGGGGAACTCAAAGGCGTTTACTACCATTTTAGCGATCTCAGCGCGGTTGATACCCACGCCTGGGCGGAACATCCCGTCAGGGTATCCGTTAATCCACCCGTAGTTGTACATTGTTTCGATATAATCGTAGTACCATTCACCTGGTTCTACATCGGGGAAATGTGGCCCCCCAGCGGTATCGAAAGGGATACCAGTGGCCAGTACGATGATCTTCGCAACTTCAGCACGGTTCAGCTGTCGGTTAGGGGCAAACGAACCATCGTCGTTCCCAGAGAGAACGCCGAGATCCATCAGACCCTCGATAGCTGGCTCAGCCCATGAAGGGATCGACAAATCGTCGGTGAACCCAAAGCTGGCTGCTGAAGCAACCGAGACGGTTGCTACCATTGCGAGGCTCATCACTGATGCCATTACTTTAGAAAAAGCAGTCATCTGTTTGATGAAAGGAAATAAAGAGGAGTCAGCTTATAGCGAAGCTGTACTCAAGCTCATAAGTGCGGGCGCCAGGAATAGCGGTCACACTCGGCCTGGTTATCAAAGATCGGCGCTTCTCTTCATTTCTCTACCACCAGAGGGCCAGGAGGGCATATATACATGTGCAAGTGTATGGCAATACACCTGACGAGTGCCTTTCTTCCGGCCGATAATGCTACAGAACGTGCTACTGCGGTGTGGGGGAATCATTCCCACTGCAGTGACAAAGAGCACTCGTACTGTACGGGTTTTTAGCAGAACGTCAACGGAGCGCTCTCTAGAGGCACATAAGAGAGTAAATGGCTCTGAGAGCTACTTGAAGGCACATAATACTCTTGGGCGTCTCTAGAATTCTCTTGCAGTGTGATGTATGTGTGGTGAAATAGTGGTATTTCTGCGATTTCTCGGTGCTATGGCAGTGCAAGAAGCGGGATTTCTATTTGACCTGGCGGCGATGCGGAGTACATATGGGGGGCTCGAGTCGGTAGCTCAGGGGTAGAGCACTTGGCTTTTAACCAATTGGTCGTGGGTTCAAATCCCACCCGACTCACCACAAGACATCTTCTCTACCGGCTCTCTCGGGCAGTGGCGTTTTTGGCGTTACTGGGGCATGAGACCAAAGTCCACCGCGAGGTTCACCTCCGTACCGGCGAAGGCCTCTACCCGGTAGCCAGTGGGGGATTTAGCAGCATTATTCCGCCAGGGGTTGGTCTTGACCGCATAGTGGGTACTGCTGTGGCCCGCCGGAACCCGCAGCACCACCAGCGTAGTGGCAATGTCGGCTATGCCGGTGAACTGGTAATTCCCACTGGCATTGGTAGTCGTGGTTTGGAGGAGCGTGTCAGGGCTCGTCAGGCTATGGCTATTATCGGCGTCGCGGTATAGGTCTAGCACAGCGTCGCTGATGCCCGTGTCTGGTGGGTCAAAAATACCGTTAGCATTCGCATCGAGGAACACGAGATCCCCCACTACCCCCTCGGCCGTACCGGGGAAGATAACCGGCGCCGCCAGAGCAGAGAGCTGCGCCACCTCCAGCGTGGTAACGTGGTCATAGGAGCCCTCTGGCGCGGGAGCATCAGCTGGTGTATTCTCGGGCTCTTTCGGTTCTCTGGGCTGCACTGGTGCGGCGGAGAGGAGAGGTTCCTCATGTACTACGGGGGGAAGCGCTACCACAACAGCAGGTGCTGGAGCAGGCTCGGGCGCTGGAGATACTACCGGAACAGCTACTGCTATAGGGTCTGGAGTGGGAGGAACTGGGGCAGGAGACAGGACCACCACAATGGGAGGCTCCTGAGGGGTCTGTGGAGCTGCCGAGAGTGCTGGGGGAGTCACCACGGGCTCGGGGGTGGGCGTCGGCAGCGCTAGGGCCTCAGTGCGTGTAGGGCGCAGCGAGCGAGCCGGAGTACTCGCGTTATTACTGGTGGCTGTGACCGTAGTCGTAGCCGGCTTCTCCGCAGTGCCGAGCAAGGGGGCCTCATATGGCCGAGCGACAACGGGCGTAGCTTTGCGCTCCCAGCGGATAGTCTGCAGGCGTATAGGAGTGAGCATAGGAGCTGGCAGTGCGGGAGTAGTAGCTGCTGGTGGCTGCATCACCGTGTCTTGCAGTGCGGGGGGGTGCACCACCGTGCCGGTATAAAAAGCGCCACAGAAGGCAGCTGCCCAGAGTAGTTGTCCGCCATATCGAGAGAAAAAAGCAAGCATCGGAGTATCTTAGCACAGCTTCTTTCCTCTTGACAAGTAATACCCCTAGTGGAATTTCACTAGGGGTATTAGAGCCTCAGGAGCGATAGTCAGTACTAGTTGATGCGTTCTGCCTTGAGGATATTCCGGTAGCGGACGTCTTTCGTACAGGTGAAGAGGATCGCGTCGGTGTCTCCTGCAGCGGCGATGAGACTGTCGATATCATCACCAGAGACGTTGATCACGTCCGTAATGCGGTACTCGATGACCTCTCCGCCACGGTCAAACTGGAAGGTGTCGCCGACCGTCACCTGGTCTATCAGCGGGCTGAAGACCGGACCGTAAGGAGTGGGGTCGCCTGGCCAGATGCTGCTGTGGGCAAAGATGATATCCGTGCCGGTGGTGACGTCTCGGTAGAATCCTGAGCCGGTATTTGTCAGCGCGTCCAGCCATACGCTGGGGGTAGCGATGAGCGTGTCTTGGCTGTAGACGTTCTGGATGGGGGTACCATTTACCGAGATCTGCGCGAACTGCACGTAGGCGTTGTCTCCGCTATCCAGCATGCGCAGGGTGCGGCGGAGCATTTCAAAGGCTTCTCCGCGGGTGACGATGTGCCCGGCGTCGGTGCCGATGAGCGCGTCTGGGAGGAGATTCATAGCTGCCATAGCGTCGATGTACGGGGCAGCCCAATTCTCACCATAAGTAGCTGCGTCAGCATGTGGCAGGTGCATGGTGCGCACGATGATCTTCGCGATCTCGCCAAAGCTGATGTTGTTCCCGGGCACGAACATACCGTCTATGTAGCCGTGCACTACGTCATCCGCTACCAGGTTCTCGGTGTAGTCGTAGTACCACTGGTCAGGGGTAACGTCTGGGAAAGTCTGGCCAAGGCAGTTGGTCTTCAGTCGCAGCTGGGCCGCGATGCTGATAATCTTGGTAACCTCGGCACGGAGCAGGTTGGCGTCCAGCGCCATGATGCCGTCGTCACCGTAGCCGTCGATCACGCCCTGGTAGTAGAGGTCTACGGCTGCCTGGTAGTACTGGTGGTCGGCAGAGGTATCGGGGAAGATACTGAAGGCCTCGTAGTGAGTCCGCAGCCAGCCAGGCACCGAGCCCGTCAGGGGGATCACTTGTGCGAGCTCCAGGTTGTCAGGAGAGCGCACCAGCTGGACGTAGTCACATGCTGGGGGTTCTACCGCCGCGATAACTGGCGCAGGTGCTGGGGCTGGAGTGTTGGTCTGGTAAGGAGGAATGATGGCCTGTGCCGTCTGGTAGCTGAAGCTAGACGAACCGGAGAAGATACTCCCGCCGCCACCGGCCACGCTACCACCCCCTGCTGGAGGAGGCGTCACCGCTACATAGGGTGTCAGGTGCGTTACCGTGGGGTCGTCAGGGTTGCCGTCTGCATTTGAGTCGACATTCGTGGTATTCGCCGGGTCATCAGAGAGGTCTGACACACTGTACTCACTGCCGTCGGTGGCTTCTACCAGAGCTTGGTTGGTGACTTTTTTCGCGGTGATGTCAGCCGCCACAATGGTGTAGGTGGCCGTCCAGACAACACTCTCTCCCACCAGCAGGTCATCGCTCACGGTGTCGGCGTCCTCATCAGACCCACCAGAAGCGTAAGCCGGTACTGGCAGCGTGCCCGCTCCGGTGAAGGTCGCGGCGGTTTCGCTCACCACCACATTGTAGAGGGTTACGGTACCGGTGTTGGTCGCTGTGTAGGTATAGGTGATGGTCTCGCCCACTTGCGCGGTGCCGTTATTGTTCTGGTCGTTGAATACCGCGGTTTTTGTCAGGGCGATGAGCGCTGTAGTGAGCTCGGTCACTGTGGGGTCGTCGGGGTTGCCGTCGCCGTCAGGGTCGGTGTCTGTCACGTCAGCGGGGTCATCAGAGGCGTCGGTGACGTCTTCGTCGTCAGGGTCTGTACCGGTGACGAGCGCGCTATTGGTAACCGTGCCGGCCAGTACGTCAGCCGCGGTGAGCGCGTAGACCGCCGTGAAGGTGGTAGTATCGCTGTCGCCGGGGTTCATACTCGCGATGGGTCCGCCACTGACTGTCACCAGAGGATCGGTCACGGTGACGTCCGTCAGCACTACATTCCCGGTGTTTTCTACGGTGAAGGTGTAGGTGATGGTCTCGCCCACCTGCGCGTAGCCGTCGCCGTTCTCATCAGTGAAGGCAGCTTCCTTCAGCAGAGAAATAGAGGGGTCTGCCTCCAGCGAAGTTACGGTAGGGTCATCGGGTTCGCCATCGTCATTACTGTCGGTATTAGTGGTGTCGGTAGGGTCGTCTGAGGTATCGGTCACCACGGTATCATCAGCGTCTACGGCTTCTACCACGGCTTGGTTAGTGATCTGCCCCGCGGCGATGTCCTCGGCGGTGATGGTGTAGGTGGCCGTCCAGGTAACGCTCTGGCCTACTGCCAAGTCGTCATCTACGGTGTCGGCGTCCTGGTCAGATCCGCCAGAAACATACGCTGGCGCTGGCAGTATGCCCGTACCGGTGAAGGTAGCTTCGTCCTCCACAACTACTACGTTGTAGAGCACTACATTCCCGGTGTTGGTCGCGGTGTAGGTGTAGGTGATGGTCTCGCCAGCCTCAGGGAGGGTGTCGGCGGTGAGGTCGTCGTTGAAGAGACCGGTTTTCTCCAGGCTGATGCTGGCTACTGCAAGTGCTGGAATGGTGATGACAGTGGGGTCATCGGGGTTGCCGTCTTCATTGGGGTCGGCCTCGGTGAGGTCAGCTGGGTCGTCAGAGAGGTCGCTGGCGGGCGTCCCTTCATCATCAGCGCCGGTGGCCAGGGCTTGGTTAGTGATGGTGCCCGCGGTGATGTCTTCCGCGGTGAGCGCGTAGTCTGCTGCCCAGGTAACCGTCTCACCGGTGAGGAGGTCGTCATTCACGGTGTCGGCGTCCTGGTCAGATCCGCCAGAGACGTAGGCTGGTACTGGCAACGTGCCGGTACCCGTGAAGGAAGGAGCCGGCTTCTTCCGTCACCACCACGTTGTAGATGGTCGGCAGGGCGGTATTCTCCACCGTGTAGGTGTAGGTGATGGTTTCCCCTACAGAGGCCAGGCCGTCGCCGTTTTCGTCGTTGAAGACCGCGGTTTTCTCCAGGGTCATGGTAGCTACCCCACCGGCTACGACCGCAAAGCACTGAGCGGCATCATAGCCATTCATCGTGGCGTCATTTGCAGCGCCTACGCGGGTCATACCGCCATTTGGGTTGGTGACATCCAGGTAGTAGAGGCGGTCTGGGAAGCGCACGTAGAAGAGCCCATCAGTCCCGAAGAAAGCGGCCCCCGGGTAGCCGATGTTATTAGGCAGGTTGAGCGTCGGGAAGTAGGTAACCGTCGCGGGGGTGGTGCTGGCGTCTATCTGCACCACGCGTCCGCGCCAATTGCCGGCATTAGTCCGCCAGACGTTGAAGCCGTAGATCATCCCGTCGTCATCGTTGTAGGCGTAGTCTTGTACGCTTTTGGGGTCTACCGTGGCCTGCTTGGCCGCGATGATGGTCATGTAGGTGGGGCTCAGTGGGTCGATATCTATGAAGTGCAGGGTCTGGGGGTCTTGCCCGGTACCTACCAGATAGAGCTTCTGCACCGGGTCGATCACCCCATTGTTCACGCCTCCGGCCGCAGCGCCTGTGGGTAGACCCACGTTTTGCTCGAGGAGGATGGTGCCCGCGGCGTCAAAGACCACCACAGTATTAGGCCCATCATTAGTATTGCTGCCGCGAATAGAGTAGAAGAGGCCGTCTTCCGCATTCAGCGCCAGGGCATTGAGAATGTAGCCCCCACCGCCGATGTTCAGCAGATCGGTCACCACATTATCTGTAGAAATAGTGGCCAGCAGGGTGTCATTCCCCCCGGCGGTGTTGCGGTGGCTGAAGTACACGCTCGTGTCAGTATTACAGTCAATTACCTCGGTGGAGGTGGGCGGCTCTACGGCGAGCACGGGGTCTGCCACGCGGGCCACCAGCGCCAGAGGATCTATCGCCGGAGCGGCTTCTACTACGGGCTCTTCTACTGGTGGGACGAGCACGGCGTTGTCTACGCGTACCACGTCAGACTCCGTGAGTCGGAGCTTGATCTCGGCCAGTTTCAGCGCCTCGAGCTGTACATTAAGCGCGTCCAGCTCCGCAGCGTCGGTTTCTTCAAAGGTGAGATTCACCGCCTGCATGGCTTCCACGGTGGCCTTGATAGCCGCCTCGATGGTCTCAGCGGTGTACTCAGTGTAGTCCGTAGACTCGGCCGGGTACCACGCGATGCCGTCCTCCACCGCGGGGGGCGTAGACGGTGTGTGCGCAGCAGCAGCCGCTGCAGCAGGTTCTTCACTGCCTGCTAGTGGGCTCACGATGTCTTCCGTCACTGGCGCCTCAGCAAGAAGGAGCTCCTCAGTAGGAGCTGTAACTTCTGTGGTAGTGTCTTCTGTGATTTCTGTGTCTGTGGTGGTGTCTGTATCAGGAGCTGTGACAGCAGCATCCTCAACAACAGCACTTCCCTCCTCTTCTACAGGAGTAGCAGAGGGGTCGGTACTCGGGGCTTCTCCTACCACTGCGGTGTCCTCTTCAACAGCAGCACTTTCCTCTGCCGAAGGGGCGCTCGAGTCTGGAGAAGGTGTAGGGTCCTCGGCAGGGGTCGAGTCAACCACTACTTGGGCGGTAGCGGTGCCAGTGCTGAGCGCCGTAACCACCACCGCAGGGGTGACTATGTGCGACAAAAGCACTAGCAAGCTTGCTAGAGAAAAGTATTGCTTCATACAAAAGGGGGTTAAAAGAATACCCCGTTACCGTACATAGAAATATATACTTGTCAATATTTAATATCACTCTGTCTAGGTGATTTCCTTGGCGGCTTGTATAGCGAAACTATCGCTAGGGCACCACATGGAGGCATTAGTTATCTGTGGGATCTTGCGGGATAATCTTCCACTGGACTTCCCTTTTGAGGCGGCTGTGGGGGATAGAGAACCCACTGGCCTTGACGTGCCCCCCGCCACCGTAGTCCTTAGCAAGGGCCTGGAGGTCTAGGTCGTCCCGACGGGTGCGCAGTGAGGCCTTCACATTACCCGCTTCGTCCTCGCTCAGCAGCACGCTGTAGTCGGCGTCTTGGATGCTCCCGAGCCAATTCTTGAGCACGCCGATGTCCTCTCTCTCGGCCCCCACGCTCTGGTAGTCCGCGGTGTAGACCCCCGCGATAGCTACGTTTTCGTCGGTTAGGGTGAGATTCTCGAGGATTTTCCCCCAGAATTTCAGCTGCGCAAAACTATAGCGCTGGAGGGATTTATCGTTGATCTGGCGGAGACGAGCACCCTTCTCCACCAGCCAGCTGGCCATAGCGAAGATCTCCGGCGTGGCCGCGTACTGGAAGTCCCCGGTGTCGGTATACATGCCCAGTAGCAGCGCGGTAGCGGCCTGAGGGGGCACGGGCAGGGCGCTGAGCTGCAGGAGCTCGGCCACGATTATGGCGGCGCTGGAGGCATTCTCGGGCACGATATTGAGCGTGGCCCAGTGGTCGTTACTCTTGTGGTGGTGGTCGATGTTGACGCTCTGCAGCTGCGCCAGCTGCGGATAGCGATGATGAAACCCCGTGCGCTCGTAGTCCGCACAGTCGGTCCAGATGACGAGCTCGTAGTCGCTCGGAGTGAAGTCCTGCACGTACTGCTCGGCTCTGGGGGACCACTGCCAGCGCGTGGGGAGAGGGTCTACGCACGCGGTGGTCACGGTCAGTCCGGCAGCGCGCAGGCTCTCAGCCAGGCCAAAGCTGGACCCAAAAGCGTCACCGTCGGGCGAGCTATGGGTGATGACGAGCGTGCGCGGCTTTGGCTCTATAGCAGCGCGGAAGGCCTCTACCTGCTCAGCAGTAACGAAGGTGTGGTGACGCATGTGCTTCTAGTATAGGGGACTTGAAAGTATATCGTCAACATATATTGTGTCAAGTGCAAGCATATGTAGCACCCCGAGGAGAGTACCAGAAAAGTACTAGGACGCCGTGATGAGCTCGGTACGCAGGGCCTCGGCCTCGGCTTCTACTTGCTCGTTGGCGGCCACCAGCGCCTCCTCATTAAAGGCCTGAGACTGCAGCAGCTGCTGCATGGCTTGGCCAGATTCGTGCTGGCGGGTGAGGGCTTTTTGTCGCATATCGGTCAGCTCCTTATAGGCCTTCTCATAGACGGGCAGGTAGTCCTCGACCTCTTTATCCACCGTGGCGATCTCTGTAGCGTAGGCGTCGTAGCTGGCGCGGATGTCGCTCAGTTTGCCCTCCAGCGACTGCAGCACCGCGAGGTTCTGGCGCTTGCGGTCCACCTCGGCCTGCATGGATTTTTTCTCGAGGATTTCGTTCTTGTGCTCCAGGTCTTCCAGGCCCTTGTGAATGGCGTCGGCCACCGCGTAGGAGCTGTGGATCTGGTTATGGATGAGGTTCTCGAACACCAGCGTGCCCAGGTTCATGGTGAATTTCATCTCGACTTTATCCAGCGCAAACTTGGCCTTGACGATGCGATTGAGGCCCATGATGATGCGCAGCACGCTCACACTGCTGACCTGCTTCATGGCATTGAGGCTGACCTGGTAGTCCTTCAAGAATGCCCGTGAGTCTTCGCTGAGCGCCGCTCCCTCGGGTGAAGCGAGCAGCTGGGTGAGGAAGCGGTCGAGGTACTCCAGGCGCACTACGTCCTCCGTCACGGCTGGCAAGTACTCTCGTATGAGGCTGACCACGCTCTGGATGTCGGCTTTCTCGGCCTTGATGATGTTCTCCAGCACCTGCACCTTGCCCTTGAGGTCACGCATGCCGTAGAGGAAAATCTCGCTCTGGGAGCGGAATCCGTTACGGAAGAAAGCGAAAATACGGCCAAAGAACTTGCTCGTGGCCTCGGCGGTGGAGGCGTCTATGGCATGGGTGATCTCCTGGATTTCCTCCATGGTGTCGTCCAGCGAGCCACCGATGTCTTGGGTTTTGCCCGCTTCGGTAGCTTTCTCGAGCAGAATCTGCAGGCGCTGCTGCATCTGGTCATACTGGAGGAAGTCGGCAAACTGCGCGTTGAGGTCATCTACCAGAGAGAAATTCGCCACCGAGAGCTTCTCCTCCAGGAGTTTGCGCACACGGCTGGCCTGCTCCGTGCTGGCCTCTATGCCCTTCTCGGCCTGCTCGGCGAGCATCTCCTGCACGGGTACGGCGGCGAGGGTAGTCTGGAGCTGCGCTGTGGTGATGGTATCTGCCATGGGGGGAGTCTAGTACCCCCAGTCTAGGGCGCCTGGAGGAAGAGGCAAGTCTCTGGGGAGGATTCCCAGAAGAGAGCGCTCTCAGGCCAGTACCTCGAACCTGCCCGTCTGCACGATGCCACAGTGCTCCCACTGTACCGCGTCGCAGCCGTTAGCCGTGACGGTCGTCCAGCCGTCGGAGAGGGTCTCTACCCGGGTGCGCTCGGCCAGAACTATGGGCTCTATACAGAGCGCCATGCCCGCCTGCAGCACGGTGTCCTCGCCCCGCTGGCCGGTGAGATTCCAGACGTGGGGCTCTGCGTGCAGCTGCCGGCCGATGCCGTGCCCGGTGTACTCCGCGGCGACAGCGTAGGGCGTGGGGGCCAGGGTGCTCTCCACCGCAGCGGCGATGTCTCGGAGGGTATTGCCAGCGATAGCCACGGCCACAGCGGCCTCCAGCGCAGCACGCACGGTGGTCTGGAATTGCTCTCGGGCAGGGTGCATCATGGCGCCCCCCACCACGAGCGAGAACGCCGCGTCGGTGTGGAATCCCTTGTACTGCACGCCACAGTCCACTGAGAGGAGGTCGCCCGCCTGGAGAGGGGTGTGGTCAGGGATGCCGTGGACTACCTGGTCATTGCGCATGCAGCAGAGCGTCGCGGGGAAGCCGTGAAACCCCTTAAAGCTAGGCAGGCCGCCCGCAGAGCGGATGATCTCCTCTGCCAGTGCATCGAGCGAGCGGCACGTCACCCCGGGGGTAATAGCCGCGCGCAACGCCTCCTGCACTTGGCGGAGGATAGCCCCCGAGGCCCGCATGGTGGCCTGTTCGGCATTATTGAGAATGATATATTTTTCTCTTTTTCTCTTTTTCATTTTTTTATTCTTTCGTTATGGAGTAGGAGAGCTTTTTCTCCGGAAGTACTGACCCCAGATATAGAGTGCTATTATAATCACATTAGCCGTCAAATAGGCAGCAGTAGTGAGGATAAAGAGCGTGTCGTGCAGTTTAAAAATCCCGTAGAGCAGCGCCACCACCAAGCCGAAGGTCCAGACAGCATAGCTAGAGAGATTGATGCTCGGACGCCCACGCCAGAGGTCACGGATGGTAGGGAGGTAGCCGGCCAAGTTTACGAGGCTCATGCCCCCATAGAGCCAGGAGAGGAAAGCGATGAAGATGTCTTGCATAGGAAAAAATAACCGGAACTAGAGCCCCAGGACGGCGCACACGGCCGCATCAACCGCGTCTATAGAGGGGCGGGCGTCTATGGTGATGAGTCGGCCCTCGCGCTCATAGGCTTCTATTACGGGGTAGGTCTTCTCGTGGTAGCTCCTCAGGCGCTGTGCTATGGCCTCACGGGTCTTGTCATCCTCCCGTACACGCTCTCCTGCAGCAGCTGCCTGAGCGGCTCGCCCCAGTATACGAGCGAGAGAAATCTCCTCCGGGAGGTCAAAGAAGAGCACGCGGAAGTCGCGCCCTCGCTCGGCCATCACGCGGTCAAAGAGCTCTTTCTGCCCCAGAGTGCGCTGTACACCGTCGAAGATCACCCGCGTCTCTGGGGTAATGCCCGCCATGTAGGAGGTGAAAACGTCGGCTATTTGCGCATCGGAGACCAGATTCCCCGCGTCCATTATCTCCTGAAGCTGCGCCCCCAGCGCCGAGCCAGAGGCGATCTCGGCCCGCAGCATAGCGCCCATTTCACAGTAGGCCGCGCCGGTGATGTCTTGCAACAGCCGCGCCTGCGTGCCCTTGCCAGACCCCTGCGGCCCCAGAATGACCACGTCATAGGGGAGGAGTTTTGGAGTATTGGAGTTCATGAGAAAGGGAGAAAAAACGCAGAGAATCACAGCGGGGAGTCTACTCAGAACGGCGAATGCGGTCAACGCTTTACAGCAGGGAAGTAGCGCGCTAGGCTGCCGAGCATGACCATACAGATTTGTCGGATAGAGACCCATGCCTATGGCGGCCAGGGCATCGCCTATGTGGAGGGGAAAGCGCTCTTCCTCCCTAATGCGGTACCGGGACAGCTGGTGGAGTACCGCATTGTGAAACGGAGAAAAAACTCTCTGGAGGGAAAACTCTTAAATGTTTTGGAGCCCAGTCCTCACGAAACCGAGACACCCCCCTACCAGTCCTTCGGCGGGGCGCCCTATGCCCGCGTACCGCTAGAGACGCAGCAACAGTGGAAGCGCGAGCAGATCTTCGGGCTCTTTCTCAGCTGTGCAAAACTGCACTTAGAGCAGTACTACAAAGGAATACTCTCTATGCAAAACCCCTGGGAGTATCGCAATAAAATGGAGTATAGTTTTGGCAAAAGTGAACTAATTGTGCATAACTTGTGTGATAATACTGAAGAAAATGACCCTATTTTTGATAATGTTGAAAACTCTGAAGCCCCGTCATGTTCAAAACCCACTCAAAAGCATACAAAACCACAAAAATATACCACCATTGTTGATAACTCTTTCTGTTTAGGGTTCAAAAAACGTGGCCGATGGGACATTGTGGAAAACCTAGAATCTCCTACGGGACTCTTTCAGAATGCTTTTGAGGAGCGACTCCCGGAGATACGGCGATTCCTCGAGTCTACCGGGCTACCGACGTTTAACCCTGTGACCCGCCAGGGATACTTCCGCACCCTCACCGTGCGCTATAGCTTTCTCGAGCGGCAGTACCTCATCGAGCTCTCTACTACCGGAGAGCACAGCTATGACGTTTCTCTTTTTGCAAATTACTTGCAAAAGCTATTTCCTCAGCAAATAGCTGGTGTACTCCATACGATAAAAGATAGCGAGCAGAACATACGGCAGACAGGCACGTCAAGTCTGGTATGGGGGAGGGATTCCATCACGGAGGGGATAGCGGGCTTGACATTTCAGGTACAGATACAGAGTTTTGCACAGCCGAACCCCGCCATGGCAGACCGGCTTTACCGACTGGTAGCAGATCTGGTACAAAAATACGACACTAGTGCAGCGCTCATTGGGGACTACTACTGCGGTACTGGGACGATTGCACAGGTTCTTGCAAGCCAGTTGCAACATCGCCAGATATTCGGTGTAGAGCTGGTGCCAGAGGCGGTGGAGGATGCGCAATGCAATGCGGCTATCAATGGCCTTCACAACGTGCGCTTCCACTGCGCGGACGTGCGGAAGTTTCTCTACCATCACCCGGAGTACCAGGGTCAAGTGGGGACGGTGGTGGTGGATCCGCCGCGCTCTGGTATGGCAAAAAAGGCTCTGCTACGGCTGCTGGAGCAGGGCCCGGCATGCTTGGTGTACATCAGCTGCAATGCCGCCACCATGGCACGTGACACGGCGACAGTGCTGGAGAGCGGCTTCCGGATGCGGGAGTTCTGGCTGGTGGATCAGTTCCCCCACACGGCGCATATGGAGTGCGTGGCGGTCTTCACGAGAGAAAAAGAGAAATAGTGTTCTTTCTCCATTAATAAGGGGTGCCCAGCATAGAGCGGAAAAGGAGGCTCTGCAGTGGTAATTTTTTCGGGGTATGTGTCGGGAGGGTCACTATCGGGCTCTGGAGGATCTCTCCGCCAATGCAGGCATGGGCTTGTAGGCTGTTATGCCACACATAGGCAAGTGCCAGGAAGGAATCTCTGCCTGTATAGTTCTTGCCACCGGCAGCATGGAGGGCAAAGTAGTCCTGGAAGTAGCGTACGATCTCCTCGCGGTCGGTCGTCTCGGGCAGGTCTGGCGGAGCGAGGTGGTGCGCCCAGACAACATAACGCGGCTGGAGTAGCGCTAGATTCTTGGCTACGGAAGGGTCAATACCGTCACGCGGTACCTTGGGCGCGGGCATGAAGACGATGTCTACGGTGCCAATCTCTTGGAGTTGGGCAGCGCGGAGCGTGTGGGGCATATCCGACAGGTGCAGGCATCGGTAGCCGTCTACCGTGAAGTGGTAGCCAATGCAGGCGTCGCCGCTCCACTCGTAGAGGAGGGTGCCGCGGAGGTCTAGCCCGGGGAATACCGGCTCGAAGGGACGGGTGGCCTTGGCTTGTTCGAGGAGGCCGCGGGGGACGCCAGCGTGATCTGCATCGGGCTCAGAGACCAGCAGGAGGTTGGCCCCCAGGGGCCTGCCGTCTGCCAGATGCGTGGGGAAACGCACCCCGAGGGTGTAGTCCTGGCTGTCGTCATAGGGGTCGAGTAAGATGCTGTGGCCGGTAGCGGACTCTATATGGAAGCAGGAGAGGCCCAAGAAAGTGATCTTCATAGGGGCGTTCTAGAGAAATATCTCTAAAGAGATGTAGTGTTTTGGAGGTAATAGTAAGACTCCAGCGCTGCCATGGCCCCCTGCCCAGCGGCCACAATCACCTGCTTGTGCTTCTGGATGGTGCAGTCCCCCGCGGCAAAGCACCCCTCCACCGAGGTGTGGGTGTCGCGGTCAGTGATGATCTGCCCGTGGTCGTCCAGCGCTACAAAGCTCTGGAGGAAGCCCGTACTGGGGCTCTGGCCGATCTGCTCAAAGACCCCCTCACAGCCGAGCTCTTGCCGTGGGCCGCCGTCTTCCCTCAGCGCTATGCCCCGCACGCGGTCGTGCTCGTCCAGCAGTATGGCCTCGGTGTGGGTCTTATAGCGCACGGTGAAGGTCTGCGTCCGCTCGAGGATCTGGTCGATGAGAACCTGGTCGCCGATGAGGCGGTCGATATCCGTACAGAGGGTGATGGTACCCGTGAATTTCTCCAGCTGCAGCGCCGTCTCCAGCGCGCTATTGCCCCCGCCGATGACCACTACGTGCTTGCCCCGGTACAGCGCGGCGTCCATGGTACCGCTGAAACTGAGGGTCTTGGTGCGTCTGGCGGCCTCCTCACCAGGGATGCCCAGGCTGCGCGGGTGCTTACCCACGGCCAGTATGAGCGTGCGGGAGCGGTACTGCTGCCCGCCCTCGGTGGTGAGGGAGAAGTGCCCGTCTACCTGCTGCACGCCCCCGGGGGTCACGCGGTCGCCCTCCGCAAGCCAGAGGTCAAAGGTGTCTTGCTGCTTCCAGAGCAGCTGCACATGGTCATAGAAGAGCTGGCTGAGCACCGGACCCGTGCTGTGGGTGGTGCCGGTCCAGTTCTGGATGTCTGCACTCATGCGCATCTGCCCGCCGATGTCACCCGTGATGAGCAGCGTCTGCAGCCCGCGCCGCGCCGCGTAGACCGTGGCCGTGATGCCCGCCGGGCCCGCGCCGATGATGATGACGTCCAGCAGCGGCGGAATGGGAGGCTTGGTACCCCCGGCTACGCGCTGCGCACTCCAGTCTCGTTGGTTGTGGTGATTCTGCTGCATACTCATATGCTAGCGCAAAAGTGGCCCCACGCGCAACGAAAACCCGTAGCAGAAGCGTGATAATATAACTGTGAAATAATTACTACGTTCTGCTACGGGTTTTATTCTACCCTCCTATTCTTGGAGGTTTTCTCAGTTTTGGAAGATTTTTCAACTTTGGAGATTCTCTCAGTTTTGGATGATCTTTCACCCCTGGAGCTCGCTCATTCTTAAAAGGATAAAGGGAAGAGTTGAACCCCGCCCAGAACATAAATGCAAAAGCAAGCACAATACCCCCCGTCCAGGAAGTACCCGGAAGATTAAGGAACTCCAGTGGCCAACAACCTCCAAAAAAACACATGGCCAAAAATACAATGCCGTACAGTAACGGCAACACTAGAGCATTCCCTAGCACTAATTTTTGTTTTTCCCTCGATAAGGAGAGAAATAATTTTATTGTTTTCATACAATAATCTTTTTAAAGTTATAAAAATATAGATTTCTGTCACCCTGGCCACGGTATGACTCCTCAGAGTCTTATAAGAGCCTTATGACCACAATGACAGAAACCTGCTTCTGCTACGAGGTATAAAAGACGTAGCATGCCTACCGGTGGGGTGGCGTGCCACGATCTCATACAACCATAAATTTTCTCTCTTGTCAATTATTTCACTCCCAGGTCGGCCTTGATGGCGTGCAGGTGCCGCGCGGTGTGGGCGTCGCTCTCCAGCTGCTGGTGGATCTTCTTCACCCCGTGCATGATGGTGGTGTGGTTCTTCCCGCCGAAATCCTCCCCGATCTGCTCATAGCTCATCCGCAGCACGTCGCGGCACAACACCCAGCACAGCTGCCGCGCGAAGACCACCTGCTGCTTGCGGCTGGTGCCCAGGATGTCAGTAGCGGGGATGCCGAAGTAGTCCGCGATGAAGGTGATGATATCGTCGGTATTACGCGCGATGCCGCGTTTGGCTTCATCGGCCGTCTGTAGCGGTGCACTGGGGTTGAGCTTACGCAGTATGCGGCTGACCGACTGCAGCGTGGGCGGCGTGTGGGTCAGCTCTACCTCCGCGCGGATCTGGTTCACCAGGTTCTCTACCTCTCGCAGCGTCTTGCGTACGTTGGCCGCGAGGAACTGCTCTATATCTGCCGGAAGGAGAAGATCGGCCGCTTGGGCTTTTTGCTGTACTATGGCAATACGGGTCTCGAAGCTCGGCAACTGGACATCTACCGTCAGCCCCCAGCCCATACGACTGCGCAGCCGGTCTGCGATGCCGGTGAGCTCTGACGGGGGCCGGTCTGCCGCAAAGATGATCTGCTTCTGCCCCTCGAAGAGGTCGTTAAAGGTATTAAAGAGCTCGTCTTGCGCGTGCTCCTTCCCGTCAAAAAACTGCACATCGTCGATGATGAGGACGTCTGTACGGCGGTACTTCTTACGGAATTCGTCGGTCTTGCGCTGGCGGATAGCCTTCACCAGCTCGTTGAGGAACCTCTCCGCGGTGGTATAGACCACCACCGCCTCTCCATCGCGCCGCAGCACCTCATTGGCCGTGCCCTGCAGCAGGTGGGTTTTGCCCAGCCCCACCCCGCCATAGATGAAGAGCGGGTTGTACTTCTTCTCCTTACCGGCGGCCTCGGCCACGGCCATGCAGGCGGCGTGCGCCAGGCGGTTCTCCTCCCCCACGATGAAATTTCGGAGCGTCAGGTGACTGCTGAGCACCCGGCTCTCCACCCCTTCTTGCAGCCGCACGGTGGGCTCGTGGCGGATTTTCTTGGCGCTCAGTTGCTTCTCAAACAACGCTGGGTAGGCCACCGGAGCGTTGCTGAGCGAGAGATCGGTATCGAAGTAGACCTGGTCTACCTGTGGGCTCACGGCCTGGAGGTTACTGAGAATGATGCCCCGGTACTTGCTACTGAGCCAGTTGCGGTGCATGTCGGTGGGGGCCAGCACCATGGCGCCGCCGCCCTCTATGCGCGCCAGCTGTACCTTGGGGAACCAGGTGTGGAACTCCATACGGCTGAGCTTCTCACTCAGGCGCGCCAGCACGGCCTCCCATATCTGCTCTGTGGTCATGGTCAGCCCCTCCCCGATGTTCTTCCCCGTGGTGGCGGTGCTCGGTTCAGGACTCATAGCCCCACTATAGCAGGGTTATCCACACGCGCAAGTATATATTTTGTGTTCACACGGTACTTCTCCAGTACTCACTCCATCTGCTGAGCACGCACAAGAATACGCTCGGAGAGGTCGGTATTACAGGTGAAGAGGAGGGCGTCTGTCTCCGGCGAGCTATCCCGCAGGGCCTCAGCGTCGCGCTGGGAGATAGCGGTTTTCTCGATGATCACATAGTGCCGCGGCTGCCCATCCACCGTGAGGGTGAGGGTGTCGCCACGGGTGATATCCCGCTGCAGCAGGGGGCTGAGCACTGGGCCATAGGGGGTGGGGTCTCCCTCCCAGGTGGAGGAGTGGCCAAAGACGATAAAGTTCTCGTTCTCACGGTCATAGTAGTAGCCCAGGCCGGTATTGGTCAGGTCGTCCAGCCACACGCTGGGGTCAGTCAACAAGGTGGGCGTCGCGGGGATAGCCTGTATGCTCGTCCCGTCGACGGTAAGCTGTATCTGCTCGCGGTAGTGGGGCGCGGCTTCATCTTGCACCCGGAGCGTGCGGGAGAGCAGCGTAAAGACCTCAGCGCGGGTAACGGGCGTGCTGAAGTCCCGCAAGGCCAGCGACGGAGGAATAACTCCCTGGGCCATGAGCGCGTCGTAATAGCGCTGCGGCCAGGGGGTGGAATCAGGTGCTTTGGGGTCACTATGGCCAAAGCCTACCGCCAGCAGCTTGAGGATCTCGCCATAGGTGATCTCCCCTGCGGGACGGAAGGTGCCGTCAGTATAGCCCTTGAAGACCCCCATGCGCAGCAGCGTCTCGGCGTAGGGGAAGTACCACTGGGTTGGGTCGAGGTCCGGGAAGGAGGGGGATGGCAGCACGGCCAGCAAGCGTAGCTCCAGCGCGTGGGAGAGGATCTTGGCCACCTCAGCGCGGGTGATGGGCGCCTCCAGAGTCATGGTGCCGGTATTCCCCTGCCCGCTGATGATGCGCTGGCGGTAGAGATCCACCGTGGCCTCATACGCTGGGTGGTCAGCGGAGGTATCACTAAAGATGGAATAGGCATTGTACTTGGCCCGCAACCAGTCTGGCACACTGGCCTCTGCCAGCCCAGCAGTAACCGAGCACAAGAGCAAGAGCAGCGCTAGAGGTCTCATAAGCCTAGTCTAGCGCAAAACACCCGTGAGGGGAAGCACCGAAAGCAGCTCCAGGTTATTCGCCTCGCGGGTGAGAGAGGTACCCAGTGGCGTCTCCGCCTCGGCCAGGAGGACCGTCATATCTCTCCCGGTGGCGGGTGGCGGGGTGAGCGCAAGGATCTCCACAGGCTCTGGAGTGCTGGCCAGCAGTGGCGCAGCCGGCAGGGCGTACTGATAGGGCACAGAAGGCGCGGAGCCCAGGGCTCCTGTAATGGGCGTCTCGAACTGGCGAATGCCACCGTACTGCGCGCCCACCTCCATCAGCGAGAAGAGCGCCGGCCCCACGACCCCCACCGCGATGAGGACCAGACTCGTGAGCCAGGGGTTCTGCAGATGGTGGCGAGGAGCGTTCATCGAGAATATATGTAAGAGTACTTTCAGGAAAATCTCATGATTGGCAAGTGAATTATTACTTTTTGACAGAAATGTGGTTACTGTCTAGGGTGCGTATGTAGAGTATCTGTATACACTCTCTGAAAAATACCTGGCGCCAGTGGCTCGTGGTGGTGGGGCTGCTGGTGCTGCAGGGGGGGCTGTGGTACGCGCATCGTGCACCGGTCAGCCCGCCGGCCATGCCCGAGAAGCTCCCCTGTGTGAGCTATGACCCGCACTACGCCCTGAGGGGCTACAACCCCCAGCACGATCAAGCGGTTATCTCCCCCCAGCAGCTGGAGCGGGACATGGCTTTCCTCCAGCGCATCACCAGCTGTGTACGGGTCTACAGCAGCACGGGTGGCCTGCAGCGCCTGCCGAGGATAGCCCAGCAGTACGGCATGAACGTCATCGTCGGAGCGTGGATAGACCCCCAGTACCCCGAGCGCACCCGGCAGGAGATAGACAACGCGCTCTGGATGGCCAACAACAATAGCAATGTGCCGCAGGTGATTCTCGGGAATGAGGTGCTGTTCTTCGAGCAATACACGGTGCCCGAGCTCATTGCTATACTCGACGATGCTCGATCTCGTACGCAGGTGCCCCTCAGCACGGCCGAGATGCCCTTCAACTGGGAATGGCACCCGGAGCTGGTGGCGCACGTGGATTTCCTCACTATACACGCCTTCTCCTACTGGGCGGGAGAGCCAAGCAGCCATAGCATAGCCCCCCTGGCGGCTGACTATAAGAAGGTACAGCGCGTGGCGGGTGGCAAGCGGATATTCTTTGGCGAGGTGGGGTGGCCGAGCGCTGGGTACCAGCAGGGGCAGGCGCAGCCGGGAGTGCAGCAGCAGGGGCGGTTCCTGCGGGAGTTTGCACACCGTGCGGCGCAAGAAGGCTGGTGGTATAACGTCATAGAGGCCTATGACCAGCCGTGGAAGCTCCGCACGCAGGAGGGCAGAACGGGCGCGCACTTTGGGCTCTTTACCCCGAGTGGGCAGATGAAGTGGCCCTGGAGCGGCCCGCTGGAACGCCTGCCGCACTGGGAGTGGTGGGCCGGGCTCTCTCTGCTGCTGAGCGCCTGGTGGAGCGTCTTGCTCTGGGAGCGGCGTCACCCTGGCGGCTGGGGGGTAGAGCTCTTCCTCCACGGGAGCGGGCACGTCTTTGCGGTGGTGCTGGTGCTGGTCGGCTATACCCTCCACAGCGAGTACCTGCTGCGCCTGCCCATCATCTGGGGATTCCTCGTGGTGCCGCTGCTCTTCTTGGCTCTTGTGGTGGTGGCCAAGGCCCGAGAGAGCGCCCCGGTGCTGCGCCGTGTGCCGCTCCTGCAGGTGCCTGTGCCCGTGCCGCTACCGCTAGACCCGCCACTGGTGAGCCTCCACCTGCCCACCCACAACGAGCCGCCAGAGGTGGTGATCGCTACGCTGCGGGCGCTTACGCGGCTTGAGTACCCCCGGTTTGAGGTGCGCGTGCTCGACAATAATACGCGTGATACAGCGCTCTGGGAGCCGGTGCAGCAGTACATCACCGCGCTGCAAGACCAGCGATTTCACTTCCATCACTCGGAAGAAATCACGGGGTATAAGGCCGGCGCGCTGAACTGGGGCATCTCCCTCACTCCGCCAGAGTACTCCCTCATCGCCTGTATAGATGCGGATTACCAGGTGCAGCCGGGGTGGCTCGGGCAGGTGGTGGGGTATTTCTCAGACCCGCAGGTAGCCGCGGTGCAGTGCCCCCAGCACCACCAGAGCCCACACATGACCCCACAGCAACGCGCCATGTGCGCCGAGTATGAGGCTTTCTTTCATATCGGTATGGTGAGGCGTAATGAGGATAATGCCATTGTCTTGCACGGAACGATGGTGTGCCTGCGGCGCTCGGTGCTGGAGGGAATAGGCTGGCCGACGCATACCATCACCGAGGACGCTGACCTAGGGCTGCAGCTGCTGATGGCGGGCCACCGAGTGCTCTACCACAACGCAGTGCTGGGGTCTGGGGTGCCGCCGGTGGATTTCTCGGCGTATGAGCAGCAGCGGTTCCGGTAGGCCTATGGCGGCGTGGGGATCCTCCGGCGGTACTGGCGGGCGCTCTTTTTGGGGCATTCTCGGCTCAGCAGGGCGCAGCGCTGGCACTTCATCAGCGGGTGGCTGCCGTGGCTGGCAGACGCGTTCTACCCGCTCTTCACCATGGCGGGGCTGGGGTGGAGTGCCCTCCTGCTGGTGAGCGACCGGCTGATGCTGCCCGAGAGTTTCAGCTATCCGCTGCTGTTCTTTGCCGTGTGGAATACCGTGCAGAGCGCCTGGACCTACCACACCGCGGT
The DNA here is from genome assembly GCA_020632335.1 of Candidatus Peribacteria bacterium. Classification (GTDB taxonomy): domain Bacteria; phylum Patescibacteriota; class Gracilibacteria; order UBA4473; family UBA4473; genus JACKFV01. The sequence goes on from JACKFV010000001.1 coordinate 395,604, forward strand.
GCCGGGGGCCCGTATGCAGAGCCTCTGGCAGAGCACGGTGGCGGGCAGTAGCCTGACCAGTAGTATTGCTCTGGCGGTGTACCAGCAGTTGCTGGGTATGCGGGCCAGCTTCCACGTGACGCCAAAACAAGGCAGCACCAGCGCCCCGTGGTGGCAGGCGCTCTGGCGGGCAGACTTTGTACTGAGCGGGCTCTATTGGCTGGCGGCGATGGCAGCGTGCGTGCTGTGGAGCGTGCGCTACGGGGCGATCCATACCGAGGCGCTTCTCTGGGCCATAGCCGCAACGGTGATGGTACTGCCCAGCCTGGCGGCCGTACGGATGATTTCGTATAGAAACCCGGTGTAGATATCTATTACCAATATTTTTGCTATGTAGTTGTGGTAAAATAGCTGGTATTAGCGGTCTGGCTGTGCAGCGCTATAGCACGGTATCTCTCGCTCTGCTGGCACTCGGTAGACCATATATAGGGCGGTGCACAACGCTAGTTTCGGGGTTATTTATAGCTGATAATCGGTTGTAAATACTTCTAAAAAGAGCATTAAACCACAATAGTGCAACTATGTAGCACTTGGGTGCACCGCAGCACCTACTTGTGCTTGCGCGCGGCTCTCTCCATCGTAGATGCTGTATCGTATACCCCAGATTCATGCGTCATCTGCGTCGCGCGCTCTCGGCTCTTCTCACCACGAGTCTCCTCGCTAGCCAGTACAGTGTCTGGCTGCTGGCAGGATTCCTTGGGAATCAGCTCATCAGCCCCGGCCAGGCCGCGGCGTCCTTCGTCATCAACGACAGCGTGGGGGTCTACACCTACACCGCGGGGAGCCAGTGGATGCCGGGGATCATCCCCCCCACGGGCAACCCCGGGAATATCAGCGACCCCAGCTATAACCTCACCCCTGCTGGTGGCACGGGCATTACCCTCTATGATACCGGGCTGGGTACGGCGCACGTCAGCACCATTGCGGTCTCTCCCCTGTCCTTCGACGCCTGGGAACGGCTGGTCATCCACACAGGGCTGGTGTCTCCGCAGCATAGCTATACCGTGGAGGTATTCGACTGTAGTAGCGGTAACCTCTTAAGTGGCACGGCTCCCAGCCTGGGCACTCTCACCCAGGGCAACACCAGCAGCGGGCAGATAGTCTATGACATGAGCGGTTATGATAACACCTACACCTGCCTGCAGGCTCAGGTGACGATGCAGCAGGGGGGCGCGAGTTTCCCTCCGGTAATAGAGGGGATAGATATCGAATGGGATCCTCGGCCAGTGTGGCTGACGGACATCAGCTGTGCTGGTAGCCCTACAGAAGTAGGTAGCCAAGGAAGCTACACCGTACGCTACTCACTCAGCTATGCTGACGATAGTAATAGTGTGGTGTGGGTCCCCCTCCCCAGTGATGGCAATGGTATCCTCTACCCCGGTGCCTACCCCACCCCCGGGAGCGCCACTAATGCCAGCTCTGCCTATGGGCAGACAGTCCCCCCCACAGCACCTACCAGCATCAGCCACGGCGGGCAGTACACCCCCACGGCTACCACCGTGCTGGGGCAGGCCATACCCGCCAATAGTATCTACTGGCAGCTGGGAGCTGTAAAAGCAGGAGAGACGGGCGTCATGAGCTTCAGCTGGCCACTGCCTAATGGGTTCCAGGACGGGATCACCGGAGCATTCCAGAGTAGTGTTACCTCGGCTAATACAGGTGTACTCAGCTCTAGCCCTGTGGTGTGCCCCTACACTGCCACCCCAGAACCCCGCATGAATAAAGAGGTTTCTGGTGGGTTTTATCAGTCCAATACACAGACCCACTATCTCTTTGATAGCTTTGGCTATAGTACGGTAGCGACGTACCACCTGGACTACAGTAATTATCGGGAGCTGGCTCCACACCCCTACTGGGGGAGTAGGAATAGTACCAGCGATGGGAAGGGAGGGGAGGAGGTGTATAACGCTGTACTGGTAGACGATGTAAGTGAAATCATCGACGCTCTAGACGCCAGTTGTGGTGGGAGCAGTGGTGCCATTACTGCTATCAGCAGTGGGGGCGTACTCGACTCTCTGGCAAAGACCATTACGTGGTCTCTGGGGGATCTGGCCATCAACGACTATGGAGAAGTCACCTATAGCGTGGACTATGGCGGCTGCCCTGAGGACACCACCGTCACGAACACTGCCACTCTCTATGGGGACAATATTACCCCACTACAAGACAGCGAAATAGTCAGCATACAGACCCCACCACGAGGGAAAGGTGCCTTTGCCAAAGGAGATGAAGCAGACTGGTACAATACCATCAATGGCACCACGCAGTACAGTGTGCCACAGATATGGTCACATGTAGATAATAATATCCCCGGTATTTACCTCAATAAATGGGATATACAACCCCATACGCACGAAGAGGCGATTACCTATTACCTCCGGGCAGCCACTACAGAGCAAGGAGGCAACAGAGCCATGAGCGATGTAGTGATGGTCGACAAAATACGAAAAAGTGGCAACGCCCTAGATGACCCTAATGTGGGCGCGGCTTTCTCTGGAGTGACGTTTATCTCGGCCAAGCTAGACCCGAGTATCACTCAGTATGGTCGTATTTTTTATTATACGGGGTCTGATACCACCCCGGCGATAGAGCCAGGAAGTGACGCTCCGCTCTATGACTATGCTGACTTTGCGGCTTATGCCGGCCCTGCAGATACCGACATCGGTGGCGGATCGCTCGGGTGGAAACTCTATAGCCTCAGCACTACCCCCCCAGCCAGCGTAGACTGGGTGGCTTTTTATATCCCCTGTATATCCAGCAATGCCTTTCCCATCAGCACCGAACCCTGGGGACGCTGCGCCTATGGCGACTACAACCCCCTCCACCCCAATGCACTGGATAGTAACCCGAATAATGACTACGTACCTGATAGGATCACGAACAGCATCACAGTGACTATCGACACCCCCGCAGACGCCTGTGAGAGCTACGTCATCCCTAATGAGGGGAACTTCAAGGCGCATCGTCTGCCCACTGACACCCCCGGTACTCCGGCACGAGAAGACCTCGAATGGCACTCTGGCAGGGGCGACAGTGATCTTTCTCTGAGTGAAGGATTTTCTTCTGTAGGGGATCTGGAATACACCCATGTGGTGCCTACCCTGGGAGGCTTTGGCTACAGTAGCATGGAGGTGGATGGGGAGAGTACCATCTATATGACCGACACAGATACCTTCTCTACCAGCATCACCGTAGAGAATCTGGGGAGTGACACCGCCCTCAACACCACTGTAGAGGTACCCATACCAGTAGTAGCGGCTAATAATGGTTCCTTTGGGCTGACGCTCCTGGGGGTGTCTCTGGGAGGGTGGAGTGGCAGCGTGGACTACAGTGGGCTGCCCAATAGCATCAGCATAAATCTGGGGACTCTGCCGGTGGGGATGCAAGCCGAGCTCTCACTCGACTGGCAGCTGCCTATGGGCATCCCGGATAACACTCTTGTGCCGCTGACAGCTACGGTGTCCTTTGCAGACAACAACAGCTGCCCCACCCCATCACAGCCGCTGGATACCGCTGTTGTGGTGCGCAACACCCCTGAACTCGTACTGAATAAGTACCGTGACGCGGCGCTTATCCCCAGTGGGGAGGCGGTGAATTATCAGATAACCGCGCTCAACCTGGGCCCTGCGGTGAGTAGTGACACCTTTGTCTTTGATGAAGTGCCAGAATATATGGTGCTTAAGAGTGCATACGTCCAGACGGTCGATGACAATGGCACGATGTATAACTGCAATTCTAATGGATCTATGGCCTGTAAGGTGTACTTCTTCCCTCGGGGGCAGAGCTGTGGCGCGGTGAATCCTAATGGGATTATTAGCTCGAGTAACCCCATCACCGCCAGTGATATCTATAGCTGCTTTGAGGAAGGGCAGGAGACCAGCCCGGGTAGTGGAGAGTGGATCCCCACGAGTTTCTCTGCAGAGGACACCCTTTACATTGCCTGGCTACTAGACGAGGCCTTTACACCACATTTCTTCCCGGTGAACAAGCTCGTAACGGTCGGATTCCAGGCCATCAACGATACCAACTACAGTAATGGACTTTCCGACCCTCTGGTAGATGGATCGCCTGCAGGGACGCTCCTGCAGAACTTCCCGGCAATTGTGAGTCAGGAACTCCTTCAGGCTATTGGGAATCAGGTCTTCACGACCATTATCCCGGAGCCACTGATGCAGATAACCAAGCAGTCCAGCACCAACTATATCAATGCTGGGGGGGACTTTGAGTGGACAGTAAACTATGTCAATGAATCACTGACCGAGAGCACGATTTCAGTGCTGCAAGAGACCCTCCCTGCTGGGGTTATCCTCCAGGAGGTGTGGCATGAGTGGAACTTCCGCGCGGATCAAAACGGTGCGCCAGCCTCTGCGGGAGCCTATGGCGCCCCGGTGAAGCTCTGGGACAGTAGCACCAGCAACGGTGCGGTGACGGTAAATGCCCTGCCTGGCGGTACAACGGTACAGGTAGCCATTAATAATGACGGGAGCGAAGCGGCGTCCTTCCCCGGTGTGCCGCTGGATAGCAGTGGGAATACGCTGCGTGGGGGGCCTCTCGGGCTGCTGGAGGGTGGGACCTTCACCCTCAAAGTAAGCGCCCCAGCCGATGCCGAGACCTGGGACCTCCTGCATAATGAAGCGCAGATTGACTTCAAAACCTCTCATGGGGTGAATACAGTAGACGACAGCGATGACGTGTATGTGCAGAACCCCGAGCTGCTCATCAGCAAGACCGCCAGTGTAGAGGAGACCATCAGCGGGAATGGATTCCAGTACGCCATGGTGGTGCGCAACCAGGGGCTCTGGCAGGCAGAGAATGTGGTGATAGCAGACACGCTCCCGGCGGAACTCAGCTATGTACCGGGGAGTTTGCAGGTCATTGGCACCACGTATAGTGTGATTAACGAGGCCTACACGGGTGGCTATGGGGGCACGCTTAGCTTCAGCCTGAGTAACGGCAGCGACCCTGATGGTGTACTCCCAGCGAACTCGGGGACGATCTATCTGCTCTATGCCGTGACGGTAGACCCCGGTACACCCCCCGGCACGGTGATGACCAACAGCGCCAGCATCGTGAATGATCTGCTGGAGAACCCTGACCCGAACCCCAGCTGTGACCCTGGCGACCCCAGACTCACCGGGCAGCTGGCCACCCCAGATGCCGGCAACCCGCTCTACTACTGTAATAACATCACTGAGGATAGCGTTCTTATCCCCTACTTTGACCCCTACATCACCAAGCGAGCGCCAGACCAGGTGCAGGGCGGGGACTACTTCGACTACACCCTCCGCTATGGGAATGGCACGCAGCAGCCCGGAGAAGAGGTCTTCATCGCTGATGCGCTGCCCAGCTATAACACCGTAACCGACAGCGATGGCAACCCCTCTAACGGGACAGTAACGCTGGAGAACGTGGTGGTGAGCAACGGCGAGACGATCTACTACACCTATGCGCCTACGCTGACCGACCTCAGCACACTGGACTACAGCACCGTCATCAGCTGGAGTACGACGCCTGCGCTCCCCTACACTACCCACATTGCGATTGTGCCCAGTGGCGGCACCATGCCCGGGCTGGCGGGGCCGTATACCGTCACTGTGCGGGTACAGGCGAGTGACGCAGCCACCGGCATAGCACACGTCGCGGGGACGATTATGAATAACGCCACCATGGTGCAGTCCAGCAGCACTGACCCTGAGTGCATCCCGGGTGACCCGGCCTATGACCCTGGATTCAGCGCATGCGGAGACGACACCGACGACACCGTCACCAAGACTCCGGGCTTTGACCTCTCCATAGAGAAGTTCGCGGACAAGGAAGGGATCTTCCCCGGGTATACCCCTGGCGAGACCCTCCAGTACACCATACGGGTAGGGAATAGCGCCATCAGCGCGGAGCCTGCCTGTGGGGTGTATGTACAGGAGCTGAGCTACCCCGAGGAGCTGGACCCCAGCACCATCACCCATGACTGGACCAGCCCTGGGTTCGTCGACCAGACCACCGGTGCGCCGATAAGCTACCTGACGCCTGCGGGCCTGGGGTATGACACCGTGCCCAGCAGCTGCGTGCAGATCACCACGGCAGACACCGACAGCGACACCGTGACCGACCAGTGGACGCTGGACACCACCGCAGCCCCCGGCTGCCCCAGCAGCTATGAGGCTCTCTGTATCCCTCCAGGGGCGGTGCAGACCTTTAGCATCAGCGGGAAGATAATGCTGGATATGCCGGATTACTTCGACAGTGGGGACCCCATAGAGAACACCATACAGGTGTGTAATCATGACGGCACCGCGCCAGATGACTGCGCCCCGGGGGCCGAGGACATACCGAATAATAACCAGGCCAGCAGCCTGACGGTCGTCTACCGCAGTGACCCCATCAGTAGCAATAGCGGGTACAGCTGCGGCGAGGATGACATCTGTGGGAATGAGGACGATAGCGCGCAAACCGCCAACGCCGGCGACACCATCGCCTACACCGTGACCTATGACAACCTGGGGCATACGGGCGCAGAGAATAGTGTGCTGGAGGAGACCATCCCCGAGGGAACGTGCCTAGAGGTGGGGAGCATCGCTGGAGAGATCCCCGTCAGTGCGAGTATTACCTATAGTAATGACAACGGCAGCAGCTGGACCTACACCCCCGTGGCGGACGGCAATGGCCAGGACTGCGCGGTGACGCACTTCCGTATAGACTTTGGCACACTGCCGGCACCGGCTGGGTTTGCGGCAGATCCCTCCTCAGACCCGCTGGTGGGCTACCAGGGTGATGCGAGTGCGCTCATAGAAGAGGCGCTTTGTTTTGGTGGTATTGCTGCTATTCCGAATAACCTGCAGGTTATTGGTACTGGTGAGAGTACTATTGCTGGTGGTACCCGTGGTACCAGCGCTCTCGAGGGCTCGGATGGCAACCTCTATGTGGCCTGGGCGAATAATGGTGAAGATAACGAGATCTGGATGTGGGATGGTAGCACCTGGGCCATCATCGGCTCGGGGGAGAGTGCCCTCCCCGGCAGTACTTACGCCTCTAGTATGCTCGAGGGCTCGGATGGTAACCTCTATGTGGCCTGGGCGAATAACGGCCAGGATAATGAGATCTGGATGTGGGATGGTAGCACCTGGGCCATCATCGGCTCAGGGGAGAGCAACATCACGGGGAGTAGCTATGCCTCTAGTATGCTCGAGGGCTCGGATGGCAACCTCTATGTGGCCTGGGCGAACAACGGCCAGGATAATGAGATCTGGATGTGGGATGGCTCTGCCTGGACGATTATCGCCTACTATGGGTCTGTAAGTAGTACGGGGACGGTCGCTATGGCCCCTGCGGCTGGGGGGAGTTTCTTTATAGCTTGGGCCAACCGTGGGAACCAAGATAATGTTGTTTGGGAATATGACCCCTCTCCGGGATATGCCGTGACGACACTCCAAAAAACCCTCCTGCCCGTTGTCACTGGTACACTGACCAGCTGGGGAGACTACACCTTTGACTACTCCACCCCCGATGACAGCAGCCTGGTGGTACGAGTCCAAAACATTAATGCTAGCGGCGTCTGTGGAGGGACTACACTGGCGGGGCCGGTAACCCTCAGTGGAGCGGACACCAGCTATACAATCGATATGAGCGGCATTGCGGCTACGAACACCGCGCTCTGTATACGAGCTACCTTTACTCCTAGTAGTGATGGGGTTTCCTCTCCTCTGCTGGACTGTGGTTCGTTTAGCTATGACGTGTTGGAGCCCGATAACCCCTCGGTACTGTATACCACACAAGCCAATAACACCCAGTGTATAGGCACCCCTAGCTATACGCCGAATACGTGGGAAGTCATTGGTTTTGGAGAAAGTAGCCTGGGGGGTAATACCGGAAGCACTGCTCTGTTGCAGGGGTCTGACGAGAACTTCTATGTCGCGTGGGCGAATAATAATAACCAAGCCAATGAGGTCTGGATGTGGGATGGCTCTGCCTGGACGATTATCGGCTCTGGCGAGAGTAGCGTTGCAGGATTCACAAAGGATACTGCTCTGCTGGAGGGCGCAGACGGGAACCTCTACGTCGCGTGGGCCAACGGCCAGGCCCTCCCCAATGAAGTCTGGATGTGGGATGGCGCTGCCTGGACCATCATCGGCTCTGGCGAGAGTGGCTTTAATGGCTATACCGAGACGACTTCACTTCTAGAGGGCACGGATGGGAACCTCTACGTTGCGTGGGGGAATACCTCCGCTGCAGGTGCCCCCAATGAAGTCTGGATGTGGGATGGCGCTGCCTGGACCATCATCGGCTCTGGCGAGAGTAGCATCGCCGGGAGCACCTCTGACTCGAGTATGATAGAAGGCGCTGATGGCAACCTCTATGTGGCCTGGGCGAATAATGGCCAGGACAATGAAGTCTGGATGTGGGACGGCTCTGCCTGGACCATTATCGGCTCTGGCGAGAGTAGCATCGCCGGGAGCACTTACGGCTCCAGCATGATAGAAGGCTCGGATGGCAACCTCTATGTGGCCTGGGCGAACAACGGCCAGGACAATGAAGTCTGGATGTGGGACGGCTCTGCCTGGACGATTATCGGCTCTGGCGAGAGTAGCGTTACTGGTGGTACACATACCTCCAGCATGCTCGAAGGGACTGACGGCAACCTCTACGTTGCGTGGGGGAGTTATTCTGGACAAACCACTAATGAAGTCTGGATGTGGGATGGCTCCGCCTGGACGATTATTGGTTCGGGAGAAAGCACTGCAACAGGGAACACTGGCAGTAGCGGTATGATCGAAGGATCGGATGGGAGTCTCTATGTATCTTGGGCCAACTATGGTGGCCAGGCTAACCAGGTCTGGCGCTACACCACCCCCGTAGCAGACGCCTATGGGCTGGAGACCACCTACCAGACCCTACTGAGTGCCAGCCCAGACGCCAGCGCGTGGGACACCTTGTACCTCAACACCGTGCTAGACGACGAACTCCTCGGCACTGCCACCGTGGCCGTCTATGATGCCAGCTGTACCACGCAGCTCCTCGGCATAACGGATGCCAGCATAGGGCTTGTGGATATCAGCACCATACCAGTGGCGACGCACCCCAGCATCTGCATAGCGGTGACGCTCGCTCTCCCTGCTCTCACCCAGCAGCCCATTGGCAGCACCAACCCTGCACAGCTCTGTGGGCTCTACGCCACGTATACCGCGCCGTCACCTACCTTCGGATTCCGCGTGGGGGTGCAGACCGCGGGACTAACAGTAGATACGATTAATAACACGGTGTGCATCAGCACTGATACCCCAGAACTGGACGAGAATAATAACTGCGGCGAGGACGAAATCGTGCTGCTGAATAGTGAGCTGAGCCTGACGAAAACCGTAGACCAGAGTGTGGCTCACACCGGCGATACGCTCACCTACACGCTGGAGGTGTGTAATAATGGCCAGCACCAGGCGCAGGACGTAGAGATAACCGACACCCTGCCGGTACTGCTGACGGGGGTGGTCTTCAGCCCAGATATAACGAGCACTAGCCCGGACTACGCTAGCCTCAACGCGGGGGCCTGTGAGACCATTACCGTGACGGGCACCATAGATGCCGGGGCCACCAGTGGTGATATACTGACCAACCAGGCCTGTGTAGTGGGTACGCAGTACGACCCGGACGAGACCAACAACTGTGACACCGCGCATACCTTCATCGGGGATGCGCCCAACCTGGAAATAGAGAAGACAGACAACGTGGACTTTGACGAGATTAATAACGAGCTGACCTACATCATCACCTACCGCAACAGTGGGAATGCCGACGCTCAAGACGTCACCATCACCGATACCCTCAGCGGGTATGTGAGCTACCAGAGCTTTGCGGTACTCAGCGGGCCCATCACCAGCTGTAGCCATGACGGGTCACCACTGGGAGGAGACGTCACCTGTGACGCAGGGGGCAGTCCCCTCGCGACGCTGAGCGCGCAGGAGAGTGGCGAGATAGAGATCGTCGTACGGATAGAACCCGGCAGCCCCGAGCCGATGCAGCCCTTCCTAGACCAAATAATGCAAGAGAATGACCCGCTGATAGACAACAATGTCTGCATCAGCATAGACCCCGACGAGGTCAATATTACCGATAACTGTGACCAAGACGAGACCGAAATCGCCAGTAGCTACGCCAGCCTGAGCGGTTATGTCTTCCTCGACGGGCTGGACGAAACCCCCACCGATGCGGTCTATGACCCCCTCAGCCCTGGTGACGATACTCCGCTCGAGAATGTGGTGGTGTACCTGCTGGGCGAGGATGTCTTTGGCCGCTACTATGGCCCTGCACCTACAGACCCCGTGTACGCACAACTCCTGGCGGATGGGGTGTTCCTCAATCTCCTGGGTGTGGCCGACCCGGCCAATACCCCTGGAGTAGCGTACCTCACACAGGTGAACTACAACGACGCCGCGCAGACCCTCCCCCACGGGACTACTAATAGTGACGGCCTCTATGGCTTCGTCGGGCTGACGCCGGGTACCTACCACACCGTGGAGATCCAGCCGGTGCACTACGCGTCTACCGGGTCAAATGCCGGCCACACGGTAGACACCAGCAGTGGCAGCGCCGTGCTGACGGAGGTAGGGAGTGGCTCCCACAACGACGGAGGCAACAGCCCTAACGCGGGAGACATGGGCAGCACCCTCAGCGTGAATTACATCAGCGGTATTGTGCTCAGCAGCGGCGACGACAGCGTGCACAACGACTACGGTGAGGTAGGAGGGAGCATCGGAGACACGGTATTCTTTGAGCTCGAGGGGACGGCTGATGGACTCTATAATGGGACGGATATCTTGGCGCCGAATGTGCGCATACGCCTGAGCTATGACCTGGACGGTGACGGCACAGCAGACCACTTCCAGAGCCAGGTGACGGACCTCAATGGCGCGTATAGCTTTGACGCCCTGCCGCTCTATGACGATACAGGCGCTCCCCTTACCTACACGCTGTGGGTAGACAATAGCAGCATCCCCACCAGCTGGGACAGCACTGACGACGAAGCAGGGGGCGCGGGCAACACCGCAGACAACACGAGTGATAACCAGGCGCATGACCCGCTCAGCACCACGGTGACGTTCTCAGACCCTACGCTGCAGCCCAACCGACACGTGACCGACGCGGACTTTGGCTACACGGGGCCGACGGGCAGCATTGGGAATACGGTCTTCTATGACGCGGACAGCAACGAGCTCTATGAGCCGGATAGTAACGGCGACGGCTATGTGCAAGCGGGCGAGGACGCGCCCATCCCCTATGTGCAGGTGACGCTCTACCTGGATAATGGCTTCCCGGGCCTGTATGAGCCGGCCTTTGACACCATCTACCAGGTGACGTATACCGACGCTGACGGCCAGTACCTCTTTGAGAACCTCCCGCTGGGGCAGGACTACATCGTGCGGGTGACCGACGGCACGGTGAATGACGGCAGCCCTGGCTATGGGGTCAGCTATCTGAGTAATCATGTGAGTACTTACGCGGCCACGTATGGCAATAGCGCGAATGCCAGCACGGTGCCCAGCAGCCTGCAAGACCATGAGGGGCGCAACCCCAACGGGTACTTTGTACATCTGGAGGACGATACGGTGCTGGACCACCCGCAGCTCATCCACCACGAGTATGCCGACTTTGGCTATGTGATGCCCACCCCAGGGGAGATAGGCAACCAGGTGTGGTATGAGGCGGGCACCAACACCAGCTATGACAGCGGCACCGACGACGGCGCTGAGGGCATAGAGCTCACGCTGTACTATGACGCCAACTGTGACGGCGCCTATGACCCCCTCGATAGTGACGGCGACGGCTGGCCCGACAGCGGTGACCAGTACTGGGGCACCACGATGACCGATGCCAACGGCCAGTATCTCTTCCCCTATCTGCCGTATAGCGACGGCCAGCACACGGATCCGCTCAGTGGAGAGGAGAGCATCTGCTACCTGGTAGCGGTGACGGATACCCTCAATAATACCGCACTGACTACCACCGGCAGCACGGCGGATAACGAGAACAAGGACGAGAACGGCTACAGCGTGACACTGAGTGACGGCGCGGTGGGGAATACCCCAGGGGTGAGCAGTAACATCGACTACACGGCGGACTTTGGCTATGAGGCACCGGTGTGGGGCATTGTGGGGAATACGGTCTTCTATGACATCAACGGCGATGGGATCTATAATAGTGCTACGGAGGTGGCTATAGATGGCGTGGATATCGTGCTGCAGATCAACACCGACACCACGGGCACCAGCCCCACCTGGCAGGACGCCAGCACCTACTATCCGCTACTAGACGACCGAGTGACCACCGGCGTCACGGCCAGTAACGACGACTGGAGCGGCGCCGCCTGGACACAAGGGCAGTATTTCTTTGCAGAGCTGCCGCTGATCCTCATAGACGGGGTAACGCCGGCGCAGTACCGCGCGGTGGTAGACGGGGCCACGCTGCCGGCTGGGTTCAGCACTGCGGACTCTACTCATGGGGTGACTACCAGCGAGTCCACCACCCAGAACCCCAGCCCAGGCGCTAACACCGACGACTACGCGCGGGACCCTGCGGGCTATATCTTCGCGCTGGACGACACGAACCCTGGGGTCAGTAATGTGGATCTGACGGGTGACTTTGGGATTATCCGCTATACGAATATTGGGGACCTGGTGTGGTTTGACGCCAATAATAGCTGCGCCCTCGACCCCAGCGAGACTGCGGGCATACCGGGCGTGGTGCTCACCCTCAGCTGGGACCAGAGCGACACGCTGAGCAATACCGCTGTAGAGGGCACTACCGGCGCCACGCCACTGGCCTACAGCGCTGGGGTGACCGCTACTACCAATGCCGATGGCGTGTACGACTTTGCGAGTGTGCCCGTGGTATGGCCACTGGGTGACCTCAGCGGAGTGACAAACCCCACCTATACCGTGAGCGTGAGTACGCCGCCTACGGGCTTCACCAGTAGCTACGCCAGTGGATCTGGCAGCTGTGACAATGGGGATAACACCGGCCACAACCCCGGGGGCAGTTCTACCGGGGCCATAAACCCCACCGTGAGCGTGGTGAATACTCTAGACTTTGGCTATACCGTCCTGGGGGAGATCGGCACCACGGTGTTCCTCGACCTCGACAAAGACGCAGTGTATGAGACAGCGAGTACCGAATCGGGCATCAGTGGCGTGGAGGTGTGCCTCTATACCGACAGAGACAATAGTGGGAGTATAGACACCAGCTATGGCAGCAGTGATGAAGTCAGCTGCCTGACCACTGACAGCACCGGCCAGTACCTCTTCACCGGGCTGCCAGTAGATGGTGGTGATGGCGCTACGCCACTGGACTACATCGTCATAGTGCCTAATAGCACTCCCAATGCCGGGGCTGACGGCAGCCTGATTACCGATGATGGCGGTCTGCTGGATGGCTACTTCTCGACCCATCAGAGCCAGCTCTACCCAGCGAATGAAAGCCCCACCAGCGACACCCTGACCAACAACGACGAGGCCGTGAGCCGTGACCCGGCGGGCTACCAGGTGCAGCTGAGCGTGGACCTGAGCAATGCCGCCACAGACCCCAATACGCACGAGTATACGGCGGACTTTGGCTACCATGAGGAGAGCTATGACGCGCAGCTCAGCGGGTATGTTTTCCTCGACCCAGACGCCGACACCTGCCGAGACACCGGCAGTCTGACTACCCCGGCCCCCAGCTGCAGCGGCACGGACCCCGATAACGACGTACCGATGAATGGCGTGGAGATGGTGCTCTGGGGTATAGATGCCTTCGGGAATTACTACGGGCCAGCGCCAACCCACCCCCTATACCTGACGGCCATTACCGAGCTGGGACTCGACCCCGTGGCCTATGCGAGTAACCCTCCGGCGGAGTACTTCGTTATAGACCCAGCGCTCACCGGGCCGCAGGCTCCGCAGGCGGGCTATACCACCAATAGCTCTTGGCCAGCGGGGTACTACAACTTTGGGAGTCTGAACCCCGCCGCGGGCATCCTCACCCTGCCCGATGGGGCATACACCGTAGCAGAGATGCAACCCGCGGGCTATGGCTCTACTGGGTCTAATGCGGGGGATAACCTCAGCGTGACGCTGAATGGTGAGGGATCGTATGAGAATAATCCGCTGAACCCAGGCGACCCTTGCGGCGCTACAGCGCTGACGGCCTGTGACCCTGCCCGGCCCTACACCGTGAATATCATCCGCGATATCCTCCTGCCGCCCAGCAGCCACAGCGAGGAGAATAACTTTGGAGAGCTCCTGGCGCAGATAGGGAACCATGTCTTCTGGGATACCAACCAAGACGGCACCTACAACGAGGGCGACAGTGGCATACCGGGCGTGACCCTCACCATAGCCTGTACCGACACCACCAGCGGTGACGTGGTCGATGTCATCGACGCTAGCACCGGCAGCGTGCTGCCCGCCCCCGTACAGCAAGTGACTGATAGCAGCGGTGGGTATACCTTCACTGGCATCCCCCTGGACGCTGACTGTACGGTGACAGTAGACCAAAGCACCCTCCCGGACCCTAGCGCTACCCCCACAGTGGGCATAGCGGATACTGATGAGGAGTCTCAGCACGGCACTACACCGAACACCTATACCGTCAGCACCAGCAGCAGTGACCCCAGTAGCTGGGTGATCCCTTATGTGGACTTTGGCTACTACACAGACCAGCTGGGGAGTATCGGTGATCTTGTCTTTATGGATACCGACCAAGACGGCGCCTACAACGGCACGGACTATGGCATCGGCGGGGTGACGATCACCCTCTATGACGACAGCAGCTGTAGTAACCCCATCGCCACCGCGGTGACGGACGGCACGGGCGCGTATAGCTTCAGTATGATTCCCTTCGGTGACTATAGCGTGAGTGTGGACCTGGGCAGCGGCGCGCTGGGGGGGCTCAGCAGTACGCATGGGGAGGCGAGCGGTGCGGGCGCTAGCCCCGCAGACGACAGTAATAATAATGCTGCGCATGACCCTGGGTGCATCACTGCCAGCATCGACAGCAGTGACCCGACCGAGAACGACGCGGACTTTGGCTTCACGGTGCCGGGGGGGCCGGTGATCCTCGGGAGCTTTGGGGATCTGGTGTGGCAGGACCTCAACGGTGATGGCCTCTACGACGCAGGAGAGCCACCACTGCCAGGGGTAGACGTCTGCCTCTATAATGACGTCAATAGCAGCGGCAGCTATGAGCCCGGCACTGACACCCTGGTGGGCCTGGGCTGTGAAACCAGTGACCTCAACGGCCAGTACCTCTACAGCGGGCTGCCGGTGGGCGACTACTGCGTGGTGGTGGATACCACTACCGTGCCGAGCGGCTACACCCACACCAGTGGCGGTACACCGGGGGTAGACAATACCAGCCACCCCGAGCAGTACTGCTTTAGCATCGTGAATACTCCAGAAGGGCTAGACCCACGGTATGGTTACTTTGGCTATGAGCCGGGGAGCAATAGCTGCATCGCTACGCTGGGGGGCACGGTCTTCTATGACGCGCAGCCCAGTGGCGGCTATGA
The DNA here is from genome assembly GCA_020632335.1 of Candidatus Peribacteria bacterium. Taxonomy (GTDB): domain Bacteria; phylum Patescibacteriota; class Gracilibacteria; order UBA4473; family UBA4473; genus JACKFV01. Next base: position 411,172 of record JACKFV010000001.1, read on the forward strand.
CACCAGTGGTGACAGTACCCTGGGGGGCGTGACGCTAGAGATCTACGCGGGGAATAGCCTCGTGACTACCACCACCACAGACGCGCAGGGGGACTATCAGCTCACCCTGCCCTGTGGCCAGTATGCGGTAGTGGTGACCGATGACTACGGCGTGCTGCCCAGCGGCTGGACGAGCACCCACACTAGCGGCCTGAGCAGCCAGTACATGGGGCCAGATAACCTCAGCAAAGACCCTACGGGCTACAGCATGGTCATCACTACCAATGGGCAGGTGAACCTGACCGGGGACTTTGGCTACTACGGTGATGGCTCGAACCCCGTCTACGGCAGCATCGGCGACTACGTCTGGCTGGACCTCAACGGCGATTGCATACAAGACGCGGGCGAGGCAGGCATCGCGGGGGTGGAGGTAACGCTGGTCACCAGTAGCGGGGCCACCTACACCACGCTGACCGACAGCAGCGGCCTGTACCTCTTCAGCGGCCTACCAGCAGACACCTACACCGTGCTGATAGACGGCAGCAGTAGCCCGAACCAGAGCTCGCTCAGCGGGCTGCAGAGCACCTATGAGAGCAGCTGTACCCAGGCGCAGGACCCCTCTGGCAGCAGTACGAGCATCAATGGGAATAGCGTTCTGAGCGTTGACTTCCCCTACAACCAGACAGGCGGCCCGGTGGATAGCTGCAGCGCGGCCACCTACACGGGGGTCATCGGTGATACGGTCTTCTACGACGCTGATGGCGACGGCCAGTACGACGAATCTGGCCCAGACTATGGCCTGGGAGGCGTGCCGGTGGTGCTCTATGCGAGTGATGGCGTGACGGTAGTGGTCACAACCACCACCACCGCCAGCGGAGCGTATAGCTTCCTCGTCACCAGCCCGGGGACCTACACCGTGGCTCTGGGGACGCTCCCGGCATTCTATAGCGGACTGGTGAGTACCCACACCACGGCCACCCATGGCGCGCCACACAGTGACGGCAACCCAGACCTAGCGCGCGACCCTGCGGGGTATAGCGTGACGCTGAGCGCCAGCCCCAGCTGTGACCAGACTGACCGCTCAGCGGACTTTGGCCTGGCGGCGGCGGTGGTACCACCAAACCCCTTCATCGGGGAGATCGGCAATGCGGTGTGGTATGACGACGACCGCGACGGCGTGTGGGATACCGGTGAAGCGCTCATCCCTAACGTGCTGATTATCGTCTATGATAGTAATGACGTGCCCGTGTGTGAGACCCTCACCACCAGTACCCCCAACGCCACGGGCGGCAACTGGCTCTGCACTGGGCTAGACGTGAATGAGACCTTCACCGTGGTGGTGGCTGATGATACCACCCACCCCATGAGCCAGCACGTACTGGCGGGGATGACCCACAGCCTGGGCGTACAGAACCTGCCCGGCAGCAGCTATAGCACCGATAATAACAGCCAGAACGACAGCGGCTACATCGTGGATGTCCTCAGCCAGAGTACCCCTACCAACTACACCGCGGACTTTGGCTACTACGACGAGGACACCCCACCGGGCACACCGCTGTGTAGCTTCGGGGATCAGTTCTTCCTGGATATGGACGACAATGATCTCTTCAGCACGGGGGAGGAGAGTTCTCTCTTCGACAACGTCACGGTGTCGCTCTATGCCGATGATAACGTGGACGGCATTGCCGACACGGGTACAGCGGTGTTGAGCATCACCCCAGACGCTACGGGCAGCTATAGCTTTGCTCCGGTGGTGTGTGGGCACTACGTGGTGGTGGTGATGGATATGAGCACCCTCCCCACGGGCCTGACCCCCACCAGCACCGGCGGCAACGGCACCGCGGCGGCGCCCAATGACGACAACAGCGACGGCATTAGTAAGGACCCCACCGCAGCGTATCCGGTATTCCTGGACCCTGCGGGAGACACCGCTCAGGTACACGGCGACTTTGGCTTTATCGTCGAGAATACCGCGTGTATGGGCAGCGTGGGCGACTATATCTTTGAGGAATCCGACACGGATGGTGACCAGAGCACCGCACTGGTAGGGCCGGTGGAAGGCGTGACGATCACCCTGACCGATAGCATCACCGGGCAGGTCTACACCACCACCAGCGACGCCAGCGGGGCGTATAGCTTCTCACCAGTGCCGTGTAGCGACTACACCGTCACGGTGGCCAATAGCACTGACCCGGTGCTGCTTGGCAATCAGCTGGTGCCCACCAATGGCACCACGCAGACTAGCAACGGGTATAGCGTCACCATCACCAATGGCGTGGTGGTAGATACGGCGGACTTCAGCTATCAGCAAGACCCGACCATACCCCCCACACCAACGCTCATCACCATCGGGGACTTCACCTGGGAGGATAGCAATGGCGACGGCATCCAAGACTCTGGCGAGCCTCCCCTCAGCGGCATAGATCTCTGCCTGCACGTGGACCTCAACGGTAATGGCAACCCCTATGACGACACGCCCATCAGCACCACCACCAGCAACAGTAGCGGGCTCTATAGCTTCACGAGCTTGCCCGCTGGGGTGGACTACCATGTGGCGGTATGCGGCTACCCGCTGACGCACGTGCCCACCACCCCCACGCAGCTGCAGGGCCCCATAGATGACCCCGTGAGCGATAACAGCTATAACTTTGGCTTCCAGCCGCTGGTGCTGCCACCGCCACCCACTACACCTCTGGGGAGCATCGAGGCGACGGTATTCTATGACGAAAACGGCGACGGCACCCTGAATGGCGCTGACACGGGCATCGCGGGAGTGACGGTATGGCTGGTGCGTGACCTGAATGGTGACGGCACCTATGACCCGGCTAGCGAGACCGTGGCCACCACACTGACCAATAGTAGCGGCATCTATGCCTTTACGCAGCTGCCGGTGGTGGACAGCACGGGCAACCCCGTGACCTACCAGGTGGTCGTAGACGCCAGTAATCCGCTCTCACCGCTCAGCAATATGCTGCCGACGGTCACTGTGGCGGACACCCCCGGCCCAGACGAGAACGAGACCACCACGCATACTGAGCTCGTGACGCTGAGCCCCAGCGCGCCGGATAACACCGAGGTGGACTTCGGGTATGTGCTCGACCCTCTGGCGCCTGTGGTGGGGACCATCGGCTACCACGTGTGGTGCGAGTGCGCGCACAACGCCGATGGGATCTATGGTAATAGCAGCGACGAAATGCCGGTGCCAGGCGTGGGGATCTCGCTCTACACGGACCTCAACGGCGATGGCATCATCGACACCACCGTGGGCGGCCCTGACGAGTTCATCAGCCAGATAATGACAGATAGCTCCGGGCAGTATGCCTTCACGGGCCTGCCGGTACAGGACGGCGCTGGGCAGCCGATAGAGTACCGCGTGGTCGTGACGCAAGACAACGGCTACAGCACCATACTGGGAGCCGACGCGCAGGTGCAGACGGGCTACAGCGTGACGCTCAGCCCCGTGCAAAATGTGCATCTGCTGGCTAACTTTGCGCAGGTGCTGGGCTCTATAGGCGACACCGTGTGGCATGACGCGAATACAAACGGCGTGCAAGACAGCGGCGAGGCGGGCATACCAGGGGTAGTCGTGACGCTCTACGACGAGGCGGGAGTGGTCATCGGCACCCGGGTGACCGACGCAGACGGGCACTACTACTTCTGTGGGCTGCCGCACGGCACCTACACCGTGACCACCAGCACCCCCGCGCAGTACCCCAACGCCAGCACCCCCACCAGCTGGACGGTAACCCTCACCCCCAGCAGCTATGTGAGTGATACTGAGGATTTTGGCTTCTACAAAGACACCCCCACCACCACGAGCACCACCACCGGCGGCAGCGTGCCAGACGGCCCTCCGATAGACTACAGCACGACAACCGGCACCACTACAGGTACCACGACGGGCACTAGCACCACGGGGACCACCGACGGCACTAGCACCGGCGTGACGCTGCCACCGAACATAGACCCCGAACTGCCGCTCATCGTCTTCCCTCCACGGCCCAAGCCCACTATGCCAGACCGCCAGTACGTGCGGGAGAATGACCTCATCCGCAAGCTGGAGGAGCTGCCACAGACGGGGTTCAGCACACTGGGGCCGGTGCCAGAGCAAATCATCAGAGCCTTTGACGCGGGGTCTATCTTCTCGGATACTGACGTGAACGACGACGGCTACGTCGAGATGATCAACCTGCATCTGCAGAATATCCTCCCCATTGACCGCAGCATGCGCTTTGCGCCGAAGGAACCCATCAGTGGTATAGACGCCGCGGTGATGATGATCGGTAGTCAGGAGGCCGTGGAGGACTACGAGATCCTCGACGATTACTTCTACCAGCAGGCGGCACTGACCGAGCACTGGTATGATGAGATCCTCTGGTATGTGGCGGAGTACGATATTGACCTCGGGTTTAAGTGGACGCTGCCCGGAGCAGGCTACTTCCTCACCATGGACGACGCCACCAGCATCACGGCGCAGGCATTCCATATCCTCCCGTCAGACATGCTGCAGGCGTGGGACAGCCCCGTGGATATGTACCGCGAGGGGCTCATCGAGCGCAATATCATCAACGGTGAGATGGAGCAGTGGCCACGAGAGGGCACGCTCAGCCGGGTGGAATTCGCTATGCTGCTCAGCCGAGTACTCATGTACCATGATCTGAAAGACGTGGGCATGGCCAAACTCCCCAAGGACGTGCAACTGCACAGCAGCATCAAGGGGCTGGAGAAAGATGTGCCCGTGCACTTTGCCCTGCCGAATGAGCACAGTGGCTGGGTGGAGGCCCTGCACTATGGTCTGGCGATGTACGAGCGCCCCAGCGATAGCATCGACCCAGGGCAGTTGTACCTGTGGGGGCATAGCTCTGAGGTGCCCAACTACCCCATGAGCAAGCAGCCCTACGGGCATATCCTCAACGCGCTCTGGAGTGGCGCCAACATAGGCGAAACCCTAACCCTCACCACTGACGGGCAGGCAGAGACCTACATCATCCGTGATATACAGCGTATGGTGCCCAAGGCCGCGGTAGAGACCTGGCAGGACTACTCCGAGCACGATATGGTGCTGATGACCTGTGAGAAAGACATCGACTACCGGATGAACGTCTGGCTGGATAAACTCTAGCAACGCCCAGTAGCCGCACAGAGACTGCCCTCTGCTTACCCCAGGGGGCTTCTCTAGTAGCGGACGTAGTGCCCGCTGGAGTCCTGCCGCAGCATGCCCTTGAGCTCCATCATGGTCAGCGTACTGAGGATAAGCGCGCTGTCCTCTGGCAGGGCACGCACGATGGCATTCATGTGCCACTGGGGCTCGGCCGTAAAGAGCGCGAGAATGCGCGACTCCAGCTCGTTCTCGGGGCTCACCTGCTTTACCTCCTGGTGCAGCGCGTGCTGTGAGAGTGAGAGCGCTTCTACTATCTGCGCGCCGCTGGTCACGGGCGTAGCGCCCTCTTGTAGCAGGCGGTTATTGCCCTCGTACTGCAGCGCGAAGATATCGCCCGGCACGGTGAAGATCTCTCGACCCTGCTCCAACGCTATGCGGGCGGTGGCCATCGTGCCGGATTTCTCCCCCGCCTGGATGATCACGACCCCGCGACTCATGCCGCTGACCAGGCGGTTACGCACCACAAAGTTATTACGGCTCACGGTCTCTCCCGGGGCATACTCGCTCACCAGGCTGAGGGTGCCCGCCGCCAGCTGCTCGGTGGCCCAGCGGGTGCTACTGGCCGGGTGGATCTGGTCTATGCTCGACCCCAGCACCGCGATGGTCTTGGCGCCTGCCGCTACGGCCGTCTGGTGCGCGAGCGAGTCTACACCCATGGCCAGGCCAGAGATGATGGTGATGCCCTGCTGCGCCATAGCCGCCGTGAGGTGCTCGGTACAGCGCTTGGCGTAGCTGGTCATGCGCCGGCTGCCCACCACTGCCACCCCCGGGAACCACAGCGAGCGCAGCTCCCCCCGCACAAAGAGCAGCCCCGGCGGCTGGTAAATATGCTGCAGTGCCTCGGGGAAGAGGCGTTGCTCTGGGGTAATCAGCCGCAGCTGGTACTGGTCTATGAGGGCCTGCTCACGGGAGAGATCCACTTGCAAACGGTTTGTAAGAAGTCTCTCTGCCTCTTTACTACTGAGGTGCTGCCGAATCCAGAGCTCGCTCTCGGTCCGCCAGCGGCTCCACTCTCCCCCACAGGCCGCCGCCATACGCGCATACCGGCTCCCACTCAGCCGCAGGCAGCGATGCACTGCGAGAAGCTCAACAGCGGTATTACTAGTCTGTTGCATTCTTCATAGCGGTCAGAAGGGTACGAAGCGCCGCGGCTGGATCTGGGGCCTTCACGATGGCCGAGGCAACGAGAAAACCACTGCAACCCAGTTGCATACCAATGCGTACATCCTCTGCTGTAGCGACTCCTGCACCGATGAGTAGGGGCACCCCCGCCGCCGCAATGACCGCCGCTCTCACTACTTCTGGCTGGGCGCGACTCACCGAGGTCTGGTTGCTGCCGATGAGCTCCGGGGGTTCGTAGGCGATGGCGTCTGTCCCGAGCGCCTGCAACGCGGCTACCTCGGCTACTGTGGCGGCGCAGACAATGGTGATGATCTCGCTCTCTTGCGCTTCTTTAATGGTTTCTGCCAGAGTATGGCGGTCTTCTATGCGGTGCGCGGCGTGGTTCAACAGGGCATAAGTAGCCCCCGCCTCACGGGCCAACGGCGCAGCAATACACCCTACAGAAGACGAGAGCGGAGCTGGAGTGGGGTCCAGGTGCTGCACACAGAGCGGCATACCGGGCACCGCTGTGGCCACACGGTGGAGGTCCAGCGCGCTCACGGCCACCGTCACGGGCAGCTGCAGCTCCTCAGCCAGCGCCGCGTGGAGAACAGAAAGGCCCACGGCATGCGCGCCGCGGGCTTGCTCATAGGCTTTGTAGTTGGTGATCCAGAGAGGAAACGCCATCTAGAAGGGGAGATCGTCCGCTTCGTGGTCGGGCTGACCGGGCTGGTCAGGCGCCTCAAAGTGCGCAGGGGTACCCTCCACCATGCCCTTGGGGGTGAGGATAATGGCCTCATCAGCCACGACTTCCGTCCGGTAGTGCTTCACGCCGTTTTGGTCGTCCCAGTTGCGGGTCTGCATGCGGCCCGAGAAGTACATCTTGGTGCCCTTACGCGTGTACTGCGCCATGATGTCGGCCAGCTTGCCCCAGCACACCACGTTGTGGTACTCCACGTCGTCGTGCTTGGTGCCATTGGCGTCCTTCCAAGACCGATTCGTCGCTACGCTGCAGGTGAGCACGGACTGCCCGTTGGAGGTGTGCTTGAGCTCAGGGTCGCGGGTCATATTGCCGATGAGTTGCGCTCTATTCAAAGAGTTCATGTGGATAGTTATGTACAGAAATACTAGCGTACTGTGGGGATATTGTCTATGCCCCGGTGTTTGATTTTTGTGGTTTTTATCGTAAAAAGAGAGTCTCTAGGAACTCTGCACCGGGCAGGGTCTTCTGGGGTGGGTTTTCCACAGGGGTATGCTGAGTGGAAAAAGTGAACAGCATTCCGGGCGCTCTCAGAGTATCTCTTCCCCTCTTACAAGGGCGTGGCAGTGTGGTGGGGATGCTGGTGCATTGACGGCATTGCTCTCTATGTCGGGGTATCTTTCTGGTGGCGGGGTGGCTGCTCAGGAGCCATGAGGGAGATTATGCACGAGCAGAACCTGCTGTTACTACTATTTTTTTTCAATAATTTCAAAAGAAAAAGCAGCGGAAGCGTTTACTGTGATGCGGGCTTAAATAACGCCGGCTGGGCAATGTCCTCTGTGCCCAATTGCATGACCTTCTCCACCTGCCCCTGGAGCTTATCGTTCGTGCGCAGTGCGCTGTCTAGGTTGTTGCCGGCCTGCCCCAGTTGCTTCTTGGCCAGCTGTATTTCTCCCTCCAGCTGCGCCGCGTACTGCCGCACACTGTGGAGTTCCGCGATGACCTGCTGCGCCTGCTTGGCAAATTCTTGACTCTGGTAGGCCTGGTAGATGATCCGCAGCGCGTAGAAGAGCGTCCCCGGCCCCACTAGCAGCACGCGCTTCTCTCGGGCGTAGTGGCTCAGCGGCGCGTTGCGGATGGCTACCTCGTAGTACAGCGACTCATTGGGGAGGAAGAGCAGCGCAAAATCCACCGTGCCCGCATCGGTGAGGATGTACTTGGCGGTCTCGTTTATGCGTGCTTTGACGTCGCGCGTCAGCTGCTTCTCGGCCTCTTCCATCGCCGGGCCGTCACCGGATTCCAGCATTTTCTCATACGCTGCAAAGGGAAACTTGGCGTCTATGGGGATAGTCCCGTTACTGGTGAAAATCGCTGCGTCGACCACCGCCCCATTAGCCAGAGCGTGCTGCACGCTATAGCGCTGGGAGGGGAAGGTATTGGCCAGCAGGTCTATGAGCGTCTCCTCGCCCATACCCCCGCGCTTTTTATTATTCAGGAGCATCTTATTGTACTTTTCTATCTGCGTGCCCAGCTCACGGATGCGCCCCATCTCCAGGTTGAACTTCGCTACGTCTTGCTGGAACTGCTGTAGGAATCGCGCGCTATTGTCGAGCCGCTGGCTGATCTGCTGCGTGTTATCGCCCAATTTAGTATCGACCTGCTTATTCACGCTGTCGAACTGCTGCTGCAGCGCCACCTGCTGCTGGGTGATCTGCTGGCGGAGGCTCTCGGTATTCTGGTGCTGCTGCGCGTTGCTGTACTGCAGCGAGTCATAGAGGTACTGCTGCATGCGCTGCAGGGGGTCATCTACCTGCTCGTCGAACTGCAACTGCAGCTCTCGCATACGCCGCTGTAGCAGCCACACCGTGATGCCCGTGCCCACCAGGAGCACCACGAGCAATGCGATGAGGAGGATGTCGGTGAGGGAGAGGGCGCTCATAGCCACAGCCTATACCGCGCGCTGCATTCGTCTAGGCAGAAAAGGTAGACGCCACCGCCGCCGTATATAGAGTGAGACCATGCGCCAGAAGCACGTAGTGAGTGGCCTGATTCTCCTCCTGCTGGGGGGGGTCATGCTGCTACAGTCGCAGATACCCCAGTGGCGAGCGCTGGCGGAGGCCAGTGTGGAGAGTGCCCTCAACGCCGGTACCAGCGCAGAGGCGTGGCAGCTGGCAGCCTACCAGGCCGAGAGTCTGCCCAGCGTCTACCCCTTTACGCTGCTCTCGCGCACCATCACTGACCTCTCAGCCGTGGCCGCGGCGTACGAGCGCCTCCCCAGTGTGGCCAATTTTTCGCTGACGTCACAGCCCTTTCTTTATAGCGATATCGAGCCCTATTACCAGTTCAGCCGCACCCTGCGCACCACTATAGCGTCGCTGCAGTCGCGACTGGGGCGCCTGCCACGAGGGATATTTACCCCAGAGCAGCAGCAGGAGCTGCGTCTGCTGGAGGGGCAGATGAAGATACTGAGCGGCTGGCTGAAGGACGCGGAGGAGATCTACGCAACGCTGAAGGAGCACCGTGACCGCGTGCTGATTCTCTTTATGAATGAGAACGAGGCCCGTGCTGGAGGCGGTTTTGCGGGGTCGCTGGCTTACCTGGATTTCGCTCCGGGGGGGGTGTACCTCAGCTTCCACGACATCTACAGTGAGGACCGGCTCCTCCCCGAGAGCGCGAAACTCCCCGCGCTAGACTACTTCACACCGCTGGACCCGCTCATCAGCCTGAAGGATGTCCCCGCGCTGAGCGCTGACTTCCCTACCCTGGCCGAGCAGTACCAGGACTTCTATAAGGCCATGCCCAGGAGCTTTGTGCCCAGTACCGTCCTGGCGGTAGATACCCAGGCCATACGCACGCTGCTGGGGGCGCTGCCGCGGGCCATCACGCTGGAGCCCTGGGAGATCACCGTGACGCCCGAGAATGCCGATATGGTACTGCAGTTCTTGGTGGAATCTAAAATTGCCGGCCGCTATGACGTCAAATCCCCCATCATGCAGCTGGGGGTGCAGCTCATGGATCCAACGCTCTGGCGGGGTTTTGCCCTGGGGGAGGAGAACGCGGCGGCGCTGCTGGAGCTGCTGGAGCAGGGGCACGTGCGGCTCTGGAGTGAGCGGCGAGTACTGCAGTCCCTTGCCGAGCGGGCGGGCATGACTGGCCAGGTGACGCGCAGCCGGAATATCGACGATTTTCTCCAGCTCAGCATCACGAATATTGGCGCGAATAAGTCGGATAGATTTGTAGATACCGCCGTGCACCACCGCACCAAGGTCCTCCCCACAGGCCTGGGCAAGGTCTACCTGACGCTGCGGCGTACCCATACGCTGGCTCCGGGGGAGATAGACCACCTGCTCGGCACCACGAGACTCAGCCCGAATGTCGCCAGCACCCTCACCGACGCGGTGCGCTATGTCTTGGGAGACAGCCAAAACCGCGCCATTATGCATCTGTCACTCCCTGCGGGGGCCGTCATAGACAACTACAGTAACCCCAGTGGCAGCTATAACGTGCTGGAGGATAGCCCCTTCAGCAACGCGCAGACGGTGGAATTCCCCATGCATGTGAGCCCCGGCGAGTCACTGGAGGTAGTGCTGGAGTACACGGTGCCGCTGAAGAGAGGATCGAGCGCCTGGCGACCCTATAGCTTTGAGCTGCTGCCCACCCCCGCCCGAGAACGCAGCGAGTTCATCAAGACCATCACCACGACCGACGACGGGCAGCTCACCGCCGAGACCGAGAACATGGGCCGCCCCCTGCCCTTGCAAGAGCAGATCTACCGCGCGGTGGTGGAGTTTTAGCCCTGCCGGATTGACACGCGTGGTCCTTACGGTAGCATGCCGGGGTAACCACTTTGCATGGCAGTACAACAGGTCACGGCGACGCGCATGACGCTCCTGGAGCTCAAGAACAAGGTCACCACCGCCAACCGCGGGCATAAGCTGCTGAAGGACAAGCGCGATGGACTCATGCAGGAGTTCCTCACCATAGTGCAGCGGGCCAAGCAGCTGCGCAAGCAAGTGGAGCAGTCGCTGCGAGATGCCAACCTGGCCTTCCTGGAGGCGCAGATAGCCACCCCCAGACCCTTCATCGAGAATGCCCTGGCTGAGCCCGTGAAGGATATTCGCATCGGTGTACGGACCAAAACCATCATGGCCGTGAAGATCCCCGAGTTCACCGTAGAGGTGACCGACCGCGCCGTGCAGTACTCCGCGCTGCAAACCCGTGCCAGCCTGGACATCACCCTGGAGAAGTTCAGCAGTGTCATCGCCCTGCTGGTGGAGGTAGCTGAGACCGAGAAGGCCGCCGAGAATATGGCCCTGGAGATAGAAAAAACCCGCCGACGGGTCAACGCGCTGGAGCACAAGATGATCCCCGACCTGCAAGACACGCTGAAGTACGTGAAGATGCGCCTGGGTGAGACCGAGCGCTCGGCGATTGTGCAGGTGATGGCGATCAAGAACCTGATAGAAGCTAACGAGAACCGTAATACTCCCCCGCATGCCTCTGCGTAATTCCCTCCTCTCCAGCCTGCTCACCAGCGCCCTGGTGCTGCTCACCAGTACCGCGCTGGCTTCGCCCCTGCCTGCGGACTACCCGCTCTATCGCCAGATCCTCGAGCAGGAGCCCGGCATGCAGCAGCTGGAGCTTCCGCGGGAGGTGCTGCAAGACGTCGACCGTCGGGGCAAGAACCTGGCGATATTCGACGAGGAGAACACGCTGGTGCCCTTTACCCTGGCTACTAGCGGGGTGGAGCGCCTGGACGGCACGACGCTCACGGTGGTAGAGCAGACCTTTGGCGATGGGCAGGACCCGCAGTACCTGGTGGATGGAGATATTAGCACCATCGCTGGCTTTGCTAACCGCAGCGATGAGAGCCTGGTGCCCTCGGTTACCCTTGCCTTCCCGAGGCCCGTGCCCCTGGCGGCGGTGAGTTTTGACCCGTCGTATAAGGCTGCTATCCCCCGGCTGGTGCTGCGCGCAGGCCTCACGCGAGAGAGCATGAAGACGCTCTACAGCGGGGAGTACCACCCCGAGATCCTCCAAGAAACCGACCCTATTAGCTACCTGGAGGTGCAGTTCCCCGCCGCGAGTGACCTGGTGCTCAAGGATATCTTCGTCTACGCAGCGCCACGCTGGGGGCTGCGCTTCCCGGCTGAGGACGGCAAACGCTATACCCTGGCCTATGGCGGCAGCCGTGACTACGCGGCGTATCGTCATCGGGAGACGTTCTCAGACACCTTTACCCCGAATGCACGGCTGAGTAACCCCATCACCACCGCAGACTATACGGGAGAAATCCCCCAGTACCTGCCCGATACCGACCGTGACGGCGTGGCCAACGCGGAGGACAACTGCCCGCTGATGGCCAATGAGGCGCAGGACGACAGTGACCGAGACGGCATCGGGGACGTGTGTGACAGCCAAGACAACCGTCAGTCGGTGGGGGAGACACTCCGAGAGGCTGGCTCTGCACTGACCAATAGTAACGCTACCGCGCTCTACCTGGTGCTGGCGGCGCTGCTCATCGGCATTATTGTCTTTGCGCTGCACCACCGCAAACGCCGCTAAAGGGCTTGTCTTGGGCAGTATTTCTCCTACACTGCGGACATGCAACGCGGCAAATTCTGTATTATTTCTGGCTTTACGGGGGCGGGGAAGTCCACGCTTATCCAGCATCTGCGGCTGCATCGCCCGGATCTCCTCTTCCTCAGAAGCATCACCACCCGCGCGCCACGGCCAGAGGAGCTCACCCACCCGGAGCTCTGCAGCTATGACTTTGTCACCGAGGAGCAATTTAGAGAGCTCATCACTACCGGGCAGCTGCTAGAGCACGCGCTGGTGCACAACGCCCACTACTACGGCACGCGTAAGCAACCCATCTTCGACGCTATTGCTGCAGGGCAGCTCATCTATAAGGAGATGGACGTAGCGGGCTATGAGATCGTGGAGCAGCTGCTGCCAGCGAAGGATTTCTTTGGTATTACCCTGCAGTATGACCCCACCGAGGAAGAGATCCGCCAGCGCCTGACTAACGGGGACCGCGCGATGGAGGAGGCAGACGTGCAGCGCCGTATGGCCAGCATCGCCAAGGAGCAGGAGGTAACCCGGCGCTACCAGTACCACGTGGAGAGCGTGTGGCACCAGATGCCGGCCGTCATCACCGCGGTAGAGGGGATCATCGCCCAGGAGATGCATGAGCAGTAACTCCCTCGGCGACACCGGTGAGGCGCTGGCCCGCGAGTACCTGGAGGAGCAAGGGTTGCAGTGCTGCACCCAGCAGTACCACAGCCAGGGCGGCGAGATAGACCTCATCTGCTATGACGCGACGTCAGACACCTATGTGCTGGTGGAGGTGAAATCGCGGCGCTCGCGGCGGTACGGGCAGCTGCAAGAGAGCATCACTCGGCAGAAGATAGCGCGCATGCTACACGCGGCTGAGCGCTATTTCCTCACTGAGCTGGAACGCCAAGAAGTGCCCTACTTCCGCATAGACATCGTTTTCATCGACTATAGCGGGGACACCCCCATCATCGACTGGTTGCCGAATATCGCCCTGGAGGACGAGTCTACTGGCAGCTCTCGGCCAGGGTGAATCCGGCAGCTATGGCTTCCTCGGTGCTACAGAAGTACCGTTCGCCCTTGGTCTCATCTATCACCACCCGGCTGGCGGCGATGCAGCCCACGGGGTAGTAGAACTGCCCGCTGCTGGTGATGTTCCCCTTCACCTCACAGACGCCCTCCAGCGTTTCGTAGTCCTGCTCTGGCACCTCCACCACCGTGGGGAGCATGCTGCGGGTGTCCTCGGTGCTCTCTTCACTCGGGGCTGGCTCGGCCAGTTGCACCGCTCGGGTAGCGGGCGGGCGACTCACACTGGCATAGACAGGCGCCTGCTGTAGCTCTTCTAGTACTTGTAGCTCGGTCTCCAGCATGTGGAGGTGCTGCTCGAGCATCTCCTGCTCGGCCATGCTGGGGAGCGGCGGGTAGCTCACATTAATAGGCGTGAGACGCCGGTACTGGCTCTCGTCATAGGTGATCTGCATACCGGTGGGGTGGAGCTGCTTACTCCCATCTGAGGGGAGCACGTGCATCACCGCGCCGGTTGCTGCTGCCAGTACCATTCCTACAAGGGCTCCAAATGTCATAGAAAGCAATAATGCCTCTATTGTAATACTTCACAGAATTCGTCAAAGGAAATCGTTTGTTCCGTCTCCTGCCCATAGGCACGCACGGTCAGCTGGCCACTGGCGGCCTCTGTATCCCCCAGCACAATGCTATAGGGGAGTTTCTCGGTCTGTGCATTCCGTACGCGTTTGCCCAGCGTCTCACTGGTATCCCAGAGCTCCGCGCGCACCCCGCGCTGCCGTAGTCGCTCCATTAGGGCATTGGCGGCTGCATCATGCGCTGGGTTCACGGGCAGTACCACGCACTGCACGGGACTGAGCCACGCCGGGAAGGCCCCCGCAAAGTGCTCTATCATCACGCTCATGAAGCGCTCCAGTGACCCGGCTATCGCCCGGTGGATCATCACAGGGCGCTCCTTGGTGCCGTCCTCCGCGGTATATTCCAGCCCAAAGCGCTCTGGCTGGACGAAGTCTATCTGGATGGTGGACAGCTGGCGCTCACGCTGTAGGCTGTCGTAGAACATGAAGTCCAGCTTCGGTCCATAGAACGCCGCCTCACCCTCGATGCGCTTGTAGGGCAGCGCGGCCTCCTGGCATACTTCCTCGAGGAACCTCTCCGCCGTACTCCAGTTCTCCTCGCCCCCCAGGTACTTCTCGAGTGTCTTGGGGTCTCGTACGCTCAGCGACACCCAGAAGTTCTCTTTCTCCCACATGCCTATACGGGCATAGAACTGCTCGATGATCCGCACAATGCGCTGGGACTCGTCCTTCACCTGTGATAGCCGACAAAACACATGCGCGTCGTCTTGAGTAATGCTGCGCACGCGGCTCAGGCCACTGAGCTCGCCGTGTTTTTCATCGCGGTAAACCATGGTGGTCTCCATATACCGCTGGGGGAGATCCCGGTAGCTGCGCATCTGGCTGGCATACACCTGGGTGTGATGGGGGCAGTTCATGGGCTTCATCACAAAGGCCGCGTCGTTCTTCCCCCGGACGTGGAAGAGATCATCGCTGAATTTCTCCCAGTGGCCAGAGGTCTTGTAGAGGTCTGGTTGCGCCAGATGCGGGATGCACACCTCGGTGTAGCCCTCCGCGCTGCTGAGCGCCATGATGGTATCTTGTATCTTCCGGCGGATAAATGTGCCCTTGGGGGTGAAGAGCGGCAGCCCCGGCCCCACCAGGTCTGAGAAGGTGAAGAGCCCCAGCTCTTGCCCCAGCCTACGGTGGTCACGCTTGGCGGCCTCTGCTATGAAGTGGTGGTACTCGCTGAGCAGCTCCTCGGTGGCAAAGGCCACGCCGTAGATCCTCGTCAGCTGCGCGAGCTTCTCGTCTCCTCGCCAGTAGGCCCCGGCTATCTTGGTGAGTTCAAAGGCTCCTACGTCACCCGTGTAGGAGAGGTGCGGGCCGGCGCAGAGGTCACTATAGACGTTCTGGCCCGCGTCGTTCTGGAAGTGGTAGAACGAGAGCGCCAGCCCCCGCGCGAGGATCCCGTCGATGAGTTCTTGCTTATACGGGTCGCCGGCAAAGTGCGCCCGCGCGTGCTCCTCACTGACGTCTTGCTGCACTACCGCGAAGTTCTTATTGATGATCCAGCGCATTTTCTTCTGGATATCTTTAAAGTCATGCTCGCTCAGCGGACTGCCGCCAAAGTCATAGTCCTGATAAAACCCCGAGTCCGTCCACGGCCCTACTCCCAGGTGTACGTCTGGGCGCAGCATCTTGACGGCATAGGTCATGATGTGACTGGCGGTATGCCGCCGCCGATTCTCGGTATCTGACTGGGGGAATCTCATGCACGCACTATAGGGCGCTCTGGTGAGGTGGCAAATGATCTGAGTACTCGTACAGAAAATTAGCACTCTCATTATTTGACTGCTAACTCTTTACAGCGTATACTCCTCTTGTAAGCCCTCTCTATGGACCTCCGCCCCGCAGACGAACCGAAAAAAATCACGCCAGAAGCCATCGCTGAGGCGCTCTCCAGCTATTGTGTGGACTTCACGGCTAAGGCCAAGGCGGGCAAAATAGACCCCATCATCGGCCGCGATGAAGAAATCCGCCGGACGATACAGATCCTCAGCCGTCGGACGAAGAATAACCCCGTGCTCATCGGGGAGGCGGGGGTAGGCAAAACCGCCATTGTGGAGGGGCTAGCGTATGAGATTTTCAAGAAAAAAGTGCCCGAGAGCATCCAGGATAAACGCGTGCTGGCGCTGGACCTCGCCGCGCTCATCGCGGGGGCGAAGTACCGGGGGGAGTTTGAGGAGCGGCTGAAACTGGTGCTGAAGGGGGTGCAAGACGCTGCCGGGGGCATCATTCTCTTCATCGACGAGCTGCATACCATCATCGGTGCGGGGGCCAGTAGCGGCGCGATGGACGCCAGCAATCTCCTTAAACCCGCGCTCAGCAGGGGCGAGCTGCACTGCATTGGCGCCACCACCACGGCGGAGTACCGCCAGTACATCGAGAAAGACCCGGCACTGGAGCGACGGTTCCAGCAGGTCTACATCGACGAGCCTACGCGTGAGGAAGCCCTGGCGATCCTCCGGGGTATCCGCGAACGGTATGAGATCCACCATGGGGTGCGCATCACCGACGACGCGCTCATCGCCGCGATTGACCTCTCCATCCGCTACCTGCCCGACCGCCGCCTGCCCGACAAGGCTATCGACCTTATGGACGAGAGCATGAGCAAGCTGAAGCTGGAGATAGAGAGCGAGCCTGAGGAAATCGCGGCCAAGAAGCGTGACCTCATGACCCTAGAACTAGAGGCCGCGGCGATCAAATCTGACCCGAGTAAAGCCGTGGAACTGGCCACTATCCGTGAGAAAATCACGAGTACGCAGGCCAGCCTCGCCGCGCTGCAGGAGCGATGGAAGGGTGAGCAAGAGCTCCTGGAGGCCATCAAGCACACCAAGGCGAAGATCGACAAGCTCATGCTGGACGCCGATAAAGCCCGCCGAGACGCCGACTATGCCCGCCTGGCGGAGATCCTCCACGGGCAGCTGCCGGCGCTGGAGCAACAGCTGAAGGAGCAACAAGACAAGACCAAGGGCGCGCTGGTGCGTGACCAGGTAACGGCTGAGGACATCGCTAAGATAGTGGCTAAGTGGACGGGTATCCCTGCGACGAAGCTCACGCAGACCGAGAGCCAGAAGCTCTCACACCTGGAGGACGAGCTACACCGCCGTGTCATCGGGCAGCACCGGGCCGTCACCGCGGTGTCTAACGCTATCCGTCGCAACCGCACCGGGCTGACTAAGGGCGATAAACCCATCGGGAGTTTCCTCTTCCTCGGCCCTACGGGAGTGGGGAAAACCGAGCTAGCCAAGGCCCTGGCAGCCGAGCTCTTTGACACCGAGAAGGCCATGATACGCTTTGACATGAGCGAGTTTATGGAGGCTCACTCGGTGAGCCGGCTCATTGGCGCGCCACCGGGATATATCGGCTTTGAGGCCGGGGGCGAGCTGACCGAGGCGCTGCGTACTCACCCCTACTGCGTGCTGCTTTTCGACGAGGTGGAGAAGGCCCACCGGGACGTCTTTAATATCTTCCTGCAGCTGCTGGATGAGGGGCACATCACCGACAGTAAGGGCCGCCAGGTGAGTGGCAAGCAGTGCATTGTGATCTTCACCTCGAACCTCGCGCATGATCTCTTCCTCGGCGAGGTCATGCCCGACGACCTCACCGTACGCAAAGAGCTACAGCGCTTCTTCCGCCCGGAGTTCCTCAACCGTTTAGACTCTATCATTGGCTTCCACCCGCTGAGCAAAGACCACATCGCGCAGATCCTCGGCATACAGCTGAGCAGCCTGCGCAAACGCCTGCAAGAGAAGGGCATCGCTATCACCTTCACTGACGCCGCCCAGGCCTGGCTGACCGAGCGAGGATTCGACCCCGAGTTTGGTGCCCGGCCGCTCAAACGCGTCATAGAGCGCGAGCTGCTTGACCCCCTGGCCATGCAGATGATAGAAGGCACGGTGAGCCAGAACATCACGGTAGACGTCGCTGATGGGCAGATACTCTTCCGCGGTGGGGGGTAAAAACAGTGCTAAACATTGACAAAAACCACAGATAGTTTACAGTGTGTACAAATAGTTCTTTTACTTTATTCAAAAATTTTTAATGTATGAAAAAATTATTATTGGCGTCGACGTCATTTTTATTACTTTTTGTGCCATTTTTAATAGTGGTGTACATGTTTAAAGTCCTTCTGGGAGAGCAACCCGATGATTTTTGTGGTGCCGCTGCAGGAACTGTCGTCTTGATTGGTGTAGTGATTCTTGTGGTGATGATTCTAGTGGTGGTTTCTATCATGACTAATGATGGGGAGCGAATTCCCCAGCTAAAGCGAAAACGGAATATTCTCACCCTCTGGGTACTAATATTTGGTTAGGTTCAAGATAAGTTGAGAGGGTTATTACGGAGTAATTTAAGAATTATAGCATAGATATTTTGGTAGCGGTAATTGAATCTAAATTCGGATTCTTTGAGGTGAAGATAAAAGTGAGATTTGTGAATTCCACGAAATTTAGCAAGTCTGACTTTTGCAATTCCCCAGAAATTTTCAATACCATTAATGTGTGACTTTCCACGAGCAAATTCGTCTTTTGAATGATAAACACGATGATGTGTATATCCATTCAAAATTAAGCTATCATAACTCTTCCATCCATCAGAATTTACGGTGCTACCTTCCAATATCTTCCCTTTGATAATTGGTATTATCTCTTTCCTAGAAACATTTTGTATGATTTGAGTATATACTTTCCCGTCTCGCTTTAGCAGGCCAAATACAATTGTTTTTCCTTTTGCCCCTCTGCCTCTTTTTCCACGTACTCGTTTTGCCCCAAAGTAACTTTCATCCACTTCAAACACGCCACTTTCACGAGTAGCCTTTTCACTTTCTTCTGCAATTATTTCTCGTATTTTCGTGACAATTTTGTTTATTGTTGGACGAGAAATATTTGTCAGTTGTGCAATTTTTTCAGCTTCTAAATCCAAAGAAAAATACTTTATTATTTCTCTAAATTTAGCTTCTGAAATTCTTGAACGATAGCAGTATTTATTCTTCATTTCTGGTAAGAGGATAAGTCTTTTTTTTATCCTCTCAACTTATCTTGAACCTTTGGTTATATATGCCTCGTATCATCGGGGATAGGATATACCTCCAGACCTAGCGAGGGTGTGCATGTCTTCCAGAATGGGAAATATGTTCCTGAGGTTCACTTTAATAACCCGTTTTTGCCGGACTGTATGGTTCGGTACTA
The DNA here is from genome assembly GCA_020632335.1 of Candidatus Peribacteria bacterium. Classification (GTDB taxonomy): domain Bacteria; phylum Patescibacteriota; class Gracilibacteria; order UBA4473; family UBA4473; genus JACKFV01. The sequence continues at coordinate 430,501 of JACKFV010000001.1, forward strand.
TGAGGAGAAGCAGAAACTCCACCATGTCTTTAACTACGAGCACGATGGTGTCATATACCACATACCCGTAGAAGCCTCGCTTCGCTTCTCTATTGAGAGTAAGGCCTTTCAAAAAGATATCGATAAGTATGGTGGAGATCTGGATAAAATGCTAGAGGAGTTGGCACGCAGGATCTTTGATAATGCTCGCTACTCATTCTCAATGCCGCCCACAGGAGGTGTATTAATGCAAAAAATTCCCGAAAGTACCCGAGAAATTATTGCTGAAACACCCTATACTCGGCTTGAGATCACGTACTAATTAGTAGCTAAAATAACAGGCTGTCGGGTATATTACCCGATGGCCTTCTTTCTGTCTCCAGAATTTTCTATCACAATGCCAAATGCCAGCGGAGAAATACATATGCTTCCCTGAGGGGGAGCCGAACTCACGACCTCTCACCGGCTGAGCTATAGCCCCACAAAGAACCAGAACTACCCTCTCCTTGTACACCAGGGTGTCAAATGAGATTTAGTGACCCTATTGCCTTCCCGCGCTAAAGCCTCTAGAATAGAAGCATGCCACAAGAGTTCATTCCTCCCGATGCGGCCGTACCCCTCCCCGAGCCGCTGAGTGACCCCAAACCCGAGCAGTCCTCGCTCGCGCTCATCTTCATCCGGGCGGCGATAGGCCTGGGGTCGGGCGTCTTGGGCGCGATTATCCTGGCGCTGGTGCTCCTGTTGAGCTGGAATGTGGTGGGCGACACCCTCACCCCGCAAGACGCCATCACCAATGAGTTTGGTGTCCAGCAGGTGCTGCAGCCGCAGAATCCGCTCTTTCTCTGGTTTGTGTTGCTGGCGGTATTCTTTGGCACCCTGGTGGCGAATATCACCCACACCCTGCTGGTCACCGTTACCGAGGCCATCAGTTTCAACCGCGGCACGGTGCTCACCCATGTGTTCTTCGGGCACCTGGTGCTGCTCTTCCCGGTGTTGGTGCTCTACCTCAGTGCCAGTAGTGGCTTCAGCAGTGATGGCGTTACCATGGCCGCGCTGGGGCATATGACGCTCATGGTGGTCTTTACTTACTGGGTACAGCAGACCTTCCGTAAGGACACCAGCGCGCTGGTGCACCTCTATGGCATGGTACTCGGGCTGATTATGGCTGCTCTCCTCTGTATGCTGCTCTTTAGCGCGGGGCGCACGGTGCTGATCTTCGGCATGATGCCCCTGCTGATGGGCGCCCTCTACGCGAGTAACGGCGCGGTGCACGCGCTCTACCACTGGCTCACGAGCCTCTACGGCACCGAGTTTCTGTCGTCGGAGAGTACGCTCGGGGCTGATACCTTCACCGACGCTAACCCGGCCGAGCATGAAACGCTCTAGATTTCTCGCCCTCTGCAGCGCTTTTGTCATCACCAGCATGGCCAGCGCGCAGCAGAAGATCGCCGGGTATGAGGGCCCCCTGCCGCAAGATCTAGCGTCTAACGCCCTGCACAACAAGTACTGGGATATGCTCCTGCGGCCGGGGAGTATTTCCATCTCTGATCGCATCGCTGCGGGGACGCTCCAGTGGTGGGATATCGGCCTGGTGGCTATTTTCGCCATCGACCTACTTACCCGTATGGCGGGCACCATAGCGGTGGTGATGTTTGTCTTCCATGCCTTCCAGTACATGACCGCCAGCGTAGGGGGCGACAAACGCGCCGAGGAGGCCCTCAAGGGCATCGGGAATGTCATCGGGGGGCTACTCATCACCTTCCTCTCCTGGATCATCGTTAACTACATTATCATCGCGCTGACGTCTTAATCTCCTCATATTGCGCTCGTGACTCTGTGGCCTACACTCCCCCTATGCAAGAGAAAGCCCTCGCCCTCATCACCGAGCTCCAGCACCTGCAGGCACAGCTGCGTGACCCGGCCATCTATAGCGATGTCACCCACGCTACGCGCGTTGCGCAGCAGCTGAAAGCTCTCGAGCCCAAGGCCGCCATTGCGAGCAGCTATCTCTCCCTCCTGCAGCAGCGACAAGACGCCGAGCAGCTTCTCTCCAGCGAGAAAGACCCCGAGATGCTGGAGCTAGCAAAAGCCGAGCTGGAAGACGCCAAGACCCAGCTCCCTACGGCCGAAGAAGCGCTCACTCAGGCGCTCATACCCGTAGACCCAGATGACGAGCGCGACTGCATCATCGAGGTGCGTGCTGGCGTCGGGGGTGACGAAGCCTGCCTCTTTGCTGAGGAAGCCGAGCGTATGTGGCTGCGCTTTGCGGAGATGCAGGGCTTTACCACGCATCTGCTCAGCAGTACCCCGAATGAGAGCGGAGGGATCAAAGAGAGCATCATCGAGGTGCACGGCTATGGGGCCTATGGCAAGCTGAAGTACGAGAGCGGCGTGCATCGGGTGCAGCGCGTGCCGCGGACCGAGTCGCAGGGGCGGCTGCACACCAGTGCCATCAGCGCGGTGGTCATGCCCGAGGTAGAGCAGACCACCGTGGAGATCCACCCCAATGACCTGCGTATAGACGTCTTCCGTAGCTCGGGGAATGGCGGCCAGAGCGTCAACACCACTGACAGCGCCGTGCGCGTCACGCACCTGCCTACCGGCATTATCGTCACCTGCCAGGATGATAAATCTCAGCACAAGAATAAGGCCAAAGCCATCAAGGTGCTGGCGTCGCGCCTCCACGCCATAGAGGAGGAAGCCCGCCGAGAAGCGCTCGGAGAGAAGCGCCTCAGCAGCATTGGCTCGGGGGATAGGAGCGAAAAAGTCCGCACCTATAACTTCCCACAAGACCGCGTGACCGACCACCGCATTGGTCAGAATTTTAGCAATCTTCCGGGCGTACTGGACGGTAACCTCCTGAAGATAGTCGAGGCCCTGGCGGTAGAAGAGCAGCGCCTGCGGCTGGCGTAACCCCTAGCGCGGCTGCCTCAGGCCTGCTATAGTAGAGACGCATGCATATCCTCCTCTTGCATATTTCGGGCAAAGAGACCGAGCGAACCCTCACTCGGGAGGCGCTGAGCGAGGAGCTACAGGTGGCGCTGCGGGACTTGAGGCCCGTCTTTACCCCGAAGCAGATGATCACGCTGCTACCGCGGGGAGAGAGTATTATTGCCAATCTCTTGCACGTGAAGCTCATCATCACGCCTCTGCAGGTGTATATTTTTCAGAGTAAGTCTAGGAAAATACAAGAAGAGTTTTTGCCGGTTATTCGCAACGCCGTACACGCTGATGCCGAGCACAGCTGCTTTCACTTCCGCATGCTGGACGCCGCGCTTACCTATGCGCTGCAGACCATGGCGCAGCTCTTCCGCCCGCTGGAGGAGCAGGCCGAGCAGATCCTCCATTCGCTCTCTAGTGCTGCTTCAGAGACGGACCTCAACCAGCTCCTGCTGATCAAGAAAAAACTCCAGAAGATTAGCACTACCATCACCGTGGCCGAGGAACTGCTGGAAGAGACCCTTGAGTCGCCCGACACGCTGGAGGCCCTTACCCTCACTCCAGACACCACAGCTGATGAGCCCGAGCTCACCTCGATTCTCGAGAATGCCTTTGAGCAAATAGAGCAGCTGAGCCACGAGATAGAAGACATCACCGAGAGCATTGACGATACGCAGGAGATCCTCACCCTGCAGCTCTCCGCGCGGCGTAATACCATCATCCGTATTGACCTGCTGATCTCACTTCTCTCGGGTATTTTTGCCTTTCTGGCCGTCATTGTGGGGCTCTATGGCGTGAACCTTAAAAACCACCTGGAGACCTCACCACTGGCCTTTGCACTGCTCAGTATGGGGCTCTTTATGTGTTTTGTGCTCGCTCTGCTCGGGGGGGTGTATTACCTCAAGCGCAAGCGTATCCTCTAGGCACCACTTGTCATCAGAGAAGGCCTGATCTACAGGGCTGTCTGCTGGCGGTAGGAGAGCGCCTCGGCGATGTGCGGGGTGGTGAGATGCTCCTCATCAGCGAGGTCAGCTATGGTGCGGGCGAGCTTCAGCACTCGCGTATATCCACGCCCAGAGAGGTGCAGCTGCCGTACGGCGGTCTGCAGGAGCTGCTCGGCGTCAGGAGGGAGGGCGCAGTGGCGCTTCATAAGGGGAGAGGTCATCTCGGCATTGCAGGTCACGCTCGTGCCACGGAAGCGCTCTGTCTGGCGTTCTCGCGCTGCTACCACCCGCTGGCGGATACTCGCACTGGACTCGGGTTCGGTGCTCTGGGTGTACTTCTCTACAGGGATACGGGGGACGGTGAGGTGGAGGTCTATGCGGTCGAGGATGGGCCCGCTGACCCGCTGCTGGTAGCGCTGTACCTGGTGCGCGGAGCAGCTGCAGGGCTTCTCGGGGTCAGTGGCGTAGCCGCAGGGGCAGGGGTTCATGGCGGCGATGAGGAGGATCTGCGCGGGGAACTGGCAGGTGCCGGACGCCCTGCTGACGGTAATAACGCCGTCCTCTAGCGGCTGTCGGAGTACTTCGAGGGTTTTTTGGTGGAACTCGGCAAACTCATCCAGGAAGAGTACCCCGCGGTGCGCCAGGCTTATCTCCCCGGGTTTGGGGGGGTTGCCACCTCCTACGATGGCTACGCCGCTGGCGGTATGGTGCACGGGGCGAAAGGGTCGATGGATATGCCGGATATCCTCACTGCTGGTGAGCCCCGCGACGGAATGCACACGGATAATATCCAGCCGCTCGGTCATGCTTAGGGGTGGCAAAATAGTGCGTATGGCCTTTGCTAGCATGGTCTTCCCACTCCCTGGGGGGCCCGTCATGAGGATATTATGCCCGCCGGCCGCGGCGATCTCCAGCGCACGTTTGGCCTGCTCCTGGCCCTTGACGTGACACAGATCGTGCTCGGTGACCTCCGTGGTATACTCCGGGGTTGGCTCGGCTGGCATGACAGGCGAAAGGAGCGCTGTGCCGCTGAGGTGGTCTAGCAGTGCCGTGAGGGTAGGCGCGGGGTAGACCGCTATCCCCTCCACCAGTGAGGCCTCGGTGGCGTTTGCCTCGGGGATGAAGACCTGCTCATAGCCCATTTCCTTGGCCTGCAGCACGGTGGGGAGGACGCCGGTGATGGGTCGCAGTTCCCCGGTGAACCCCAGCTCCCCGATGAATATACTACTCTCTAACGCGTCTGGCTCGGGCACCTGCCCGGTAGCAAAGAGGATCCCCAGTGCCATAGGGAGGTCAAAGCGCGGGCCGTGTTTCTTGAGGTCTGCGGGTGCCATATTGATGACGACTTTCTGCCGGGGGAACTCGAAATTACTATTCTTAATGGCCGTACGGACGCGTTCCCGGGCCTCTTGTACCGAGGCATCTGGCAGCCCCACGATGGTGAATGCGGGCAGCCCACGGTGGATATCCACCTCGATCTCTACCGCGTGGGCTGTGAGGCCAAAGAGCGTGAGGGACTGTAAGCGACTCAGCATGGCTATAGCCTACGGCGCAGCGCATCTTCATGCAATAGAAAAGCGGGGAATCACGTTTTGTCTCCCGTTGTCTGTCTGCTGTTACTTGTAGGAGAGTGTGCTAGAGCACCTCTAGTGGCGCTATACTCTGCAGGAGCTTCTTCATGCCTTTGCCGGCAAAGGCCACCTGCACCACGTCCCCGTTTACCAGGATAACCGTGCCCTCACCGTACTGCTGGCTGCGCACTCGCATACCAGGCCGCAAAGCCTCCTCCTGGCCAAAGACCGCACTCCGCAGGCTGTCCCCCGCCATCACGTTGCCATAACTCCCCAGGGCTATACGGCCACTACGGGCACTCTGAGGCATGGTACCGTAGGTTGTCTGCTCTATGTGCTCGGGGTGGAGCTCGGCCAAGAAGAGCGAGGGCGACTGCTGCGTTCGCTGGCCATAGAGCAGCCGCCACTGCGCATGGGTGATGGTCAGCTGCTGCTTGGCCCGGGTGATGGCCACATAGGCTAGGCGGCGGGCTTCCTCCAGCTCACTGTGCTCTTGCAGGTCGCTCTGGCTGGGGAAGAGTCCGTCCTCCCACCCGCAGAGGAAGACAATGGGGAACTCCAGCCCCTTACTGGCATGGATGGTCATGAGCGTTACCGCGCCGTCATGGTCCTCGGCACGGTCAGCGTCGCTTAGTAGTGCGGCCCCCTCGAGGAAGTCTGCTAGCGGGAAGGCGCTCCCGGCATACCGCCCGGCCACGGAATACAGCTCTCTCACGTTCTGCTGGCGCATCTCTCCCGCCTCAGACCCGTCCTCCAGCGACGAGAGATACCCGGTATCCTCCAGCACACGGTCGAGGATAAGCTCCACGGGTTGCTGCACTCCGGCTGCCTCCCAGCGCTGGTACATCTGTGCAAACTGCCCCAGCGCGGCTCGCTTACTCTTGGGGAGCTCCTCCATCTCCTCCGCGTGCTGCAGGGCGCTGAGCTGACTCATGCCAAAGTCCTGCGCGTAGCGGGCTACAACCTCCAGCGTTTTCTCCCCCAGTTGACGGCTGGGGACGTTAATAATCCGGTCAAACGCCAGGTCGTCCGCAGGGTTGAAGAGCAGCCGCAGGTAGGCGATGACGTCTTTGATCTCCGCACGAGCCATGAAGGGCGTGCCGCCGGTTATCTGGTAGGGGATGCCCTGGCGTAGGAGCGCTTCCTCCAGTACGCGGCTGAGGGCATTCATGCGGTAGAGCACGGCCATGTCGCTATAGCTGTGGCCGGCGTGGTGCAGCTCTTGCATACGGTGGGCGATGTAGAGGGCTTCCTCCCTCTCGTCTGCGGTGGCGATGATGGCTACCTGCTCGCCCGCGGGGTTCTCCGTCCAGAGGCGCTTGCTACGGCCGGTGGTATTCTGGGCGATGAGATGGTTGGCATTGGCCAGTATGCTGGGGGTGGAGCGGTAGTTCTGCTCTAGCTTGATCACGGTCGCGGTAGGGAAGTCCGCCTCGAAGTTCAGGATATTGGTAAAGTCTGCGCCGCGGAAGCCATAGATAGACTGCGAGTCATCGCCGATCACCGCGAGGTTCTGGTACTTGCCTGCCAGCAAGCGGATGAGCCGGTACTGCGCAAAGTTCGTGTCTTGGTACTCGTCTACCATCAGGTAGCGCCAGCGGTCTTGGTACTGTTCCAGTAGCTTTGGGTCGTGCTCTAAGAGCTGCACGGTAGCCATGATGAGATCGTCGAAATCCAGCGCATTGGCCGCCCGCAGCCGCCGCTGGTACTCGGGGTAGATCTCCGCCACGGCTCTGGTAAAGGGGTTGGGGTCTATACTGGCCGCGTAGTCGCCGGGGGTCTGCAGCAGGTTCTTGGCGCTGGAGATATGGCTGCGCACCGCACGGGGCTTGAGCCGTGTGTGCTGCATCTCCTCCAGGATGCGCTTGATGAGGGCCTCTTGGTCGCCTGTGTCATAGATGAGAAAGCGGCTGTCATACCCCAGTGGGGCTATGTGCCGGCGCAACACCCCCACGCACACGCTGTGGAAGGTCCCCATGGTGGGCGTCTCATACCCCTGCCCAAGCGATGAGAGCAGTCCCTCCACGCGGTGCTGCATCTCCTTAGCGGCTTTGTTGGTAAAGGTGACCGCCAAGATCTGCCAGCCAGGGATGCCACTGGCCATCATATGCGCTATGCGGTGGGTGAGCGATTTGGTCTTCCCACTGCCGGCTCCGGCCAGTATCAGCAGCGGGCCATGTATATGCTCAGCGGCGGCCCGCTGCTGCGGGTTGAGGGGGGCGAGAATCTGCTCGGTACTGGTGGCCATACCCGCTCTATAGCAAAATAAAGCCCCTCAGGCGAGCGATTTGGCTTGTGTTTTGTGGCGGCAGTATCTACAGTAACCCTATGCCACCGCTCCTGCAGCACCGTGCCGCGACCTACCACTATGAGATCCTGGAGACCTACGAGGCCGGGATGGTGCTCAGCAGCTGGGAGGTGAAGAGTCTGAAGGCCAAGCACGCGCATATGAAGAGCGCCTACGCCCGCATAGATGACGGCGAGGTGTGGCTCTACGGGCTGCACATCAGCCCCTGGCAGTACACCACCACCGAGGACATGCCCCCCACCAGGCCGCGCAAACTCCTCCTGCACCAGCGAGAGATAGAGCGCCTGCACGCTGCGGTACAGCAAAAACGCCTGACCCTGGTGCCGCTCAGTATCTTCTTGGTCCGGGGGAGGATAAAGCTGTCGCTGGGGCTGGGCAAGGGCCGCAAACGCCACGAGAAAAAACAGGTGCTCAAGGAGCGTAGTATCACCAAAGACCTCCGTCAGCAGGGCATACGCTAGAGGCTACTCCACGTTGATGAAGCTGTTGATGGCGTCCATTACCGCTTCGGCTTGCTCCAGCGTGATGCCCACCTCGGCCAGTTCCTCGGGCTTGAGCCCCTCGTATTGCTTGATCTGGCTCAGGCCCATTTCGCTCAGCAGCGCGGCTACCGCAGGGTCTATACCGTCTAGGGTATCGATGGTCAGGTCCTCGGCGATCACCTTGCGGCGGCGCCCTCCGCGTGGGCTGGCGGCGGTTTTTTTCTCTTCTTGCAGGGCTTCGTCTTCCTCTGGCGGCCCGTCAAAGGTCAGCACGTCTATTTGTAGATTCAGCAGTTGGCTGGCCAGGCGGACATTCTGCCCCTGACGCCCGATGGTCATGGCGCGCTCCTCCTCCTTCACAAAGAGCTTGACGCGTTCCTCACCATTAGCCCCTTCGTAGAACTCCACCTTGGAGATCTTGGCCGGGCTGAGGGCGGCCTTCAGCATGCGTTTTTTGTCGTCGTAGTGCTGGATCACATCAATGCGCTCATCACCCACCTCGGCCGTCACGGCGTTTATCCGGCTCCCGCGCTGCCCCACAAAGGCCCCGACAGGGTCTACAGAGGCGTCTTCGCTCGCCACGGCTATCTTCGTCCGGACGCCGGGCTCACGGGCGATGAGCGCTGGGTAGACTACGCCCTCGCGGAGTTCGGGGATTTCTTGCTCAAAGAGCGCCACGATGAAGTCTTTGCTCGCACGGGTGATGCGCAGCTGCGGCCCCTTGGTGGTGGATTCCACCTTCTCCAGCAGTACCTTGAGGCGCTGACCGGTGAAGTAGCGCTCCCGGGGGATCTGCCCCCGACGGTAGAGCAGCGTGCTTACGCCGTCTATCTCCAGCAGCACCACGTCGCCATCGGCCTTCTGTACCCGGGCGGTGAGGAGCGTGCCCTCGCTGTCCTTGAACTTATGGAAAAGCATCTCGCGCTCGGCTTCTTGCAGTTTCTGGCTGATGATATGCTTGGCGGTCTGCGCGGCGATGCGCCCAAAGTTCTCGTGCGGCGGGGTGAGGACAAACACCTCATCGCCTATTTCCGCATTGGGCTGGATCTTCTTCGCGTCCTTGAGGAGGATCTCGGTGTCGATGTCGGTCATGCTCTCCACTACGTCTCGTACTTCGAAGATCCGCAGGTCGGTGATGTCATCCCCCAGGACGACTTTTACGTTCTGGTGTGGGGAGCCAAAGTCACGCTTATACGCTACGGCTATGGCATTCTCGACGGCCTCTATCACGATGTCTTTGTTCAGATTCTTCTCTGCACAGAGCTGGTTGATGGCGGCCTGGAGTTTACTTTGCATGCACACAAGCGTTACGAAAAATCCATGCTGATAAGAGTATCACCATGAAGTACATCTAGATCGTTGCATGGAGAGTATCGCCATGGGGGGCTGGGGTGTCAAGTGAATTTTGCGGTATCTGCGGGCGCCTCCCCGCTTGCAGAGTGGTGTCGGCCCGCTATACTCCGGCGCATGAAGCAGCGCATCTACTCGGCGTATAGGGCTCCTGCGCGGGGGAAGGGAGAGAAAGCCGCTCCACGACGGCGCTGGTGGGTCCTCAGTGGGGTGCTAGTGCTGGGCCTCCTGGTGGGGGTGATGGCCTGGCGGTGGGTCCTCAGCGCGTGGTACTCACCCCAGTCGCTTGACCCCACGCTGGTGAGCCTTGTCATCGCTCCCGGGAGTAGTGCCAGTGCAGTGGCGGCTCAGCTGGAGGACGCCGGGGTGATCCGCTCTGCGCTGCTCTTTAGCCTCTACGGACGCTATTATGGGCTGAGTAGCACGGTGCAGGCGGGCAGCTATAGCCTCGGCAGAGACCTCACTTATGAGCAGCTCTATGCTCAGCTACAGCATGGCCAGAGTGATGAGGTGAAGATCACCATCCCTGAGGGCTACACGCTGGCGCAGATAGACGCGCTGCTGGCCGAGAAGGGACTCACTGCCCCGGGGGAGATCCTCACCTGCGCTGCTGACTGCGGCTTGCCGTATGACCTGCCATCGCTGGAGGGTTATCTCTTCCCCGACACCTACTACATTCCGCTGGCAGACTTCAGCCCACGGTGGTTTATTACCCTGCTGAAGAATACCTTTGACAAGCGCCTGAGTGAGGCGGGCTACACGGCAGATAGCCCCCGCACGGTGCAGCAGGTGGTCACTATGGCCAGCATGGTAGAGCGCGAAGCCGCGCATGATGGTGAGATGCCGGTGATCGCCGGTATCCTCTGGAAGCGCCTGGACGAGGGTATGCAGCTGGGGGTAGACGCCACCACGCGCTATGCCAAAGATGACTGGACGGGGCCGCTCTACGCGGCGGACTTTGACACCGATGACCCCTACAATACCCGCCGCCAGTATGGGCTACCGCCGACGGCCATCGGCAACCCCGGGCTCGCAGCACTGCGCGCAGCCGTGCACCCCGAACCCAGCGACTACTACTATTACCTGCACGACAGCAGCGGGCGGATCCACTACGGGCGCACGCTAGACGAGCACAACGCCAACAAGCGGGACTATCTCTAGCGCTTAGTTATTGTGTGTGCTGAGCGTGAAGAGGTCGATCACCGGTGGCACGCCCAGGCGTATGGGGAGTGCCATTTCTCCGAGCCCCGTGGTGATGAAGAGCGGTAGACCGTCTATGGTATAGCTCCCATGGTCAAAGCCATAGGCCGAAGGAATCATCCAGTGGTAGAAGGGCGGGATGCGCACCTGCCCGCCGTGGGTATGGCCGCTGAGGAGGAGGTCCAGCGTGTGGCCCTGGGGGAGCTGATAGGCGATGTCTGGCGAGTGGCTGAGCGCGATGACGCTCTCCTCTGGTGGGGTGCTCGTGGCTAGGGCGGTATTCACGGGGTAGTAGGACTCGTCCCCCAGGCCAATGAGCGTGAGATTCTCCCCTCCCAGAGAGAGCTCTCGTGCCTGCTCGTCAATGACTTGCACCCCTACGCTGCGCAGCGCTTGGGCTACTTCTACCCCCGTGAAGCCACTGCTAGAAGGCAAGTCGTGGTTGCCCAGCACGGCATACACGGGCATGGTGAGGGCCTGGAGTGGAGCAAAATACTCGGGGAGTTGCTCCTCGGTAATGGCGTGGGTGAAGTCCCCCGCGATGAGTACCGCGTCCACTGCTTGCTGCTGGAGCGTCTCTACTACTCGACGGAGGAAAGCAGGAGACTTGTAGGCCCCCAGGTGGAGGTCTGAGAGCAGCGCGAGGCGCACCGGGCGGCTTGGGGTGAAGCCGGGGAGGGAGAGCGGATGCTCGGCCACGGTGATGATTTGCGGCTCGATAAACCGCATATAGCTGCCCAGTAGCAGTACCCCTACCCCCAGGCCATAGAGGAGATGCCTCCACCAGCGCCTGGGAGCGCGCCCCCACCAGTACAACAGCAGCACTATGGCGGGCACCAGCAGCCATGACCATCCCATGATGCCCTTAGCGAGCCAGATCATATGGCTACGATATCCGGTGTATTTGGCTCGTCAATGCCTGCTTGTCAGCAGCAGTAGGAGGCCTATACTACCCCCATGCTCCCCCTGATAGACACCCACGCGCACTACTACTTCCGTGACTTTGACGCCGATAGAGAGCGGGCCCTTGCCCGAGATAGCGCCGCGGGGGTCCTCGCTAGTGTGCAGATAGGCTGTGACGAAGTGAGTAGCCTGGCCGCTATACGCCTGGCCCAGCAGCACCCGGGCATGTACACCACTGTGGGGCTGCACCCCTGTGACGCGCTGCAGGTGGGGCGGCAGCCGCGCCAGTATGCCGGTATGGAGGACTACGTCCCGCGAGGACGAGACTGGGACAGCCTCTTTACGGTATTTAGAGAGCTGATAGAGCGGCACCCGGGCACGGTGGTGGGGGTGGGGGAGTGCGGCTTTGACCGCTATCATGATGCCTCTGAGGCGCTGTATACCGCGCAGTACGAGAGCTTCCGGCGGCACTTGGCGCTCAGCCGGGAGTACGAGCTGCCGTTGGTCATCCACAGCCGGGCCTCTACACCGGAGCTAGAGGCCTTTATGAAAGAGTATATGCGGGGTCAGGGGGACCGCTTTGTGGTGCACTGCTTCAGCGAGGGAGCCGCGTTTGCTCGCTCCGTCACTGCGGAGCCGGGGGGATACATCGGCATCGGTGGTGTGGCCACATACCAGAATGCCGCAGCCGTGCGGGAGGCCATCATCGCGGCGCCGCTGGAGCGGATATTGACCGAGACCGACGCGCCATTCCTGGTACCGGCGGCCTATAAAAAGACCCATAAACGCTGTGAGAGTGCTATGATGGATACCGTCGTGGAGCTCATTGCGGCGCTTAAACAGGTGCCGCTAGAGGACTGCGCGGCGCAGCTGGTAACTAATGCACAGCGGTTTTATGGCATTAACGAGTGAGGACAGGGGAAGAGAACTGTAGTGTTAGTTTTTGATAAAGGCACCATAAAGAACCGAGGTCGGGGTTTCTCATCATGGAGCATGGGGATTAAGGCAACACGGGGGCCTCATGTGGCAGGCGCGGTAGGAATCGAACCCACACCAAGGGCTTTGGAGACCCTTGTTCTACCATTAAACTACGCGCCTGTGCAAAAGAATCCCACTCACTATAGCCCTGCTAGACTATCACGCAACTCTATTTTGCAGGCGATACCACACCGTATGCGCCACCGCCACGGCATCAGCCGCATCGTCGGTAATGGTATCAGTAGCATAGGTCAGCCGCGCCATACGCATCATTTCGGGTTTGGTGGCCTGTCCATTCCCCGTGAAGCTCTTCTTTACCTCACTCGGTGCAGGTTCATAGAGGAGGCACCCACGCCGTTGCCCCAGGTACAGCAGCACCCCGCGCACCGCGGCTACGTGCAGCGCGGTAGTGGTATTCCGCGCAAAGTACAGCCCCTCTACCCCCATGGCATCTGGCTGGTAGAGCTCCAGCAGGTGCGTTATATCTGCGGCTACTTCGGCGATGCGCTCTGGTAGTGGCTGCCCAGCGCTGGTGGTGATGACCCCACCAGTGAGGAGCTGCGGTGACCGTTCCCCCTGCACCACGGCAAAACCACAGCGCTCATAGCCGGGGTCTATACCCAGGACGGTAATGGTCATGCGGCGTCGTCTAGGAGGGACTGCTGGGAGGGTTTCTTCCCCGTGGCTACTGCTGGCGCGCTGCCCTTCTCCACCAGGCGGCTGAGCTCCCGCTGGAAGGTCTCAATATCCTGGTACTCGTAGTACACGCTGATGAAGCGGATAAACCCAATGTCGTCGGTGTCGCGGAGCATCTCCACCACGTCTTCGCCTATCTGCCGAGAGGTCACCGTGCCGGTGGTAGCCCATACTTCCTCGAGCTCGCTGACCTGGTGCCGGATGCGCTGGAGGAGATCCGGGCGCTTGCCACAGGCGATGATAATCCCCCGCATGAGTTTTTCGCGGTCATAGGGCTCAGTGGTGCCGTCTTTCTTCTGTACATAGAGGGTGGCGGTCTGCATCCGCTCAAAGGTCGTCCAGCGGCTCTGGCACTCCTCACACAGGCGTCGGCGCCGCACGGCCGTCCCGCTATCGGTCAGCCGGCTATCGGTCACCTTGCTCTGCTCGTGGCCACAGCTGGGGCACTTCATAGGGCGAGTCTACTCATCGCCGAGAGAAATTCAAGCAGATGGCGGCGCCATATGTACATAGACGTCCTGCTGCGTGAAGGGGATAGAGATCTTATTCGCGTCGTAGGCCTTCTTCACCTTCTCGAACATGTCATAGTACACGTCCCAGTAGAGCTCATTGGCTACCCACACCCGGCAGAGGAGATCCACGCTGCTGCTCCCCAGAGCACGCACGGCAATGTGCGGCGAGGGCAGATGCACGATGCGCTCGTCGGCGTCTACGATGTCTTGCAGTACCTGCTTGGCGGTGTCGATATCATCGCGGTAGCTGATGCTAAAGGTGAAGTCTATGCGCAGCAGGGGGTCTTGCCAGTAGTTCTGTATCGCGGTGTTGCTCACCTGCCCATTGGGGATGAGTACGGCCTTGTTATCCAGCGTTTTGAGCTTGGTATAGAAGATATTAATGGACTGCACCGTGCCCTCATAGGCGTCTACCTTGACGTAGTCTCCCACGCGGAAGGGCTTAAAAAAGATGATGAGCACCCCCCCCGCAAAGTTACTGAGCGACCCCTGCAGGCTCAGCCCTACCGCCAGGCCTATCGTCCCCAGCAGCGCGATGAAGCTGGTCATCGGTACCCCCAGCACCCCTATAGCGGTGATGATGATGACTACCCGTAGCACCAGGCTTACCAGGCTGCTGAGGAAGCGTTCGAGGGTGGGGTCGAGGTGCCGGTGTTCAAACGTACGCTCCAGCGCCCGCACCAGCAGCGTCGTTATGCGGAAGCCTCCCCACAGCAGCACCAGCGCCAGCAAAATATTGGGCAGGTAGCCCCCCAGCGACGCCAGCAAGTTCTCGGCATACTGCTGCAGATGAAACGACTGCCACCACGCGTGCACGTCTGGCACGTCGAGGTTGCTGACGTCTAGAGTGTTGATGATGTCTTGGGTGATGGTCTCCATGCTTGCCAGTGGCGTGTCTTTCTCGTATAGAGAATAGCATGAAATCTGCAAGTGCTGCAACCTATGATGCCTTTGCGGAGGCCTTCTCACAGACCCGCCACAAGCAAAACTTCTGGCCAGAATTCGGTGTGCTGCTGCCCTATCTCGACCGCCTGGCTCCCGTAGCGGTGGTAGACGTAGGCTGTGGGAATGGCCGGCTGCGGCGCTTCCTCCCCCACCGCATGGTGCCAGAGGGCCAGTATACCGGGCTGGAGCAGAGCCTGCCACTGCTCCAAGCCGCGGAAAGTGCCCACCCCACCGAGCAGTTTATGCTCTATGATATGCACCATCCTCTGCCCTACGCTGAGGCGTCGGTGCCCGTCATCACGCATATCGCCAGCTTCCACCACCTGCTCAGCCGTGCGGCGCAGCGCTCTCACCTGGCCGAATGTGCCCGGGTGCTGCAGCCGGGGGGGCTGCTATTCCTCACCACCTGGGTACTGCCCGAGAAATACCGCTGGGCGAATTATCGCCGTGGGCGGTTCTGGAACTGGGTGATTCCCTTCGGCCCAGAGCGCCACCCCCGGGTATACCGTCGCACTGCGCAGCAGGGGCTGGTGCGGCTGCTGGAGCGGGCTGGGCTGCTGGTACAGCAACGGGGCACCACCTATCACCCCTCGGGGCATGGACGCAACCACTATGTACTGGCCATTAAACCGCAATAACCTGCCCATCACGTCAAGCTAAAGTCACCTCACAGCCGTGCCTATCGCTCTATGCTGTTGGGGTGAAAACACTGCGCACTGCCGCCATCACCCTGAGCCTGCTGGCCGCTACTGCGCTGGTGGTGCCGTACGCGCAAGGGGCCTTCCTCCACTCTAGCCTCTTCTTCTCGCAGGAGGATACCGAGGACCAGAGCCTCTTCTCGGGGCTGGTCAGCCGCATGTGCGAGCCCGTCTTTGCCTACCATCTGGACAAACAGCGCACCTACCCGGCGCTGACGAAGGAGGACTTTACCATCGCTTATGACGGCATGCCGCTCTTCGAGCAAGACCCCAAGCAAGACCTGCTGGACTGGGACGTCAATGTGCAGACCTATCACACGGCGGTCAACTGTGCCTTTGAGCACGCCATGCATGACGCCGCAGCGTACATCCGTACCGCGCCGGAGTATGGAGCCAAGGCCGTGTATGAGTCGCGCGATGATAGTGCGGAGGCAGCGCTGTGGGAGGTGGACGATAGCATCCCCATCAAGATAGAGGACGACAGCTACCCCGGCCTGCCGATAGAAAGCCTAAGCGGCAGCAACGGCGCTGACGTAGCTAACGAGCCCTATTACATCTGGGAGCAGGAGGATATCCCCCAGCCACCGGCACACTGCGACGCCTACACGCCTGATAAGCTCCAGCAGCTGCAGAGCAACCTGCAGGGCCAGTACGGCACCCCCCACACGGGCGAGTGGTATGCCCTGCCCGGCGGGGAGACCCACCCGCAGTACCACCTCTATCACCAGTCCTTCGCGCCGCAGCAGATGACCCAGCTGATGCTCGAGGGGCTCTGGTGCCCGTATAACCTCTATCTCTCGGCGATGGAGAATAACTCGCGCACTTTCTTTGACACCTATGAGTTCCTCTGGCCAGCGGATACCGACGGTGGCCAGCTGGATACCGACATCCGCTCTGCCAATATGACCCGGCGCTACAGAGACCTCTGGCAGCGGCGTTACCGAGAAGAGCGCGCCAAGGCCTGGGAGAGCCTCAAGACCATGCTGCACTACTACCAGCAGTACGTAGAGGACTATGACCAGTACGCGGTGGAGCGCAGCGTGGCCGACGGGCTCATCCTCGTGCGAGACCAGTGGCAGAAGATCCAGGATAACGTCGAGGCCTGGAAGGCCAAGTTCAGCAAACTCACGGCTAATGGCTGCCCGCAAGACGGCAACGCCTGCCAGTAATCCTCCGCTATGCGCTGCTTTTTCTCGGTTCTCTCTCTCGTGCTCCTGCTCCTCAGCGGGCGGGCATGGGCACTGGAGCCGCCCTATAAGGCCACTGAGCCCCTGGGGATGTACGGGTATATCTACCACCTTACCCTCCCCTATACCGAGGAAGACCAGCAGGAGATCAACGACCGGCTCCTACAGTATGGGCCGTATAAGTTCGGCTCTACGAATGTGCGGGGGCTCTTCCCCGTAGATCCGCATGAGGGCTATGACCGTGTGGCGCGGCTCTTCCTCGATGAGCTCACGCAGCAGGACATCCAGAACATCATGGCTGGGCAGCGCCCCGCACTGCTGGCAGATAAGACCGACATCCCCAGTACAGACGTCTTCCGCATCTATGAGATGGTCCGCCGGCAGCACGACTGGGAGCAAGAGCTGCGGCAGTTTGAGCGCACACTGCAGACCCGCCTCTCCCTGCTGACGCTGCACCGCGATGACCACATCACCGAGCGCATTGACGACACCGCGAGCAACCCCGCCATGGGGAGGGACTTTGACATGCAGACGAGCGCGCTGAGCTTTGACCGCATCACAGCGTATAACGTCATTGATAATACGCTCTTCCAGGAGTGGAGCGATAGCGAGCTGGACGACACCACTGAGGCCAGCTATCCCTCGGCGGTGCTGCGGCGCCCTAACCTCTGTGACCGTACCGGCCCCCCTGCCGGCGCTACTCCCAGCCCGTGGGACGTCTACCACGAGGTGGACCCCCAAGCTAATGGGGAGGATCCGCCGTGGTATACCGTGCCCCACCGGATGACCCAGCGCACCGAGCCCTGCTATCAACAGCTCTATGAGGTGCCCCCGTCGGCTGACTTTGACCCCCTGAGTCTGGACCCTGCTAGTACCGTGCGCGGCTTGTACTTCAGCTGGATGAACGAGCGCACGCAGCTGCCCATCTACACCGACCGCTGCAACCTGCCCGAGCACCTGGGCGAGAAGGTAGAGAACGGCCAGGTACGCCTGCGCGTGGGGGAGGGCATGGAGAACTCTGGCCCCTGTAGCGGCTTCCGTAAGAGTGAGATAGACAGCAGTGGCGAGTGCATCACCTGCAGCATGACGGCCGTGCATGAAGACCTACAGGAGCTCAACGAGCACCCGCTGTATGCCGAGTGTTTCTCGATGCAGACGGGCGGGCGGATGATCGTCAATGGTCTCAATGACCTGGGGTGTGAGCAGCGCATGCCGCCTGCAGAGCTCTTCGGTGGGTATGACAGTGGGCTCAAGAGCCTGCTGTGGGAGCAACGCCAGGACTTCTGGACCCTCCCCACACAGGGGACGGAGAATGGTGGAGCGCCGCTCTCGCTCATCGCCAGCCGCTACCAGCCCTATGAGCAGCTCCCCTTTACCGAGGTTAGCTGCGCCCGGGCCCTCACCTTTGCCGAGGACGAACTGGCCAGCCGCGCTGTACAGGCCCTGCAGGAGTGCGAAGACCAGCGTGCTCTGCGGCGGGCCTCCCTATTGAAAAAGCTGGAGCACGAGAGCTATGCGCGGATGCAGCGGCTCTACGCTATGCGGATGGAAGAGGCGCACCGCGTGCTGAGCCATGACCTGACCGGTATGCTCATCACCCTCTCTCATCTGCGGGACTACCTGGAGTGTCACGCAGACAACAAATGCAAGGTCAACTAATATGAAGTTTCATGCGCTTTTCTCTTCTTCGGCAGCGGCGGCTACTTCTCAGCCTGGGGCTGGGGCTCGCGCTGGTGGCGGGGATCGCGCTAGCGCAGCAGACCAGCAAGTGGGATATCTCCATCTACGGGACGCTACAGGATATGGAAGATACCCGCTTTGGCGATGATGCGCTCACGGGGGAGGACTCCATCAGCCAGGTGCAGGAGCAGCTACGGGTGAATCTGGCCCAGAAGAACCAGGCGGTATATAAACGTAGCGATGCCTTCTACGACGAGTGGATACGCGAGCCGGCCTATGCCAATGCTGTTGCTGAGGATATCCTGCGGGCTGAGGAGACGTGGGACTCGCTCACGCGCCTGATGGATGACTACGCGTATGAGAGCGCGTATATCTATAGCAATGTGCTGCAGAGCGCCTATGACCACGCTGCTATGCATAAACAGGTCGAGCAGGTGTCGCTCAGTGCGGTAAAGGGCATCTATCACGAGTCTCAGCGTATGAACGGCTTTATCTGCAGTATCTGTCAGCTCCATAACTCCCCCAGCCAATGCCCCGCCTGCCACTAAGCCTGCTGCTCACAGTGCTCTCTACCACGGCCGCAGCGCAGGTGGTGGAGCCTCCCATTGCCGTGTGCCCCTATAACCCCGACTATAGCGAGGTCTACACCGACCCCGAACTCGAGCGCGTGTGCCTGCTGGACGACCCGCTGCAAGAGGTCACGCGGGATGGCTTCATGGCTGAGCTGGACCGCTTCCAGCATCAGGTAGACCGTGCTGCGCTGGATATGATCACCGATAGCGCGCAGCTGGCCAGCCACCTGGTCTATCAGCTACGGGAGCACGTGGACTGCCTGGAGCAGCTGTGCTATAGCGCCTGGCTGGAGTGCACGCAGCAGGTACCCATTACCCCTTCACAGACCAGCGAGAGCCTGCAGTGGTGCCTGCATACCATTGAGTGGATCACCCAGGTGCAGGAGGAAAAGATAGAGTCCACCCTGCTGGAGCGGCAGAATCTGCTCGCTACAGGCCTACTAGACGAGAAGCACTATGCCCTCCACTGGCGGTACGACGCGTATATGGAGCCCGCGCTACTGAGCCTCAGCTCGCAGCTGCACGAGTTCCTCAAGGGCATCACGGCGCTCATTAAGGTACCGTTTGCCTTCCGGCCGTTGTGGTGGTGGGTCTAGCAGTCCCTACTGCGTAATGCTATGCGCGATGCTGAGGAGGGTATCCCTCAGTGCTGCCGGGCCGGTGAGCGAGAAGAGAGTACGGCTGTCGCGCGGGACGTGCACGGTGATGGTATCGCCATTCTGGATCTCTCGGAGCGTGCTGGGGGGGTTCTGTGTCTTTAAGATATCGAGCCGGAACTGCATGGTCTGCTCGGTGGGGATTTCTCCCGTTGCAAAGCCGATGGTGGTGATGCTCTCCCCCACTGGCCCAAAGTGCATGTAGTAGTACTGCCAGGGTATCTGTACATTGAACCCGTAGTAGTTGCTGGTGTAGCTGTGGTAGCGGCTGCCGAGCATGGGGATGTAGTCGCTGGGGTTGCCCTCCTCGGGCAGGGGGTCTGGCGTGGGGGGGGTGGAAGGATCCGTACTCGGTGAAGTCTCTGCCGGTGCGGTGGGAGGGGATTCTGGCGTGGGGGGTTCCCCCTCCAGGAAGGTATTGAGCAGCGCCGCAAAGGCACGCTTACGGCTGTAGTCCTCGGCAGCGCTGGTGAACCAGAACCGGTATTCCTGCCCCGGCGAGGCCTGAGAACGGAGAATGACCTCTTGGCGCTCGGTACCGTTGGCCTCCAGCACGACGGTCTTGATGGCCGGCAGAGAGCCGATCTGGCTCTGCGCGGGGGTGTCGGGCGAGGTAATGGCCCGGCGCTCGAAGCTGAGAAAGACCTTCTTCAGCTCGTCCTCGGCCTGGAAGAAGTAGGCGATTCCCTCGGGGGAGGGGCTCCAGCGCCAGTCGGCCGGCACGGTGAACTGGTAGCCGTCTCCCGTATAGTGCTGCTCGGTGGGGGGTGGGGTCTTGGTGGGGAGTGGGAGCTCGGGCGTGGTGACGGCCTCTACCCAGAATATCCGGCGCATTTTCTCGGGTCGGAACCTCCCGGTGAGTTCTACGCTCGTGTTCTCGCTCTCCTGCAGGGGTACTGCGCTGCTGGCCAGGTAGGCGATGAGCTTGCCATCGGCCTCCAGCCGGTGGGTGGCGGCGGTGGGCACACTGACGGAAAACGGCAGCACTACCCCCTCGAGGGTCTGCAAGGTGGGTTCCTCCAGCGCGGCCATGGGGTCACTATCGGCCAGCTGACCGGCTACCCCGGTGGCGGCGTCGTGCACATAGGTCTTCAGGCTGGTGCCTGCACAGGCCGTCAGCCCCACCCCCAGCAGTACCACGAGCGTATAGCGTAGCATTCCCATCTCTCCCAGCGTAGATTCTGCAGAGGGATCGTCAACTGAAATACTTGCTCTTGGCGCTTCAGCGCTGGTATACTAGGGAGATGCCTTTTCGGATACCCTTGCTGTCTCGTTACCTGCAGATACCGCCGGTGCTGCTGCCCGGGCTGCGGGTGACCTTCTGGCTGCGCTGTCTCTTTACCATCGGCATGATCATCAGCTGGACGGTGCTGCTGAGCCTGTGGGTAGAGCAGTACAGCATAGACTCGCTGCTGTGGTTCTTTGCCGCGGACGGGGTGGCGGCGCTGGTGGGGGGGCTGCTGAGCCTGTGGCTCTCGGCCCGCTACAGTACAGACGAGCACTGCTGGCTGACGGGCCTGGCGACTCTGGTGAGCCTGAGCGCGGCGTTTGCGTTGCTGCCGGTATCTGTGGAGGGGTTCTTTGCGCTCAGCTTCATCGCTAAGGGGGTGTTTTTCTTCCCGCTCTCGCTGCTGCTGTACCGGCATGCGGAGGAGCAGCTGAGCCCTTCAGATGCTCGGCGAGTGATGCCGTTGATCAAGTCTGGGGCGACCATAGGGGTACTGCTGGGGGCGGGGGTGCTGCTCATTGCGCTGCCCTACCTGAGCGAACCCGTGCTGCTGAGCCTCTGGGGTGTGGCGACCCTCGGGGTGCTGCTGCTCTACCAGACGCGGGATTTCCTCGCGCCTGAGGTGCACATGCTGCCCCCGCAGGAGGCCCAGCCACCGGTGACCTTTGCGGCCCTGTGGCAGACGGTGCGCCAGACGCCCCTGCTCCAGAGTCTGCTGCTGCTGACTCCACTGGCGGCGCTGATCTTCACGGTGATTGAGTTCCAGTTCACGGTAGAGCTCTTCGACCACTACGTGCATACGGCGCTGACTCTCCCTCCGCAGAGCCTGCAGGCGAGCATACTGGGCGACGCAGTACGGGGGCTGCAGCAGGTGGCACAGAGTACCGTGCACGAGATACAGAGCCTGAAGCAGACGGTCATCAGCACCCAGCTGATGCACCACACGCTGCTGCACGATCTCTCGTTTTTTCATCTGCTGTTTGCGGCGATTGCCCTGCTCTTCCAGGCGATGGTGACGCCGCTGGCACTGCAACGGTGGGGGATCATCGGCACCATGCTGAGCTACGCAGTGGCGGTGGCGGGGCTGCTGACGGGCTATGCGACGGGGCTGTATGGCGCCAGTACGCTGCGGACGCTGCAGCACGGGGTGTATAGCCTGGGTACGGTGCCTAACCACATGATGTACTATGTCTTTCCGCCGCACATGCGGGAGGCGCTGCGGGCGCTGTATGGTGGGGTACTGGAGTACGGCGGCATGCTGCTGGCGCTGCTTTTCATCGGGTTGCTGCCCGTGGTGGAGGTGACGGGCCTGGCCATCATCGCGGGGATGGTGGGGGTGGGGCTCGTCTGGCGGATGCGCGAGCAGTTCACCCAGCTGTGCATAGCGCGGAGCCAACGGCACCATGACCCGACCAGTGTCTTCCATGCGCTGGAGTTTCTCTCGCACCGGAGCCTACCGGTGACCCATACGCTGACGGATATGCTGCTGCTCCAGAGTAAGCAGACCCCCTACGCGGAGCAGCTCCTCCGCACAATAATAGAGCGGCAGGACCCCGAGTCCCTCCCACAGCTGGTGCGGGCGCTGCAGCAGCAGGAGAATAGCGAGCAGCTCCTGGAGCGGGTGCTAGACGCGCTCAGTGCCCTCAAGGGCATTCCGGAGTTTCTCCAGCAGCATGCCTTTACGCATCATGCGCTGGTGCAGGTGCTGGAGGGCTTCCTCCACCACCATAATTCCTACATCAAGAAGCAGGCGGTGCTGCTGCTCATGCGCATCATCCCTACGCAGGAGGTGGTGCCGTTCTTCCTCCAGACGCTGCAGCATACTGACCCCAAGCTCCAGGCTATCTATCTGCGCAGCCTGACCGCCGTGCACGACCCGCAGATGACCCAGTATATCTTGCCCTACCTGCACCACCAGCAGGACGTGCGCGTACGTACCCGGGCGCTACTGGTGCTGTGGCAGTATATGGAGCAAGGAGAACTGCGGGCGCAGCTCCACACGCTGCTGCAGGGCGAGGAGGCCGAGGAGCACATTGCGGCGCTGTACACCCTGGGAGAAGTCCATGACGCAGAGAGCCTGCCGCAGATAGCCCAGCAGCTCACCTCTCCAGACCCCTATGTGCGGCTCCATGCGCTCATCGCCCTGGCCAAATGTGGGCAGACGCAGTACCTGGGAGCGCTGGTGCATATCCTCATGAACGGGGAAAAGGACTACCGGTTTGCGGCCTTTGGCATGAGTAAGCGCCTGCCAGACCACGTAGCGGCGCAGCTGCAGCACCTGCTGCATGAGCGGGTCAGTCGGGCCATCGGGGGGATCCTCCACACCCACAACCACACCCGGCTGCCCTATAGCGCGCGGCAGAGCCTGCACTGGCTTTACAAGCTGCTGGGCAAGTATGACGCCATCATGCAGCTGCAGCACTGGCATAGCGGAAGCGAAGACGATAGATAGGCTGCCCCTGCTTGGCCTGCTCCCACTTGGTCATGACGCCGTGGGGGCTCTGAGAAAAGCGCTCCCACTCCCACCCCCCGAGCTCCTCCAGCAGTGCGAGGGTGTCCTCGTAGTAGCGGGGTTGGTCAGTCTGGAGGAGAAACGTGGTACTGGCGGGCACCCAGGGCATCAGGCTCTGGAGGAAGGCGCGGCTTAGCACCCGGCGTTTGTGGTGGCGGGGTTTGAGCCAGGGGTCTGGGAAGTTGATATACACTTCCTCCAGCGTGGCTCCCTTGGCGAGACAGGGCTCTAGTATGGCGCGGAAGTTCCGGCAGGCATCACCACCAAAGACGGCCACCCGGGGGTCATCAGCCCAGTGGTCTTGTAGCCACTGGACGATAGGCTCTCGTACCTCAAAGGCAATAAAGGCATGCCCGGGCAGCTGCGCTCGCAAGCCGTCGAGGAACTCGCCCTTCATACAACCGATGTCGACGATGATCGGCCAGGGCTCCGGGAAGCCCGTAAAGGTGTGGGTCTGGAGCTGGCTGAGCGGGTTGACGTGTGGCCGTACCCGACGAGGGAAGAGCATGCCTGCACGCTAGCGGGAGGCGAGGGGTTGTCAAAAAGGAGTCTGCAACACCTACTTGATTCTTGTAAAAAAAGGATTATAACCATAGCATGGCTATGCGTTCCTACCCGGATGCTATCTATACCCTCCTCGAACAAGCCTGGGAGGCCAAGCTGGAGGAGGAATACGAGGAGGCGATGGCGCTTCTCCAGACCATCATCCTGGAGGAGCCAGCGTGCCTGGAAGCCTATGAGGAGCTGGCGGACGTGTACCTGCACCTGCGGGAGCTGGATAAGGCCGAGAAGGCCATCACCCGGGCGCTGCAGCTGGACCCTCGCTCGGCCAATGCGCACTACCTGCGGGGCTTCCTCTACAGTCTGGAGAGCAACTGGGAGGCGAGCGTAACCGAGCTGGAGCAGGCGGATAAAGCTACGCCGAACCACCCGGAGATCCTCCGCTGTTTGGGCTGGAGCCTCTATAATGCGCAGCGTCGCGCGCAGGGCATCAGTGTGCTGGAGCGGTCGGTGGAGATGTTCCCGGAGAATATAGACGCGGCCAGTGACCTGGGGGTCTGCTATATGAATAGTGGGGAGTTTACCAAGGCCGAGGAAGTCTTTGAGCGAGTGCTGGAGCTGGATAGTGATAGTCCGCATGCCCGGGAGTGTCTGAAGTTTGTGCGGCAAATGAAGAAGCTCCTGGACGGTGGTGAGGGCGCTGATGCCTCCTAGAAGTGGTTACGACTGCAAAGAGGCAATAGTATTGCTCAGTGGTTTGCCAGGAGCCTGTTTTACAGTATCACTACGGTTGATGGGCGAGGGCTATGAAAGAGACCTCGACGTTCACTTTTTATGCTACTACACAACGGCGCGCTATTACAAGACTTACAAAGCCGCATTACACTACCACCCACACCATAGAGCTGGTCCCCTGTATATGGCCGCCATGGATGCCCCATACTGCTCTATAAAAGAGGGAGAGGGTGGATGGAGTATATTTGTGTAACGTATGAAAGCTGTTTTATATTCTTGATATCTCTAAGCGGAATCGTACACTAGCATTTGTAATTATTAACTGTAAAATAATGTTGGCAAAAACACTCAGCATGGGAACGACTCTCACTGGTGGAGAGACCTCTACACTCTGTTATATCTACAAGAATGGGGATGGTCCTTCTACATTTATAAATGGTGGTACACATGGAGGAGAAATTACCTATCCTGTATTTCGTAAATTGGCTGCGCATTTGGAGAAGCATGAATTCAAGGGAAAGATCACACTACTACCGGTATCCAACCCCATAGCGTGGTCGCAGCGGTTGTACTTCTCTACCGCTGGTAAGTTCTCTATGTACGATGGTAAAGACTGGAACTGGAGATACCCTGGCAACGCAGATGGTGTAGTGCAAGAACGATTTGCCCATATGGTATTCACCGAGGTTGTACAGCATGATTTTGTGATAGATCTGCACACTTCACGATGGAGTAAACCATTCCTCATTACTGGGAAGTCAGAACACCTTCCGTTAGCCAAAGCAAGTGGGATAGACTATACTTATGCTTCGTTAGACGCGCATGATCTGAAAGGAACAAACATTATGCCATTGAGCTACGCCGCTGATATGCACTGTAAGAATGGTGGAGTGACACTTGAATGTGGCTCGCATGACAGTATGAATGACGCAGTGTTTGAATACTGCTACAAGGTAGTGTTGAATATGCTGGTTTTCCAGGGGCATTTTGATGACTATATTCCATTGAGTAATGGTATGTATTACACGGGATATCATACCTATACTGCACCCGAAGCTGGCTTTGTGGAGTATCATCATGCCTTCTGGGATACCGTAAAAGCAGGTGAGGTGTTGTATACCCTCTACCCAGCTAATGACCTGAAACGAAAAGTCGAAATAATAGCTAAGGCTGACTGCCTGGTAGCTAAATACCAGCCTACGCACATAGCCCAGCCTGGAGATCAAGTAGTAATGACCGTGCCGACAGACCAGCTACACCTGTACTCGCAGTAAGAAAACACACGCAAAATAAATAACCGTAGAACCCAGGGAACTACGGTTATTTGTTTTGTGTGTCAGCATTAAAATCAGCTAGTTAGGCCAATACAGTACGGTATTGCTCCAACCCGGCATAGCGGTAAAATGTGCTGGCAAGAAGCTCACCAAGCTCACTCAAATTATAACCATTGCCGCTCACAAAAAGCGGTGACTTGTTATGACTTGATAGTCCGACGTAGCCTGCGGGGAAACCATCACCAACAAGTTTGTAGTGCTGTCCAGGTCGCCCCCAGCCATAAGATCGTACCACTACACGAAGTTGATGTGGATCGTGAAAATCCCTCATGGTTGCAGGGATGAGTTGTCCTGCTTCCACAAACCAATACCCGTTAAGGTCTTTTGTGATCATGACTTTTTCGGTTTCGGTGAATACTGGCGGAAATAGTTTTAGGTATCCTCCAGGCGCCATAGCGAGTACATGCTCGTTGTAAACGCCTGGATCAGGGAATAGGCTTTCTTCTACACCCAAACCGGCAGCTAACGCCAGCATACTCATGCTGGGGATGCCAGCGTCGTGACATGCGGTGTCGCATTGGTCATCTGGACCTTGGCCTCGAGCATTGATTTCGTTGTTGAGTCCAATGCTATTATCAGCTGATAATATCCAGTCCAGGCCACACTTTCCGTAAAACTCTAATACTTTGGCGGCATAGGTTCCGATGGCGGTACAGCTGGTCACGAAGTGGGCGTACTGATTTTCTGTGAGCAGGCCACTACTGAGTTTGCCAGATTCCCAGTCGTTACCAGGACCAGCACCAGCAGGACAAAAACAGGATTTTAATCCAACAGGTTTGATAGAGGGACCACCAGCACGGAAGTATGTCCCGTGAGGTGTTATCACCATACCACTGTTACTGGGCAAACCTTCCACAAATGGCATGATACGCAATGCTCCATGTCCTTTGTGAAATTCTACTGCTTCTGTGTAATTTTTTTCATTTTTAATGAATGAAATACTACTAGCACCGTCCGTGAATCTGGTGCCGCCAGCACTTTGTAGAATTTGGAGTACTAACCTCTTGCTTCCACAAAAAGTAACGGCTTCCTCGTAGGTCATGTCAATTCTGGAAGCATCGACATAGGCTTTTAACGGTATGCTGTAATTCAGGCCCATACCAGCATAAAACATGGGTAGTGAAGCCTTATTTTCCAGGATTTTTTTCAACTGTTTTGGTGGAGACAAAACAGTAACATTTGGCATAACTCGTAGTGTGTCTACAGCGTCATGCGCGGCGTAGTCTGGGATAAACAATACCTTTTTGCGGTCACGAAGTGCCTTACGACACAAGCTGGTGATAGCATCCCAGTAGGGTTGGTAGCTCCATACAGAGCCTTGCTGTGGACCGTCTGGGTATTCGGTCTCTAGTGCGAAGAGTTTGCTTGTCCAATCCCCTTCCAATGCTCCCGCACTGGCAGTGTAGTAATGTGTAAAAGGGGGTAATACCCCCTGGCACACCAAGTGTGGTAACGAGGTCGACGCCTTGTTTGCCATGCCAACGACATAGTCAAAGGTTCGCCATTTTTTCGCGATGGCCTCTTGTAATAATTTGTAAGAGGCCTCTAGTTTTGTTATCATAGGAATTTAATTTTTGCCCGCCCCCGTGAAGGTTTGGGCGTGAAAAAAATAATTTACTTTTGGTCGGTTGCGGGATAAACAGGTTTCTTTAGATCGTCGCCTTTTTGCGTCTCATCCGCACCGACGGTTGTTGCGATGGTACATTTATCATCGCTGAGTGGTTGCTGCTGCTGCGTATTTTTCTGGTCGCCACCTTGTTTTCCTTTCATGGTAGAATTTTTTTAAAAAAAGATAATAATAGGTTTCAATGCTGATGACGTAAAACAACAAACCCACCTGCTGGCGGGAGTGGTAGAGCGATAGAATATTCTCTGATTCTACGCCATCACACTACCCGCTGGAGCAGCCCAGCGAATACAGTGACAGCGTACAACGAGAAATTTCGATTGCATCTGATGAGACTTATAAATTGCTCTGGCAATATTGTCAAGCAAATTCCCACTTGCTTGATTTGCTACCAGTCTAGACACCAGCACCGCACGGCCTACACTGCAGAAGCATGCCCATAGCCGAGTACCTCCAGAGCGTGATAAGCATCTACGAGCAGGGCAATGGCACCGAGCACAGCTACCGTCCGGCGCTGCAACAGCTGCTGCATTCGCTCAGCACAGGCGTCACGGCGACTAATGAACCTAAACGAGAGAAGTGCGGCGCGCCCGACTATATTCTCACGCGTGGGCAGATTCCTATCGGCTACATTGAGGCGAAGGATATCTTGCCCGGCATACTGGATAAACGGGATACCCAGGCGCAGGTCCATAAGTATTTTGACGGGGAGCTGGGGTACAACTTCCTCCTGACGGACTACGTGGAGTTTCGCTTCTACCGTGGCGGGACGCTGGTGGAGACTGTGCGCATTGCTGACCGTTGGAATAACGCGCTCACTCCGCTGCCAGACCACTATGAGAAGCTGCGACTGCTGCTCGAGAGCTTCTTGCAATATCGTGGGCAGACGCTCACGTCGTCGGCGCAGCTGGCCGAGATGATGGCGGGGAAGGCCCGTATGATGCGCCAGGTGATCCGTGAAATGTTGGCTGATGCGGACGACCATGGTGGCGAGATTGGCGGGCAGTTGCAGGCGTTTCGGAGGATCCTCATTCATGACCTCAGCGCTGAGGCCTTTGCCGATATGTACGCGCAGACCATCACTTATGGGCTCTTTGCCGCGCGGTATGTGGACCCCACGCTGCCGACCTTTGACCGTTATGAGGCCGCACAGCTGCTGCCCAAAACCAACCCTTTTCTCCGGAATCTCTTTGGGCAGATAGGCGCGGTGAACTTCGACGAGCGACTCCGGTGGATTGTGGACGATCTCATCGAGGTCTTTAAGGCCTGTAACGTGGCGGAACTGCTGGCGGAGTACGGCGTTGCCAGCCAGCGCCATGACCCCATTGTGCACTTCTACGAGGACTTTCTGGCTTCTTATGACCCCGCGCTGCGCAAGGCCAGGGGGGTATGGTACACGCCCCAGAGCGTAGTGGACTGGATTGTGCAGGCGGTAGATGCGGTGCTTGTACAGCACTTTGGCTTGCCTATGGGTCTCTCAGATACGAGTAAAATCACCGTGCAGTATGGTGACGGTCCTCCGCGAGACCTCCACAGCGTGCAGATCCTCGACCCGGCTACCGGAACGGGGACCTTCCTCGCGCGGGTAGTAGAGCAGGTGCACCGCCGCATAGGGGTGAGTATGCCAGCGCTGTGGCCGCAGTACGTCGCGCAGGATCTCTTGCCACGTTTGCATGGGTTTGAGCTCCTCATGGCCAGCTACGCTATGGCGCACTTGAAGATGGACATCGTACTGCGGGAGCTAGGCGCTCCGCCACCAGAACGCGTGGGCATTTACCTGACCAATAGCTTGGAGGAATCGCACCCGGATACCGACAGTCTCTTTAGCCAGTGGCTGAGTGATGAGGGCAATGCCGCCAACCGCATTAAGCGGGAGACGCCCGTGATGTGCGTGCTCGGCAATCCGCCCTATAGTGGCATCAGTAGTAACAAGGGCGACTATATTACTCGTCTGATAGAAGATTATAAGTATGTAAATGGGGTACACTTTGGCGAGAAGAAGCACTGGCTGGGAGATGATTATGTGAAATTTCTACGCCTAGCGGAGCACCTGGTGGAGAAAAACGGCGAAGGCGTGGTGGGCTACATCACCAACCACGGCTATCTGGATAACCCCACCTTCCGTGGTATGCGGTGGCACCTGCTGCAGACCTTTGACGACATCTACGTGGTGGACCTGCACGGGAATAGCTTGAAGAAAGAGATGGCTCCTGATGGGTCCGCGGATCAGAACGTCTTTGACATCATGGCAGGGGTAGCGATATTCCTCGGGGTGAAGACGGGGAAGAAGCCTGCAGGAGCGCTGGCACGAGTGCACCACACGGAGCTCTATGGCAAGCGGCAGGAGAAGTACGCCGCACTGGAACAGATGACGCTACAGGAGGCTCCGTGGACGGAGATAGAGAACCGTGCGCCGTACTACTTCTTTGTGCCGAAGAACTATGATATGGGAGAGGAGTACAACAAGGGTATGAGTGTGCGGGAGATATTCCCGGTGAATGGTGTGGGGGTTGTCACGGCCCGTGATTCTTTCTGCATTGATGGCGATAAAAAAGAGCTGCAGGACAGGATTATGGACTACTTAAATACCGACACTTCTGATAGTGAGGTCCGTAGAAAATATGGACTAAAGAATTCTAGTACTTTTAAACTGTCAATTTTCCGCGAACGAGCCAGACAAAATCATAACAATAACCTTTTTAAAAAAGTATCTTATAGACCGTTTGATAATCGCTGGATTTACTATACAAAGGATGTGGTGGAACGACCGGGGACAAAACACATGCGCCATATGCTAGCGGGGGAAAATGTGGGGTTGGCATTTAATAAACCAGCACAGGGGGGTCCTGATACATTTACTGATATATTCGTATCAAATACTATTGTAGACCAGAGCATATATTCTGCTGTTAAGAGGTCACCACATTTAGCCCCCTCTACCTCTACCCCGAAGAAACACAGGCCACCATAGACGGCAGCCTCTTACGCACACCTAACCTCAGTGACGACGCCACAGAGCGCTTTTCTGCTGCCACTGGGCTGCGGTTTGTACCTGACCACCAGCACCCAGAAGCCGGCAATACGGATACCTTCACACCGCTGGACGTGCTGGACTACATCTACGCTGTGCTGCACAGCCCACGCTACCGAGAAACGTACCAGGAGTACCTCAAGATCGACTTCCCCCGTGTGCCCCTACCAGAGGGAGCGGAACAGTTCCGAGCCCTGGCTACACTCGGTGCTCAGCTGCGAGAGCTGCACCTGCTGCAGAGTCCGCTGGTGCACCAGTACCACATGACGCTAGAGGGCGGTACAGATATGACAGTCGGCAAAATAACGAAGAAGAGCTACCAGAGCGCTACCGGGCGGGTGTACATTAATGATTCGGTGTACTTTACTGGGGTGACACAGACGGCATGGGAGTTCTTCATCGGTGGCTACCAGCCTGCACAGAAGTGGCTAAAGGACCGCACTGGCAGAGTACTTGGTCTCACCGACGCACAGCACTACATGCAGATGATTGCCGCACTTGAACATACCGCGCGAGTGATGCGGGAAATAGATGA
This sequence comes from Candidatus Peribacteria bacterium, assembly GCA_020632335.1. Taxonomy (GTDB): domain Bacteria; phylum Patescibacteriota; class Gracilibacteria; order UBA4473; family UBA4473; genus JACKFV01. The sequence continues at coordinate 461,605 of JACKFV010000001.1, forward strand.
GGCATACTGAAAAATACCAGAGTGGAGCATCTGCACCGGGCCACACACTGGTATTTTCATCGGGCTATCTCCGGCCCTTTGGTTTGCGTTTCCCCGAAGGTTTGCCGCCATTCTTTACGAATGAGAACCAGCCTTTCCCGCGTCCCTTGCAACCATTGTTATTGGTGATGCCAGTGTGTTTTTTTGGGTTTTTTTGTTTTGTCTTCATACTATTTTCTCTTCTTTTTGGTGAAAAATTTGGTAACCTTTAGAAAATGTTCCGCGCCAGCAGCTATACCTGCTGCCCATTGTTCAATAACGGGAGAGCCGCTGCGGCCATTGCTGTAGTAGTCCTGCACTATTTTCTCCGCATTTATTCGGCGCTTACCGAGGGTTCTCTTTGCTCTGGAATCTTTTTGTGCCATAACATACTGATTTGTAGAGTGATGATTCTGCCATCGCTCGGGGTGAATAATAAAATGTCTCCACTCTGGATTGTGAAGGATCTGTGAAGGAGAGTGTTCGCTCCTTACACTCCCTGTATACGAGCTAGGAGCACGAGTGTCAATGGGAGAGGATACTGTTCTCATGTGCTTTATCTAGCGAAAAAACAGAGGTCCATACCTCTGAAAATGCTGGAGTGGTGGCGAGGGGGGGACTTGAACCCCCGACCTCCGGGTTATGAATCCGACGCTCTAACCAGCTGAGCTACCTCGCCATATTATGCTTTACACGCTTGGCACAGACCATAGAAAGTCATCTCCACATGGTCAAGTGAAAACTGCTTCTCTTCCGCCAATTGCCTGGCGATGCCCTCTTTATAATTCAGCGTAATCTCCTCAGCCTGCCCGCAGCTGGTGCAGAGGAGGAAGTGGTGGCTCATCCCCGTAGACTGGTAGGCCGTGGTGCGGATGAACCCGGTGTCTATCTGCGTCACACACCGGAGTTCCTGCAGGCGTTCGAGGATGCGGTAGACGGTGGTGATGTCGGTATGGTGGCCACGAGAGCGCAGCATAGCCGTCAGCTCATTGGCGCTGAGGAGGGTGGTGGACTGCTCGAAAATAGTGATGAGGTTGCGCACTGCCGCGGTGAGCCGCCAGTTGTGCTCGGCGTAGGCTCGGAGGATATAGTCACGAAAGTCCATTAGGTGAGGGTGCTAAGCGGGATCACGGTGCAGAGTGTGCTGTCTTCTTGCAGGTCAGTGGGGGAGAGGGTGCACTGTGCGCTCTGGGCCAGGGTGAGCTGCGATGGGAGGATCTTCTGCAATGCGGGGGCGCTGAGGCTAGTGACCACCACGACCGCCTGGGGTACCACGCTGTCCACCAGTTTTTTCACCATGGGGAGGGAGGATTCGTCGGTAATGCGCAGCAGGAGCACGTGGATGGTTTCGCCCAGGGTGTCGCTCTTCTGCATGGTGGCGGGCACGGCGCGCTCGGGTACAAAGACGGTACTCATGCCCTGGCTGGTCACGCGGTACACCACGGTGTCGTCTACCTGTATGCCGGTGATGAGCAGCCCCGAGAGCTCGTACTCGCCCGGGAGCGCAATGGAGTCTTGCACGGGGGTGGGCACGGTGCTCAGCAGCGTATGGAGGGTGAGGTCCCCGGGGGTGTCGATCCCCACGGTTTTAGGCGTGGTACGGAGTAAAAATCCGTCTCTCTGTGCTTGCAGGGCTATCATCGTTGTGTAGGGTACGCTAGTACTATAGGCAAATGCCATGAGGTCGCAACTGGTTTTTACGCGAAATATCCCCGATGTCACCGCGCTGGCGCTGCTGGCGGAGGAGCTTCTCGCGCTGCAGAGCCCAGGGCAGGCGGCGGCGTACTTCCTCTCTGGGCCGCTGGGGGTGGGCAAGACCACGCTGGCGCAGCAGCTCCTGCAGCATATGGGGGTCACAGAGCCGGTGACGTCTCCTACATTTAGCCTGCTGCAGCACTATACGGTACCCGGTACGGAGCGTGAGGTGGTGCATATGGACTGCTACCGGATGGAGGACGCGGAGGAGTTTTTCGCTCGTGGAGGGGAGGAAGCCGCTGCTGACCCCCGCCTGACCTGCCTGGTGGAGTGGCCCGAAAAGCTCTCGGCCAGTGCCCGAGAGTGCTTCACCGCGCCGCAGCAGTACACGCTAGCCCTGGCCTACGCGCCTGATGGTGGCCGCACCGTGACCGTAACGCAGCATACTCCTCCCTCATGACGAGCCTCCCTCCAGCGGTCACGGCGGTGATAGACGCGCTCTCGGCGCTGCCAGGGATAGGCCAACGGAGCGCCGAGCGGCTGACGCTGCGCCTGCTACAGACGGGGGACTCGCTGGCACTGACGCTCTCTCAGGCACTGCAAGACATGACCACCCAGGTGCACGAGTGCCAGCGCTGCCACCACCTCTGTGAGGGGACGCTCTGCAGCCTGTGCAGTGACCCCGGGCGCGACCAGCACCAGCTGTGTGTGGTGGAGAGCCCGCTAGATGTCTTGGCACTGGAGCGAACGCACAGCTACCGGGGGGGCTACCATGTGCTGCACGGTACGCTGAGCCCACTGCGCAAGGTGTCTCCGCAGGATATCCGCCTGGCGTCGCTGCTGGAGCGGCTGCGGGAGGGAGAGATCACCGAGCTTATCCTCGCCACGGGGGCCAGTACGGAGAGCGAGGCCACGGCCCTCTACCTATTACAAGAGGCCGAGGGGATCTACACCGGCAGCGTCACGCGGCTCTCACGCGGCATCCCCAGCGGTATGCAGCTGGACTCGCTCGACGTGGGGACGGTCACCCGCGCCATGACCGAACGCCGCAGCTGGTAGTGCTGCGCGGTGTCTGGCCTGCTCCTGTGTAGGGAGATAGTATGGATAGCAAGTGTGCTCCACCCTCGCATAGCAGCAGGGGCGCGTCAGAGGATACTCCAGAAAAAGACTTGACGAACGCACTTAGCAGTCATACAATGAGTCTGCTAATATCTGAAACTATGACAGCAAAAATAATCGGTATAGACCTGGGTACCACCAACAGCTGCGTGGCGGTGATGGAGGGTGGCAAGGCTACCGTCATCGCGAATGCGGAGGGCCAGCGCACCACTCCTAGCGTGGTAGCCAGCAAAGACGGCAAGACGCTCGTGGGGCTGAGTGCTAAGCGCCAGGCGCTGGTAAACCCCAAAAATACCATCTTCTCGGCCAAGCGTTTCATCGGGCGCAAGTACGATGAGGTACAGGAAGAGCGCGAGGAGATGCCCTATGAGACCACTAAAGCCAGCAACGGCGAGGTGCGCATCACGTATGAGGGCAAGGAGGTAACCCCGCAGGAGATCAGCGCTAAGGTACTGCAGAAGCTCAAAGCTGACGCTGAGGCCTACCTGGGCAGTACGGTAACCAAGGCGGTCATCACGGTGCCGGCGTACTTTAACGACGAGCAGCGCAAGGCCACGAAAGATGCGGGGAAGATCGCCGGGCTGGAGGTCGAGCGCATCATCAACGAGCCCACCGCGGCCGCTTTGGCTTATGGAATAGACAAGAAGGGAAAGGAGGAGAAGGTCGCCGTGTATGACCTGGGGGGCGGTACCTTTGATATTTCTCTGCTGGAGATAGACGACGGGACCTTTGAGGTGCTGGCAACCAACGGCGACACTCACCTGGGGGGGGATAACTTCGACAGCGTGATTATCCAGCACCTCATCCAGGAGTTTAAGAATGCTACGGGCACCGACGTGACCAACGACGCCATGGCCATGCAGCGGATAAAAGAAGAAGCTGAGCGGGCCAAGAAAGAGCTGAGCAGCACTACCGAGACCGACATCAACCTCATGTACCTGACGGTGACCGACGCTGGGCCGCAGCACCTGACCACGAAACTCACCCGTAGTAAGCTGGAGCAGCTGGTGGAGCCGCTCATCAAGCGCTCATTAGAGCCCGTGAAGAAGGCCCTGCAAGACGCAGGACTCCAGCCAAAGGACATCGACGAAGTGCTGCTGGTAGGGGGTATGACCCGTATGCCAGCGGTCAAGCAGGCGGTGGAGAGCTTCTTCGGGAAGAAACCCCACGAGGGCGTGAACCCCGACGAGGTGGTGGCGCTGGGCGCTGCGGTGCAGGGGGGCGTACTGCAGGGCGACGTCACGGACGTGCTGCTGCTGGACGTGACGCCGCTCACTCTCTCTATAGAGACCGCCGGGGGCATCGCCACGCCTATGATAGAGCGTAACACTACCATCCCCACCAGCAAGAGCCAGGTCTTCAGCACCTACGCTGACCAGCAGACCCAGGTAGACATCCACGTGCTGCAGGGCGAGCGGGAGATGGCAGATGGGAATAAGTCGCTCGGGCGCTTTATTCTGGACGGGATCCCCCCAGCACCGCGCGGTGTACCGCAGATAGAGGTGACCTTTGACATCGACGCTAACGGGATCATCAGCGTAAAGGCCAAGGACAAAGCCACGAATAAAGAAGCCAGTGTGACCATCCAGGACGGTGGTGGGCTAAGCGACGCCGAAGTAGAAGCCCTGCGCAAAGAAGCCGAGGAACACGCCGCGGACGACAAAGCCCGCAAGCAGCGCGCCGAGGCAAGGAACCACCTGGACAGCGCCGTCTACCAGGCCGAGAAGACCGTGAAGGAAGCTCAGGAGCTCCAGAAGGACGAGCTGCAAGACGCGATCACCGCGGTGGAGGCAGCGCTGCCAGCGGCCAAAGAACTGCTGGCCGCAGACGACGCAACGCCCGAGGCGATGCAACAGGCCACCGAGAAGCTCCAGAAGGAGCTCATGCAGCTGGCCACCAAGATGTACGAGGCCGGCGCTGAGCCCCATGCTGCGGCTGGTGAGGCCAGTGCAGACGCCGCTGGTGAGGGAGAAATCCCTGGCACTAGCGACGCGGAGGACGCCGACGTGACCGAGAAATAGCCTGCCGTCGTGCCACCAGAGGAGCGCTGTAGCGTGCAAAATCCTGCCCCTGTGAGGTGGGATTTTTGCTGTGTGGTTGCGGTTTTTCTTCTTTTTTGCAAAATAGCTTGACAGCTCCTCTGCCCCGGGGTACATTCGCCCGTGCTGGTGGGGGCAGAAAGGGAACACCATGCGCGAGATCATTGACGTATCGACAGACAAGTGCAAACATAGGTGGCGTTTCGCTATAGCTTCCCAGCTGAGAGGCGCTCACAGATGATTGCAACGTCTGAGTAAATGTAACACATATGTAAATATGTGTTCGACGATTAAAGAATCACAAGAGTACATAACGGATGCCTTGACTGATACTTCCGATGAAGGACGCGCGAACCTGCGAAAAGCTACGTGGAGCTGGTAACGGAGCGACGAAACGTAGATATCCGAATGGAGAAATCCACACCGCTTGCGGTGTACTGTATACCCAAAACCATTAAGTATACAGAGGGAAGTCGGCGAACTGAAATATCTCAGTAGCCGGAGAAAAGAAATCAAATGAGATTCCCTGAGTAGTGACGAGCGAAACGGGAGAAGGCCAAACCACATTTGTGGGGTTGTAGGACGCACTCATGCTGATACATTTGTAAAGAAGAAGCGGATGGAAAGCCGCGCCACAGACCGTGACAGCCGGGTATTTAAATTACAGTTGTATCGGTGTGCGTATCCTGAGTAGGATCGGACACGTGAAATCCGGTTTGAATCTGGGAGGACCACCTTCCAAGCCTAAAGAGAGTATCAGATCGATAGTGGACCAGTACCGTGAGGGAAAGGTGAAAAGAACCCCGGGAAGGGGAGTGAAATAGACCCTGAAATTATGTACTTACAAGGAGTGGGAGCTGCTTCGGCGGTGACCGCGTGCCTTTTGTAGAATGACCGAGCGAGTTAGTCGTGCATGGTAGGTTAAGGCAGTTTCAGCCGGAGCCACAGCGAAAGCGAGTCCGAAATGGGCGATCATCATGCGCGCTAGACCCGAAACCAGGTGAGCGAGCCATGGGCAGGTTGAAGTGTGGGTACAACCACATGGAGGACCGAACCGACACGTGCAACAAAACGTCCGGATGACCTGTGGCTAGAGATGAAATTTTAGCCGAACCTGGAGATAGCTGGTTCTCTCTGAAATATATTTAGGTATAGCCTCTATCGTCTAGCATTGTGGGTAGAGCTCTGTATCGGGAAGGGCGGGAAATAACTGTACCAACTCGTAGCAAACTTCGAATAACAATGTGAATGGATAGGGAGTCAGACTATGACAGCGAAGTGCCATAGTCAAGAGGAGAAGAGTCCTGACCGCCGTCTAAGGTCCCCAATTATACATTGAGTGGAAAAGGAAGTGTGATTGTCGTAACAGCCGGGAAGTTGGCTTAGAAGCAGCCATCTTTTAAAAAGTGCGTAATAGCTTACCGGTCGAACGATTGTGCGCCGAAAATTCAACGGGGCTAAAATGTATAACCGAAGACGCGGGTGGCATGGTTTACCATGTCGCGGTAAGAGAGCGTTGTAGGAGCGGTGAAGCCAGGCCGTGAGGTCACTGGTGGAGCGACTACAAGTGAGAATGCTCGGATGAGTAACTTTATGGAGGTGAAAACCCTCCACGTCGAACACCCAAGGGTTCCGATCCAATGGCAGTCAAGGTCGGGTTAGTCGGGCCTAAGGCGAGGCCGAAAGGCGTAGTCGATGGACAACAGGTTAATATTCCTGTACTGCACACACATGTGATGGCGGGTCGCATGAGGAAAATTTCCATGCCTCTGAATGAATTGAGGTCTAACAAATAAGCTTATGCGCTTTTAGGTAAATCCGGAAGCGTTCGCGAGTTTGGAGTGATATATCTCCTTCCTTCGGGTTGGAGTAAATGGATGATTCTCGTGCCGAGAAAAGCGTCTAAACTCTAGTGTGTGTGTAACCGTACCGCAATCCAACACCGGTGGGTGGGTTGAGAATACTCAGACGAACGGGATAACTGAGCTTAAGGAACTCGGCAAAACAGCGTCCGTAACTTCGGGATATGGACTCCCTGGGCTAGACTCTGGTAATGTTTTGGCGTCAGATTTCTGTGCAGTATCCACACTTGAGATAATTGATCATATAATCTGATGCTGAATACCATGGCTAGAGTCTAGCCTGGGGCGCAGCGAAAGATGCCAGGCGACTGTTTATCAAAAACACAGGTCTCTGCTAAGTCGTAAGACGATGTATAGGGGCTGACCCCTGCCCGGTGCCAGAAGGTTAAGTGGAGTGGTTCACGCCGCGAAATGAAGCCCTGGTGAACGGCGGCCGTAACTATAACGGTCCTAAGGTAGCGAAATTCCTTGTCAGGTAAATTCTGACCCGCACGAATGGGGTAACGATCTGGTAACTGTCTCAAGCTCAGACCCGGTGAAATTGCAGAGCTGGTAAAAATGCCAGCTACGCGCGGTAGGACGAAAAGACCCTGTGCAGCTTCACTACAGCTTGTCACTGGTCATTTGCTTGTCATGTGCAGGATAGATGGGAGACGAAGAAGGGGGGACGCTAGTTCTTCTGGAGTCATTGTTGAGATACCATCCTTGACATGTGGATGCCCTCACCTTGCCCTTTAAAAGCGGTTTGGTGGTGTGACACTGATAGAAAGTACACTAAGAGATATTTTCGTGCTTCGCATGCGGTGGCGCTGTATTTGTCGTACAGCGTTACCAACATTTGATAATACCAAATGCTTCATGATAGAAGCATCGAGGATATCACTTGTGTAACTAATATCAGTGTCAAACTCCAATACTTCAGACCGTTTTTACAGGGCTGGGGACAGTGATTGGTAGGTAGTTTGACTGGGGCGGTCGCCTCCTAAAGAGTAACGGAGGCGCGCAATGGTTGACTTGCCACGGATGGAAATCGTGGTGGACGTGTATTCGCAGAAGTCAGCCTGACTGCAAGGCCTACAAGCCAAGCAGAGACGAAAGTCGGTGAAAGTGAACCGGTACTTCCACGTGGGTGGGGTATCGATCAACGGATAAAAGTTACGCCAGGGATAACAGGCTAGTCAAGCCCGAGCGTCCATAGCGACGGCTTGGTTCGGCACCTCGATGTCGGCTCATCGCATCCTGGGGGTGAAGCAGCTCCCAAGGGTATGGCTGTTCGCCATTTAAAGCGGTACGCGAGCTGGGTTCAGAACGTCGCGAGACAGTTCGGTCTCTATCCTCCGTGCGCGTTTAGGTAATTGAGGGAAGCTGCTCCTAGTACGAGAGGACCGGAGTGGACGTGCCTCTGGTGTACCGGTTGTCGTGTCAACGGCATCGCCGGGTAGCCAAGCACGGAAGAGATAATCGCTGAATGCATCTAAGCGAGAAGCTCCGCCCGAGATAAATTACCTCATTAAGTTCCCTGAAAGACCATCAGGTTGATAGGCTTTAGGTGTACGTGTAGCAATACATTTAGCCGAGAAGTACTAATAGAACGTATGTCTTTTTTCGAACCACTCAGAACGTGGCAATCATCTTGTGAGTGCCTCCCAGCTGTGAAGGCTGTGAGAGGCGGTAACTTGTCTGTTGAATACTATTCATGCGGTCTGGCTAAGAGAATACCGTGTTGATGACTGTAGCAAGGAGGGTACACCCGGTCACATTCCGAACCCGGCAGTTAAGCTCCTTCGCGCCGATGGTACTTGGATCATTCCTGGGAGAGTAGGTCGTCGTCAACACGGTGTTTTTTTGTGTACCCAAACCATTGACACTCGCGGCCCTGTGCCCATAATGCCGCGTGTTATTCTCACTAATCTCTCTACGCTATGGAGTTTTCTCAGGTGATCCTCGATGCTGAAGACCGCGCGCGGGTGGTGGTAGCCGCCGCGCATGAGGCCGCGCAAGACCGTATAGCTGCCGTGCAAACCGCCGTGCAGCGGGAGCGGGACATCGCAGAGGCGTCGCACGCAGAGGCCTATGACGCCGCGCTGGAGGCTCTTAGAGTGGAGCAAAAAGAGACGGAGCTCCGTGCCGAGAAGACCGCGCGCGCAGCGGCTGAGGAGCGCTATCGTATGGATGCCAAGCGCTTGTCGGCGGTGCTGGATTCCCTCTTCGCCACCATTAAATAAGCGCACGCTATGGCTATTCTCCCGTTACAAAAAATACGAATTATGGGCCTGCGTGCAGAGCAGAGTGCCGTGATGACCACGCTGCAAGACAGGGCGCTGGTGCATCTGGAGGCGCATCAGGAGCTGACGGAGCCCCACCACTCTGATGCTGAGATCGCCCGCGTGGCGCATGCTATCACGCTGCTGGAGGGCTACACCGATGCTATGCCAGAGGTGACCTTCCCCGAGGGCAAGCAGGTGGTGACCCGCCGCGAGTATGAGAAGCGCCTCACGGCCTTTGCGCCCAAGCGAGAAGAGGTGCTCAGTAGCACAGAGGACGCCAGTGAGCGGCTGTCTCGCCTAGCGGTGGAGCAGGACCAGACCGAGAAAGAGCGGGAGGCCGCGCGCATCTGGGAGAGTTTCCCGGCTACGGCGGCGGACCTGCAGCCTACTGCGCAGACGGCCTATCAGCTCCTGCAGCTAAGTGACCGCCACTTGGAGGCGCTGCAAGAGACGCTGGAGGCGGATACCACGCTGCTCATAAGTCTTCTCTGGGGGCAGGCTCGTGGCCGGCAGGCGCTGGCATTGCTGCTCTATCACCAGAGCGCTGAGAAGCAACTGCGCGATATCATCGCCGCGACGGAGGCTCAGGCCATCACGCTGGAGCCCGGTGACGCCCCTGCAGAGCGCCTCTCTCAGGCGGAGAAAAAACTCCAACGCCTGGCAGAAGAGCAACGAGAACTCCTGCAAAAGCTGCAACAAAACACCTATTACCTGGAGGACCTGCGCTTCTACGCGGATCACCTCACTAGCGAAAAAGCCCTCCACGAGGCTGCGGCACGCGCGTTTCAGTCCGAGCGGGTCTTTGTGCTGGAGGGCTGGGTGGCAAAGAAAAACGAGGCTACGCTGCGGGAGGCATTGCGAGAGGGCTTTGGGGAAGGGGTGATCTTTGAGGCGATAGCGCCCGCGGAGGGAGAGAAGCCCCCCGTACTGACCGAAAACAAGAAAAATGTGACCGAGCCCTACAAGCTCATTACCGAGATGTACGGCACCCCCAGCGCGGCGGATATAGACCCCACGCCTAGCATGACGCCCTTCTTTTTCATTAGCTTTGGGCTGTGCCTGAGCGACGTGGGCTATGGCATTATGCTGTTGCTCCTGGGGCTGTACCTTAAGCACAAAACCACCCATAGCGATGACTGGAAGCAGATCTTCCAGCTGCTGGTGTATTGCGGGATTGGGGCGTTACTCGGCGGTATTGCGGTGGGCGGGTACTTCGGCATTACCCCTGCGCAGGCGCCACTTTTCCTCTTGGAGCGCGGGTGCGACGCGGCCGCAAAGGCAGACTGTTCCTTTATCGGGCAGTTTATCGACCCTATGGGTAGCCCAATTAGTTTTCTGATTATCGCGTGTTCGTTTGGCATGCTCCAGCTGATGTGGGGTATAGGAATGAACGCGTACAAGCACTTCCTCAAGGGGGATCGCCGCGATGGCATTGTGAGTGTCGGCTGGGTGCTGACGCTGCTCATGCTGGTGCTGACGGTGGTCTTCCAGTACGTACTGGGCACGGCACCCTTTAATATGTGGTACCTGGTGGGTGCGGCGGCGCTGGTGGTCTTCACTGGCGGGGCGTTGAAGGGCTCGGGGGTCATGGGGCGCTTCTTCTCGGGGCTACTGGGCTTTGCGGACGTGACCAGCTACCTCAGCGTCGTGCTGAGTTTCTCCCGGGTGATGGCCCTGGGGATGGCAACGGGCGTGGTGGCCTTTGCCATGAATCTCACCGCTGGGGTCCTCTATGACGTGGTGGGCGTGCCGGTGCTGGCGCATCTCATTGCCGTGGCCTTCCTCATCTTTGGCCACCTGCTGAACTTCGGCCTCTCGATGTTCAGTGCCTTTGTGCACAGCATGCGTCTGCAGTTTATCGAGTACTTTGGCCAGTTCTTTGCTGGTGGTGGGCGCGCATTTGCCCCTCTGCAAAAAATCCGCAAATACGTCTTGTTCTCTTCGTAGATCCTGTTATATTCAGCCGCGTATCATTTCTAACTCTTTCTGATGATGACCACTCCACTCATTCTCGCACTGTCTGGTGCTTTCCTTTCTGTATTTCTTTCGGGCCTGGGGTCCTCTATGGCGGTGCGCATGGTGGGAGCGAAGGGCACGGGGGTGATGGCCGAGAACCCGAATCTCTTCGGGGAGGTGGTGAAGTTTACCGCTCTGCCGTCGTCTCAGGGCTTCTACGGCGTGCTGATCGCTATCCTGATCCTCGTCTCTATGACGGCAGATATGGACCTGGCTCGAGGAATCAAACTCTTCTCTGCCGGGATGATCATGGGGATTATGGGTCTGGTATCGGCTATCTACCAAGGGAAAGTAAGCGCCGCGTGTGTAGCCGGTGTGGGGCGTAATGAGAGCATCGGTGGGCGGCTGACCACCCTGGCCGCGCTGAACGAAACCTACGCCATCTTGGCGCTGATCGTTGCGGTGCTGCTCATCTACGCTGTGTAGAGCTTTTCTCTTTGTGGCGCCACGCTATCCAAGAAGTTTTCCGAGGAGGTGGCGCTCGTCACCTCTTTTCATTTCTGTACTATGGGACTCACCGCAATAGAACACCAGATCCAGGCCGATGCCGAGCGCGAGGCCCAGAGCATCGCCATCAAGGCCGATGAGCGCATCGCAGAGCTGCAGGCCAGTGCCAAACTCGCCCTGTCAGAGTCTGCCGCTGTATGGGCCGCGAAGCAAGAAAAGGCCACTGCCGAGGCGAGCAAGCGTCAGCAGTCACGCCTGCAGCAGATAGAAAAGCACGCGACGCTGGCCGCCAAACAGGCTGTGGTGGCGCAGGTGCTCGACGCTTTCTATGCCCATATGGTGGGGCTGGACGACGCCGCGTACACCGCCTTTATCACCAAGCGACTGGCCGACCCGAGCATTCAGAAGGGTACCTTCCTGGTGAGCGAAAAGCACGAACGGCTTATGGAGCCTCTCGTGCCTAAGGGCTCACTGATCACGGTAGTCAAAAGCCTCCAGGGCGGCTTCATCTATAAGGGCGAGGGGGTGGAGATAGACCAGAGCCTGCGCACGCTGGTGTACGACACCTGGCGAGAAGCGCTGACCATGCAGATTGCCTCCAATTTTTAGCCATGAGTGACTTCTATTTCCTCAGCGGTCAGATACGCGCTCTGGAGGGCAAGATGTTCAGCCGGCAGCAGCTGGACCGTATGATTGCCGCGTCTACGCCTGAGAAGGCTTTTGGGGTGTTGACGGAGCTGCAGTACGCACAGTTTATCGACGCTGACCTGAAGGCTACAGACTTTGACCAGGTGCTGGAGCAGGGCCTCCAGGAGACCAAACGGTTCATAGAAGAGGGCGCTACGGGGCGACACAGCATTGCGTTTTTTTGGCTGCAGTATGACCTTAATAACCTCAAGCGTGCGCTGAAAGAGGTGCTGGTGGAGGGAAACCCTGCCCTGCCCGTGCTGCAGAGCCAGACGCAGGAGGGCTACCTTTTCTTCGGCAGCTATACCCCGGCAGAGCTTCTGGAGATTATCACGACTGGGGATGAGGAGCAGAAACTCCCCAAGCCCTGGCATGCGGTGGTGCGCCGGGCACTGCGGGGTGGGTATGAGAGCTTTTACGACGCTGAGCTTGCGCTGGAGCAGGCCTACTTTGCATTGCTACAGCAGCTGGCCAAGCGGTCTGGGGATGCCACGTTGCGGGAGGTCTATGCCCTGCTGGTGACGTCTTATCAGTTGCGAGTGACGGCCCGGAGTGTCTTGCTGCGGCACCGGGCACCAGAGGGGCGGGAGATCCTCCCCACGAAAGACCGCTCTCTTTACCTCCAGTGTGAGACGCCACAGCAGCTCCAGCTCCTCCTAGAGCGGGCGGGTTACGCAGACGCGCTGGAGTCCTGGGCGATGCTCAGCCCCTATGAACAGGCGCAGCAGCTGGACAGAGCTACCGACGCGCGCTATATGCAGACCCTTCATGAGGCTGACCAGGGGGCCATTGGCGGGGCGATTATCCCGCTGTGGTACTTCGAGAAACGCCTGCGCAATAGCCGGCTTATTCGGGCTATTATGCTGGCCAAATTCCAGGGCATGGCGAGCGAGGACATCTACACGCTTCTTGATACCGTTTCTTAATGGACAAAACCTACTCGCTGGCTGTCATCGGATCCCCCAGTACGGTGCTGCTCTATCGCGCGGTGGGGGCGGTACCCTTTGCCGTGAGTACCGTGGCGGAGGCCGAAGAGACACTGCACCACATGATGCGCACGGCCCAGGAGGGAGACACGGAGTACTACGCGGTGTGCTTTGTGGAGGAGCAGCTCTTCCAAAAACTCTCGGACCAGATCCGCGATAAGATGGCCAAGCGGTCACTCCCGGCGGTCATCCCCGTGCCTACAGGCGAGCAAAAAGGCAAGACGCCATACGGGGTGCAGCGCATCAATGAGATTGTCGAGCGTGCCATCGGGACCAATATCTTCCAGGATTAGCCCTCATTTTGCGTCACTTTAGCTTGAGGCAGATGAAGAGTCTGTGATACCATGGGCTGATGCCGCCACTTCCTTCGCGTACGATGAAGGCGTTTATGAGACGCCATATGCTCCCGCTATTCTCCCTTGCCGGACTGCTCGTCATCGCTGGGGTCAGCCTGGCACGTGGGGTGATGCCGGTGGGGCACTATACCGCCAGTCTCATCCATACCCTGAGAGACGTCCCCTATGCTGCGGCCGACGGAGTGACGCCCGTGCTGCGGGATGATGGCGCCAGTGCGGGAAGGGCGCTCCAGAGCGGACAATATGTGTTCTGGGAGAACTTCACGGAGCGAGAGAATTTCCCCACGCCTACGCGGTCTGCCGCAGACTTGCAAGAGACGCAGCTGGACTACGCTTCTCTGGTAACGGCTCTCCCACAGGCCACCGAGGCCCTGGGGCCGTTTAGTATCTACCCGCACCAGGGTTTCACGTCGCTGGAGGTTATGGCCTCTGGGGTCACGGCTGCGCATGCCCTGTCGCTCCGGGTAGAGGACGCCGCGGGGCAGGTATATGCCGCGCAGCCGTTGCACACGGGGGCAAACCGCCTGGAGATAGAGACGCAGACGGCAGGTCTGCAGGAGCTCTTTCTCGTCTTCACCTGGGAGAATACCGCGCCCGGGAGTGCCGCGCTAGACATCATTCTGCTGAGTTTTGCTGACGTCCGCACCGCGGAGGAGCAGGCTACGCTGCCCCCACAGCGCACTACCGTACGCCCCCTCCCCGGGCAGCCACGGAGCATAGAAGACCGCCTGAGCGCCCTGGAGCAGGCTCTTGCCACGCTGCAGCAGCGTATGCGTGAGGGATAAAAGACTTGCCACGCTGGGGCATTACGCGCATACTGGGGCAGTAATAATGCTTACTATGCTGGCTTGGCTGGGGATACTACTCGGGGTCATTATCATCTGGAAGGCCAACGCCATCGAGCAATTCACCGGTGGCAGCGCCTGGGCTGAGCGTTATTTTGGCTCCACCATCACGGCCATACAGGTGGTGGGGTTGCTCATTAGTCTGCTCTCCATCATGTGGGTATTCGGCGGATTACAGGCCATCTTGAGCGGATTCTTCGCTCCCTTTACTCCCTCTGCGAGCTAGATGCTCATGATGCTGTATTCTTGTCAAGCGGACTTGCAGCCTCATCACTAGAAGGATCTCGAGCACTGTTTATGCTAGCGCTATGCATCTGGACTTGCAACTGGCGGCGAGAGAAGAGTCGCCCGCTACCCCATCTGCAACCATCTGGCAAAAGAGCCAGCTACTTGCCCGCATAGCGCAGTACTTGCAGTGGGCAGTGCCGCTGATGGTCTGGGTGCCGGTGGTATGGCAAGACGAGGGCCTACTCCTCCCGCTCAGCATCACCCCGGTGCTGGCGCTGCTGGTGGTGCAGGGGCTACGGGGGCAGCTCTCGCTGCAGTACGGGCAGATGCTCTGGTGGTTTGCCTCGGCGCTGGGGTTGGCACTGGTGACGAGCTTCAGCGGGGCCTTCTACGAGCTCTCGCTCACCTGGTGGAGTGTGTGGCTGGTGGGGAGTCTAGCGTTACTATTGCCCGAGGCGCTGCTCCCCAGTGATGCTGCTGGGCAGAGCGTGCTGACGGGCGGCGCGGTACTGGGGTTGCTGCTCTCGGTGGTCTTCCCGGGGTGGGGCATCAGCACTGAGCTGCTGAGTATCTTCTGTGGATTCATGGCCGTGGGGATACTTTTTTCGCGTTTTCACTCGCAGAGCTTTGTGCTGCTGCTTTTGCTGCTGTGGGGCACGGTGCAGTCGGGCAATGGGCCGTTTGGGCTGCTGGTGCTGCTGGCCTACATGAGCAGCGGCCTGTGGAGTGACCGCCGCTTTAGTGAGCCAGAGCGTCGGGACATCCTGCTACTGGCGGGGTATATGCTGTTTCTGCTGCTCTGGTACAGCTGGCAGGGGGTGATGAGCTGGTCCCTCACCCCGAGCGGCCCGAGCGTGCTTGACGTCCCCACACTGCTGCTGGGGCATGGGCTGGGTACCTACGTCCCACAGGCGCTCAGTAGTATAGACGTCATGACTTTTGAGGGCGGCATTGTGGGCATGGCGGTGCTGGTGGGGTGGTGCGGTGCGGGGCTATGGGCGCAGCGTACCGGCAGCCAGTACCTCTGGACAGTCCTCCTCCTGGGGGCGGTGCTCATCAGTGGGGTCTTCCTCAGCACCACCACGGGGCTGGTGCTCTTCCTCCTTCTGGCCAGTAGCCGCCGCAGAGCCCTCCAGTAGCTGCTGCCGGAGGAGAATCCGTTGCTGCAGCCACACTCGCTGCGAGTCACTCTGTTCGCTTTTCTCATTGGCGGGGGTGTCTTTATCGGCCTTGTGCTGGAGGTCAAAGTACAGCTTGAGCGACTGCAGCTGCATCTTGGGGTCGGAATCGTCATAGACCAGTTTCATCAGGTGCATCTCCGCCAGCAGCTTGCCGCGGTCATCCAGTGCTAGTAGCTCCTGGATGTAGGCCAGCACGTCGGGGTTCTGCAGCAGGCGGTGCGCGGACTTTTTCGCGCCGATGTACTGGTCTTCGGTTTTCTCGTACGCGGCCATGTAGGCACGGGTGGCGTTACCGTATTCGGTCGTTACAAAGTGGTGGCAAAAGAGTCGTTGGTGTCTGTTCAGAGGCTTCATGGCATCAAATGGGTACCCAAAGTATACCGCTGGGTATCGCTTGCCATGGTGAGCTGGGTGGCTATAGATGGAGGTATTGCCACTACGCTATGGGACTCCAACAGTACTTTGACCGCCTCTTTGGGAGCTACAACGACCGAGAACTCCAGAAGCTCCAGAAGCGCCTGCCGGCCATACATGCCGCGGAGGAGCACTACAGCGCCCTCACGCTTGACCAGCTGCAGGAGCAGTTTCTGCGATGGAAGGAGACCTGCGTCGCCCGCCCCGAGACGGTAGAAGAGCGGGACTTTACTCACCGGGTCTTTGCGGCGATACGCTGTGTGGCGCGCCATCTGGCTGAGCAGCACTACGCCTATGACGTCCGCGGGAAGGAGGAGCAGTGGAATATGATCCCTTATGATGTCCAGCTCATCGGCGGTATGGTGCTGCACGAGGGCAAAATAGCCGAGATGCGCACCGGGGAAGGGAAGACGCTGGTCTGTACGCTGCCGGTTATCTTGAACGCGCTGACGGGCAAAGGCGTGCATGTAGTGACCGTGAATGACTACTTGGCTGTGCGAGACATGGAGTGGATGCGTCCGCTCTATGAGGCCTGTGGGCTGACGGTAGGCTGCGTGCTGAGCGACACCACGCCTGAGGACCGGCAAGTGGCCTATAAGTGCGACGTCACCTATGGGACGAACAACCAGTTTGGCTTTGACTACCTGCGCGACAACATGGCCCAGAGTGTGGACCGCATGGTGCAGCGTGGCCTGCACTATGCCATTGTGGACGAGGTGGACAGTATCCTCATTGACGAGTCCCGTACGCCGCTCATCATCAGCTCTCCGGCGGCTGAAGGTACTGAGAAATATAAGCGCTACGCGAGTCTCATTACCTCCCTCCGAGAGAACGAGGACTATAACATCGACCACAAGCAGAAGGTAGCCGCACTGAGCGAAGCGGGTATTGCCAAGCTGGAGCGGGTTCTTGGCATAGAGAATATCTACACTGAGGCGGGATTCGACGAGGTGCATCACATCGAGAATGCGCTGAAGGCCAATGTCATCATGGAGCGAGAGAAGGACTACATCGTGCGTGATGGGGAGGTGATCATCGTGGATCAGTTCACCGGGCGGCTCAGCCACGGGCGGCGCTTTGGCGATGGGCTGCACCAGGCACTGGAGGCCAAAGAGGGCGTACCCATACAGCGGGAGAGCAAGACGCTGGCTACCATTACCTTCCAGAATTACTTCCGCCTCTACGAGAAACTGAGCGGTATGACGGGTACCGCCGAGACCGAGGCCGAGGAATTCGCGAAGATTTACGGGCTGGATACCCTCGTTATCCCCACTAATAAGCCCATCGCTCGGGAGGATCTGCCCGACAAAATCTTCAAGAATGAGCGTGGCAAATTCACCGCTGTGGCGCGGGAGGTCCAGGCCCTGCACGAGAAAGGCCAGCCGGTGCTGGTGGGCACGGTGAGCATCGAGAAATCGGAGTATCTGAGCGCTCTGCTGCAGCAGATGCGCATCCCCCACACGGTGCTGAATGCTAAGCAGCACGAACGCGAGAGCGAGATAGTGGCCGAGGCAGGCAAGCGGGGCGCGGTGACCATCGCTACGAATATGGCCGGTCGTGGGACGGATATTAAGATCCGTGAGGAGGTGCGTGCGCTGGGGGGGCTAGCGGTACTGGGCACTGAGCGCCACGAGAGCCGCCGTATAGATAACCAGCTGCGTGGCCGGAGTGGCCGGCAGGGTGACCCGGGGTTCAGCCAGTTCTATGTGAGTATGACTGACGAGCTCATGCGGCGCTTTGGGGGTGACCGTATGGCGGCGATGATGGAGCGATTCCAGATGCCCGAGGACGAGGCCATGGAGCACCGCATGCTCAGCCGCAGCATAGAGAGCGCGCAAAAGCGCATTGAGGGCCACCACTTCGACGCGCGCAAGCACCTGGTGCAGTACGATGACGTGATGAATATCCACCGGGAGAAGGTCTATGCCGAGCGGCGCAAGATGCTCAGTAGTGAGAGCGTGCTGGAGGAAATCACGCAGATGCTCACCCGCTACAGCGAGGACCTTACCCGGGCGCATGCCCCCACCGCAGAGCGAGCCGACACCTGGGACACGCAGGAGCTGGCGCAGACGCTCCATACCCTTTACCCGCTGCAGCGCTCCCTCAGTGACCTGGAGCAGCTGGTCTACGCGGACGATGTGCAGGAGTTCGTCACCCAGTACCTGCACGATAGCTGGGCCGAGAAGCAGGCCGAGTACCCCCCCGCGGAGGTGGACAAGGTGGCCAAGTGGCTCATTCTCCGGAGTACAGATGAGCTCTGGCTGGAGCACATCAACAGCATGGCGGGCCTGCGAGACCGGGTGGCGCTGAGCGGCTATGCGCAGAAGGACCCCGTGATGGAGTACAAGCGCGAGGCCTATGAGACCTTTGTGCAGCTGCTGCAGAATGTCCGCGCGACGAGTGTGCGTAATCTCCTGCGGGTGCAGTTCCAGCAGGTGACCCCTGCGCCGATGGCCCCTGCGCAGCCCCTGGAGACGAATGAGGCGGCTATAGAGCACGCGCTGGAGGACACCGCTGAGTACAGCCTCGGGGAGGAGACGCTGGCACCGCAGCCGGTAGTACGGGAGGTGCCCGCGGGCATGCTAGCCCTCTGGAAGAAAACTATCAGCCGTAATGACCCCTGCCCCTGTGGCAGTGGCCTGAAGTTTAAGAAGTGCCACGGAGCCTAGTGCTGGCTAGTCAGTGAACCAGTGCACCACCATATTCACCAGCGCCAGTAGCACCCCCACCACCAGGTAGAGCCACCAGGCCTGTACCTCCAGTGCAGCCCCGAGTGAGAAGTAGCTCATGCCCACCGCCTGCACCCATAGCATCACCCCATGCACCAGGAAGGATGTGAGCCCCAGGAGGAAGAGACTGAGCGCGCCAAAGACCACCCGCAGCAGCGGATAGAGGGTGTAGTGCAGGATGATGAAGATCCCTGCGGTGATGAGATAGCCCTGCAGTGTGGCCGGCACCACAGCGAAGAGCTCGGGGAAGAGTACTGTACTGCAGGCCCACAGCACGCCCGCGTTGGCCACTAGCAGGAGTAGGATGCTCCAGAGAAAGCGCATGAATCTACTCTAGGGTTCGGCCACGGCGAGGCAAGGAAAGCAGGGCAAAACTTTACACCAGCCGCTCCTCTGCGTATAGTAGGCCTGTTTTTACCACCACTCCGCATGGCTGATATCCGCCAGAAGTCCCTCACGCTCCAGCGCCGCATAGAGGAATTCCCGGCAGAGGTGCAGGAACTCATCGCTAAGGGACGGGGCCAAAAGTTCATCACCGAGCAAGAACTCATGGAGGTGATCCCCAATACGGAGGACAATGTGGATATGATCGACATGCTCTACGAGCTGCTGTTTGACCTCAGCGTGGAGGTGATAGACGTGCGGGAGGAGAAGATCTGGAAGGAGAAACTCCAGCCTAAAGAAGCGGCTCCGGCCGAGAAAGCGGATAAATTTGCGGCTATAGACGAGCCCAGTGAGGAGGACCTGGCCGCTGAGGAAGAGGAGGAAGAACGCCACCAGGGCAAGCACCAGCAGCGCGCGTTTGTGGACCTCTCTGACATCTCCAACGACTCCATCCGCATGTACCTGAATGAGATCGGGCGGATACCACTACTGACGGCCGAGCAAGAGGTAGAGCTGGCCCAGCGGATAGAAATGGGCGACCTGAGCGCTAAGCAGGCGCTGACGGAGGCGAATCTGCGGCTGGTGGTGAGTCTGGCCAAGCGCTATATCAACCGCGGGCTGCCCTTTCTTGATCTCATGCAGGAGGGGAACTTTGGCCTGCTGCGCGCGGTGGAGAAGTTTGATTTTCGCCGCGGATTCAAATTCTCTACCTACGCCACATGGTGGATCCGCCAGGCTATCACGCGGGCGATAGCCGACCAGTCCCGCACCATACGCATTCCTGTGCATATGGTGGAGACCATCAATAAGCTGCGCTACATCCAGCGGCGGCTACAGCAGGAGCTGGGGCGCAATGCCACCCCGGCTGAGATAGCCGCTGAGATGAAACTGGACGTGAAAAAGGTGCAGTATATCCTCAAGATCAGCCAGGACATCCAGAGCCTCGACGCGCCACTGGGCAGCGAGGAGGACAGCAAAATGTCAGATTTTATCGAGGATGAGGGTACGGTGAGCCCCTTTGAGAGTGCGCACCGGAATATGATCAAGACCAATATAGACGAGCTGCTGCAGTACCTCAGCGCTCGTGAGCAGAAGATCATCAAGATGCGCTTTGGCCTGGAGGACGGTATTCCTCATACGCTGGAGGAGGTGGGCCGGGAGTTTAACGTGACCCGCGAGCGCATCCGGCAGATAGAGAGCAAAGTGCTGGAGAAACTGCGAGAGCATCCTCTGGCGGCTAAAATCATGATCTAAGTGGGTAGGGGGCGTGCAGAACACTATCTAAAGCCACGTGGTGTACTCCCTGGTGTGGCTCTTGTCTCGTGCAGTTTTTCTCACGAGTAACCCGAAACACCCCATACGGGGCACTGGGGGTTTCTCTGTGTATGCTGGCGGGACCGACGAGACTCGAACTCGCGACCTCTGCCGTGACAGGGCAGCGCTCTAACCAACTGAGCTACGATCCCACAGAAGAACACGAAACCTCCACGTTTATAGGCCGATGACCCCGGGTGTCAACCAAATGGTAATGGTGGGCATGGGGAAGACAGCAATTGAACGGTTAACTAAACGGTGTGATGTCGTTTTTTGTCAGGTTATAAAAGAGTTGAAAGAATACTTGTCTTCAAATTCAGAAATTATGATGAATAATTTTTTAACGGTTTTAAAATAAGAGTTTCAAATATCAAATTAAAATTCTTTTTTAATTGTGAATCATTTTCTACTTTTTCAATATAATTTTTAGCATAATCCCAAATTGCATCTTTAAATGAGTCAACATTAATAAGAAATCCTCCATGGATTGGATTTTTTGAAATAGGTAATTCTGAAAAATTAATACAATCAATCAAAAAATGATTACTCATTGAGGTTGAATGGAACAATCCACAACGTGCAAATTTATAAAAATTATCAAAAAATACATCTTCAATTTCTTCTTCAAAAAGTTTATTTCCTCTTAAAAATTCAATAAATTCCCTAAGGCTTTTGATAAAAAAATCTTTAGATTTGCCCTGAGAAGTTTTTCCCTCTAAATACTGACCATGAGTTTCAAAATACATGAGTAATATTGAAAAAACTGACATTCGATAATCAGTATCTTGCTTACTTAAAAGTCTTTCACAAGGTTTAATCAGCCATT
This sequence comes from Candidatus Peribacteria bacterium, assembly GCA_020632335.1. Classification (GTDB taxonomy): domain Bacteria; phylum Patescibacteriota; class Gracilibacteria; order UBA4473; family UBA4473; genus JACKFV01. Next base: position 483,018 of record JACKFV010000001.1, read on the forward strand.
TTTCAACTTGTGACAAAAAAGCTTTTTCATAAGAAACTTGTTTATTCTCTAAATCAGCAAGAGTGATTTCCGATGTCAATCGAACCATTCTATTCATTGAGTTGCTTGTCATGACATAAATGGTGGGCATGCGAGGACTTGAACCTCGGACCTCGTCCTTATCAGAGACGCGCTCTAACCAGCTGAGCTACACGCCCGGGAGTATGAAAGAAGCCCGCTCATAGTAGAAGGCCGCAGCAACCTGTCAACGAAAAACACCCCGGGGTCCCGAGGTGCTTTCTATTATAACGATTATTACTCCCCTAGAGGTCCCCCAGCATGGCTTCTATCTGCGCCTGTACATTGGCATACGGCTGCGCCCCACGGATGGACACAAAGTCCCCCGTCTTGGGGTTAAAGAGGAAAGACCCTGGTGTCCCCTGCACGCCTATCTGGCTGGCCTCAGCGATGCTGGTTTTGATCAGCTCTCGCGTAGCCGCTCCGTCTGCTGTACAGGCCTCAAAGGCCGCACGGTCCAGCCCCACTTCCTCGGCCAGGTCTGCGACCGTCTTACCATCTGGCAGGCCAATTTTATTCATGCCCGCCTGGGTGTAGTACTCGTCTGCTAGAGCGTAGAAGCCCTCGCTACCCTTCTGGTCCCCCGCGCACTCCACGGCTATGGCCATTTCCGTCGCGTTGGGCTCGTGGAAGCTCAGCGGGAAGTGCCGGAAGATAAAGTTCACCTTCCCGTCATAGGCCGCCATTACCTGCCCTACGGTCTCGTGGAAGCGTTTGCAGAAGGGACACTCAAAGTCTGAGTATTCTATCAGCGTCAGTGGCGCATCCGCAGCGCCCTGTATATAGTCGGTGTCCTTCAGCGCGAGGATCTCTTTCGCCTTCTCAGCGTCGATGGTGGGGGCAACAGGTGCCGTTGGTTCGGCAGGTTTAGCCTTCTCCAGCTCGGCGATTTTATCATTCATAGCCTCCAGCTGCGCCATGATTTTTTCGAGGGCGGCGTCATTACTGGTGCTGGGTGTTGTGTCTGTAGGGCCCACTACCTGGCAACCGGTGAGCGCCAGCATAGCCAGTGCGGGGAGAAGAAAGTATTTCATGAGAGCGAGATAAAGAAGCAAATTACGAACGCCGCTGCAGCGTAAGCATATAGCCGCACAGCGCAAGGAAAAAGAAAAAGATGAGCCACTGGCCGCCACTTCCCGCTACTGGTAGTGCTGGGGGGAGTTCGGCTGTTTCGGCATCGTCTGGGGTCTCCGTCGGCGTACTGGCACTGCCCCCCAGCACGGTGGTGATCTCATCAGGGTGGGTGCGGTCTAGCCACTGGGCCAGCTTAAACCGGCCATCTGAGGGGGCTGTACTCGGTGTCAGCAGCGCCTGCTTTTTCTTATAGAAGCTCTCTGCAAAGCTCACCGTGGGGTCTTTGGCCCCTCGTCCCACGCTGGTGGTGCCTGTCGGTACAGCGGTTTCTTTGGCCTGGAAGAGCGGCAGCGCCTCATACACTACCCCCGTCTGTGAGGTTTTCTCACAGGTCTGCGTATCTTCACGGTACTCATAGCGGTACTTGCAGGTGACCCGACACTGCACATTATCCACCATCCCATTGGCCACACGGCTGGGGAGAGAGCAGATATTCGGGTAGGCCTTCACCAGCGCCACGGCAGAGAAGGTCGACGGCAGCGTCGCCGTACAGAGCCCCTCGCTCACCGTGCAGCGCATGCCCTCGCCCAGGTACCACTGCCCCTGGTGCTGTACGGCTATATAGAGCGGCTGGCCGTCCGCCACGGTGGTAGCAAAGGCGACTTGCGGCGCGGGGGTGATCTCCCAGTTCTGGGCAGTCGCGCCTATGCTATAGCTCTGCAGTACCTCTGTATACTGGAATCCTCCGGTAGTCTGCTCCAGCGCGGTAGAGAGCTGCAGCGCGTCTGCCTTCGGTTTGGCTGCGGGGAGGAAGCCTCGGAAGACCCCATCCCAGGGAGTGCTAGTGGTTATTTGGCTCCCCGGCTGCAGGGCGATTTTGGGGTAGTTTTCGGCACTCTGGGAGTAGCCCAGCACCAGTGATCCAGGCCCCTCCAGCACCGCCACCGTACCCGCATCACGAGCCTCTCGGGAGGGAAAGGACACCTCATGCGCATAGTAATCATCATAGAGCGGCGCGTCGATGACCTGCGCGGCCACTAAGAGCGGGAACCCCATCATCGCCGACGCCAGTACAAAAAATGCACGCATGCTAGCATTGTCAGCCAGATCTGTGAAAAAGCAACTATCGCCCCTTGTGCGGAGAGGAATATATTGTGAAGAGACATTATAGGTGTGTCACCAGAAGACAGGTATAAAACCACAACAGAGTATTTTGCATAGAGAAATTAGAGACACAAATATTGAACAACCAGCCAGAAATCATATGGTGAGAACCGTTATTCATATATTTTTCATGAGAGGAGTATCTCGATTCGGGTTGTGCGTTGTTAGCATTATGGGGGTCAGCATGCTCACCGGGGCGAGCTTTGCGGCGCCGGTGCCTGATTGTAGTACCACAGAGAGCAGCATTACTGCTAGTGCTGCGGGGGCCTTCACGGCAACGGTCACCCTGGAGAACACGGGGGACAGCACCGGCTACGCGCCCACAGTGTCTCTGATGCTCCCTCAGGAGCTCACTCTGCTGGGAACTCAGTACCGAGGAGAGACGCTGCCGGTCTTTCAGCAGGAGGTCTCTAGCACCGGGACGGTTATAGACGCGCTCACCGGGCAAGCTGTGGCGGTCCCCATTGGGCAGACGTACGCCGCGGTACTCCTGCCGGAGGGGTCGCTGCCCACGGCGCACCTGGCTCTCTCGCTCGACCTCACTCTGGCCTTTGCTCCAGGAGTCCCCTTAGACACCCCTCTCTCTTCTTCTCTACAGGTGACGTGCGGTTTTGCTCGTGGAGCCACTGCCGCTGATGACCCTATTGCAGACCCAGCGCTCAGCAGTGGCCCCCTGCTCCTGAGCCTCACCCCGAGTAGCGAGCCCCCCGTACCCCCTACCAGTACCGTGAATGCTCTTAGCCTGCAGCAGACCGTGCGAGCCGTGCAGCGTGGGGGCGTCTTCACCCAGAACCCCAGCCCTACAGACCCGCTGCGTGCGGGAGACATGGTGACCTATAGCCTCACCCTACAGCAGTCCTTGCCCATAGCCGCTACCGAGATAACCCTGAGCTTCCCTACACTCTTTATAGAGGCTGCGTCTCTCACGAGCGCCGGGACCAGTGTGCTGACGGCTGAGAGCGCCTCTAGCGTCCCCGCGGTGGGGGAGCTGAGCTATGGGCCGGCAACGCTGCACACGGGTGAGCCGCTCCCGCTGCCACTCCTAATGCCAGACGCCGTGGCGAATACGGCCCTGGTTTCTCTGCCGGATACTACGAGCCTTGGGAATACTCTAGAGCTCCTCTATACCGTGCAGATTGCTGATATGCCTGCTATAGATCGGGCTCCGCTGCTGGTCAGCGCTGCGGCTACCAACGCCGTAGGAGCGGACACCACCGGTATCCTCCAGACCCTCAGCATGCCATCGCTACGGCTGCAGCAGGGCATCATCGCCACTACAGACACTGGGGCGGTTTTCCTCCCGGTGAATCGCGGCCCGGTGCCCTTCAACCCCATGAGCAACCCGCTGGCCTTCTCTGACGGCTTTGTGTCGGAAGACCTCACCATCGTACCCATAGACAGTAACGTCGCCGGTGCCAGTGGTGGGGCGCGCATGCGCTACGCGGTGCTGGTGGAGAATCAGGGCTCGGCGCCGGCCTATAACATCACGCTGAGCGACAGTCTCTCCGCGATGCAAGAGATCCCACTCGACGAGACAGATGTCAATATCCGTGTGCTGAGCGGTGCAGCGGTAGACCGTACGGCAGCCTTCACTGGGGGGCTCTTTGGCTACACGGCCATGGGGGCCACAGCAGACGCGTCTAATGCCTCGATACAGCTGACCGAGGGGCGGCTGGAGGGCCTGAGTGAGCAGACCGACCGTGGGGGGAGCGCTGCGGGGGAGAATATCCTCCTCCTGAGCTATGACCTGCAGCTCAAGACCACTACCCAGCCCCTCATGGTGGTGAGTAACGCTGCGTCGCTGGTGCGCTACACGGCGGTGGAGAACAGCCCGCAGAACTACATCACCAGCGCTAGCGAGCACACTGACTTTGCTACCGTCTCTCTGGGAGGGGTAACGATGGAGAAGCGTCTGCTGCCCTCCACCGTGCAAGACCTCGCCCATACAGACAGCACCCTGGGCGACGCCACCATAGGCGAGATGATACGCTACCAGCTGCGCTTTACGGCGCCAGAGGGGGACATCCTCACCCCGCGCATCGTGGACTACATCCCTGACGGTATGGCGTACTACAAGCCTACGGGAGTTCTCTTTAATACCACCTGTGGTGCCAAGCCCTTTGTGGGGAGTATTCCACCACTGAAGGTCCCCGGGACGCCCCCCTTCCCCATTGTGCCCTCGCACCAGGTGACCTCCCCACTGGGGACTACCGGCATTGCTGGGTCTGGCGAGCCGCTGCGAGTGGAGTTTAATAGTAATATCTCTGTGACGCCTGATGGCGACCCCGACACCAATACCTTCTGTATGGAGTATGAGGTTGTAGTGCTGGATATGCCCAGCAATAACGGTCTGCCCAACTACTCCACCCTGCGGACCAACGAGGCTACGCTTGAGTATGGGTCACTGGGGCAGAGCATCGGCCCCGTAAGCACCACCGTGAATATTGTGGAGCCCGAGCTGGCCATCACCCAGACGATCACGCCAGCTATGGGAGAGGGAGGGGACACCGTCACCATCACCAGCACGGTGCAGCACACCAGCCGCAGCTCTGCTGATGCCTTTGACGTCCGCATCACCAATGGGATCGTTGACCCCAGTACCGGCATACCTATGGTGCCGGAGCGCTTTATTATCGACGCTGATTTTGCAAATGACGGGATAGATAACGACGGTGATGGACTGCTGGATGCCGCCGACCCAGACGAAGTAGCCGGGAGCTTCTATGATGCCACGACTCGTGCGTTCCGTTGGGACCAGACCACCGTGAGCGATGCGCTCTTCCAGCACTGGCCCATGGGGAGTACCCGCCGCCTGGCCTACCGGGCCGTGATAGACCAGAGCGTGGTGCCTAATGAGATCATAGATAATAACGCTACGGTAGTGTGGGATACCGTCCCTGGGGAGTCTGTCAGCCCCCTGCCAGAACGCCAGAGTGCCGCTGGGGCTGGGGCAAGCTTCCGCGTGCGTAACCTGGAGATAGAGAAAACCGCGCCCTTTACCTCCGCGGCGCATACCGGTCAGTCCACTTACTTGGTAGACACGCCCTTCTTGGCCATCGGAGAGCAGGTGACCTTCCGCGTGCGAGTGGCCGTGCCCGCTGCCACCATGTATGCCCTCACCATTGCAGACATCATGCCGCGGCCCGTCAGCTCTCCGGCCAGCGCGCCAGACTTCTTCCGCGTAGAGAGCGTGACCCAGACCCCTACGGATATCTTCACCGAGGAGCCCACCATCACCCTCTCAGATACCAACGCTGATGGGAATAATGACCGCTTTGACATCGTCTATCCCCTAGCGATTAAAGACCCCAGCGCGACCGACACGCACCTGGAGTTCCTCGTGGTGGCCACCGTGCTCAATACCCCCGCGACGCGCAACCTCATGACACTGCGCAATACCGCGTATGTTTACTTCCAGAACGATAAAGGTGTGTGGTCCAGCCCCGAGCAAGACTCGCAAGACGTGCAGTTTGTGGTGCCGCGGCTGACGCTGGAGAAAAGCGCGGATACCACCGAGGTAGAGGCCGGAGACGTCACCCTCATCACCCTCACCTATGACCACCACAATGCCAGCTCTGCGGCAGATGCCTTCCATCTGCAGCTGGTAGATGCCCTCCCACCAGAGATGCGTGCGGTGGGAGACTTTGGCACCGATGGGGTGGATAACGATGGCGATGGCGCTATAGACGAAGCCGATGAGGCTGCAGCGGCTTTCTTTGATCCGGGGACGCAAACGCTCACCTTTAATGACTCCACCACCGACAATCCCGCCTTCACGCAGTATAAGAAGAGCGATGCTCCTATTACCATTGCTTTCTATGCGCAGTTCACGGCGGAGGTGCGGCCCGCTACGCAGGTGACGAATACCGCGACGCTGACGGCCACCACGCTGCCAGAAGACAGCCCCGACGCCCGTACCATCAGCGTGAGTGACCACCATAACTTTACGATAGAGCCGATCACCATCGAGAAGTACGTTGCCAATACCAGTAATGGTGACACCGGCACCAGTGCCTATACCCCCACACTCACAGACCTCGCTCTGGGGGAGGAGGTGACGTATCATATTCCTATTACGGTGCCAGAGAGCACCATGACGGCCTTCACGGTGGTGGATACCCTGCCCCCCTTCTTAGAGGCGCTGGGCGGAGAAATCGTCTCTACTGATGGCATCACCCACACCATGACTGCCCCCACGCTGGAGGACAGCAATGGCGATGGCACGCTTGACCGAGTGATCTTTGCGCTGGGGACTGTGCGTAATGACGTAGCTGATGACGACACCGAGACGCTCCTGCTTAGCGTTACCGCGCGGCTCTTGCCCGTGGAGGGCGTGCCAGCTGGGCGAGCGCTCACCAACACCGTCACCGCCACGTATAGCGAGAACCCTCACCCTCCCTATACCGCTAGCGCTGTGGTGGAGCCTCTTATCCCCACCCTCCGGCTGGAGAAGACCGCCAGCCCCCTCCTTGCCCTGCCAGGGGAGGACGTCACCTATACCCTCACGGTGACGAATATCGGCAATGCCCCTGCCTATGATCTCACCCTTACCGACCCCCTCACACCGGTACTCCATGCAGTAGAGAGCTTTGCCAGTGATGGGCGAGACGAGACCGGTAATGGCGTTGCTGATGACGCCCCTGAGGACACCGCGCCCTTCTATGACCGTGCGGAGCAGCGCTTCCTCTGGGACGTCAGCACCACGAACAATGATGCCTTTGCGCGGCTCTTACCGGGGGAGCAGATCACCCTGCAGTTCTTGGCCGAGCTGGACACCAGCGTCACCCCCGCCAGCAACCAGCAGAATACCGCCACGCTACAGTACCAGGCGCTCCCCGGTCCTCTTGACGCTGCAGCACGCCCCGCACCGGGGATGACCTTCACCACCAGTGATGATGCGGTGATCACCGTTCCCTTTGACAGTAGCGTGACCAAGGACCTGCGCGACGACGACACCGAGAAACGCATTGGCGATACCATCCCCTACACCATACGCCTGCAGGTGCAGGAGGGAGTGCTCGACCCCGTGAGCCTGACCGATACGCTCCCGGCAGGGCTGGCATACCTCCCCGGTACGCTGCGCATTGGCACCAGCCCCAGCGTGCAATACAGCGCCAGCGTGACCGACTGGGACGCCATTACCCCGGCGTCTGAGGGCATCACTACCGGCGAGAGCCAGACGCTCGAGCTGCTCCTGGGGCGGATAGAAAACACTGACACCGACCCCAGTAGTGAGGAGTACCTGTGGGTGGATTTTGACGCGCTGGTGATGAACACCGCCGACAACGCCGAAGGCACCACGCACCAGAATGCCGCCACGGTGAACTTTGCCGGTACGGTGGTGGGGCCCGTACTTGCCCCGGTGGTGACCGTACACGAGCCGCAGCTCAGCATTCACATCACCCCCAGCTATACCGGGGGGTCTACGGTGCTCTATACCGTGACTATAGCCAGTACGGGCACCCATAGCGCTGACGAGGCCTTTGACCTCGACCTCTGGACGCTCTTCCCTCCCGAGCTTACCTATAATGGTGATCTCACACTCGTGAATGGCCACCGCCCCCCTACCGAGATCACCACGGGCCTCCCACACGTGCAGTGGCAGCTGGAGGACTTCCCGCCTCTCTACACCACTGCTAACCCCTATACCTTCACCTTTACCGCTACGGTAGGGGCAACCGTCACCGCTGGCCAGAGTATTACCGTGCCAGTAGACCTGCCATATACGTCTCAGCCAGGGGCGCCCGGAGAGCGTATCCCTGGGAATCCCCTCTCTACCGAGCGTACGGGGGATACCGCGCTTGGTGGTGGGGCCGAGAACGACTACCGCACGCAAGACAGCGCCACCATCACGCTTACTCGGGCAGACCTACGGACGTCGCTCAAGACCGTTATAGACGTCAACGGTGGCCTGGTGCAGCCCGGTGACACTCTGCGCTACCGCCTGGAGGTGGTCAATACCGGGAATGTCCCCGCGCGTGACGTGCTGGTGAGCGACTCCATCCCCGCACAGACCGAGCACTTCACCTGGGTTATTGGCCCAGACGCCACGGTGGTAGACGAGAGTAATACCTCCACCGGTGGAGAGTATGACAACGGCCTGGTGCAACTGCGGGGCTTTACGCTGGCGCCTCTGGCAGAAGCACCCGAGAACACGCGTATCTTCGAGTACACCGTGACTGTCGTAGAGAATGCTCTCCCGCATCAGCCCATTACGAATGCCTTCACCGCGACCACGCCTGATGGCCCTGGAGGGGAAGACAGCACCACCACTACTGTCGAGCAGCCAGAGCTCAGCATTGTGAAGAGTGCCTTCCCCAGCGGCCCTGTGCACCCCGGTGATCTGGTCACCTATACCGTCACGGTGCAGAATACCGGGAATGCCCCTGCCAGCAATGTCCTGCTCACTGACCCCCTGCCCGATACCATGCGCTACGTACCCGGGACGCTCTTGCTAGACGATCACCCGCTTACCGATGCCGCAGATGCCGATGCGGCTGACTATAACCACACCAGCAGTACCGCCGTTACGCTTGCCTGGCCCAGCCTGGCGGTGGAGGAGCAGCTGACGCTGCGCTTCACGGTGCAGATGGCCGCGCTGAGTGGCCTGGTGACGAATACCGCCACCGTACGGGACGACACCGGCAGAGAGACACAGGGCAGCGCCAGCGTGCTCGTCGTCCCCGAGGAAGGCACTCTGCCCCCCACCACCCCGGGGACCGTGCCGTCTACGCCGTATGTGATCCGCTACAGTACCCCGCCAGCAGCCGTGCCCACGACTCCCACAGTAGTGGTAGAGCAAGAGGACCCGAAGGAACCAGACCTCTTCCTCTACCCCAAGCCTACTACGCGGCAGGTGCTCATCACGCATGCCCCGGTCACTAATGACCTGGAGCGGGTGGAGATGATCCCCCAGACCGGAGGGATCCTCCAAGAAGCCCTGGCAGCCTCTCGCTTCACCGACGCTCTCCCCACAGACGCCGCCTACCTCCCGGCTATAGAACTCACTAACCAGGGCTACATCCAGCCGAATGCAGACCGCGCCATACGCCTGAGCGATGCTATCACTCGTGCGGAGGCCGTGAAGCTCATAGCGCTAGGGTTTAAGCAGGCCGATGAGTCTATACCGCTGTCTCTCTCCAGCTCCTATACTGATGTGCCCGACGGCCACTGGGCGTTGCCCTATATGCACTACGCCGCTGAGCATGGCCTTATGCAGGGTTATGGGAATGGGAGCTTTGGGCCAGAGGATTCCCTTACGCTCTCTCAGGCGGCGGTAGTGCTCAGTCGTGTCTTTGGCATCACCCCACAGCAGACGGCCACCGGGAGCCACTGGGCGGAGGGAGCACTCCAGTCTCTCCGTGCGCGGGGAGTCCTCACCGACGAGCTCCTCCCTGAGGCCACGTATGAGTCAGTGCTCAGTCGTGGGCAGTTCTTCACGCTCTTCTACCGGCTGCTAGAGCTGCGCAATGCTGGCCTGCAGACTTACTTTGACGCGCTCACGCTGACTATCCCTTCTCTGGAGATAGAGGCTCTTCCGGTGCGCCGCGGGCTTATCAGTGAGCCGAGCATCTGGAAGAAGGCGCTGGATGAGGGCGCGGTATTCTACCAGTATAAGCAGCCCGGTAACCGCGGGAAGATCGTGCTCTTTGGCCACTCCTTCAGCAACCCGGCCTATGCTCCTGCGCGCTATGCCTTCACCAGGCTCATCAAGGGCCTCCACCCCGACGATACCTTTGAGATCACCATTGATGGCATTACCCACCTGTATCAGGTCACCCAGCATGAGGTCATCAGCGCTGAGGAGGTGCGCGTGCTGGAGAGCTTTGACAGTGGGCGGGCTGACATGGTGCTCTTTACTTGTGATACCACAGATCTCTCGCTCCGGCATGTCTTTGAGGCTGTGCGGCTGGATAGTTACCCGGCACACCGCTAAGAGATTTGGCTTTCCTCGGCCGCGTGTATGACGTTCTGCAGGAGGGATGCGATGGTCATGGGCCCCACGCCACCGGGTACCGGGGTGTAGGTGCTGCAGGTAGCGAGGAAGGCCTCGTCTTGCACACTGTCTCCCACTACAGTACCGGCTGCAGTGGGGCTGATGCCGATATCGACCACCACGGCACCCGGGCGGAGCATAGCAGCCGTGAGCAGCCCTGGCTTGCCCACCGCGGTGCAGACAATATCTGCCATGCGAGTGTGTGAGGAGAGCGCCACTGTGGCTGCATGGCAGATGGTGATGGTGGCTCCGGCATTGAGCAGGGCGAGCGAGAGGGGCCGCCCGATGAGCCGGCTGTCTGAGATAATGCAGACGTGCTGCCCCTGGAGAGGGATCTCGTAGTGCTGGAGGAGCTGGAGGACTCCTGCGGGGGTGGCGCTGAGCATGGCCCGGGGGTCCCTGGTAGAGAGCCAGCCGAGTTGCTGGCTGGTACAACCGTCGATATCCTTCTCTGGGGCGATGCGCTCCAGTACTGTATGCGTGGGGAGCGAAGAGGGGAGCGGGAGCTGCACCATGATGCCGTGGAGGAGCGGATCGCTATTCCACTGCTGTAGCTGGGCGAGTATGCGGGGGAGGTCGGTGTGATGGTGCTGGTAGTCTACCTGTATGCCGAGCCGCGCTGCCGCCTCTCGCTTCAGCCGGGTGTAGAGCGTGGAGGCGGGGTCGTCACCCACCTGGAGCAGCCCAAAGGCTGGGGTAATGCTCTGAGACTGGAGAGCAGCTACCCGGGATTGCAGCTGGGCGAGGCACTGCTGCTGGAGGGACTTGCCGTTGAGACATATGGCGGTCATGGGGTGAGGATACGGCGTATTGGCTGGTCGTCACGTTTTTTCTGTGGTGATGTACTTAAGAGCCTTATTCCGAGGGAAATAAGGCTCTGTGTCTTCTGTAGCGCTACATTTTGTAGGGGGTGAAGTGTACCCCTATGAGAGTGTTGGTGGTTGCTTTACTCCCCCCACTTATGGGGAAGGAGCGTGTCCATTCTATAAAGAAGGGGAGCTTGCCGGTGGTACATCGTAGGCGCAGCTCGCCCCAGGTTTTTGCCGGGGATTTTCCATCAGCCCATAGACGGTAGTATCCATTATTGAGGGAGAGTTGCAGAGGCCCCATGACTCTGGTGGCTACCCAGCTGAGCATGAGGCGTTTCTGGTGCGGGTACCTTATCTGATGACTGTAGTAAACGCCACTTCCTAGGAATTTCACGTTGTACAAGAGGGGAAATCCTCCCAGGGATAGGGTGTCTTTTAGTGTCCTGGTGAGTGTAATCATGAAAGAGAGAAAGTCATAGTCTCCTCCCACATTACCGGTCACCCATTGGATACCTGCTGATACTCCTACATTTCTTAGATGGGTATTGTATTGGCTCCCTATGCTGTAGTCACTCTCAGCTGGTTTCCCGAGTACTTGGGCTCTGGTGCCCAAGAGGGTGAAACTCCCGTGAGGGGTCTTCCATCTTGTTTTGAGGTTTACAAGCAGGGTGGGGTTATGAGTGAGCATCACATTATTAGAGATGCGATACCCGTCGATCCCCATGGCCTCCTGGAGTTGTACCTGTTGGAGATGCCAGTTGAGGCTGTCTGTTTGAGAAATTTGTGCGCTAGCTTGGCTGATACTCAGCACTAGCATTGCAAAAATAATTACTAGTTTCATTTTCATTTTGACATAGGAATTGATGGTTCACAAGTATTAAAAGGCACTAAAATTGGGAAATCTCGTAACGTATCAGAAAATGGCAAGATAAAACACTCTACTTTTTTTGATAGAAAAAACCATATTCACTATTCACTTTGAAGTCAAAGGTGATGTAAATAGTGACTTAAATCTTGAGAGTTTTACACTTGAAGAGGTTAAATACTACAATGGCTTGTACTTAGCAAAATTAGGAATTATTAATCTACCAATTTGAAATGAAGGCAATAATCAAAAAACTACTTAAACCAATAATGTTTATTCGGAGACTATATTGGAGATTACTAAGACCAACTACAATTGGTGTGCGTGCGCTATTACTTACAAAAGACAAAAAAATTTATCTAATTCTACATAATTACTCAAATAAATTTTATTTACCTGGGGGTAAAGTAAAAAAAGGTGAGTCATTAGAAAAAGCAGTTAAAAGAGAGATAAAAGAAGAAATTGGCGATGTAGAATATCAGAGTCTTGAAGTATTTAGCACTTACTTTAATAACTTCGAATTTAAGTGCGATTACATAACGGTCTTTGTGGCATTTATTTCTAACGAGATAAAAACGAAATCAGATTTCATTGAGGTTGACGAAGCAAGAATCTTTAATTTGAATAAGTTGCCAGATAATATTTCACCTGGAACTAAAAGAAGAATTTTGGAATACCTTGGTAATAAAGAAAAATCTTTCTCGTGGTAGTATCTTACATCAACAATGAAAAATATATCGGCACGTCTGTCGAGATAGAGCTTATTAAAAAATTTCTAAAAAGCAAGAGAAAATGTGAAATTAATAATTCACTTCTAAACTATTTGGAAACATTAGAGTATTCGGTAAAAAATGATTTTACAAATTTGGTTTTATCATTTACAGACTATTTTTTTCAAGAATGGAATTTAAAATTTACTCCAATACCATTTGAAAGATATATGGTAAACACCCCAATAAATATAGGAGGTTTTTATGGGAGTCCTGTTGGAGGATATAAGTCTTTTGAGCAATATGGTTTTTCAACAGTATTAGATGTGAATAAAATACCAAATAGGAAATTGATTATATATGAACTATGTAGAAATTATCTCCACGATTGTATTCATTTCAATACATTCAAAAGCTACAAAATCAACAAGTCACAAAAAACTGTCTATAGGTATCAATATGGGATAAACTTTAGAAACCAAAATGGAATTTCTTACTCATCTGTCGCATGTACGAAGAAATCACCGTATTCAATTAATTTAAATGTACTTATGGATGGAGTGACTCATATTATCGTAAATGAATTTGTATCTAAGACTTTAATAAATGAATTAAAGCATTCGCCCCTGAATGAATTAGAGAGGTCGGTGAAGGACGAAATTATGGGGTTAAGCCTTTATGTTGATTTTCATATTTTTCTATTTTTAAAATTTTATACAATACAATATTATTTGGAATTGCGCTATAAAAGAACATCATATATATATATATATCATATTTTCTTTATCGTCAAGCATTGACCAACTCGGTCTGGCCCCTAGGCTGGGGGTGTCGGTTTTCTTCTGTTTTTTTCGATGATACGGACAGCAATAGTACCGGTGGCGGGGATGGGAACGCGGCTCTTGCCGGCCACGAAAGCGGTACCGAAGGAGCTGCTGCATGTCTTTGATATGCCGGTGCTGGAGCGGATAGTGGAGGAGCTGGTGACCGCGGGGATAGAAAAAATCATCTTTGTCACGCACCCGGGGCGTAAGGGGGCCATTGAGGCGCACTTCACCCCCGATCCCTTCCTCGAGCAGCAGCTGGCGGCAAAGGGAAAGCAGCAGCTGCTGGAGAAAGTACAGCGGACGCATACTATGGCGGAGTATCACTTTGCGGTGCAGGAGGAACCGCTGGGGAGTGGGCATGCGGTGCTACAGGCGCTGCCATTCCTCGACAACAATGATGAAGCGGTGGTGGTGTGCTTTGGGGATGATCTGGTAGATACCGGCAGCGCGCCCAATGCGGTGGAGCAGCTATTACGCATCTATGAGGACTATGGCTGCCCATCCTACTATGTGATGTCGGTGCCGAGGGAAGACGTGAGCGCCTATGGGGTTATTGACCCCGGGCCAGGCTATACGGAGGGCGACGCGGTAGTGCCTGTGTGCGGATTCAGCGAGAAGCCCACCCCTGCCGCGGCGCCGTCGAATCTCATTAGCATTGGCAAGTACGTGGTGACGCGCCCGGTGCTGGACTTACTAGAGAGTCAAGAGCAGGGTGCCGGCAATGAGATTAACTTCCCCGAGGCTATAGAGCGTCACCGTCAGGCTGGTAACCCGGTGATGGCCGCCGTGATGGACGGTCAGCGGTTTGACACCGGTACGCACCTGGGGCTGCTGCACGCGGTAGTGCACTATGCGCATCAGCAGCACCCCGATGCGGTGGCGGCGATAGTCCGGCCCTACGGAGAGGCCTAGCCCACCACCATTACCTCGATGACGGGCTCTTTATCGCGCCGGTCTATGTGCTCAGCGATGACCTGCTCTACCCGTTTGGCGATGATATGCTCCAGTGTAGTGTGGCTGCGCTTCGTGTCATAGTTCCGTTCAAAGGCCTGCTGCGCCGCCTCGTGGATCTTTTTAAAGACCTCGTGCTGTGGGTCACCGGGGAGGAACCCCACCGACCGGTGTGAGACTCGACTGACCTTCTCGCCCTTATGCTGTAACGTGAGGATAAGCAGCCCTTCGCTGGCGACCTTCACACGCTTTTGCAGTTCTGGCACGGGTACCGGGCGGCCAAACTCGTAGTGGACGCGCTCGGTTTTTATCTCCTCTTTAGGGGTCATGAGCCGGCACCCGGTATGGTTGAGGATGAGCCCGCGGCCGTTATCCATCACAAAGGTTTGCTCCTCGGGGTAGTTGAGGTCACTGATGACGAGGTCGCGGTGGTACATGCGGTGGTGGAGGTCCCCATGCACGGGCGCAAAGTAATAGGGGTTCAGCAGGTTGGTCATGAGCTTGAGGTCCTCCTGATACCCATGCCCTGTGGCGTGCGTGTGGCCGTTATTCGTGTTGATGATGCGGCACTCATGGCGCGCTAGGTTGTTCTTCAGCGTGCTGATCTGATTCTCATTCCCGGGTATCTCCGAGGCTGAGAAGATGACGGTATCGCCCTTTTGCAGGTGCAGGCTATTGTGCTCGCCACGCGCCGCACGAGTGAGCGCCGCGTAGTACTCGCCCTGGCCACCGGTACAGAGGATGAGAGTCTTCTTCGCGGGGCCGAATTTCACCTTGCCCCGCAGCTGCCGCAGCGTGTTATCCTTACACTTGAAGTAGTTGAGCCGACGCGCTATCTGTGTGTTTTTGATGAGGGATCTGCCCGTGACCCACACCGTGCGCCCCAGGTCTTCTGCCATTTCTATTATCCGGCTGACTCGCCCTACTGAGCTCCCGAAGATGGTGAGGATCACCCGGCCGTCGGCTTCTTCCATTATCTCGCGTAGTTCGTCCAGCACCTTATACTCACTGGGGGCAAAGCCAGGCACCAGCACGTTGGTGCTCTCTACCATAGCTACGGCTACTCCCGCAGCGCCAATGCCGGCTATGCGGCCCATGTTGGCGGGGTTACCGTCAGCGGGGTGGTAGTCGAACTTGAAGTCCCCACTGTACACAATGGCGCCGTAAGGGGTGTGGATGACTATCCCCATGGCGTCTGGTATGGTGTGGTTGACGTGAAAAAACTCCACCGTGAACTTGCCCAGCGTGAGCTTGGTCATGGGGTTACAGTCGGTGAATTTGGGCTTGAGCGCGTCTACCAGCCCCGGGACTTCATCACAGGTGGAGAGCAAAATCTCCTTAGTCAGTGGGCTAGCGAAGCAGCGCGGGTACCCCAGCTGGGGCAAGATGTACTTGGCCCCGGCTACGTGGTCATAGTGGCCATGGGTGTACAGCACCCCCCGGATGTTCTTCTGGCGCTCTACGAGGTAGCTCACATCGGGCACAATGCCGTCGATGCCCGGGGCGTCATCCCCCGCAAAGAGCACCCCGGTGTCGATGAGGAGGATATCAGACCCCCACTCCACCATGGTCATGTTCTGGCCTATCTCCCCCACGCCCCCCAGCGGCACAATACGGATGTCGCCGTGCTTGCCTCCGGGGAGTTTCTTAATGGGGTGGGCCGCAAATTTCTTCTCATGCGTGATGCGCCCGCGGTTGGGGTCGTGCTTAAATGAAGGGCCGGTATGACGTTTAGAGCTGCTTTTCGAGCTCTCAGAGCGGCGTTTTCGTTCGCCACGTTTTTGTTCGGTGCGCAGTTGTTCCCGCGCGGATTGGTTCTCAGATTCCATCTGATGACACTAAATATATAAAGGAACTACTCTCTCGCCCTCCGCTGGAGGACGTTACTCTACCCGAGAAAGATCACGTGGGGGGCAGCAGAGCGGTGCTCTTGCCCGGGAGTCCCTCAGTGGCGTACAGCGCCTATGGCGGCTGTCTCACCTACAGGGTTGAGGGAGAATACTTCTCGGTCACTCTATACGAGAATGGACGAGTCGTCAACTTTTTGTGAAAGTTACGAAAGTATTGACACCAGCAGGAGAGTGATGGTACGCTATAGCGATGAATAGATTTTTCATGCAATACTCCGCTTTCGCTTCTCGGTTTTTCTTCCTCCTGGTGCTGGGGCTAGCGACGCTTGGGTTCTGGCAGTTTGCCCACGGGCAGGCGCTCAGTACTCCTCCTAGCGTCATAGACGACGTTACCATCAGCGCTGAGAATGGTGCGGTGACGCTCCAGTGGCAAGAAGCCACTGACCCTGACGGCATCGTCATTGGGTATATGATCTACTACGGGCCCGAGAGCGTGACCGCCGAGAACGGCAATACATATGAGAATGAGGTGCTTATACCCGCGCAGAGCAGCTATACCATAGAGGGACTGACCAACGGCATGCCCTATTACTTTGCCATTACCCCGGTAGACGACGAGGGCAACGAGGCCGAGACCTACTCGCCGGAGGTGAGCGCTGTGCCGGGCAAGATAAACCCGCTCGAGCTCCAGACGGCCGAGCAGCAAGACGCCATGACGGTAGTGCTGGCCTTCAGCACCCCTCTGGCGGAGACGACTGACCTCAGCGCCGTCACCATTACCGATGAAAGCACCGGCGAGGCCATCACCCTGGAGAGCGTGATGAGTGAGGGCAGCACCCTCACCGTGACCGTGAGCGAGGGCTCATTGGAGCCTAACCGCCGCTACCGCGTGACGGTACAGGGGCTCAGTGGCGCAGCCGGCCAGCAGATAGTCCAGGGAGTGAAGGACAGCCTGCAATTCCGTGGGAAGAGCTTTTCCCCTACTACACCTGCGGACACGAGTACTCCCACCACTCCCACCCCAGAGGACACCGCCCCCACCATAGAAGACGCTGTGGGTACGGGCTCCACCATGCTGCCAGACGACCGCGACTACACCGTGCCAGAGCCAGTGACTCCGGAAGAAACGCCTGCCACTACTCCTGTAGCGCCACTCCCACTGCAGGATGTCCAGAACCTCAGCGCTGACACCACCAGTTACAGCACCACCGGGGAGGTAACCCTCCATTGGAGCCCCGCGCTGGACGCTAGCGGTGCGGTAACGGGCTATAGTGTGAGCTGGCAAGCTGAGGGGCAGGGCTACAACGCCCCCACCATGCTGGAGGCTGACGTGAATTCTCTCGTGCTGAAGGGCCTGAAGAATGGAACCTTCTACGATGTGAAGATCGTGACGCTGGGCAGTAACGGGCAGCAGTCCTCGGGAGCGTACGGCTCCTTCACTACCCACGCTCCGCTGAGCAACACCGGTGGCAGCCTGGTGGCCGCCTATGCACTGGCGCTCAGTACCCTGGGGGCGGCATACTGGTACCGCCGTCGGCAGTACTAGCCGGCACGGGAGTAGGCATCGGACGCGGTAGGAGTTCCTCCAGCAGGGGGAGTTCTGCACGTCGCATGATGAGCCCGGTGTCGTCATAGAGGTAGACGTGGTGCTCGGTGATCCGCTCAATGGCCGACGCCGCGATGATCCTCCGCCAGAGGGGGAAAACCCACAGCCAATACCGCCGCACATGCAGCCGCGTGACCGTACCGTCGGGGGTGGTATCCACCTGCTGCACTTGCCCGAGGGGCCTCTGGCGAAGGAGTACGGTCTTATGGAGGACGGCGGCAGCGTTACAGAGCATGAGAGACTAGTAGGGAGCAGCACTACACACCCACTGCTCCAGGCGCGCTGTGGCCTGCTGGAGGAGCGCCGGGAGCGCCGTTTCTTCTGCGGGGCTGAAGCGCTGGAGCACAAAATCGGCCCCCGTCATCTCCGCTGGCCGTTCCGCCCCGATGCCGATCTTCAGCCGCGCAAAGTCCTCCCCCAGGTGCTGGTGGAGTGACCGCATCCCATTATGGCTCCCCGGGCCGCCTTTCTGTCGGAACTTCAGCTGCCCAAAGGGGAGATCCAGGTCATCATACACCGCGATGATATCGCGCTCTGAGAGCTTATAGAAGTGCCGCAGCAGCGCTGCCGTCTGCCCGCTGGCGTTCATATAGGTGGTGGGCTCTGCCAGGAGGCACTTCTCCCCCGCTATGGTGATGGCCGTCAGCCGCGCACGCCACTGCTTTTCCTCCCGCCAGGGGGGGGCGTCATGCGCCTGGGCTAGCGCCTCTAGCACCCGGAACCCTACATTATGCCGGGTATACGCGTACTGCGGTGGGTGATTCCCCAGGCCAAGGAGCAGCTTCATACCCGCAGTCTAGCGCTTCTCAGGCCACTGTAAATGCTTTTGCCCGGGGTGGAGCCGCAACTCCGCCGTGCCGAGGAAGATCCCCGCCGGCAGAGGGCGAGTCCCCAAGCGGGTTATCTTGGCATGTGTGAGGAGTCTACTGAGCGGCTCCAGAGCGCGCCACCACCATGCTGCTGGGCGAGTCGGTGGCCGCTTACCCCCCACTGGCGCGGGGTAGCCATACTGCCGGAGTAGCCCCCGGTGGTGGTACTGCACATACTGTAGCAGGCTCTCTGGCCCCGTCAGTACCTGCATGTGGTGCAGCAGCATGGCCATATACGCGCTCTCCTCCCCCAGGGTATAGGGAGAGGCGAGGAAGTGGTTGGGGCAGAGCCTCCCCGCGTGGTCCGCCGTGGTGGCCAGCGCGCCCGCCATGCGCAGCCACAGCACCACCCCCAGCCGCACGGTGTAGAGGCTCCCCGGCTGGCAGAGGATAAAGAGGTCTGCGTCTGCTGCCTGCGTCGCCTCCCCGCGCGCGAGTGACCCGCTCAGCCACACCCCCTCTATGGGCAGGTAGCGGCTGAGTTTCTCGGCCCAGTGCTGCGCGCTATGCCACAGTGTGGGGTGCTCCATAGGCTCCATGGAGGTACTCTACTGCTTTACAGCCGCTCGGCAATGCCTACCCTGGGGGTATATCCCCCCTCCTATGCCCAGCGTATTCCTTAGCTATCCACTGCTCTTCCTTATCGTGCTGGTGCTGCTGGCGTCTATTAAGGTGATCAACGAGTACGAGCGCGGGATTCTCTTTACCCTCGGGCGGTTCAGCCGGGTGATGACCCCGGGGTGGCGGCTGGTGGTGCCGGTGTTCCAGAGTTACCAGAAGGTGGACATCCGCACCAAGGCCGTGGACGTCCCGCATCAGGAGGCCATCACGAAGGATAACATCCCCGTGAGCATCAACGCGGTGATCTACTATAACATCCAAGACGCGGAGAAAGCGGTGCTCGCGGTGGAGGATTTCTTCTGGGCCATGAGCCAAATGGCGCAGACCACCATGCGGAACGCCGTGGGCGCCACCACGCTGGATGAGCTCCTGCAGAACCGGGATAAAGTCAGCCAGGGCATCCGAGAAATCATCGACGCTGAGAGCGACAGCTGGGGGATAAAGGTCAGCAGTGTGGAGCTGAAAGACGTGATCCTCCCCCAGGAGCTCAAGCGCACCATCAGTAAAGAAGCCGAAGCCGAACGCGAGAAACGCGCGGTCATCATCAAGGCCGAGGGAGACCGCATCGCGGCGGATAACCTGGCAGAAGCGGCCCGCGTACTGGGGTCTTCTCCCGGAGCGATGCACCTGCGCACGCTACAGACAGTCAATGACCTGAGCTCTGACCAGTCCAATACCACCATCTGGCTGCTGCCCATAGAGGTGCTGGAGGCGCTGAAGGGACTACAGAAGTAGGAGGGTTATCGCTGGTACCCTTCCAGCGCGGCGATGCGGTCAGCGATGTCAGGATGGGTGCTGAAGAGCCGGCTGAACATGTTGGGGCGGTCGCTGATCTTCAGCGTAGCAAAGCTGGGCTGCCGGGTGTCTACCATGCGCTGGAGGTCTTTCAGGCGTTTGAGCGCAGACAGCATCTTGTCTCGGCCGAGGAACAGCGCGCTCCCGGCGTCAGCGGCGTATTCTCGGCGTCGGCTATACCACCGCACGATGAGACTGGCGATGAGCCCCAGGCAGAGCTCGGCCACCATGCTGATGCCGTAGAAGGCTCCGCTATTGGCGTTTTCCCTCCCGGCGGTGAGGAGGTAGGCTATCACTCGCGCGATGAAGATTACGAAGGTATTGACCACCCCTTGCAGCAGGGTCATGGTGACCATATCACCGTTGAGGATGTGCGCCATTTCGTGCCCCAGTACGCCCTCTATTTCGTCGGGAGACATGGTATCCAGCAGCCCCTGGCTGACTGCTACCAGCGCTTTATTCCGGTTGTACCCGGTGGCAAAAGCGTTCACCTCGGCACTGGGGTAGATGCCCACCTCGGGCATGGTGATGCCTTCCTTCCGCGCGATGTGCTGTACGGTGGAGTACACCAGCAGCTCGGCGGAGGACTGTGGCTGGCTGATGAGCTGGATCTTAAACGTGCGCTTGGCCATGGTTTTGCTCAGCAGCAGCGAGATAATACTGCCGGCAAAGCCCATGACCGCGGCGTAGAGCAGCAGTGACCCCAGGCTCAGTCCGGAGCTTTGCAGGTAGGGCGTGATGCCGAAGAGGCTCGCCAGGAGGCTCAGCAGTGCGAGCACGCCCAAGTTCACCATGAGGAAGAGAGTAATGCGTTTGATGTAGGTCATGTACCGGGTAAGTGACGGCCATGAGTATGCCAGATATTAGCAGTCTCGTCAACTCTCTGCTGACTTGCCAAGACAGAAAAACGGGGCATACTGCCCTGGTGAAGCGTAGTTTTACCCGGTTACTGGTGTGTCAGTGTGTGGCCATGGCGATGGTGCTGAGCCTACCGTTGATGGCGCTGGCGGCGCGGGCTTTCTCTCGGGGGGGTATGGGGCGGGTACAACCGCTGGAGGCCAGCGTGCTGCCCCTTACAGCGCGCGCGCATGTCCCTCCGGTGATAGTCCCCGTGCGGCCCACCGTGCCCCAGCATGCGGACGTGCTGGTGGTGGCTCCGCACCCCGATGACGAGATACTGGGGGTGGCCGAGCGCATGCAGACGCGCCTGCGGGAGGGCAAGCGAGTGGTGGTACTGTTGCTGACCAACGGTGAGGCCAAGGACATAGGCGAGTATGAGTACTCGCATATCTACAGTACGCAGCGCAAGGCCGAGAGCCGGCGGGCAGCGCAGATGCTGGGGATACCCGGGGCGGATGTACTCTTTCTCAACTTCCCAGACCGATCACTAAGTGCGCTGCAGGACGATAGCGCGACCATCTCCCCCTATACCTACCAGACCCGTACGGACATCGACAGCTATGCGCCGAATACGCTCTATACCCATGGGGCGCTGGTCTCTACCCTGGCGGAGGTGCTGCAGGCGCTGCAACCGGAGGAGGTCTACATCACGAGTGCAGAGGACGAGCACCCGGATCATGCTATGGCGCCTGAGTACCTGCGGGAGGCGCTATCTCGTTTGCCAGACTACCACCCGGCGGTGTATGCCTACCAGATCCACGGGCGGGTCTTTACGGGGGAGCCAGCGGTGCGAGAGCCGAAGGCCAGCCTGATAGACGTCTTCATCACGCAGCACCACACGCCAGAGAACGAGCGCTTCCTCGAGCAATACGGGCTCTATGAGGAGCTATTTACTCCGCTGGCGTTACCGTAAACTCTCCGTCGGTGGAGTCTAGCGTGGCACCCTGCACTTGCGGGAGTGACTCGGTAGTGGTGGCGATGGTGAGGAGCTGCTGGCGTGTGTGGGGGTAGCGGTGTGCGTCGGTGATGAAGTCCAGTGCGTAGCTGCCAGCGTTGGTGCCGTCGGGGATGTACTCGATGAGGAGCGCTGCGCCTGGCAGGTCTTGTTCGGTCTGGAGGGCAGAGAGGGCTGTGAGTGCCGCGGGCGTAACGGTGAGGCAGAGCGGCTGGGGCACGTGCAGCTCATCAGCGTAGTCCTCCAGGTCTGCGAGCAGCAGTTCGAGGGTTTCCTCACTATAGCGGTGGAGGGTCATGGCCTCCTGCAGTGTCTCTGTGCCGCCTACCGCGCAGTTGCTGCAGCTCAGGCCATAGTCAGTAAGCAGCTCTTCGGCCTCGGGCATGAGGAGCAAAATCTCTTGGATAGTGTGGCTGGGGGCGAATCGTGGCATGGGGTCGACAGTGCCACTATAGCCGCTATAGTGAGGCTGTGAAGACTTCTCTACGTCGGTTCGCGCGGGGGGTGCTCTGGGCAGGGGCTTGCCTGGGGGCACTCGTGCTGCTGAGCTGGCTGTGGGTATATGGGAATGAGCACGCTGCCGCTACGGAGGACGCTGACTGCGCGGTGGTGTATGGTGCGGCAGTATGGCGAGACGACACCCCTAGTGACGCACTCTATGACCGGGTGATGGCTGCGGTGGAGCTCTATGATGCGGGACGGGTACACTGTCTCATCATGAGTGGGGGGCCTAGTACCTATGGCGCGCATGAAGTAGCGGTGATGACGGCCATAGCGGTGGAGGAGGGCGTGCCGCTGGGCGCCATAGAGCCGGACGACCACGGGGTGAATACTCGGGCCACGGTGCGGAATATTACTGATGCCTCACGGCGCTACATCATGGTGAGTAACGGGTTTCACCTCGGGCGTATACGGCTTTTGAGCGTGCTTTCGGGGCTGGACTCCCTGGGAGATCCCCTCGACGTGCAGTACCACGCGGCGGCCTACTTGCACGGGCGCTACCCGAGGGACGACTACTACCACCGGCGAGAAATGGTAGCCAACTTCAGCGCGTTGCTGGGCGACTGGGGAGAGGAGATAGCCGACTCTGTGCGTGGTTGGCTTGCCGGGTTATGAGGAGCGGCTACACTGGGGGCATGCGACGACACTGGTGGTTACTCTTGGCGCTACTCCCGGGGGCTGCTCTGGCGGCGGAGGGAGTGCTGGACTCCTCAGGTCTGGAGATACAGTATGAGGGCATGGGTATAGATGGCACCAGCTGGCCAGCGGATATTTCCTTCTGGGAGGTGCCCGCGGAGGAGCTGGAGAAGGCCGACAGCCTGCTGCGTACGCAGCCCAATGTGATCGTGCAGGGGGGCGAGATTGCCGAGAATGCGGTGATCAGTGATGCGCGGGGCATTGTCTACATCGAGCTACCAGAGGGTCTGCGTGTGCGGGAGCTCACCACGGGGCGCAGTCTGGAGGGGCGGATCCTCGCGCCGGAGGCGGTAGACCGGCCGAGTAGGTCGCCTGAGGGGGGGGTGCTGCACCTCTATAGCTTCATGCTCGAGACCAGTACGGGGCGGGACGTTCGCTTCCTCGACGCCTTCACGGCCATTCACCCGAGGATCCTCCTGCGGCGGCAGTACCTCTACCCCGAGGAGGCACTGGTGCATACGCCGGGGGTGCGGGTGTTGATGCTAATGAACACCGACGTGACCACCCCCAAGCTCTACCGCTGGGACGAGACCGAGAAGCTCTGGCAGAAGGTAGGGGGGGCCACCAAGGGCATAGGGGATAACCAGCAGGTGTTTGCGGCTTACCTGGACCGCACGGGGACGTATAGCGTCTTTGATATGAACCCTCTGCCCGGGCTGGGCGGCATACAGTACCACGAGAGCGGGGTGATAGAGCTGGTGGAGCAGCCAGGCGGCCCGAGTAGCGAGATACCCGACTGGTACAAATATGCCAAGGAGGTGGAGGCGCATATAGAGGATCACACCGAGATAGTAGACGTGCCGAGCTATGAGGAGGTCTTTCCGCTAGAGCATTTCGTCGATGCCGAGGAGAGTACCACTGGAGGGACGACAGACGAGGAAGAGATGGCCACCATACAGCCGGTGGAGGATACGCGGGTGATACCGGGCATACCGCTCAGCGGGAGCAGCGCAGCGCCGGCACCGTCTGAGGCTACAGGAGAGACTACAACAGAGGACACGGAGCGGGTGATCCCCGGGCTGGCTGCGGGTACTGCTGGCAGTGTGACGGCTCCCACCAGCATGCCAGTGAGTGCTGCTAGCACTACTAGTACCACGGCTACAACGTCCTTCCCAGAGACACTGCCCAGCACCGGGGCGCCTCAGGAACCTCCTGCAAGGAGCGCCTGGGGGACGGTACTGCTGCTGCTCCTCAGCATGGGGGCTGGTGCGGGGGTGTACCTGTGGAGGGTGTAAGACTTGTGCTTTTGGCTCTACTGGGTTAGAGTGGTAGGGATGCTTGTTGCTACTGCTCCTCGGCTGCGTGATGTGGTGTGTACTCTTGGTCCGGCCTGCGAGTCGCCCGAGGTGCTAGCGGCTATGGCGGCCGCGGGTATGACGGTAGCGCGGCTGAATGTGAGCCACCGCGACCACGCCTCCCACCGAGGGATGCACGCGCGGATACAGCAGCTGAATGCCACGCGGGAGCTCCCCGTGCGGTGTATGCTGGATACCAAGGGGGCGGATATCCGCTGTGGGGAGGTATCGGCTCCGGTGGTGGTGCAGGTGGGGGATAGCCTCATACTGGACTGCCAGACGCCGCAGGACTACAGCCAGACGGGCCTGCTGTATGTGGATTACCAGGGTCTGGTATACGATGTAGCGCTGGGCACGGAGATCCTCCTGGATGAGGGAAAAATAGCGCTACGGGTAGAGGCCATTAACGGTGCGCGGCTGCAGACGGTGGTGGTGCGCGGAGGGAGGCTCAGCACCAAGCGGCATGTGCATGTGCCGGGGGTGCTGCTCAGCCTGCCGAGCGTGACCGAACAAGACTGGGACGATATTGCCTTTGGGGTGGAGCTGGGGTGCGAGCTCTACGCGCTGTCCTTTGTGCAGTCGGCGGAGGACATTATTGCGGTGCGGGAGTTCTTAGCCGGGCAGGGGTCAGACGCGCAGATCATTGCCAAGATAGAGACCAGCAGCGCTGTGGAGGGCATCGAGGATATCCTGCGGGTGGCGGATGGGATCATGGTTGCGCGGGGGGACCTCCGTATAGCTGTGGGTATGGCAGCGCTGCCGCGGGTGCAGTGGCAGCTGGTGGCGGCGGCCAGGGCAGCGGGGAAGTACTGCATCGTGGCCACCGAGATGCTCCAGAGCATGGTGACCGAAGCCGTACCCACACGCGCTGAAGCCACAGATGTGGCGCTGGCGGTGTGGCAGGGGGCTGATGCGGTGATGCTGAGTGCGGAGTCAGCCGTGGGGCAGCACCCGGTGCTGGCGGTGGAGGCGCTCTCGGCGCTGGTGGAGGAGAATGCTGGCTGGTCGCTTAGCCTCTAGTGGTGGCTTCTTTGGGGCTAGATTTGCGCCGAATTACGAGCTCCATGACGGGAGGTGGTAGTGCTCTTGCAGCGCCTGGACTTTGCTACTATAGGGCTTCCTCAGCACAGTGGTGGTACCAGGGCACCACTTGACCCCGCAGTGCAGCGCGTGCAGCCGCTCGGCATAGACGGCCACAGCACCAGAGTAGAGCGCTTGCAGCTCGCTCCTGGTACGGGGGGTGATGGTGGAGATGCCTGGGGGGCGCGTGTCTCGTGGGTCCATGAGGATGCCCAGCAGTGTGGCGGTGGGGCGCGTAGCCTGCACGGCAGCGATGGTAGGCTGGCTGACGGGAGAAAGGGCGTTGATGAGGACGACGGCTGTAGTGGTGCTGGGGGGCGCTACCGGAGGGAAGGGAGTGGCCTCTAGGCGGTCGCCAGCCAGGCGTGCCTGCGGGAAGAAGGGCGCTATGGCGGCCAGGCTATGGGGGTCGCGCACGGTCAGCGTGCTTACTGAGGAGCAGACATAGGTGAGCATTTGCCGCTGAAGATGCGTAACGGGAGGGTCAAAGCCCATGTGCGTGAGCCGCACCGTAGCGGTGGGGAAGAGTCTTCTCAGCCACCACAGCACGGCCGTCCACACGCGGTAGGCGCTGGTCATGCTGCCGGTGCTCCCGGCCCAGAGCCCCCCACCAGCAAACACCACCTCCGTGATGGGGTAACGGGTGAGGGCGGCTCTATACTCCGAGGAGAGCGCGTAGTGTAGCAGACTCCGCAGGCCCGCTGGTGGCCAGGGGATGGTACGAAAGGACTGCTCGCAGAACTGCTGGGAGAACTCAGGGTCACGGGTCATCACTACGGCGGTGGGGTACTCACGCAGCGCTGCGGCGAGGATGAGCTCATCGCCCAGGTTGCCACTGCCATAGTTCCCGACGAGGAGCGTACTCATTAGGCCTTCAGCGGCATGATGAGCTGCAGCAGGCTGTCATCGCCCTTGGGGGTGATGGTGATGGCCTTCATCTCGCTGCTGTCGCCCAGGTGCAACACCAGGGTGTCTAGCCCCGTGAGGGAGTTCAGGCTGTCGGTCAGGTAGCCCTTATTCACGCTCACGCGCGTGCCGGGGCCTTGCAGGGTGCCCTGGCAGGTGGCCTCGCTCTGGCCGCTCTCGGTGCTGTCGGTAGCGATGGTGGTCTTGCCGCTGGAGTCTATATCAATGAAGAGCTGCTGGTTTACCACTCCGGCAAAGAGCCCCCCCTGCCGCACGGCGTGGTCTATCTCCTCGCGGCTGATGGTGAGGGCGTTGCTGTGGTCATGGGGGATGATGCGCTGGTAGTCGGGGAATTGTCCGTTGATCAGCCGAGACACCAGCGTGGTGTCCCCCAGTTGCAGGCTGAGCTGGTTCTCGCTGATGGTGAGGGTGATGGTGCTGGCGCCGCTGAGGCTCTTGACGGCCTCATAGAGTGTGCGTACGGGCACAATGCAGCTGGCCTCTGCGGAGGACTGCTCCAGGGGGAGGCGCTTCTCGGCCAAGCGGTAGCTGTCGGTCGCGGCCCAGGTCATTTGTTCGGTTGTGGCGCGCATATAGACCCCGCTCAGCAGAGGGCGGGCGCTACGCTCATTGGCACAGAAGGCCACCTGCTGCACCGCCTGCTGGAAGGCACTCGCGCTGCACTGGTGCGTACTGCCCTCCACGGTGGTGTCTACGCGGGGGTATTCGTCGGCGGCGATGCCCTTGATATCTATCTTGGAGCCCTTGGTTTTCATCTGCAGACTGGTGCCCTTCTTCACCTCCAGCTGGATTTCTTCCTTGTCGGTGGTGAGGCTGACGTAGCTGCTGATGGTCTTGGCCGGCACGGTGATGGCCCCGGGGGTGTCTATGTGCGCGGGGCACTGGGTGATGATGCTGAGGTCGAGGTTAGTGGCGATGCACTGTAGC
Organism: Candidatus Peribacteria bacterium; assembly: GCA_020632335.1. Classification (GTDB taxonomy): domain Bacteria; phylum Patescibacteriota; class Gracilibacteria; order UBA4473; family UBA4473; genus JACKFV01. The sequence continues at coordinate 510,493 of JACKFV010000001.1, forward strand.
GTGCCATTCTCGGCCTTCAGTAGGACATTCCCGAGGACGGGCAGCGTGGGGGTAGCGGGTACCACGCGCGCGGCAGCCCGCAGGCACTGGGAGAGGAGCACGGCGTCGACAGAGAGTTTCATGAGCGGGAAGCTAGCATACAGCCTGAGCGTAGTGATATAGTGGGTACTTACAAGCGAATTATGCTGAAGCACTGTGGGAGATGAGGGTACCTACGTCCTCCCCTGCGGCGGCTCTGAGGCTCAGCCCCGGGACGCCAAAGCGCAGTACACGAATGGGGAGACTATTGGCTCTGCATAGCGCGAAGGCCTGCATATCCATTACCTGGAGGTGCTGCTGGAGTACCTCATCATAGGTGCGGTGGGCATAGCGCACGGCGTGGGGGTATTTATTCGGGTCTTGGTCATATACTCCGTCAGCGCTGGTGAGCTTGATCAGCAGGTCGCACTCTAGCTCCAGGGCGCGTAGGGCGGCGGCGGTGTCAGTGCTGCAGTAGGGGTTGCCGGTGCCTCCGGCCAGTAGGGCGAGCTCCCCCATAGCGAGGGAGCTGCGCACCCGGAGGGCCTGGTAGGGCTCAGCGAGGGACGGGAGCGCGTGCACCCCCCATACGCGGCTGCCCGGCAGGTGGGGCTGCAGCAGGCAGGCGTTGTAGTAGGTGGCCAGCATCCCCAGGCCGTCAGACACCGTGCGGTCGAGGGGCTGCTTGGCGTGGTCACGGGCGCGCCAGAGGTTGCCTCCGCCACACACCACGGCCACTGTATGTCCCGCGGCGCGGAGGCTCTGTATCTCGCTCGCTAGCCAGTGGAGAGGCTCTGGGGAGAAGAGGCTTTCTCTGCTGCGGAAGACCTCACCAGAGACCTTGAGCAGCAGGCGCAGAGGGGTAGTGGTCATGGGTGGGGGGCTATCTGCTACAGGGTAGTGCGGTGGCAGGGGCTCGTCAATGCGCTTTCTCCTGCTGGGGTGGTAGATGAAGAAGCGAGTTTTTTTGACACTGGAGCGAATTATGATACGCTCCCACACGATAGGCGGTATAGTCCCTCTCTTTAGTCCCCTTGCATGGATCATCTCCTCACGTCCCTCCACCAGATCTGGGTTACCAAATCCCTCCGGGATAAGCTCCTGTTTACCATCTTTGCGCTGATTGTCTTCCGGATTGCGGCGCATATTTCCATCCCTGGGGCGGACGTGGAGCGTATTCGCTTCCTTATGGAGAATGCGGAGCAGGGCGGTGCGCTGGGGGTGTTTAGCCTGCTGACGGGTGGCGCGATGGAGCGATTCTCGCTAGTGCTGATGGGCCTGACGCCCTACATCAACGCCAGCATCATTATGCAGCTGCTGGGGGTGCTGGTGCCCAGCATCGAGAACCTAAAGAAAGAAGGCGAGCAGGGGCAGAAGAAGATCAACCAGTGGACGCGCCTGCTGACGGTACCGCTGGCCTTTGTGCAGAGCTACGGCATGATGGTGCTGCTGAATAACCTGGCGGGCCAGCAGATAGTGGATACCAGCAACCCAGCGGTGGTACTGCCGATGATGCTGATTGTGACCGCGGGGACGATCTTCCTCATGTGGCTGGGGGAGCTCATTAACGAGCGTGGCATTGGGAATGGTGTGTCTATTCTTATCTTTGCGGGGATAGTAGCCACCGTGCCGCCCCAGCTCTACAGTACCTTCCGCTCGGCGTCTCTGCCGGTGGCGCTGGCGCTGGTGGCGCTGACGGTGGGGCTGACGCTCTTTGTGGTGTATGTGACGGAGGCGAACCGGAACATCCCCGTGACCTATGCGGTGCGCAAGTCCTCCGCAAGCCAGAAGAGCTTCCTCCCCCTGAAGATCAACCAGGCGGGGATGATCCCCATTATCTTTGCGGTGAGCCTGGTGAGCCTGCCCAGCATCATCGCGGGGGTCTACCCCGACAGCACCTGGGGGCAGTTTATTATTGCGCACTTTAGCCCGCAGAACCCCGGATTCTGGTACAATCTGCTCTATGCGGCGCTGATCTTTGCCTTTACTTTCTTCTACGTGGATATTGTCTTTGAGCCGAAGAAGATCGCGGAGAATATCCAGAAGCGGGGGGGATTTGTGCCCGGGTACCGCCCAGGGCGAGAGACCGAAGAGTTCATCGCTGGGGTGGCGAACCGGCTGTGCTTCTGGGGCGCTATCTTCCTCACCTTTGTGGCGATAGTGCCGCTGGTGCTGCAGTTTGCGCTCAGTGGGGGGGTGCAGTCCTCGGCCATTGCACTGCTGGTGAGCGGTGCGGGGATTATCATCATTGTGTCGGTGGTGCTGGATATTATCCGCCGGATAAACGCTCACCTGGTGATGCAAGACTACGATAAACTCTAGTGGACCATTTGACAATCCCTCTTTCTCCTGTATAGAAGCGCGTGTACTTCCGCGTGATGGGTCTCTAAACGTCCTTGACTACCCACTCGCCTCATTTCTCTCTCATGATAGCAGTAGCACACATCGGCGGCCATCAGGCCATTGTACAGGTAGGCGACGTGCTGGAGGTGGATCGTCTGGCATTTGCACCGGGTGATACCGTGACTTTTGAGGTGATGCTGCTCTCAGAGCCGGACGGGAAGGGTTTTACTGCGGGGCAGCCCGTGGTGGCGGGCGCGGGGGTGGTGGCCGAGGTGCAGGAGCACACACGCGGCGACAAGATACGGGTATACAAGATGCAGAAGCGTAAGCGCTACCGCAAGACGCTGGGGCACCGCAGCGAGTACACGGTGGTGGTGGTGAAGGAGATCAAAACCAGTGGCGCGACGCCAGATTTCTCTAGCTTTGGGGAGGCTCCTGCCAAGCCAGCCAAGAAGCCAGCAGTTGCTACAGTAACGCCTGCTGCTGTGGCTTCCGAGAAACCAGTTGTTCAATCGACACCGAAAGCTGCTAGCAAGGGAGATGACCTGACCCGCATAGAGGGCGTGGGGCCGAAGATCGCTGACTTGCTGACGGCGGCGGGGTACGAGACCTACGCCAGTGTGAGCGCTGCCACGGTGGCGGACCTTCAAGCCGTGCTGGATGAGGCAGGGCCACGCTATAGCGTGCACAGCCCAGCCACCTGGCCCGAGCAAGCTGCGCTGGCAGCGGCGGGAGACTTTAGTGCCCTCACGGCTCTGCAGGAGCAGCTGAAGGGTGGTAAGGAGGCTGCATAGTTCCCTCCCTTTGTCGAGAGATGATCTTGCCCTTCGGGGCATTTTTTTTATGCTGGGGGGCATGATAGACATTGTAGACCTTCGTGCGCGACCAGATGCTTATCAGCAGGCCTATGCTGCCCGGCAGCTGCGGGTGGATATAGCGTCGGGGCTGGTCGTCGACGAGCAGTGGCGGGCGCTGACTACCGAGCTGGACGCCATGCGGCAGCAGCGCAATGCCTATGCCAAGGCGCGGGATATAGAGGGCGGGCAGCGCCTCAGTAGCGAGATAAAGGCTGCAGAGGAGCGCTTGGCGGTGCTGACGGCGGAGAGGGAACACTTCCTCTATAGCCTGCCGAATCTCCCACTGGAGGACGTCCCGATCGGGAAAGACGAGACCGACAACGTGGAGGTGACGCAGTGGGGCACGCCGCGGGAGTTTGCCTTCCCTGTGCGGGACCACGTGGAGATCGGCCAGCTGACGGGCACCATAGACATCGAGATGGCGCGCAAGACCAGTGGTGCGCGCTTTGCCTTTCTCAAGGGGAAGGGGGCGCTGCTGGAGTACGCAATCATGCGGTATATGCTGGAGAAGCTGCTGGCGAAGGGCTTTACTTTTGTGATACCTCCGACGCTGTTGCGGGGGGAGATCCTTCACAATGCGGGGTCTGGGCCGGGGACGGTGGAGGAGAAGATCCACGCGCAGGAGATGTACACGCTGCCGGAGGATAACCTGGGGATGATCGGCACGGCGGAGCACGCGATGGCGAACATGCACCTGGACCAGACGCTGGAGGCGCTGCCACTGCGGTATGCGGGCTGGAGTAGCTGCTACCGACGAGAGGCGGGCGCGGCGGGTAAGGACACCAATGGGATACTGCGGGTGCACGAGTTCCAGAAGCTAGAGATGTTCACCTACTGCGCGCCGGAGGAGAGCCCCGCGGAGCACGCGCTGCTCATCGAGACCGCGCAGGAGCTCTGGCGAGACCTGGGGATCCCTCACCGAGTGTTATTGCTCTGCACGGGGGACATCGGCTGGGCGAGCGCCAAGACCTATGACATTGAGGCGTGGATTCCCTCGCAGCACACCTACCGAGAGGTAGTGAGTGGGAGTACCTGTACGGACTTCCAGTCGCGGCGTACGCGCACCCGCTATACCGATGCGGCGGGCAATAAGCAGCTGGTGCATACCCTCAACGCTACGGCGGTGGCGGTGCAGCGCTGTATCATCGCGATCTATGAGAACTACCAGAATGCAGATGGTAGCGTGACCATCCCCACGGTGCTGCGGCCCTATACTGGGTTTGATACCATATCGGTGGCATGAGAGTCATACTCACCGGGGACGACTATGGCTTTACCTCGGGGGTGAATAGAGGATTTCGAGAGCTCTTTGCTGTGGGGGTGGCTATGGGGGCCTCGGTCATGGTGGGGGGGCTTGCGGTAGAAGAAGCCGTAGCCATAGCAAAGGAACAGGGGGTTACGAGCCGCTGTGGGCTTCATCTTACCCTGCATAGCCTGCGTGCGGGAGACCCGTATATGCGTAAGGGAGACTACGCGCGGTTGCTAGAGACGGCGTCGGCGGAGGAGCTCTGGGGGCGTATCGAGCGCGAGATAGAGCACTTTATGTGCTTCTTTGGGCACTTGCCAGCGTATAGAGATAGCCATCAGAAAATCCACCAACACCCGAAAGTACTGGCTTTTCTCTACCCGTTTGCGGTGGCGCAGGGCATCCCCTTGCGGTATGTGCCGGGGTTGCCGTCAGCGGTGTCTCGTACTGCGGCGTGCATTAGCGGTTCTTCGCTATCACTAGCGGTTCTTTATGAGCAGTTAGATGCCCTGCAGCAGGCAGGAGTGGCATCGGTGGAGCTCGTGTTTCACCCTGGGTATGTAGACGCTCCTCTCCGACAGTATTCGCAGTTGCTGGAGGAGCGTGAGAAAGATAGAGAAAAAATACGAGCCCTAGACCAATGGCTCTAGTGCTTTGCGCTGGGCTTTACTGAGTTTCTCTGGATAAGTGTACGCCACGGTGAGGATATGGTCCCCCTGGTGCGAGCCGTTTTTGACGCCCTTGCCCTTTATCCGCAGCTTTTTGCCGTCGGGGGTGCACTCCTTCAGCGTGAGCTCCACCGTGCCCCAGTAGGTACTCACGTCCATTTTTTTGCCCAGCAGCGCGTCGAATACCGGTACCGCTAGCGTGCTATGCAGGTCACTCCCCACGCGGGTAAAGCGGGGGTCACTCACCACGCGTATGTGGAGGTAGAGGTCTCCGGCAGGCCCTCCGCGGCGTCCGGCGTCGCCCTTGCCGCGGATCTTCAGCGTGGCGCGGTCCTCTACGCCGGCGGGTATGTGCACGCTCACCGAGTGCTTCTCCTCATACCGGCCCTCGCCGTGGCACTGGGGGCAGGGGTGGCGGAAGGTCTTGCCTTCGCCCTGACAGTCGGGGCAGAGGGCCTGCTGCTGTATCGTCCCGAGGATACTCTGTACGCGCTGGGTGACGACACCGCGACCCTGGCACGTCTTGCAGGTTTCGGGCTCGGTGCCGCCCTTGGCATCGCAGGTGGTGCAGGACACATAGCTCCGTGCAGTGATGCTCTTCTCAGCCCCCTCCATCATCTCGTCGAAGCCCAGCACCACCTCGGCCTCTAGGTCATTGCCGCGCTGCTGTGGGGTGCGGGTTTGACTCCCCATACCGCCCCCCATTCCACCGCCAAAGAACTGGTCGAAGATGCCTCCCATACCCCCAAATGCGCTCTGGAAGTCCTCATAGTTCATCTGCTGGTAGCCTCCTCCACCGCCACCAAAGCCGCCAAAGCCCCCTCCTGCGCGCCCCCCAGCAGCGCCAAACTGGTCATACTGCTGGCGTTTTTTGCTATCGCTCAGCACCTCATAGGCCTCGTTAATGGCCTTGAACTGCGTTTCATCGCCGCCCTTGTCGGGGTGGTGCTCCTTGGCTAGTGCACGGTAGGCTTTCTTAATTTCCGCCTCAGTAGCGGTCTTGCTTACCCCGAGTGTCTTGTAGTAGTCCTGCGCCATAGCGGCATTGTACGCCACATTAGCACTAGCGTCAAATGAGTGCTAGAGATCTTCATAGTATTCCTCCATGCTGCTCTGGCTCTCGGCACTGCGGCCGGTGAATCCCTTGGCAAAGCACCAGCCCATGATGGTCCCCATGCCCAGCATCAGCAGCAGGGGGATAGTAAAGGGCATCGTCGCGTAGGAGAAGAAGTAGTAAAACGGGTAGAGAAAGATAATATTCTCGAACGCGAGGATGAGCGCTAGCACGAGAATGATCCCTCCAATAGCGAGATACCAGCTCCTTTTCATACCCCTAGTCTAGCGCAGATGAGCAAAGCTGTAAACGGGATTTGCGCTCTCAGGCGGAGCTTCTATAGTGGGGCCATGGACACTGGCCGTATACGGAATTTCTGCATTATTGCGCATATAGACCACGGGAAGAGCACGCTCGCGGATCGCTTCCTGGAGGTGACGGGCACCATGAGCCAGCGGGATATGAAGCACGGACAGATGCTCGACACCATGGAGATAGAGCAAGAGCGCGGCATCACCATTAAGCTGCAGCCGGTGCGCATGCAGTGGCAGGGCCACCAGCTCAATCTCATCGACACTCCGGGGCATGTGGATTTCAGCTATGAGGTCAGCCGCAGTCTGGCCGCGTGCGAGGGGGCGGTGCTGGTGGTAGACGCTACCCAGGGGGTAGAAGCGCAGACCATCGCAAATGTGCTGTTGGCTATGGAGCAGGGCCTGACGATCATCCCCGTGCTGAACAAAATAGACCTGCCCGCTGCCGAGCCAGAACGCCGCGCAGAGGAGATCCGCACGGTGCTGGGCATAGAGGTGAGCGATATCCTGCATGTGAGTGCCAAGGTAGGCACTGGGGTAGAGGCGCTCCTGGACCGCATCATTGACCGTGTACCACCACCGAGCGAGAACCTTATCTTCCTCGAAGACGCGGTCTTCAGTGACCCGAGCGAGACCAAAGCGCTCATCTTCGATAGTACCTTTGATAGCTACCGAGGGGTGGTGTGCAGCGTGCGGGTGTTCTCTGGCAGCCTGCAGCGGGGCGACGCGGTGCAACTGCTGCGCACGGGCACCAAGATGCTCCCTACCGAGGTGGGATTCCTCAACCCTCGTTATCAGCCCACAGACTCGCTCCAGGCGGGGGAAGTGGGCTACATCGTCACGGGGCTGAAAAATGTCATCGACGCGCGCGTGGGCGACACCATCTATAAGGGCAAGCACGCCGAGACGTCGCTCCCACTGCCCGGCTATAGCGAAGTGACGCCCTTTGTGTACGCGGGGGTCTTCCCCATTGAGGGGGACCAGTTTGGCGCGCTGCGTACCGCGCTGGAGAAGCTCTCGCTCAATGATGCCTCGCTGCGGTATACGCCCGAGCACAGTGGCGCGCTGGGCCATGGCTTCCGCGTGGGGTTCCTGGGGCTGCTCCATCTGGACATCGTGCAGGAGCGCCTGGAGCGTGAGTTTGACCTGGATATCATCATCACCGCGCCCAGTGTGCACTATGAGCTGGTGATGAATGACGGGAGCCTGCTGACCATCACTAACCCCGCTGACCTGCCCGATAGTGGCGCCTATAGCGAGATCCGGGAGCCCTGGATGCGCATCACCATCCTGGTGCCGGCGGTGTATACGGGGGCGGTTATTCAGCTCTGCACTGACCGCAGGGGCCTGCACCAGAACCTGCAGTACACGACTGAGGACCGTGTGGAACTGACCTTTGAGATCCCCATGGCGAGCATTGTAACGGACTTCTATGACGACCTGAAGAGCCAGACCAGCGGCTACGCCAGCATGAGCTATGACCCCATTGGCATGCGTAGCGGGGCCCTGGCGCGGCTGGATATCCTCCTTGCGGGGGACAAAATAGACGCGCTCAGCCAGATAATCCACCGGCCAGATGCACACCGCATCGGCGAGAAATGGTGCCAAAAGCTGAAAGAAATCATCCCGAAAGCGCAGTTTGCCATTGCCATCCAGGCCGCTGTAGGGAGCCGTGTATATGCCCGAGAAACCATCTCCGCTATGCGGAAAGACGTTACCGCCAAGCTCTACGGGGGGGACGTCACGCGGAAGCAAAAGCTCCTCAATAAGCAAAAGAAGGGCAAAAAGCGCCTGAAAGAAATGGGCAAAGTCACCGTGCCGCAAGATGCCTTCTTCGCCATGATGAAGAAGTAGCCCCGCCGGTGGCTAGTGCAGGCGCTGCAGGTACTGGCGTGTGAGTTCCTTACTGCGCTCCACGCCGGGCTGGTCAAAGGCGTTGATGCCGAGCATCTCCCCCAGCAGCGCCACTGTCCCCTCCAGGAAGAAGAACAGTGCCCCCAGCGTGCGGGCGTCTAGCTGCGGTATGGTGAGGGTACTGACGGGCCGCCCTAGCTCCTGCAGGCTGTCACGCGTGGCCTGGTACTCGGCGTGCAGCAGCTGGGCAAAATCCACCCCGGAGAGATGGGACTGCCAGGGGATATGCTGCTCGGCCATGATGGGCAGCAGCGGTTGCGTCGCTATGGTGAGGAAGGTGAACTGCTTGTCATCTGGCCCCTCTGCATAGAGCTGCAGCTGGCTGTGCTGGTCTGTGGGGCCCATGGCGGCCACTGGGGTCAGCCCCACGTGCTGGCCTGCGCTGGTGCGCTTACCGGTGCTCTCGGCCAGCAGCTGCGCGTACCAGCTCCCCAGGGTCTGTAGGCGCTTGCTGTAGGGCATCAGCACGCTGATGTTTCTCCCGGCCTCGGCTTGCTGGTGGAGTACACAGGCGTACTGGTAGCAGGTATTCTCGGCCACGCTGGAGGAGAGGAAGCGTTCTCGTATAGCGCTAGCACCGCTGAGCATCGCAGTAATATCCACCCCCAGGAGCGCCGCGGGCAGCAGCCCCACGGCCGTCAGCACGCTGAATCGCCCTCCTACATTTGGTGGTATGGGGAAGGCGCGTATGCCCTCTGCCTCTGCCAGGGGTCGCAGGACCCCGTGGAGGGGGTCGGTGATGAAGAGCATATGCTCCTGCAGTGGCAGTCTGGCTGCTAGGAGCCGGTGTCGGAAGTAGCAGTACTGGCTGAGGGTCTCGGTGGTGTGGCCAGACTTAGAGATGACGAGAAAAAGCGTGCTGCTGAGCGGGAGGGAGTGGCTGAGGTCTTGCAGCAGCTGCGGGTCTATGGTATCCACCACATGTAGCCGCGGCACGGTGCTCTGGTAGGGGTTTACCAGTGCATTGCGTATGGTGCGTGCCCCCAGTGCGCTCCCGCCTATCCCCAGCACTACGATGTCGCTATACCGCCCCTCTACCGCCGCAGCGTAGGTCTGTATATCTCTCAGGAGGGCGGTGTCATCTATACAACTGGCAAAGCCCTGGCCACGGGCGGCTATGGCGCCCAGCAGGCTGGCGAGCGTGGCGTCTGTGCCGTAGGGGGTGATGGGAGGGGTCGTGAGGGTAATCATGGGAGGGTAGCGAGGACGGTTTCTCCGTCTATGACGCTCTGGCCAAGGGAGACGGTGGGGGTGAGGGAGCTGGGGAGCACCACCGAGACTTGGCTCCCCAGGCGGATAAGCCCGATGACCTGCCCCTGCGCATAGGTCTCTCCTACCGTGAGGAAGTCCTCTATGCGTCGGGCAAAGGCGCCGGCTATCTGCACCACACTGAACCGCACGCCTGCCTCGGTCTCAAAGGTGAGGATATTGTGCTCGTTCTCATACCGGGTGGTACCGCTCATGGCGTTTTGTGTATTCCCGGGCACGTAGTGCTTCTCCACGAGCGTAGTCGTCAGTGGCAGGCGCTGGTAGTGCACGTTCAGCGGCGTCATCTGGATGGAGACCAGCGTGCCATGGGTATCTACCCCGTCCGTCCAGGTGCGTAGCGCTCCCCGCGCTCCCTTCTCTATGGTGAGCTGTTCCCCTTCCCAGGGCTCGATGAGAATAACGGTGCCATTGGCCGGGCTGAGGAAGTGGGTCTGGTTCAGCGGTATGTCTCGTGCTGGCAACCGGAGAAAGTAGCCATAGTAGAACCCCAGGCTGAGCGCCGCAGCGCCGAGGAGGCTATAGAGGAGGGGACGGAGGAGCTTCATACTGCTGTATCATTACCAAAGAATCGCTGTATCCACCGCTTGGCCGTGCTGAGGGGCCGTGGTTTTACTGTCGGGAGGGGAGGGGGAGCTATCGCACGCAGCGACTGCGCAAAGCCATCACTCGCGTGGCGGAAGTACACATAGGCCTCATACGGGTCCTTATAGGGCGAGAAATAGGTGTGTACGTCGCCATCGCTGAAGTACTTGGTGCTCATGTAGTACACGTGGTCTGAGGTAGAGAGCCGCCCGAGCTTCTCCCACTGGGGGGTCCAGTTTAGGTCTGGTCGGGCTGTTTGTAGTGCCCGGAGCCTCTGCTCCAGCTCCGCCAGGACAGCCAAGGCGTCGTGCTGCATCTGGTTATCTCGCCAGGCGCTCAGGTCTCGCTCGGTATCTGCCCAGCTGACCCAGTCATCTGCCCGGTAGCTGCCATAACGCGGGAAGGCCCGCAGTGTCTCTGTCGCTGTGCGGAAGCTAATCCCCTCTGCCCTGCAGGCCGCCGGCAGATGCTGGAGGAAGGCAAAGATCCCCGTATCCTCCCACTGGTGCTCGCCAAAGGTCTCAAAATCCATACAGATATTCACGCTCTCTCCCCACGTCTGCTGCACGCGGTGGGCGAACTGCTCGCTCGTCAGCGGCTGGTGGCTGAACCGAAACGCGATGTCATCGCTCAGCCTATAGTGCTTGGTCAGCACCCCATAGTCTGTTGCCACGCTCTGCTGCGGGAAGACTTCTCGCCGGAAGGCCTCTGCGAGCGCCTGCACCGCTGGCTCCAGCGGCACCAGATGCGCCGAGCGCACACGAGTAGCGTGGGGGTCTGGCAGGGCTGTGTGCCATCCCTCGGCCATGATGCCCGCAAAGCCCATCGCTCGCACCAGGGTGGAGAGGTCATCGCGGTACAGTAGCTCGGTATGGCGGAACACCTGTGGCGTTACGCCAAAGTGCTGTTGCAGGGCTCGGACGTGCTGCCGCACCTGCGTGATGAAGAGCGCCGGGCTGTAGAGGTAGCTGAGGCTATGGTAGTAGGTCTCGGCCAGCAGCTCTAGCCGCCCGGTGGCCACCATGCGCTGCAGCAGGCTGAGCACTGGTGCGCCATACTCGGGGTAGGCCAGGCACTGCTCCAGGAGCGTCCCGGTGATGCTGAGCGTGAGGGTTATCTCCCCCGCCTGCAGCTGGGAGAGCAGTATCTCCAGCGTGGGGAGGTAAGACTTGGCCGCTACCTTGCGGAAGACCGCTTCATTCCCCTGGCTGTTCTCCGGCCCATGCCACCAGTCTGCCGGCGGAGCACTGCGTCTGCTGGGGCTCAGGCGCCATGGCTGGTGCAGGTGCAGGTACAGGCAGATCGACTGGCTCATGAGAGATAGGGGCTATAGAGCTGCCGCACGAGCGAGGCCTGGGTATCCCAGCTCAGCGTGGGGAGTGATTGCAGGGCCTTTTCTCGTAGGGTGCGGCGCAGTGCTGGGTAGGCCGCTAGGTTCAGCAGATGCTCGGCAAAGAGCGCGCTATCCCACCAGTCAGCGCTCAGCTTGTGGGTGATGAGCTCTGTGGCGCCACAGGTGCTACTCACCACCAGGGGGGTATGGTGCATCACGGCCTCCAGGGCGATGAGGCCAAAGGGTTCAGAGACGCTGGGGATGAGCATGGCGTCGGCCCGGGTATAGAGCGCGTCGCGGACTGGCCGGTTGATGAACCCCAGGTAGTGCACGTTGTCTCGTAGTGGCGGGGTGCTGACGCTGTACCGCACGTGGTCCTCCAGCTCGCCCTGCCCCCCCGCGAGGAAGAAGTGCATCTGCGGGTTAGCGGCTATGCAGCGCTGCGCGGTATCCAGCAGTGTGGCAATGCCTTTGTGGTAGGTAAACCGCCCGATAAACAGCACCCAGAACTGCCCTTGGTCCTTCGGCCAGACCTTCTCGTAGTCCAGCTCCCCCTCGGGTGAGCGGTCGTTGTATGCGTTGTGGACCACCGTTATCTTCTCTGCGGGCACGTCGTAGTGGTCCATCAGTACCTGCCGGGTGTACTGGCTCACGGCCAGTAGGCGGTCTGCGCCGTGCATGCTGCGGTATTCCCGCTCATAGACCTCCCCACTGCGGCTGAAGTGCCCCGGGTGCATGTCATAACTGGTCAGGTGCACGTGCATGAGGTAGGGCGTGCCGTAGCGCTGTTTGATCTCCAGCGCGACGGTACCGGTGATCCAGTCCTGCGCGTGCACCAGGCAAAACTGCCGGTGCGCTAGCTTCGTGAGTGCCTCGGCGGTGTAGCGGTCTATCTCGGCATAGAGGTTTTCTCCGTATACATTCCGCGGTAGAGAGCCCGTACGCCGCAGCCGGTGGCGGTACTCGGCGGGGGTCAGGTAGGGCGAGAAGAGCGTGGTACTCACCCGCAGCGTCTCGAGGGGAGGCGTGTCTCCATCGAGCAGGGGGAGCAGCGCATTCTCCGGTGCGAGGACTACCCGCCTGGCGATGTAGTCTGGCAGCAGCAGCGTCATGGGGACTCCCTGCAGCAGGAGTGCTCGCAGTAGCTGGTCTGTCACCACTCCCAGCCCTCCAGACATCTCTGGCGGATACTCCCACCCCAGCAGCAGCACACCATCAGCAGTAGGCATCTGTGCCCACTCTATGCATTGCCGCTGCGCTTGCCTACCCAATGCACTTGCCAGGCCAAGAACTCATGGTAATGCTCTGGTAGACAAGCGCGGGAGAATCAGTACAGGGAGACTATGCAACTCACCATTGGTATTGTCGGCCTGCCGAATGTCGGCAAAAGTACCCTCTTCAACGCGCTGACCGGCTCGTCTCAGGCTGCGGCGGCTAACTTCCCCTTCTGCACCATTGACCCCAATGTCGGCCTTGTGGAGGTGCCCGACCCGCGTATAGACGCGCTGGCGGCCATCGTGCAGCCCGAGAGAGTGGTGCGTTCGGCGGTGGAGTTTGTGGATATTGCGGGGCTGGTGGAGGGCGCTAGCAAGGGCGAGGGCCTGGGGAATCAGTTCCTCAGCCACATCCGCGAATGCCAGGCGATCTGCCATGTGGTGCGTGCCTTTGAGGGGAGTGACATCCACCACGTGCACGGCAGCACTGACCCTGCTCGGGACCTCAGTATCATCATGACCGAGCTTATCTTGGCGGACCTGGAGAGTGCCGAGCGGCAGCGAGAGCGCCTCCTGCGTAAGGCCAAGAGTGGGGATAAAGAGGCCATAGCCGATAGTGCGCTGCTGGAGCGTATCATCGCGCACCTGCAGGCGGAGCAGCTGCTGCGTACCCTCCCCATGACGGAGGAGGAGCAGGAGCGGGCTCGGCGGTTCCAGTTGCTGACGGGCAAGCCCTATCTCATCGTGGCTAATGTGGCGGAGGACGCGCTGGCGGACTTCAGCCCTGAGGCCTTCGCGACTGAGCTGGGGCAGAGCGGCATGACGGTGATCCCTATCTCAGCGCAGGTGGAGAGCGAACTTTCGGGCCTGAGTGAGGTGGAGGCGGCCGAGTATCTCTCCAGCATAGGGGTGAGCGAGTCGGGGCTGTCGCGGCTCATCCACGCGGCGTTTGCGCTGCTGGGGCTGCAGAGCTACTTCACCGCCGGGAAGAAAGAAGTCCGCGCCTGGACTATCCGCCAGGGAGACACCGCACCGCAGGCCGCGGGGGCCATCCACTCTGACTTTGAGCGCGGATTCATCAAGGCGCAGGTCATTGGGTATGAGGATTTCATCGCCGCGGGGAGCGAGCAAGCCGCTAAAGACGCTGGCAAAATGCGCCAAGAAGGCAAGACCTACCGCATGCACGACGGTGACGTGGTGCACTTTCAGTTCAATGTGTAGCTCTGTAGAGGAACGAAAAAGCCCCGTGGTGGGGCTCTTATAGGTGTTCTCTACAGGGGGGAGGGGGCTAGTACTCCACGCGTTTAGGCGCTACGCTGAGCCGATAGCGGCCCTTGGCACGGCGTCTTGCTAGCACCCGGCGGCCGGTGGGCGTCTCCATCCGCGCACGGAATCCATGCGTACGCAGGCGTTTTCTCCATCGGCGGGTTTTGTCCATCACGGGCATAGCGTCGTCTTAGCGATGGTGACGGTATCCCGCCTCGCTCATTTGTCAAGGGAAAGCCGGGTAACTCTGGCATTACGGCGTGACTGCCCTGGCGATGCTCTGGGCGTCTATCCCGGCTCTTGCATAGAGCTCCTTGGCCTCTCCACTCAGCTGGTATTCTCGCACCCCTAGCGTGGTGTAGCGCTGCGGACGTATGCCGCGCGTGAGTAGCCAGTGTGAGAGCCCTCCCCCTAGGCCAGTGTAGGGGTTATGGTCCTCCACCGTGAGGATATGCTCGGCCCCCTGCAGCGCCTGCAGCAGCGTGTGGTCAAAGGCCCTGGGGCTACTGGTCACCACTATAGAGGCGGGCATACCCAGCCGCTCATACGCGTCTAGCGCTTCTCTGGCCGTGGCGCCTACACACACCACCACCGTGCTGCTGGTGTGCTGGCGCAGCAGGTCACACTTGCCGTAGGTGTACTGGTAGTCAGGGGTGTAGAAGGCCCGGCCGCTGGTGTCGGTCAGTACCGCGAACTGGTGCCGCCCCATACGCATATACACCGGCCCATAGTGCTGCGCTGCATACCGGGTGAGGTGCGCGCAGTGGTTGGCGTCGGCGGGGCTGAGCACCTGGGTGTGCAGGTGTCCGCTCATGGCGCCCATGTCGTCTATGGCCTGGTGGGTGGGGCCGTCCTTCCCCACGCTCAGCCCACAGTGGGTGGCCACCACCTTCACGTTCATCTGGTTGATGTCATTTACCCGTGCTTGGTCCTTGGCTCGGCTGGTGGCAAAGGCGCCAAAGGTACTCACAAACGGTACCTTCCCGCGTAAGCTCAGCCCGGCGGCGGTGCTCATCATGTGCTGTTCGCAGATCCCACACTCGATGAACTGCTCTGGCAGCTGCTCGGCGAGTGCGTCCATCTTCACGCTCTCGCTGAGGTCTGCCGTGAGCGCCATGACCTGGGGGTTTTGCTGTGCTAGCATGAGCAACGTCTGCCCGTAGGCCGAGCGGCAGTCGGTGACCGTGCCAGCGGGGGAGTGGGGCACTGTAGGCAGCTGCACCGGGTGGGCACGCTGTGCCTGCTGGAGCGCAGTGCTACTGGGGGGCAGCTGCGTGAGCTGTGGCACCTGAGCCAGTAGGGCAGGGTCTGGCAGGGGGAGCTCCGCGAGCCAGGCCGTTACCTGCGCGGTACTCGGCGCTTTGCCATGCCAGGTGCTGTGGTGGGCCTCTCCTTCGCGCTCCATGGTGGGGATGCCCCTCCCCATCACGGTGTGGCAGTACACCAGCCGTGGTTGCCCGGTGGGGGGCGCAGCGATCACGCCGCAGAGCCCTATGGGGTCATGTCCGTTTACCTCGGTGACGTCCCACCCGTGCGCGAGGAAGAGCTCCTGCACTGGTGTGGGCATGATGCGTTGCAGGCTACCGCTCAGCTGTACGGCGTTCCCGTCTACCAGTACCGTCAGCTGCCCGAGCGCGTACTTTCTCGCAAAGAGGGCCATCTCGTGTAGCTGGCCCTCCTGGCATTCGCCGTCGCCCACCACTACCCAGGTGCGCTGAGAACGGTCATCACGCTCATCAGCTATAGCAATGCCGCACCCTACGCTCGCGCCTATCCCCAGTGGCCCCGTGCCGTACCACACCCCTGGGACGTGCCGAGTGATGTGCCCCTCGTACCGGCTGCCGTCGTGACGGAACCCGGCTATGAGCTCCTCCAGCGGGAAGACCCTGAGGCCCGCCAGTACGCTATAGACCCCAGGGCTGATGTGCCCGTTGGAGATGATGACCGCCTCACCAGTGGGGAGGATCCGCTCCAGGTACAGCGTGCAGAGGATATCCAGACTGCTGAGGCTGCCCCCCGGGTGCCCCGACTGTGACTGCTCCAGCATCTGCAGTATGGCCCGCTGGCACTGGGTACGGAAGGCCTCATAGACCGGGAGGGGCGTCTGCATACTCCCACTCTAGCGCGCTAGAGGTTATCTGTCCACTGGGCCTGGCGGTCCCAGGCCTGCAGCTGCTCGTCGATGTCTTGGGTGATCTGCCCGGTGATGTCTCGTAGCCGCTGCGCATACTGCGGGGTAATGGGTAGCGGCACGGTGTAGCTGCGGTGGAGCACCACGCGGTCACTGGCGGAGAGGAGGTCGATGAAGAGGCGCATGGGAGAAAAAGAGAGGAAATACTAGAGGAAGCGGTCTTGGTCTTCGTTCTGCAGGCCATTTATACGGTTATAAAAGTTCAGCTGCCGCAGTGTGTCCAGCGCTCTGTCATCTGTAGGGCGCTCTGTCGCTAGTGGGGTATAGAGCGACGCGGCGAGTTTCTGCGATTTTTTCTTGTGCCAGAGGGCGAGGAGGAGTGACATAGGACGGGAAAAAGCACCCCCTGTATACCAGAGAGCGCTCTGTATTCCCTAATAAATATTTATATATTTATAAATATTTATCCAGTTCCCAACGCGGCAGTGGCTGCACGGTAGGCGTTGCAGGCAGAGGGAGCCCCTCATGGAGGTAGCGCCAGTGGGCACTGCAGCCTATCATCGCGGCGTTATCAGTACAGTAGAGCATTTTTTTCGGCGTGAGGAGCGGGACGCCGCAGTGCAGCGCTCCCTCCTGCAGGGCAGCCTGGAGGCCCTTATTAGCGCTTACCCCTCCTACAAAGTGCAGCTGTTGTACCTCCGGAAAGCGTTCTAGTGCCCGCGTTACCTTGGTAGTAAAAATAGTCTGCATACGGTGCTGCAGGCTGGCGCAGATGTCAGCTTTGGTCTGCTCTGGGAGGGGCTCGCCAGGCACCTGGAGCGCTGTGACCAGTCGGTAGATGGCTCCCTTCAGCCCGCTGAAGCTATAGTCCAGTGAGGAGGACTCCAGCAGCATGGTGGGCAGTGCATAGGCCTGAGGATCCCCCAGCGCGGCGTACTGCTCTACCAAGGGGCCACCAGGGTAGCCAAGCCCTAGCATCTTGGCGGTTTTGTCATAGCATTCGCCGGCAGCGTCGTCTAGCGTGGTGCCCAGGCATATAATGCTGCGCCAGCTGCGTACCAGGTGCAGCTGCGTGTGCCCACCACTCACCGTCAGGCAGAGGAAGGGAAAGACGATTTCTTCGGGGGGTCGATTGCAGACATTACTGAGTATATGCCCGTAGATGTGGTGTACGGGGAGGAGGGGTACCCCCAGTTGCTGGGCGATGACGGCCGCCGCCGTGGTGCCGATGAGCAGGCTGGTCTGTAGCCCTGGGCCGGCTGTTACGGCCACGGCGTCTAGAGCCTCCAGAGGGAGAGACGCCTGCTGCAGTGCCAGGTCAACGGTGCTCCGCCAGTGCAGACTGTGGAGCCTGGCAGCGAGTTCGGGCACCACGCCACCATAAGGGCTGTGGCTCTGCGCTTGACTCACTGTGGCATGCCCCAGCACCCGGTGGCCAGCCTCCGTTACGGCTACTGCGGTGTCATCACACGAGGTCTCAAAGGCGAGAATACGCATACCCTAGGTACCGAGGAAGAGCGGTAAGAGGCTCGCGATGAGCATCCCCACCACGCCCACAATGGCAATCACCCGCACGATTCGTTTTCGATTATTCGTCATAAGAAGGTCTACAGGAGCACTATCGCTACCCTAGTACTTGGGTATTCTCTGTCAATGCCTTGTAGCGGAGCCGGGCGCCTCTATACTCTCGCTATGGTATGGGACTCCCTCACACAGCAGGCACGCGCTGGTACGCTCCCCCATGCGCTGCTCCTCACCAGTGATGGCCCGGTGCGCACGCCGGTGCTCCAGCTGGTGGCGGCGCTGCAGGGTTGCCCGGTAGACGCTATAGACAAGGGGCTGCATAGTGATGTCCTGGTGCTAGAAGACACCGGCCTGCAGCTGCGGGTAGACCACACCGATGCCGCCAAGCGTGACCACCAAGCCATTACACAGACGGCTCGTGGCATTGTGCAGTGGGTGTGGGAGACCCACCAGAGCCCCGCACGGGTAGTGGTACTCTTTGCGGCCGAGCGGCTGAATACTCCTGCGCAGAATGCCCTGCTGAAGGTACTCGAAGAACCTCCGCCCGGGGTGTATTTCCTCTGCACTACCACGAATGAATACCAGTTGCTGGAGACCCTCCGGAGCCGTATGCGGATACAGCGTGTCTCTGCAACTCCTGCTGTAGCGCTAGCGCCCTGCCCCCTGGCTGAGGCGTTCTGGCGGGGGGATCTCTTCGATCGCTTTGCCATAGCTGAGCAGCTCCACAAGGCTGAGGACTCCAGCCGTCAAGAAGTCATGGCGGTGCTCCGGTGGCTGCTGCAGCAGAGTAAAACCTCTGGCCGGTACGCCTTCCTCAGCCCGCTACAAGAGGCCTATAAGCAGTGCAGAGAGAGCGGGAATGTGCGCCTGCACCTGGAGTACCTTGCCCTGCAGATGGTCTAGAGGCTGCTACTGAGTGGCGTGAAGTCCAGTGCCAGGAGCTTTGCATGACAGGCCTGCAGCTCGGCGATGAGGTGCGCGCGGTCACTCTCTTGTACGGTGAGGGCCCGCAGCGGAAAGATACCGTTTTTCTCTGGCCGGAGGAACTGTAGCTGGCAGGCCGTCACCTGGTAGGGCAGGGGGCTGAGGCGCACGAGCAGATCATAGAAGACCAGTTGTCGCCAGTAGCCAGTACCGTCAGCGGTGTCGCCCAGGTGCTGTGGCGGGGTGATTTTCTGCGCGCTGCCGCTTTTATAGTCCGTCACGGTGCAGCTGTTGCGGCGTCTGTCTACGCGGATCATATCGATCTTCCCATCTATCGGCACGCCCTCGGCCTGCAGGTGATAGCGGCGGAAGGACTGCTCCAGCAGATACTCGCCGGGGAAGTCCCCCTGGTGTGCGGTGTAGTACTGGCTGAGGCGCTCTATTCCCTCGGCGGTGGCGTGCTCCATCTCGCTCTGGGTGAGGGGCTGATGAGCGATCTCCTCGCGGAAGCTCTGCAGCAGTGCCTCCAGTGGTGGTACGGCCTTGTGCTGGCTCACGGTGCGGAGGAAGACCTCCAGCGCGCGGTGCAGGGCCGTCCCCAGCGCAAAGTGCTTACTCGGGGGCAGGGGGACGCGCAGTAGCCGCTCGGTGAAGAAGGTCTCCGGGGCCTCGATGAAGCTTTGCAGGCTACTGGGACTCCAGCGGAACTGCCCTACGAGCGTCTGGAGGTAGGCAGATTCCTCAGTGGTGTAGAGCGGCGTGGTGACCCCCAGCGCCGCCATGGTGAGGCTGTCACGGCTAGTAGGCTCCGTGGGAGTGACAGAGAAGAGCGAGAGCATCGGGCTGGGGAGGCGCGTCTTCTGGCGGTCGTCGGTGGCGCTATAGAGCAGGTGCAGTGTAGATTTGGCCCGAGTCATCGCCACATACAGCAGGCGCCGGTCGTCGGCTGCGGTGTGGTCCGCGGTATCCTCTGCCACTGGCTGCCCGAGCAGAAGCGACAGCGGTGGCAGTGCTATACCACCACCAGAGCGCCGGTGCTCCCACATGCCTTTATGGAGGTTAGGGAGGATCACCGTGGGGAATTCCAGCCCTTTGGCCTTGTGCGCGGTCATGATGTGCAGGGCGTCGACCGGGTGTGGCAGGTGCACGGGCACGGGTTCTCGGAGCGTCTGGTGCTGCTCCAGCCGCTCGAGGACCTCACTGAGGCTGAGCGTGGGGTAGCGCTTGATGTACTGCAGCAGCGCCTCGATGAGGTGGAGATCTCGCACTCGCTCTGGGTTTGCCTCCCGCGCCAGGTATGCGGTAAAGCCGGATTCTATCAGCAGCAGCCGTGCCTGACCAAACGCCGTCATGGCGCTCGTGCGGCCCTCGAGCTCTCGGAGGAAGATGAAGACGTCTTGCACGGGCTGGAGGGGGTGCTCGTGGTTGCCTTCTAGGAGCCACTTCATGAAGACCATGTCACGCGGGCGCTCGGCCGTCAGCCAGTAGAGCAGAAGCGGAGTGACGCCTTTGGCTCGCCAGTGGGGCAGCTGCACTGAGGCCATGAAGTCCCAGCTGGTGCTGGAGATGAGGGAGCGCAGTAGCCGCCGGGCCTCGGTAATGACGGAGAAGGAGAGCAGGTCTGCCGCTGCGGGTGACTGTGTGGGGATGCCCAGCGCTGCGCAGTACTGGCTGCACTCGCGGACTTCAGCGTTGCTGCGGACTATCACCGCGGTGTGGCTGAGCGGCTGGCCGGACTGCTGCACGTACTGTACCACCTGCTGCCACTGCTGCAGCGGCGTGGGGACGGACACCGCCGTCACGGTAGCGCGGGCCTCGCTGCCACTGGCGACGAGTGCTGTCCCCTCACTCAGGCGGCCTGGGTTCTGGCAGATGAGCGCCTCTGCGGCGTCGAGTATGCCCTGCCGTGAGCGGTAGTTCTCGCTGAGGGTGATCTTTTTCGCATGAGGAAAGCGCTGCTGGAAGGCCTGGATATTCGCTACGCTGGCCCCCTGGAAGCGGTAAATCGCCTGGTCGTCATCTCCCACGACAAAGAGATTGGGCTCGGCCCAGAAGTCACTGAGCTGCCACAGCAGGGTATTCTGCACGCTGTTGGTGTCTTGGTACTCGTCTACCAGCAGGTACTGGTAGCGCTCTTGCAGCAGTGACTGCAGCGTTGGGGTGCGCTCTATGGCCTCCACCACCCAGAGCAGCAGCTCGTCATAGTCGTAGAGGTTACGGTCACGCAGTTGCTGGGTATATCCTTGCCAGAGGAGGCTGAGGTCCTGGACGCGCTCTCCCCACTCGTCTATCTCGGCCAGGGCGCCTGGCTTTATGTCTCCCTTCTTATGGCCCTGGTAGTTGCGTTTATAGTGTCGCTCGGGGTCGGCTCGGAGCAGTTCTCGCCACGGCGCTATGGCGCTCTGGAGGGAAGCGGGGGTCACGCCCTCACGCCGGAGCTGGCTGATGGCCTGCATGGCGCTGACACGCCAGTAGTGGGGGTCGCCCCAGGGCCGGAGTTGCTGCAGCTGGGTGCCCAGGGCCTCTACTGCGGCGGTGTAGCACTGGGCTTGGTCGATGCTATCAGCGAGCTGGGGGGCACTCTGGAGCTGGGGGAAGTACTCGGGGTAGGTCTCCATCACCTGCGCGGCAAAGCCATGGAAGGTGAAAATTCCTACGCGGTGTGCCTCGGTGCCTATCCACTGCTGGAGCCGCTCCTGCATCTCGCTAGCGCCTGTATCGGTGAAGGTCAGGCAGAGGAGAGCGCTGGGCTGGGCGTCGGTAGTCTGCAGTATCTGCGCTATGCGCATGGTCAGCAGGTGGGTCTTGCCCGTGCCGGGCCCGGCCACTACCAGCACGGGGCCCTCGGTGTGCTCGACGGCGGCACGCTGAGCGGGGTTGAGCTGCTGGAGCCGGTCGTGATGACGGAGAGGACACATAGCGTGAGTATGCTGCTGGCGCGCCAGAGTGCAAGGGAGAGCAGGCGGTTACTCGCGCACAATGTAGCCATAGCCGCGCACGGTCTCCACCAGGGGCTCACCGCTGAAGGGCTTATCAATGGCCTTGCGCAGTGACTTAATATGCACGTCGATGCTATTGCTCTGGACTTCGGTTCGCTTGCGGCCCCAGACTTTCTCTAGCAGCATGTCACGCGTGACCACGCTCCCCTTGTGCTCGAGCAAAATAATGAGCAGTTTGAGCTCGGTTTTGGTCAGGAGGATTTCTTTGCCCTGGCGCTGGACCTCCATGGTGGAGGTGTCGATCATCACGTCTCGGCACTTGAGGATATTGCGCCGATTACTGCTCTTGCGGCGGCTGACGGCCTTGACTCTGGCAATGAGTTCTTGCATATCAAAGTCCTTGACGAGGAAGTCATCGGCTCCCATATCCAGCGCGCGGACGCGGTTATCTATCTGCCCTAGGCTGCTGATGACCAGCACTGGGGTCTGGATGCCGATGGTCCGCATAGAGGCAATGAGCTGCATGCCGGTCATCCCGGGGATTTTGAGGTCGAGGATGAGGCAGTCGTACTCGGTTTTTTGTACCATCTGGAGGGCTGTCTGGCCGTTGTCGGTCTCGTCTACTGTGAAGTTGGATTCGTCCAGCACACTGGCGATCATCTCTCGTACGGGTTTTTCGTCTTCAACTAGGAGCACTCTCATGAATGGTTTATGATAACGTGCTCAGCATAGGAATGCATTTCATGAAGTACAAGTCCCCCTATTTCATACTTTCTTCATAAAACTCAGTTCTGCGTCTTTTGACAGGGTGCGTTTTTTGGGTAGCGTGCGGCATGTGGTGCTGTGGCGGAGTGGTTACGCAGAGGCCTGCAAAGCCTTGTACCCGGGTTCGATTCCCGGCGGCACCTCCAGCATAGGGTTTGTCTAGTTGCGCGTTGGCGTGGTTTTTTTATGCTGCGGCTGTGTCCCCGTAGTTCAATGGATAGAACGACACCCTTCTAAGGTGAAAATCGAGGTTCGATTCCTCGCGGGGACGCCACAGAGAGAGGCCTTATACTCCGCACCGTAAGCCGAGTTCTGTCATCGGACAGCCATTTCTCTTGCGCAACTTCAGCTGCTTCATCTGCCAGAGTCTTCCCACCTATTGCGATGCAGTGCACTTAGCACTGTGGGTCGACGCCACTGGCATTTCCATCCGCAGGGGTTTACCATGACGCGGCCTTGCGACAGCGCCCTCTGGGAGTATCCCCTCCCAGGATATTTCACCGGAGCCCCCATAGGGGGACGTATTATTTCTGTGGCACTTTCCCTTGCAGAGGGTTACCCCCCTGCCGACACGCCGTTAGCGGTCTGCGTACTGCATAGATGGCTCGGACTTTCCTCACATGCCGGGGCATGCGCGGCTGTCTCATGCGGAGTAAAAGACCTCTCTTGCGCGGCAGCATAGCGGTTGACACCCCCGCTGGCAAGCCTAGAGTGCGGGCATGACGCACATCACCGCTGCGCAAGTACGGCACATCGGCACGCTGGCCAAGCTGAACCTGACCGATGACGAAGTGGCCAAATATACCCGAGAGATGGAGCGCATCCTGGACTACTTCACCACACTCCAGGCGGTGGATACCACGGGCGTCCAGCCCATAGCGCAGGTGACGGGGCAAGAGAATATCACCAGAGACGACACCGTAGCGCCCTACGACGCTATGGCCGCACTGGTGGCCTGCACGCCGCACGCGGTACAAGACGGCATGGTGGCCCTTCCCAAGATCCTCTAGATTCTCTAGGGGGTGCTAAGAGACGGGGGTGTCGTCAGCAGTGTCGTCCTCATGGCCTCTCTCTGCACGGGGAGTGGTGACCACTCGCACAAGGAAGAGCCCGTCCAGCACCAGCAGCGCTAAGAAGCACAGCACCACCCACAGCCGCATGCTGAGCCACGGCAGGTGCATATAGCGCGCCGCGGCAAAGAATATCCCGGCCCAGGAGAAGAACTCCAGCCAGTGCTGCTGCAGCAGCGACCGCAGACGCAGCGGGAGCGACCAGGGTAGCAGCAGGTGGAAGACAAAGAAGAGCAACAGGAGAACCCCGAGCAAGAAGGGGGTATCTGGTAGTGGGTCCAGGTAATAGTGGAGGCTAGAGAGCTTCTCCGCGTCGAAAAGTACCATGCTGCTAGTATGCCACTTCTGCCGCTGAGGGCAAGTGATTTAGCGTTTGCTGGCTTTCTTTTTCTTCGGTTTGCCGGTGTTCTCGTCCCCAAAGACCAGAAAATCTGCTGCCCACCCCAGCAGAGGGAACTTGAAATAGTTACCCCGCAGCACCTGGAAGATACCCAGAATCACCAGTACCAGGTAGAGAATATAGAGTAATCCGCCAAAGTAGATGAAGAATTCCCACCGCTCAAAGATCTTAATAAACCGGTACACCAGGTAGAAGAAGAAGAGCAGCATGCCCTGCTTGGCGTGGAGCTGGCTGAAGTAGGTGTCTTTTTTCATCAGCAGGGGGATGACAAAGAGCACGCTAACGTAGCTGAGTGCCGTGATGAGCCGCGTGGGGGCGTCCAGCACGTCGCCGTACTGGTTAGGCTCGATGACGGGCTCGTACTCACCGGTGTCCATCACCTCAGACTCTATCGCCTGCCCAGAGGCGTCTATTTCCTCGGTGATGATTTCTTCGATATAGCTGTCTTTCTTGGCCATTGTCTCCAGTCTACCGAGAGCCAGCCTGCCTGTAAAGCCGCCCGTGGGAGAAAAGATTGACCGTATTTCTCGTCTGGGGTACAGTGCAGGGGCATCATAGCCACTGCTGTATGGGACTGGAATCACCAGAGAAATTCCGACACAAAGGCCCCGAGAGTGACACCGGGCTGGAGTACCGCGAGTCTGACACCGCACGAGACGCACGGCTAGCCCGGGAGGCAGAGAAAGATTTTGAAGCCGGGATGAAAGCCCACCAGGGCATAGAAGCGCAGCAGCGCCAGGCACAGAGCGCCGCAGAGAAGGCTCAGCAGCAGCAAGGGCGCACCACCACAGCAGAGGGCAAAGACAAAAGTGCAGCGGAGAAGCTCCTCTCAGACACGCTGGGAGTGAAAGCCCCGGAGGACATGGAAGCGATGTCTGGCGCTGCTATAGAGGACTCCACGCTGATGTCTGGTGCTGAGAAAAACCTGGTACGGAAGACGAGTAATGAGACAGAGGCAGAGCGAATCAAGCACGAACACGCCGAAAAACAGAAGACCCCCTAATGCCGAAGTGGCGGAATTGGTAGACGCGCACGACTCAAAATCGTGTTCCGCAAGGAGTGTGGGTTCGATTCCCACCTTCGGCACCATCATGAGGAGGAGCTCTTCTGCAGGCAGTAGCAGGGGTAGAAGCTTGCTCACTCGCTCACTTGCTTGTCGCCTCACTCTAGGCTATTTTTTCCGATGGATTTCTCTAACCACCATGCCCCCAGTGCGCCACCGCCGCAGCACACTATGAGGAAGACACACAACGCGAGGAAGCCCGCGGGGTCATCTGCTGGGTGGTGGTATAGGCGTATATAGAGGCCCGCTAGCACCAGGAGTATGCTGCAGAGCAGTGCCTTCCAGCGTATGCTTCGGAGCGTATGGAGCGCGGCCGCTGAGCCGAGAGTACCGTGTTTGCCATGCTCCAAGAGCTGGAAGATGTGGTAGAGAAGCAGCAGCCCGAGCACGGCTATGAGAGCGCCGTAGAGGATAAACGGGTCAGTGTATACCTCCAGCAGCGGCAGGCCCTGGGCGCGGCCTTCGGTCAGTGGTAGCCACACCAGAGCCCCGAGTACGGCTATACTCAGCAGTATGAGGAGTCCTTGGAGGAGGGTGAGGAGGGGCCTCATAGGGTGGGGGATGCTGTGTGGTTGGCCATCACCATGACGGTATGCGCAAAAGCCTGGTCTTTCTCGGCGAGGAGGAAGGGCTGGAGCCAGGCGTATTCCTCGTGGAGGATGAGCAGCTGTGGTGGCCAGAGCAGTGCTCTGAGGTACTGGAGGGTTCCCCACTGCTGCTGGGTGAGGGCGCTGGGGGGCAGTGGCTGGCGCAGGTCATGGTGCTGGAGGAAGGCAAAGAGCGGCGCTTGCAGGTACTGGCTCAGGCGTGGGAGTACGGTGAGCGGATCGCCTCCTGCCTGGCTGAGGTAGTGGATGAGCGGCAGGCTGGTGATAGTGTGGGGGCTTATATACTGCCGCGTGATGCTCGCTCGGGCATAGGCATTGCCCTGCAGGCGGTAGCGACGCTGGGCTGTCTGGAGGATGACCATCCATACGCGTTGCTGAGAGGGCGTGAGCTCCCCCATGAGGGCCTGGAGCACCACCGGGGTCTCTGCAGTGGAGAGGTGCGTGAGCTCTCCCACCGGGAAGGCGTGGCTATAGTGCGGCTGCACCGTGCCGTCTGCCAGGCGCAGGTGCCGCGTACGGAGTGTGATACCGGGGGCATGCAGCTGTGGGAAGCGATGCCGGGGTAGTGGAGCACCAGACTCTGGCAGGCAGAGCACCAGCCCCAGTTGCAGCGGGAAGGCATAGAGCCCCACCCGGAGCGCGAGGAAGAGCAGTTGCACCGCTACCCCCATCAGCAGGCCATAGCTGAGCAGCCCACCGTTGAGGTGCTCCAGCCCCAGAGGCACATAGAACTGCACCCAGTACCCCAGTGCTGCCAGCAGTGTGAGCAGGGCAAAGAGCACATACTGGGGGAATTGCATCCCCAGTTCTCGGGCGGTGCGGAGTGTGGTGTCGGTCTCCATGAGTTGCTGGTAGTGGCGCAGGGCAGGGCCGAGTGTGGCCGTCTGGCGGTAGTGGGACTGCTCTTTGCTCAGCACGGTGGCCTCCACCAGCAGCTTGCTATAGAAGGTCTGCTCGCGGCTCACCACTCGGCGCACATAGGCGTAGCCGCCCAGGCCCAGCCCCACACTGGCCAGCAGTACCCCCATACCCAGCCAGAGCAGACTGCTGTGCATGGTGGCACTGCTGATCATATACATCGTCCAGAGGAGCAGCCACTCCGCGCCGTGCAGGAGGGTCTGCCTGAGGCCCATACTCAGCAGACCGAAGTGGTAGGTCAGCAGAGAGAGGAGCTGCCCGGTGTCCCTCGCACTGGGGGGGGGAGTACGCTGCAGGTGGTGCTGGAGCTGGGTGAGGCGCAGCCGGTGCAGGCGCTGGGTGAGGAAGCGCTCGGTAGTGCGGATGTAACGCCAGCGAGCCATGAGATAGAGCAGGAGAATCCCCGCCACGATGAGGAGCGAGACTACCACCGCGTGCTGCTGGAGCGCGGTAAACTCGGCCCGTATGGTGTGGTGGACGTAGAGCGGGAGGGCTAGCTCTGCTGCGCTGCAGAGGGTGAGCAGGAGCCCTATCTGCCGGAGGGGCCGGCGTGACCGCTGCCACAGGAGCCGCAGCTGCCGCCATTGCCCGGGGCTGAGCTGCAGGAGCCGGAGGCTGGTGATGGTATTCAGGAGGCGTCTAGTAATACTGGGACTGTGCATGGTGGAGGGAGATATGTCCGTGGTGGACCTGCAAATACAGCCGGTAGAGCGACGGCCAGGGCAGGCTATGGCGCGCAAAGAGGGCCTGGGTATGGCGGTGCAGGCGTGGGCTGTAGTCCCCATAGACTGCCCGTACCAGCTGCCGCTGCCCATACCGGGTGAGGGAGCGCAGCTGCGGGAGGTCCGTTACGTGGGGCGCTGATTGGATCAGCTGCAGGTGCTGCTGGTGCACTGCGGGGAGGATACGCCACCGCAGGCGGGAGAGCAGGGCGTGCTGGGGGAGGGCATAGTGCCGACAGAGTGCCCGGTAGGTGGCCTGGAGGCGTACTACGCGCTTCTGGCTGAGGGAGAGAATCCCATCGCTGAAGTGGTAGCCCAGGTAGGTAAAGGCCGTCGTGTGGAGGGGCCCGGTGGTGGTTTTCTCCGGTTGGATGGGCAGGCCACGCGCTGCGGTGGTGGCCTCGAGCCACTGGGCTGCGTGGGCAACGCGTGCGGGGTGAGGATCGATGAGGAGGATGTCATCGCCTACCCGCCTATAGAGCTGCACCTGGCGTGAGAGGGTGTGGTCTGCGTCGCTGAGGTAGAGATTCGCAAAGAGCGCCATCAGCGGGACGCCCTGCACCACCCCCTCGCTGAGGTAGCGAAGCTGCCCCTGCTGCCAGAGCGGCACGTGCAGGTAGCACTGCAGCGCGGTGAGTACGGCGGGTTCTAGCCCCAGGGCTGCCAGCTGGGTGAGGAGAAGATCGTGCTGGAGGTGCTCGGTGTACTCGGTGATGTCGGTCTTATAGAGGGTATCACCGGGTAAGTGGCGGTGGTAGCGGCGCACTACACTGCGGGCGGCACGGTGGCTGGGGTGGCTGCTGCGGTAGGAATAGAGGCTGGGGGAGAGCGTTGCCTCGACCACAGGAGAAAGCGCCTGAGAGAGCGCCTGGGCACGCACGCGGTCCCGCAGGGTGTAGAGGTAGATGGTGCGGGTTTTCCCCTCGCCTTTGGGTATGGTGCGCACTTGCACGGGGTCCAGCGGGTGGTGGTGTACCAGGCGCTCGTGTACCTGGGTGAGGAAGGGCACGGGGTCTGCGATGATGCGCTGCATCTGTATGGCATCTAGCCCGGCATAGCGGGAGAGCTTACTCTGGAGGGTCAGCTGCTGCACTACCGCAGTGAGGGCCTCTAGCAGGGCGGGTATGCTGGTGAGCTGCTGCCACATGCGTGCATAGTAGTACGGGTGGGCGCCTACAGCAAGCTCTCTGGGAGGGACTGGCCCCACCAGAGCTATGAACGATATATTAGGTTCGTGCCTTCGGGTAGGTCCCTGGATATATCACAGTATACGTCGCCATAGGAGCGCTCTCTCCGGAGCGGGGTGCTCCTGGGCCGGTATATACGGAGACACCATTACGGTGAAAGGCTTGCTGCCTGTATAGGGTAGAGGGTGCTTTCTCAGGTGTCAATGCTGCTATTGTCGTTGGGATATCACAATGCAATATCTGCTGTATGGCACAAGAGAAAAGAGTGGATCGGTGGTTGCTTCCTCCGGTAAACTGCCCTGATGACTCTTCTTTCCATGCGTCACTTCTTCTCCGTTTCGGCTCTGCTTTCTCTGGTATGTTCTTGGCTCCTCCCGCTGGTACCCGTCCAGCAGGCCCTGGCGAACATGACCGTGAATAACGACACGGGCCAGGTGCATATTGACTTCACCAACGGGGTGGGCATAGCGCCTGATGGGGCTCCGCTGCGGGAGAACGTCACTATCAACGGTGGTGGTGGGGGGAGTATCACCATCGCCGGAGGGCAGAACAGTGGCTACTTCACCACGGTAGATATCGCTCCGGTGAGTTTTGACTCCTGGGGGCAGATCACTCTAGGGGGTATCTACCCCAGTACCACCAGTACTACGGTGAGCCTCTACGAGTGTACCGGGGTGGGAGACATCCCCATAGCGGGCTACCAGAATATGACCCCGGTGGCGGGAGTGGTGAACATCAGCACCCTGCCGACGAGCACCAGCTGTGTGCGTGCCCGAGTAGACATGAGCCGCAACGGGGGCACGCTGGCTCCCACGATGACCGACTTTACCCTCAGCTGGACGCCACTGCCGGTACTGCTGACGAACATCACCGGGACGCCCACCACCGCGGTAGGCACGCACCTGAACTACAACGTGCAGTACAGTGTGAGCTACTCGCAGGACTCTGGCGTGGTGCTGTGGGTACCACTCCCTGAGGCAGGGAGCGGCATCGGCTGCCAGACGCTGAGCTTTAACCAAGACGTAACGCCGGCCTTTGTGAGTGCGACTAATGGCGGACTGCTGAATACCACCGGAGGGCCGATAACCGTAGCGGGGGTGAGCGTGCCAGACAACGCCGTGTACTGGAATCTGGGAGCTATAGACGCCGGAATAACGGACATTGTGAGCTTTGAGCTCAGCACCCAGAATGGCTGGCAAGATGGCATCTGCTATAGCCTGACCAGCTACGCGGATAGCGTGGAGAGTGCCCTGGCAGTGAGCGACAGTAACCCCAGCACTGCTGGGGCACAGCCCTTTGTGAGTACGCTGACCAGCGAGCCGGCGCCAAGCATCGTGAAGAGAGTGGCTGGTACCATCAGCCTGGATGGCGAGAACCACGTGTACTTCTTGCCCCCGTATGGGCCACAGGTGACGTATAGCATCCAGATAAAAAATACCGGGGCCATCACGGGGCGAGAGGTGATCTTTGACTCGGTGATTACTGATGACCTGAGCGATATCTTCGCTCAGCTGGAGGGGAGCTGTGGGGTGAGTGCCGGCAGCGCTGCTACGCGCATCAGTGGCATCAGCAGCCCTGGGGTACTGAGTGGGAATAGCATTGTGTGGGACTTTACGGGGGATCACCTGGCGCCGTATGCCACGCGTACGGTGAACTTTATGGTGGACTACACCGGCTGTGACGCCGCCCCCGGGCTGGAGGTAGATAACACCGCTATGCTCGGCGGGGCTAATATGCTGCCCCTGCAAGATAGCGAGGCCGTGGTGATGGATATCCCGCTGACGCCCAGTGGGAGCTTTGCCAAAGGGGACGAAGTAGTAGGGGTAGAGATACGCGCGGGGCGAGACGACAACGTACAGCCGAATGACCTGACGACGTACGGAGACACCGCCACGTACTTCCTGTATACGCAGAACCCCAGTACCGTGCGGCTAGACGACATCGTGATGCTGGATATGGTGCCCGAGGGGGAGACCTTCCAGAGTGCTTCTCTGCCACCACTGGCCAACGGGACGGTGTGGTACTCGACCGATACGGGCGCTACAGACCCCGCCATACCACCAGCGTATGACTACACGCAGATGGCCACCGGTACCCCGCACATGGGGTGGAGCACTACCCTGCCCAGCCCGGCCAGTAGCGTGACGTGGGTGGCCTTCTATATACCGTGTTTGAACTCGCCCTTCTTCCCCGCGCCGAGTGGGGACGTCTGCGCGATGGCGCCTACCAGCGTCCGCGGGACGATCAAAAATACGGTCGATATTCCGGCGGACCTCTGTAGTGCCTATAGCATCTTGAATACCGGGAACTTTGCCATCTATGAGGCCAGCACGAGTGTAGTGAATGCGGACACCGACGTGAGCGCGCTGGCTAGCCCTATTACCTATACCGATGACACCGAGCAAACCCACGTGACCCCCAGCGTGCCTACCTTCAGCATTAATAGTACTTTCACTGGGCCGTCTACGCTGCCCACCAGTACCACGGGGGTGTATACCATTACGCTCAAGAATGACGGTACGGATACCTCTGTGGCTACCACGGTGACGCTGCATATTCCGCAGTTGTTGGTCAATGGAGCGATGGAATACCCCTCGGTATTCAACGTAACGGGAGGCACAGCCAACCTCAGCCAGCTGCCTATAGATGGCACGGTGACGGTGACGGTAGGGCCTATCCCTGCCGGAGCGACCAAGACGGTGCAGTTCAGTGTGCTGGTGCCAGAGGGTATCTTGGTCGGGACTACCCTGAACCTTTCTGCGCAGGTGAGCGCCACGGATAATAACGCTTGTACGGTGAATCCGCATACGCTCACGCGCAGTACAGCCCTCACGGCGCTACCAGAGCTCAACGTCTATAAGACGCGGGATGAGGCGCTGATCGGCTCAGGGGATAGTATCCACTATGACATAGAGCTCTTGAATGTGGGTACGGCCTCCAGCACGCAGACGGTGGTGGTAGACCGCATACCGCAGTACACGGTGTTTGAGACGGCTTACACCACAGGTACCAATGCAAACGGTACCACCTACACTTGTAGTGGCTGTGATGTCTTCTTTAGCGATGGGAGTACCTTGCCGGTAGGCTTTGGTACGCCGATAAACCCCATCACTCCTGCGCAGGTGGTGTCGCTCTTTACCCCGGGGGTAGAGACTTCCCCGGGTGTGTGGGGGAGCCCCTTTGGCCAGCAGACGCGCTACGTAGCGTGGATGATGGACACGCCCTATGGCACGGGGGATATCTTCCCCGTGGGGGCGGCTACCACTGTGGGGCTGAGTGTGCGCAACGACCATGATGGCCCAGGGCCGCTGACTGCCGGGTCTGCGCCCGGGACGGTGATCTACAATAATCCCTTAACGGCGAGTACAGAGCTGCTGCAGGCCATTGGGAATCAGGTCAATACGACGATCCTCCCCGACCCTGGCCTGGCCATGCAGAAGCAGGCCAATACCGAGAATATCAACGCCGGGGGGAGCTTTGCCTGGACGATTACCTTCCTCAACGACTCCGCTACGCCCAACACCGCCACGACCATCAGCGATACCATGCCCTATGGGGTGACGGTCACCGGTATGGACTTTATCTGGAATACTGCAGCGGTGGCTAATGGCATGAGCCCGAGCCCCATAGACCTGCTGACCAGCCCCTTCGTGACGCTGACGCCGAATACCGACGGTACGCTGGAGATAGCCATAGATGTCTCTCAGGGGCTGCGAGGGGGCGACCTGCTGAACCAAGAGGGTGGTACCATCACCATCAGCGTGACGGTAGACCCCAGTACTCCCACACTGACAATGCTGACCAATAACGCCGTGGGGTGCTATGAGAACGCCAGCGCCTCGTACTGTATAGACGACAGCGACACCGTGACGGTGCGTAATCCAGACCTCTTCCTCCGCAAGCAGGTAGACAGAGAAGACCCCATCAGCGGTGAGGGCATAGAGTACACCCTGCTGCTGAGCAATGAGGGGCTGTGGGAAGCGCCTGGTGTGGTAGTGCAAGATACGCTGCCAGCGGGGGTGTGTTATACCTCTGGTACTACGGCGGTGACCTACCCTGCTGGTGCCAGCCTGGGTGAGCCCGATGCGATCTATCAGGGTGATGGGGTGACGCCTGCGTCTGCTACAGACTGTGAGACGATGGATACCATCCTTGTATGGGAGACAAGCCTGCAGTACCCCGGCGAGGTGCCAAACACGCTGCCGGCCAATAGCCAGGATATGTTCATCACTTATGACTCCGTGGTGCAGCCGAGTGTGCCGGCGGGTACGCTGCTGACGAACAGTGCGAGGGTAAGCACCAGCATAGCCGAGGATGAGACGTACCCGAATACCGCCTCAGCTGCGGTGCGGCCTCCGCTACCAGACCCTTATGTAGTGAAGTCTGGGCCCCTCACAACGACCGGAGGGGATAGCTATACGTATAGCATCCAGTACGGGAATAGCAGCCGTCAGCCTGGGCACGACGCCTGGGTGATGGATACGCTGCCGGGGTATAACGGGCAGCCGGGGAGCGTCGCGGTGGAGTTTGTGAGTGCCTCTGCGCCACAGAATGAGACGCTCTACTATTACGACCAGGTGACCCTCGGGGTAGCCCCCCTGACGCCCGCACCGGGAGTAGCGCCGAATCCATTCTTCAGCGCTGACCCTGGGTGGACGACCAGCCCTGGGGCCTACACCACGCATATTGTGTGGGTGCCCACGGGGGCTCTTCTCCCCAGTCTCTATGGCCCGGCAACGGTACAGGTGACGGTCAACGCCGTGGACCCCATTACCGGTGTGCCCTATGGGGGGAGCCAACTCTTTACTAATGAGGCCATGGTACAGACAGACAACGAGGACCCCAACGGCCAAGACGATGACGTGAGCACCCACACCGTGAAGACCCCAGGTTATGACCTCTTTATCGAGAAAGTGGGGAGTAGTGAGGGCATCTACCCCGGGCTGACCCCGGGTGCGGACCTCACCTATACCATTACCTATGGGAATAGCGGTACTGAGCGCATCTGCGCGGTGAAGATCACCGAGGCCTTCCCGAGCCAGTTTGTGCTGGGGAGCCCGGAGAGCGACTTCACGCTGGTGAGTCTGGATGCGGGCGCGCTCCCCACAGACCTCAGCGGCACGCCTATCTTGAGCCCCGTACCGGTGAGTTTTTCCGCTGGTACCTGGTACCTGGGTGGCAGCACGGGCTATAGTAATGTGTGTCTGGAGCCGGGCTCTATGGGGAGTTTTCAGATCTTTGGTACGGTGGACCCTGCTACGCCAGACTACAGTGTGTCTGAGGAGCTGATCCTCAATAGCATCAGTATCACGCATGATGACCCGAGCGTAGGGCCCGAGGACGTGACGGAGAATAATACCGCCAGCAGTAGCACGGTGGCCTACCGGGCGGATGTCCTCACCACCAAGACGGGGACCACCTGCGATACCGCGACTGACGACTGCGCTGTGCCAGAGGCCAGCTATGACGCGGGGCTCTACACCGAGCTGGGCGAATACCTGCAGTACACGGTGACCTACAACAATGCGGGGAATACCGACGCTGAGGACGTGATTATCACGGATCCTATCCCAGCGGGGAGTTGCTATGTGGTGGGGAGTCTGGAAGCGGATCAGCCCGTGGGGACGGTACTGGAGTATAGCGCGGATGATATGCTCAGCTGGAGCTACACGCCCGTAGCGGATGCCAATGGGGCGGACTGTAGCGTGACGCACTTCCGGCTGCGGTTCTTGGCTCCACTGACAGTACCGGCGACGTATGACGGGGAGGATACCTATGTGGACTTCACGACGCAGGGGCACTATGCGGTGTATGAGGATACCTTCCCGATACACTAGTATAAAGACGGGGTGATTCTCGAGATGGTCTCTGCTACCGAGCCGCCTGCCGGAGCCGTGCCGATTACCACCTGTACTGAGCTGCAGGCTATGCAGGCTGGGGTAGAGATAGACTATTACCTGGCCAATGATATCGACTGTAATGGGGTGAATTTTGTCCCCATTGGGGATGGGACGGGCTTTGCGCAGTTTCCTCCGGACTTTGATACGGCCTTTGTGGGGCGGTTCTTTGGGAATGGCTATCGGATCTCAAACCTGAGTATTAACATTAATAAGCGAGATTTCCTGGGGCTCTTCGGTGCGGTGTATGACGGGGACCTGCACGATGTTATCTTGGTGGATGTGAACGTCAGCGGTGATGGCTCGCATATAGGGTCGCTGGTGGGGTACCAGCTGGGAGGGGTGATTACTCGCTCTGGTGCCTGGGGTACGGTGAAAACCAGCGGTGTGGGAGAAAACATTGGGGGTCTGGTAGGGGTGAATATGAATGGGATGATCAAGAATAGCTACAGCCAGATGCAGGTAGATGCTCCAGAGGCTTGGAATGTAGGGGGGCTGGCGGGGCAGGTGAATGGCCGGGTACAGCGCAGCTACTGGGAAGGGTACCAGGTAATAGGGGACTGGAACACCGGGGGGCTCATCGGGCAGAGCCACGTAGATGCAGTAGTGGATGAAACGAATACCGTGAGTGTGTACGGGATAGAAGACGTGTATGCTCGTGGGGAGGTACAGTGTAATGGCACCTACTGTGGGGGGCTCATCGGGGAGCATATGGGCTCTCTGGTGCGGGCGTACTTTGACGGTGTGGTGGTAGGGAAGTTCTGGGTAGGGGGGCTCATTGGAGCTACCGGGATCAGCTATGACCCGAGTGCCCCGCACGAGACGCTGGTACAAGATGTCTTTGCGGTGGGCAAATTTGTGGATAGTAGTGGAGCCCCTGGGGGCATCGTGGGGCTGAAAACCTTTGGGACGGATATCATCACCCATGCACGGTGGTATGACGCATCTGGCACGGCGGTCAGCTGTGCGGCAGGAGGGTCTACGGGCGCTGGCATCACGGACTGTAGCGTTGAGGTATCAGAGACATTCTGTCAGGACTTCAACAATGACCCCATCAACAGCTGGGATAGCACGGCGGTGTGGGAGACAAACCCCGATGGCTGCCCTTCGCTTCGTTGGCCAAACACTAGCATACTGGCGCCCTATGGTACTTATGAGACCCTTATAGAAAGTACGGGGAACCTGGTAGCATGGGATAATCTGCTCATTGTGGATGTGCTGAATGACGGCTATATGGAGCACGAAGTAGGCCGCTGGGACGGCACCGCGTGCGTGTATGACCTGGGCATAGGCCCCGCACCTGCGGGCACGGATGGCACGGGCCTGTGGGACGCCAGCGGCATAGACCAGAGCTATACAACGCTGTGTTTCTTGAGCCATTTATATGCTGAGGAACCCGGTACTGCAGGCGGTAGCACTGGCAGCCCGTCAGACCATACCTCGAGCATTACCCCGGGGCTAGATGCCTGGATAATGAGCTATGTGACGGACGTCGTGCCCGACTTTACCTTTGCGGTATGGGTGGCGGACCCTGGCAGCGTGACTACCATCGACAATACCGTATGTATAGAGACCAGCACACCCGAAACCACTGAGGACAATAACTGTAGTGATGAGCAGCATATTATTCGTTTGGCAGCCATCCGGACGGAGAAACAGGTAGACCTGACCGCTGCAGATGCGGGAGATACCCTCACCTACACAATAGCAGTCTGTAATGATGGCCCGTATGATGCTGAGGACATCGTGGTAGAGGACGCGTTGCCGGATAACGTGGCGTTTATCAGCAGTAGCCCTGCAGAAGCAACGCCTGGGGTAGCCCTCTGGAATGTGGGGACACTGGGGGTAGGTATGTGCGGGACGATCACCGTGACGGCGGCTATAGACGCTGCTCCGCCAGTGCAGGCGGGGGACGCGCTGATGAACCAGGCCTGCGCCACCACCAGCACCGGGCAGCTGGACACCACAGACGACTGCGATAGCGTGACCACGCTGATAGCGCAGCTGGCCAATGTGTGGATAGAGAAGGATGGGATCCTGCCTACGGCCAGCATTGCGCAGCCCTACTACTACACCCTGACCTATGGTAATAACGGGAATACCGACGCTGATGACGCGGTGATCCTCGACATGCTGGACAGCAACGTGAGCTTTGTGAGTGTGACGCCTGCGAGCACGAGCCCCAGTGGCCTTACGCCCAGCTGTGTGCATGATGGCTCTCCTACAGGGGGGCAGATCACCTGTACCTTCAGCGGGACGGCGAGCCTGTGTGACAGCACTAATAACGACGCCTGCCTGCCCGATGGTGAGACCGGTACCATCGCCATAGAGGTGCTGGTGGCTGATGACACTGCGCTGATCAATAACCCGGCAGATCCAGCGCAGCCTATCCGCCTCTATAACACGGTGGAGATCAGCACTGTGACGCCTGAGGTGGACACGAATGATAACACTGACACCCATGACGTGCCCGTGGTGCTGAGCGCGCTGAGCGGCATTGAGGGGCAGGTATTTGTAGACCATAACGGCGATGTAGTGCTGGCCTTTGGGGATGATAGCCCCATTGAGGATGTGCTGGTGTACGTGTATGGGCAGGACATCTGGGGCAATATCTATGCGCCAGATCCGCTAGCATACCCGGCCTACTATGACGCCGCTATGGCGGCTATGGGGCTGCCGTATGTGAGCAGCAACCCGGCTCCGAGCAACTTCTATGCCCTGGCGCCAGACACCACAGACGGTAACGGAGAGTACAGCTTCACTGGTATGTTCCCCGGTACCTACAGCGTACAAGAGGTGCAGCCGCTGGGGTACAACTCTACGGGGTCTCGGGGAGGGGTGAATCTGGGTGCTGGTAATGACGGTACGGGTACGGTGCAGGGGGGCAGTGATACCGATCTCATTACGGCTATTACTCTGAGTGAAGGCGTGGTGAGCCTGGGTAATGACTTTGGGGAGGGTCTCGGGAGCCTTGGGGATCAGCTCTGGTTTGATATTGATGCCGATGGTATCTATGCCCCCAGCGCGGGTGACCTGGGGCTGAATGGCGTGACGGTGTCGCTCTATGATAGTCTGGGGACGCTCCTGGCCACTACGGTCACGGGGAGCAGCCCTCTCACGGGCACTCCGGGGTGGTATACCTTCACGGACCTGCTGCTGGATGACGGCAGTGGCACCAGGGACTACACCGTGGTAGTGACGGACACCGCGGGTATCCTTGCCGGGATGAGCTCTACGCACACCGTGCATGGGGGCCCCACCACGGCCAATGGGACGACGGACAACGAAGCACGTGACCCTGCGGGCTATACCCTGACGCTTAGCCCCAGTGTGACCGAACACCTCTTTGCCGACTTTGGCTATACGGGGCCGGTGGGGTTCCTGGGCGATACGGTCTTCTATGACGCTAACCAGAACGGTATCTGGGAGGATACCATCGACACCCCTCTGGCGAATATAGAGATCAGCCTCTACCGAGACAGCAATGGGAATGGCGTGTATGACGTGCTGAGTGACACTCTGGTGGCCACCCAGCTGACGGACGCGAGCGGCTACTACCAGTTCCAGAGCCTGCTCTATGATGACTACCTGGTGGTGGTGACAGACGGCCTGAGTGGCCTGAGTGGCGCGTGGAGCTCGACCCACGGCGCTGCAGGAGAGAACCCCACCACGAGCGTGGTGACGAATACCGATGACCATGCACGAGATCCACAGGGTTACGCTATTACTCTGGACGCCCTGCACAGCAGTGACCAGACGGCGGACTTTGGCTACTGGGGGCCGGTGGGGAGCATTGGGGA
Source organism: Candidatus Peribacteria bacterium (assembly GCA_020632335.1). Classification (GTDB taxonomy): domain Bacteria; phylum Patescibacteriota; class Gracilibacteria; order UBA4473; family UBA4473; genus JACKFV01. Next base: position 548,516 of record JACKFV010000001.1, read on the forward strand.
TCAGGTATTCTATGACACTGATGGCGATGGCCTCTACAATAATGATGACACCGGCGTGCCGGGCGTGACCCTGGCGCTGTATAGTGACCAGAATGGTAATGGCGTGGTAGACAGTGGTGACCTGCTGGTGAGTACCACCGTGACGGATAGCACGGGGCTGTATAGCTTTACGAATCTCTCGGTGGATGCGGGGGCTGGTAGTGCGGCGTACATTGTGGTGGTGACGGACGACGACGCCGTGCTGCTGGGCTATAGCAGTACCGACGGAGTGAGCACTACGCCAGCTGATGGCGACGCCAAGGACCCAGCAGGGTATAGCGTGACGCTGACCCCAAGCGTGCCGGACGTGACGCTGGTGGACTTTGGGTACCAGGGGGGGAGCATTGGGGATACGCTCTTCTTCGACGCTAATGGGAATGGGGTCTATGATGCGGGCGACACCGCTGTGCCGGCGGGGGTAGAGGTGACGCTCTATGACGAGACGGGGGCGGTCTTTGCTACCACATTTACCGACGGTACCGGGGCGTATAGCTTCCCGAATCTTCCGCTGGACGACGGCGATGGCGCCACCACCTGGACGGTAGTGGTGACCGATAGCGCGGGTATCCTCGACGGTTACCCCAGTACGGACGGAGTGAGTAGCACGCCTGATGACGGTGATGCCAAGCCCCCCACGGGCTACATCGTGACGCTGGATGGCACCACACCGATGACCACTGACCACACCGCGGCGGACTTTGGCTACCTCTACCAGGCAGATATCAGCGTGGAGAAAACCGTTGACAACGCTACAGTGCTGCCGGGCGATACCCTGATCTGGACGATAACCGTGACGAATAACGGCCCCTCACCAGCCACGGGGGTGGTCCTCTATGACCCGCTGCCAGCAGGGGTTACCTATGTGAGTGATAGCAGTGGCGGCACGGCTGCCCCGGCTGTGGTAGTGGACTATAACCCCGTGACGGGGCTGTGGACGCTCCCTGCGGCGTTGCAGAATATCAATGATACCCTGAGCCTCAGCATTACCACCACCGTGGCGGCGGGCACAGAGGGGGACACGCTCCGTAACGTAGCCGCGTTGCAGACCCTGGACCAGACCGACACCGACCCCACAAACAACAGCGACGACGCCGAGACGACCGTGCGCGGGGGGGAGATCGGCAGCTTGCTGTGGGTGGACTACAACGGGAATGGTATACAAGACGACGGCCCGGTAACGGTGCCCGGTATAGCCGGAGTGACGGTAGAGCTGTGGTGGGATAGTAATGAGGACGGCACGGTAGACACCCTGTATGGGGTGCAGGTGACGGACGCTAGCGGGGCTTATCTCTTCACTGACTTGCCCGTGCTGCAGAGTGACCTCATCACCGGAGTGACGTATGAGGTGCGTGTAGAGGGAACCAGCCTGGCAGCTGCCGGGTGGGCGATGAGCGACAGCACGCATGGCGCAAGCCCAGACCCCAGCCCCAGCAACGCGAGTGACGACGAGCATGACAACGCCGCGCATGACCCGGTAGCCACTACGGTGGTCCTCCACCCGAGTGATGTGAGTGAGACTGATGCGGACTTTGGGTTTGTGAGTGCCTCTGCACTGGCGGCGCTGAGCGGGTATGTCTTTGAGGACCTCTCGCAGGATACCTTCTTTGACGGTACCGAGAGTGGTATAGACGACGTAGAAGTGGTGCTCTTTGGAGTAGATCTCTACGGGAATTACTACGGGCCTGATCCTTCTCATCCGCTGTATGACGGGGTGATCCTCTACCTGGGGCTGAACCCCCTGCAGTACAACAGTGCTAGCGGACTGACCCCCGCAGAGTACTTCATCATCGACCCCGCACTGACGGGCCCCCATGGTGCAACGCCGGGCTACACTACAGACCCCAGCTGGGCCCAGGGTTACTATGGCTGGGACGGCCTGGTGCCCGGGATGTATAGCGTGTGGGAGTACCACCCTGCGGCGGAGTCTGACCCCAGCTATAGCGTGCTGGACGCCTACACCTCCACGGGGTCTCATGCCGGGAGTGCCCTGGGGACGCCTGATGACGGGGAGGGATCGTACGAGAATAACCCGGCTGATCCGAGCAATCCGGCCTTCCCCTACAGTGTGGATATGATCCTCTACACCAGTCTGAGCGCGGGGGATATGAGCCCGAATAACAACTTCGGGGAGGTGCGCAGCTATGCCATCGCGCTGGAGAAAACGGCCGATAACGTGATCGTGGCACCTGGGGAGACCATCACCTATACGCTGGTGGTAGAGAATATCGGGAGTGCGGCGCTGCCAGCGGTGGTGGTGACGGACGTCCTGGACAGCCAGGTGACCTATGTGGCTGATAGCATCACCATCGACGGGGTGCCCTTTGCAGACGCCTCTGCGGAGGTGGACGTGAGCGGCCTGCCGACTATGGTGATCACCCTGCCCATGAGCCTCACAGGCGCTACGCCTAGCACGCCGGGGCAAACGGTAGCCATCACCTATAGCGTGACGGCACCGACGGGCACACCGGGCATCACTGAGCTGCTGAATACCGCTAGCGCCACAGACGACACCTGCGACTGCAGCGCGAGCGATGACGAGACGGTTTATGTGACGCCAGACAGCCAGGCCATCACCGTGAGTAAGGGGGTGACGAGCACGAGCACCGCGGGCACCCAGGTGTACCACCCTGGCGAGGGGATCGGCTATAGCTTTACACTGGAGAATACGGGCAATAGCGTGCTGAGTAACGTAGCGCTGCGCGATATTCTCCCGGCAGAGACGGTATATGACGTGACGATGCCGGTGAGTTATAGCTCTACGGCGGGCACGGGGCCGAGCATGCCGAGCATTGTAGACCTGCAATACGACGCTCTGGCGCATGAGATCACCGGTATGGTGCCGCTGCTCTACCCTGGGGCGACCGTGACGGTCACCTACCAGATGACCGCGGCGAGCGTGACGAGCACGAGCCTGGCCACGAATATCGTTACGGTAGAGGACGACAATAACAACGCTGCGGCTGATGACGCGACCGTGGTGGTGGATCCTCTCCCCGGTGCCGTGTATATCGAGAAGACGATTACTCCGAATGTGGCCCTGCCGGGGGACACACTGACCATCAGTTTTGTGGTGGAGAATACTGGTACGGGCGTACTGAGCGACATGGTGATTACGGATAATGACCTGGCGCTGAGTGTCTTTGACTGCGCTGCGCTGAGCGTGCCGGGGGACATTACCCTCACCGGGAGTGCGGCCAGCAAGGTAGACAGTGCGGGTATCACTTATGATGCTGGCGCTGGAGCGCTGACCATCCCCTTCGCGGGAGAGGTCATCCCGGGGGAGAGCGTTCTCATCAGCTTTGCCTGCACAGCGGCTCTGGTAGCGCAGGACACTACCGAGACCAACACCGTCACCGTTACGGCTCTGGCGCCTGACATGACCACCGTGAGCGACGCTGACGATGCGGATGTCACCGTACAGCTGGCTGGGGGGCGGATAGACCTCGAGAAAGTGACCGATAAAAATCTCTACAGTGTAGGAGAGACTATAGTCTTCACCCTGACTGCTACGAATACCGGCACTGAAGCCTTGACAGATGTAGTGCTGCGTGATGACCTGGCCGCGGCCAGTATGAAGGATGTGGACTGCTCTGCGCTGAGTGTACCGGCTGACGTGACCCTGGGCGGTAGTGCTGCTGGCGCGGTGACAGACGTGAGCCTGGTAGGCAGTACCCTTACCGTCTCCGCCAGTAGCATGGCACCGGAGGACACGCTGAGCATGAGTTTCTCGTGCATTGCGGGGGTGGTGAGCGTGCCCGAGACCTTCATCAATACCGCTACGGTAGAGGCCACAGACCCTACCGACGCTACGGTAACAGACACCGCCACGGCTGATGGGAGCATCACCCCGCTGAGTGTGGGGATAGAGAAATCCGTCTCGCCGATCGTCTACACCCCCAGTGCGACGGTACGCTACACCGTGGTGGTGACGAATGAGAACGCTAGCACCGCGCTGGCAGGGCTGCTCTTCACCGACCCTCTGGACCCCCAGCTGACCTATGTGCCCGAGAGCGTGACGATAGACGGCCTGCCCCTGGCGGACGCGGGCCCTGAGGTAGACGTGACCACGCTGCCGACCCTCACCATAGCGTTGCCAGAGATACCTGCTGGAGCGAGCATAGTAGTGGCCTTCAGCGTGACGGCCCCGGCGGAGGTAACGGGCCTGACGCAGATAGACAATACCGCCACCGTGACCGACCCCACCAGCGGCTATAGCGTGAGCGATGATGCGCCGGTAGTGGTCTATGACCCGAGTAATCCGCAGCTGCGCATTAGCAAATCCGCGGAGCAGACCCTGCTGCTCCCCGGCGATTCCGTGCACTATACGGTGGTGGTAGAGAACATCGGGGCTGTGAGCGTGAGCCCGCTAGAGGTGGAGGATGTCCTCCCTGCGGCCATAGCGTATGACGCGCTGCACCCCAGCAACGTGACGGTGACGCTGAGTGGCCAGGCGCCGGTGGTGGATCCGAGCGCTTATAACGCCACTACTGGCGCCATCGACTACTCCCTGGGGACCTTCCTCCCCGGGCAGGTGCTGACGATAGACTACTACGGCATTGCGGACCCGGCCATCACCGCGCTGACCGTGGTGCCAAATACCGCCACTGCGAGTAACGGCAACGGCCTGCAGGTGAGTGATGACGAGATAGTGGTAGTAGACCCCAGTACCGTGCCAGGGCCAGACACCCTGGAGATAGCACTGGACAAGCAGGTAGAGGGGGGTAGCCAGTATTACGCGGGGGATACCGTGACCTATACGCTGACGGTATCTAACCCCACCGGAGTAGCACAAGACTCCCTCGTGCTGACCGATGACCTGACCGCCCTGGCGCCGGAGATGAGTTACATCACGGGGTCTGCGAGCATCACCGGAGGGAATACCATTAGCCTGGTGGGCACGGTACTAACGGCACAGATACCCCTGCTGGGCATAGGGGAGACCGTAACGGTGACCTATGAGATGCTGGTGGACAGCGCCATCACACTGCCAGCGTATAAAGTTAACACCGCGGTGCTGACGGATACCGACACCGGTGACAGCACCGACGACAGTGAAGTCGTGGCCGTGACGCCGTATGAGCGTACGGTGCGGCTGACCAAACTCGCTAGCCCTACAAACCCTCACCCTGGGGAGGAGGTGGAGTATACCCTGGAGGTAGAAAACACCGGGAACATCTCTCTGACGGGCGTGGTGGTGAGTGATAGCTTTGACTCCCATATGGGGTATGTACCGGGGACGCTCACGCTGGACGGCCTCCCACAGCCGGATCCTCTCGCACTCCCCGTGATGGAGGTGCTGCTCCTAGACCCCTTCCTGGTAGGGGAGGTGCACCAGATCACCTATACGCTGCGGGTAGACCCAAGCATTACCGCGCCAGTGGTGGTGCCCAATACCGCCAGCGTGACCGATGACACGGGGCAGGCCACTGCTGAGGACGACGCCCGGGTGGTGGTGACCCTGGGGTCGAGTACGACTACCGGCACCACCGGTACTACTACCGGTAGCACCACCACGGGGACGACCACCGGGAGTGTGGCCACCGGGACCACCACCGGCATGACGACGGGAACCACCACCGGCACGACTACTGGCACGACCACCACGGGGAGTACTACTGGCACTACTACTGGTACGACTACGGGTATGACCACCACGGGCAGTACGACCACTGGTACGACTGATGGTACGACGACGCTGACCCTCACTCGGCCGCCAGCGTATATACCCGCACCGGTGCTGGAGGCCGCTCCACAGACCCCTGCACGAGAGGCAGATGACATGCGCCGCCTGGAGGAACTGCCGCAGACGGGCTATGCCGAGAACCTCTATAGTGTGTTTGATACGGTAGATCTGGCGGAGAACTTCCGCAGTATCCTCCGAGAATTTGGTGCTGAGAGTCCCTTTGCCGATATGATGGCAGACCATGTGTACTATAACCCTGCCTTTGAGCTGCAGCTGCAGGGTGCGGTGCGCTTCCCTCAGGATGACACGGGCTACTACATCGCGCAGCCAGACGCGGTGCTGGAGACCGGGCAGATGCGCGACATCCTTGGCTTTGCGCTGCGGGAGGACCACGCCATGCGGGAGAAACTTTATGGTACTGGTGAAGAGAGCCTGCCAGCAGACACCCCCGTGACGGTAGAGACCGCCAGCCGGGCGATACTCGTGAATAGTGGGCTTCTCTTGCCCGAGGCTGAGAGCGGCATAGACCTGCGGGAGGATGGCGCCTACAGCCGTATGGCGACTTACCTGCAGGTGCTGCCACTCCCACTGCAGACCGCCACCACCACCACTACGGTGACCCACGGAGAGTTCTATGCCATCCTCTACCGGGTGCTGTGGCTGCACGATACCGGCCATGAGCGTTACCCGCAGGTGATGACCTTTACGGCTCCTACAGCGGGAGTGGGGCAGACCCCCGTGACCATGAGCCTGCTGAGTAACCGGGACGCCTATATACCGGCACTGAGTAAGGGGGTCATGCTCTATGAGGACATCCGGCCCGAGTATGACGGGGTGCGGCATATCGTGGGGCATAGTAGCCAGGTACGGAGTGGACGACGCTCTCCGTATGACAGAGCGCTGGCGCCGCTCGTCGGGCACCTGCAGGTGGGAGAGAGCGTGACGCTCACCACTGACGGCGTGACCGAGACCTACCGGGTGAGTAGCGTGCACCGCCGACACCAGGACGACGTATCCATCTTGAAAGAGCTGGACCCGAGTGTGGGCATGACCATCACCACCTGTGACTGGGACATCACCTACCGCTGGGTGTGGCATCTGCAGCCCGTGACGGACTAGCTGATAGTCAAGAGCGTCCTGCACTCTGACACACGCCCCCTTGTGCTTTGCCACCGGGGGGCTAGTGTGGGGCTATGCGTGGTATACGGTCTCTTGGCGTGCGGGGGCTCCAGCTGCTGGTGATGGTGGGTCTGGTGCTGCTGCTGGGGCGGTATATGCTGGGGGGAGATACGGGGCAAGGGGCTCTGCATGAGGCGCTGCCGGGTGGCTCCTCTACGCAGACAGGGCCCTTTACGGGGGAGCTCTTTTTTAATAATCAGCTGGAGAGCACGGTGATGACCCGTGCGATCTTGCCGCTCATAGAGCAGGCGCAGCAGAGCATAGCGGTGGCGATGTATTCCTTTACCTATCCGCAGCTGCACACGGCGCTGAATGCCGCGGTGGCACGGGGGGTTTCCGTTACCCTGGTGCTGGACCCAAGCCGCCAGGAGGCCTTTGACGCGATGACGGCAGCGTATGGTGCGGCGGCGTACCGGGTGGTGAGTGCACACCAGGAGACCGAGCGGTCGCTCATGCACCAGAAGTTCTGGATTTTTGACGGCGTGACGCTGGCCTTTGGGTCTTGGAATGCAACGCTGTGGCAGCAGAGCTATGACCCGAGTATGCTGCTGGTGACGCGTTATCGTCCGCTTGTAGAGGCGCTGCAGATAGAATTTACCCGCCTGGCGGAGGGGCAGGGTACGTACCGAAAGCTGCGGCAGACGGGTTATCAGCCCCTGCAGGGCGTGTGGCAGACGGAAGACGGAGACCATGTGGAGCTCTGGCTGAGCCCTGGGGTACCGGGTAATAGCCTGCAGCAGCGGGTGCTGGAGCTGCTGCGTAGTGCTGCGCAGCGCATAGATATAGCCGTCTGGCGGCTGAACGACCGTGAGGTCGCGGCTGAGATAGTGCGCGCAGCGGAGCGAGGGGTAACGGTGCGCATCCTAGTAGATGACCACTATGCGGAGGACAGCGACAGCGTGGTAGACGGGATAGCGCGGCGGCATCACTCGAACATCATGGTGCATACGGACGCGCCGCGGACCCCCCGGGTGCAGCGGCTGGGGGAGGTGCCGGCGGACTTTAACCCGTATATCCACCAGCATACGATCATGGTGGATGGGGAGACTGCGCTGAGCGGGACGAATAATTGGTCGTTTGCGGGCTACTACCGGAATGACGAGAGCGCCATCCTCAGCGATGCGCCGTGGTGGGTGGCGGGGCTGGGGCAGTCGTTTGACCAGCTCTGGGAGGAGAGCGCGCCCCTGACACTGACCGGGGAGTGATGCCGGTGAGATTCTCTCAAAAAGAATGCGGAAATGTTTGACAGGCCTAAAATCTCATGTATACGATACACGGTGCAGGGGAGACAGCTCTACATACAGGCAACCAACACTGTTACTTCTAGAGCGCTCATAGGGCAGAGGCGGATCAAAACCTCCTCCACGGCAACCCTGCAAAAGATCTTTTCTATCTCGAGCGTAGAAACACTTGCTGTTCTTTTCGCATGGCGAAAGGACTGCGAGTGTAACAAATGTACAAACCAACGTTTATTCAACTATTTACATTTAGTTGTGTAATTTCGATAACTTTAATTTTTCTCGGTTGAGGCAATATTCCGCCTCCCGAGAACATCAAACACTTATTTATGAAGAGTTTGATCCTAGCTCAGGATGAACGCTGGCGGTGCGCCTAACACATGCAAGTCGAACGTGATCTTCGACGGATTTATTCGTTGAAGTGAAAGTGGCGAACGAGTGAGTAACACGTAGGAATCTGCCCCGAACTCAGGGATAACGCGGCGAAAGTCGTGCTAATACCGGATAGTCTCGTAAGAGTAAAGCTTTTGCGGTTCGGGAGGAGCCTGCGGCCTATCAGCTAGTTGGTGAGGTAAAAGCTCACCAAGGCAACGACGGGTAGCTGGTCTGAGAGGATGACCAGCCACGATGGGACTGAGACACGGCCCATACTCCTACGGGAGGCAGCAGTGAGGAATCTTCCGCAATGGACGAAAGTCTGACGGAGCGACACCGCGTGAAGGATGAAGGCCTATGGGTCGTAAACTTCTTTTCTGAGGGAAGAAGATCTGACGGTACCTCAGGAATAAGCCCCGGCTAATTACGTGCCAGCAGCCGCGGTAATACGTAAGGGGCAAGCGTTATCCGGAATTACTGGGCGTAAAGCGTCCGCAGGTGGTGGTAAAGGTCTGGGGTTAAATACCGGTGCTCAACATCGGTGCTGCTCTGGAAACCATGCCGCTAGAGGAAGGTAGAGGTGTGTGGAATGCTGCAAGTAGGGGTAAAATCCGTAGATATGCAGTGGAACACCAAAAGCGAAGGCAGCACACTGGGCCTTTCCTGACACTCATGGACGAAAGCGTGGGGAGCGAAACGGATTAGATACCCGTGTAGTCCACGCCGTAAACGATGCTCGCTCGTTGTGGGGACCCTCGACCTGGTCTCCGTGACTTAGCTAACGCGGTAAGCGAGCCGCCTGTGCAGTACGATCGCAAGATTAAAACACAAAGGAATAGACGGGGGTCCACACAAGCGGTGGATCGCGGGGTTTAATTCGTCGATAAACGAGGAACCTTACCCAGGCTTGACATCCCTATCGTATCTCTGAGAGACCAGAGAGTCAGTTCGGCTGGATAGGTGACAGGCGTTGCATGGTTGCCGTCAGCTCGTGCCTTGAGGTGTCCGGTTAAGTCCGTGAACGAGCGCAACCCTCGTCGTATGTTGTATTTTCATACGAGACTGCCATTCACAAAATGGAGGAAGGTGAGGATGACGTCAAATCAGCATGACCCTTATGTCTGGGGCTACACCCACGATACAATGGCGCATACAAACTGAAGCGAAGCAGCAATGCGAAGCAAATCGGAAAAAGTGCGTCTCAGTTCGGATCGGAGTCTGTAACTCGACTCCGTGAAGCCGGAATCGCTAGTAAACGTGTATCAGCCATGGCACGTTGAATATGTTCCTGGACCTTGTACTCACCGCCCGTCAAGGCATGGAAGCTGGGGGCACCCGAAGTCTGCAAAATAATTGTGGCCTAAGGTGAAATCAGTAACTGGGCTTAAGTCGTAACAAGGTATCCGTACGGGAATGTGCGGATGGATTATCGCCTTTCCAGAGGCAAGCATGTACGTCACCGGGAGATTTTTCTCCTTTTCTTTAGACACGAACGCTCCTTCCTTTTGGTTTGTGAAGCAGCGGGAATCAACATGCGGTCGCTACGCTCGAGATTGAGGAGGTCTTTTTTAGTACCTTGAGTTTTTGAGATATTGCATTCTTTATGGTATTTCGCTAAATCAGCTTGACACTCCGGGGCTGATTCTTATCTTCCTCTCGCTCGAACCCAGAGAAATTATGATCCAGCATATGACCCGTCTTGGAGTGGCCGACAACAGCGGCGCAAAAGAAGTGATGTGCATTAAGGTGCTGGGGGGGTCGAAGCGGCGCTACGCTCGGGTGGGAGATGTCATTGTGGTGACGGTGAAGGACGCGGCGCCCAAGGGGGTGGTGAAGAAGAAGAGCGTGCAGCAGGCGGTGGTGGTGCGCCAGAAGAACGACGTGCAGCGTGCTGATGGGTCGATTGTACGATTTGACGAAAATGCCGTGGTGATCGTGAATAAGGACGGACTGCCGAAGGGGACGCGGGTGTTTGGCCCGGTGGCGCGGGAGCTGCGGGCGATGGGATACCAGAAGATTATTTCTCTCGCACCGGAGGTGCTGTAACTCTTACCCGATGAAACTCTGCGTGAATGACCCCGTTATTGTGATCGCCGGTAAGGATGCCGGCAAAGAAGGCACGGTGATGCGCGTAGACCGCAAGCACAACCGTGTGGTAGTAGAGGGGGTGAATAAACAGATCCGCCACAAGAAGCGCACGATGGGAGAACCCGGGCGCCGCGAGGAGTTCTTTGCGCCGCTGGACGCGAGTAATGTGATGTACAAAGACCCCAAGACGGGCAAGCCAACCCGCTTGGGCTACAAGATAGAAAATGGCGCCAAGATCCGCATCGCGAAGAAATCTGGTACCGAGGTACCGCCGCAGGGCAAGGGGACATTTACTACTAATCTGACTGCCTAATGACAGTACATTCTGCCCTGGCTACGGACTGGAAGGCAACGCTGAAGCCAGCGCTGCAAAAGGAGATGCATGTAAAGAGCCCCATGCAGGTGCCCGAGGTGACCAAGGTAGTGGTGAATGTGGGCATTGGCTCCTACCTCCAGAAGCTGGGGACCAAGGACTACAGCTTTGTGGTAGAGAACCTGCGGGCGATTACCGGTCAGCAGCCCGTGGTACGCACCGCGCGTAAGAGCGTGAGTAACTTCAAGCTCCGGCAGGGTATGCCCGTGGGGGTATATGTGACGCTGCGTGGTGAGCGGGCCTATGCTTTCCTCGAGAAGATGGTGCACGTGGTCTTCCCACGGGTGCGGGACTTCCGCGGTATTGGCCGTAAGAGTTTTGATAAGGCTGGGAATTACTCCGTGGCCTTCACTGACCATACGGTCTTCCCTGAGGGGGTGCTGCCGGAGGACGCTCGTCGGACCTTTGGCCTGCAGGTGACGGTGTGTACCACCGCCAAGACCCCTGCTGAGGGTGAGATGCTGCTCGAGAAATTGGGCTTCCCGTTTAAGAAAAAACCTACTGTTTAATCTCTACTGTTATGGCCAATGAGCGCGACCGTGCACGACATGTGAAGGAGAAGGCTCGCTTCTTGCTCGCGAAGGAGGAGGGACGCAAAATCCCCCACGCGATTCGCTTCCGCAACCGCTGTGAACTGTGTATGCGGAATCGTGGGTATCTGCGAGACTTTGACCTGTGTCGTATCTGTTTCAACGAGTTGGCGCGCAAGGGCCAGCTGCCTGGTGTAAAAAAATCTTCTTGGTAATCTTTCTCCTATGGTAGTTTCTGACCCAATAGCTGACTTCTTGACTCGTATCCGCAATGCGCAGATGGCGCGCCGGAGCGAGGTGCGCATGCCGTACTCACAGCTGAAGCACCGCGTGGCGGAGGTCATGCAGAAGAATGACTTCCTCGCCAGTGTGGAGAAGGACGAGAGCGGGCAGTTCCCCGTACTAGTGCTGGGACTCCCTGAGAAGACGCTGACCCTGCAGAAGGTATCTCGGCCCGGGCAGCGCATCTACACGCCGGCTACTGAGATCCGTAAGGTCAAGAACGGCTTCGGGATCGCCATTATCTCTACCCCTAAGGGCGTGATGACGGGCTATGAGGCCCGCAGTCTGCACGTAGGGGGAGAATTTCTCTGTACCGTTAGCTAATACATACCCATGAGCCGTATAGGAAAAGAACCAGTAACCATCCCCGCGGGCGTGACCCCTACAATAGCCACTGACTCTGTGACGGTGAAAGGCCCCAAGGGCGAGCTGCGAGTGGGCTATGAGCCCCAGTATGTGACCATTGCCATGGAGGACGGGGCGCTGCAGGTGTCTCGGGCAGATGATTCTAAGGAAGCGCGTAGCCGCCATGGGCTCTATCGGAATCTGCTACAGAATGCCGTACTGGGCGTGACGGAGGGCTTTGAGAAGCGGCTGGAAGTGAAGGGCGTGGGGTACCGCTGGGCCGTGAAGGGCAGTGAGCTGGAGATGAACCTGGGGTTCAGTCACCCGGTGCACTTTGCCATCCCCAAGGGTATAGAGATGAGCCACCCCGAGAAGCAGAACAACGTGCTGATTATCCGTGGGCTGGATAAACAGTTGGTGGGGCAGGTAGCCGCGGATATCCGCCAGTACCGCAAACCAGAGCCCTATAAGGGTAAGGGGATTCGCTACGTTGGTGAGGTGATCGCGATGAAACAAGGGAAAACGCTGAAAAAATAACCATTCTTCTCATGAGCGTCTCTACGAAACAACAACGATACATCGGACGTAAGCGCCGCACCAATGTGATGGCGCGTAAGGCAGGAGTGGCCTCAGGGCTGCCACGCCTGATAATTTTTAAGTCCAACAAGGGGGTGTATGCCCACCTGATGGATGACGAGCAGGGCAAAATGCTCTGTGGGGTTAGTGGTCTGAAACTCACCGGTACGGGCACCGAGCGTGCGCATGCGGTGGGGAAGGCCATTGCTGAGAAGGCCAAAGCGGCAGGAGTGCCCCAGGTGGTCTTTGACCGTAATGGCTACCGGTTTACCGGACAAGTGGCGGCTGTGGCTGCCGGAGCGCGTGAGGGCGGCCTTTCTTGCTAGACTCCCCCAGTGGTTGAGTCGCACAACTCCTTATATCCTTCTTATGACTGATACATCCCCGACGACGGCTCCTGAAGAAACCACAACCGTGGCACCCGTAGAGGAGCATGAGGCCAAGACTACTCAGCAAGACCGTGAGGGTCTGAGCCGACGCCGACGCAACCGCAAGGGCAAGCGTCAGGAGCGGGAGGAGAAGGAGTTTGAGGAGTCCATCTTACAGATAGACCGGGTGACGCGCGTGGTGAAGGGGGGGCGACGGATGCGCTTCCGCGTGAGTGTGGTGATCGGTGATAAAAAGGGTCGGGTGGGCTTTGGGATCGGGAAGGCGAATGAGGTGATGGAGGGTGTGCAGAAGGCCGTTTCTCAGGCCAAGAAGCAGCTCATCCGCGTGCCGATCTACTTTGATACCCTGCCGCATGAGGTGACAGCGAGCTTCAAGGCGACTAAGGTGACGCTCTTTCCGGCTCCGGCGGGGAAGGGACTGATTGCCGGTGGTGCGGTGCGCAAGATCCTCGAGCTGGCTGGTGTGCGTGATGTGCTCTCGAAGGTACACGGGTCACGCAATAGCCTGAATATGGCCTATGCAACGTTGCAGGCGATACAAATGCTGGAGGATAAGCTCCCCCCGGGCATGGAGGACCGCCAGGCAGCTCATGCCAAAGCCGAAGCCGAAAAGCAGGCCAAGGCCAGTGCAGCGGTAGAGAAGATCAAGCAGCGAGCGACGACGTCAGCAGCACCCGAGAAGAAAACCGACAAAAAGACGGAGAAAGCAGCGGTAGAGACCGTGACGCTTGGAGGGAAGCACTATGCGATGAATGACCTGCAGTTGATAGAAGGCATTGGCCCCAAGGTGGCCGAGGCACTGACTGCAGCGGGCGTCGATACCTGGAAGACCCTCAGCCAGACCAGCGCGGAGCAGCTGCGGGAGATACTGGACGCTGCGGAGGGGAACTTCAGCGCGCAGGTGCCCGACACCTGGCCTGAGCAAGCGGCGCTGGCAGCTGCGGGGGACTTTGCCGCACTGGCTACTCTGCAAGAAAGCCTTGACGGTGGGAAGAAATAACGTAACCTAGCACACGATGAAACTGCACGAACTCCAAGCAACTCAGACAAAAAAACCACGACGACGTAAGGGCCGTGGCTACTCTAGTGGCTTTGGCACCTTTGCGGGTCGGGGGTGTAAAGGGCAAAATAGCCGCTCTGGTGGGGGGGTGCGCCTGGGGTTTGAGGGGGGGCAGTCACCCCTGCTCAAGCGCTTGCCGAAGCTCAAGGGCTTCAAGAACCCCAACCGAGTGGAGACCAGCGTGGTGGACCTGAGTGCGCTTGGTGTCTTTAGTGCGGGGGAGGCGGTGACATTGGAGACGCTGAAGGAGAAGCAGCTCATCCCGGCTAGAGCCACCAGAGCTAAGATCCTCGCTAATGGGGAGTGCACGGTAGCGCTTACCCTGGGGGATGACGTACAGGCCTCAGCGGCGGTGCGGAAGGCACTGGGGGCCTAGGAGAATACTTCTGGGAGGGGGTACGCATCCGCACTGGTAAAGGACTCCGCTGGGGTTGCCAGATAGGTGGAGAGCGCTACACTGCTGGCGTGTAGATTCTTGTATGCTCAGACGGTTTTGCATTCTCGGCATGGTTCTCGGAGCGCTGATGCCACTGCTGGCGCGGGCGCAGTTCATAGACATAGACGTCACCCATCCACAGGTGGCGGCTATTAGCGCGCTGGCGGAGGAGGGCGTGGTGCAGGGCTACTGGCATGAGGGCAAGAAGTACTTCCGGCCGTTGCAACCGGTTACCCGTGCGGAGGCGGTGAAGATGGTGCTGCTCTCGGCGGCTTACCCGGTGCCAGAGGGGATGGCGCGGTCCTTCCCTGATGTGGCAGCCGACGCGTGGTTTGCTCCGGTGGTGAGCGATGCGGTGGGGCGCGGCATTGTGAAGGGCTACCCGGATGGGAGCTTCCAGCCCTTTGGCGTGGTCACGCGGGCTGAGCTGCTGAGTATGGGGCTGCGGGCCTATGCGCGGCAGGTGCCTGCTGCGGAGGGGGAGGACTGGTGGCAGCCCATTATGCAGTATGCGGAGCAGCTGCGGCTGGTGACTGGAGGGGCGGATCCGAACACTGCGCTGACCCGTGGGCAGGTGGCGGAGCTGCTCTACCGGCTGCAGCGGGTGGCCACGCATGACTTTACTCGGGCGTATGTGTATAGCGGGCAGGGCCTGGCCAGTTATTACAATCCTGCGCTGACGGGCAACCTGACCGCTAGTGGTGACCGCTATGACCCAGAGAAGCTGACCGCGGCGCACCGGACGCTGCCCTTTGGCACGCAGCTGCTGGTGAGTCATGGGGAAAAGAGCGTCATCGTGACGGTGAATGACCGCGGCCCCTACCATGATGACCGTGTGCTGGACCTCAGCCAGACGGCCTTTAGTACGCTCGGGGAGCTGGGCAGTGGCGTGCTGGACGTGCAGTATGAGATCTATGAGCCGACCCCCACCACCGTGCCCGTGCCCCAGGCCATCCTGGAGGAGCTGCAGACGGAAGTAGCCGAGAGCCTCCAGATACCCGACGCGATACAGGCCGAGCTGGACCATGCGGGGGTGCGGCTGCTGGTGGATGAGAGCGATGACTCCTCCCCCAGCCAGAGCGCGCCAAACCCTTATACTGAGCTGCCCACCCTCCCCTACTATGAGGGGAATGTGAGTGAAGTGCCGGTGGACTTCTATGACGATATCACGCTGCGGCGGCGCATCCCTAGTGTGGTGTATACCGGCTCAGTGCTGCAGGTGGGGGGCCGTACGGAGCGTGGGAAGAAAGCGGTGACGATCTTCCTCCAGGAGAAAGAGACCGGCCAGCAGCTGCAGTACACGGGCAAGGTAAGCGGCGAGAACTTCAGCGTGCCGGTGGTGTTTGGTGTGCCGGGGAGCTGGAAGATGGGCATTGTCTTTGACGGTGGTACCCGCAGCCGTGTGGCCCCCATAGCGGTGGTGAATGCCCCCAGAGAGCGCCGCTTCCCTACCCAGTACACACCAGGAGACGCGGTGTCTCCGGTGCTCACCCTGCTGCCGGAGGAGAGCCAGGTACGCCTGAGCTGGCAGAGCCGGGGCACGGTGCTGACGAAGATGGCCTTCACGCAGACCTCTCCTAAGCGGGTCTACCGCCAACTAACCATAGAGAGTGGCCTGAGCTCGCTGGATATCCCCTACGATTTCTTCCATATCTTTGCCGTGGGGGAGGAGCTCACGCTGGACCTCTGGCAGGCCGAGAGCACTGACGGGACACTCCGCGAGCAGAGCAGCGCCTGGGGTATGGCGAATTCTCAGCGGTATACGCTCGTGAGAGGATTCCGTGATGAAGATAAGCGCAGCCGTATAGCGGTGGCGGGCTATGCGCGGTATGCACAGCCGGGCGAGAGTCTGACGCTCACGGGCGAGTTCCTCCACAATGATGGCGCGGAGGTGGCCTATGTGACGACGCCTGACGGCCTGGTGCACCCGGTGGCGCTGGCCTATGACGATGCGGGGCAGTTCACGCTCCACCAGGCGCTGAGCGATGAGGGCCTGTATATCCTCGAGCTGGTCTCAGATGCGGGAGAGATCCTCTATAACCGCGGGGTGTATGTGAGTACCAGCAGTGTGCTGCCGGTGGCGCCCTGGCGCTATAGCCCGTATGAGGAGACCACCGCGAGTGTGAGTGGTATCCTCCACTGGACTAACACCCTGCGCCGGAGCTATGGCCTGCAGGAGGTAGAGAGTGACCCTGCACTGAGCGAGGTGGCCTACCGCTATGCTGAGCAGATGGCCCGGGAGCACTTCATCAGTCATACGTCGCCGGAGGGGCTGAACTTCCAGGACCGTATAGCACGCGCCAACCTCCCCGGGAATCACCGCTATGGCGAGAATATCTCGGTGGCTACGACGTTGCAGCTGGCGCTGGGGGGGCTGGAGACCTCTGGTTCGCATCGGCAAACTCTCCTCTCCCGCCAGTGGAGTCGCCTTGGGGTGGGGCTCTATACCGCTGGTAATGGCGATGTGTACGTGGTGCAGGTCTTTGCGGACTAGCGTTGGCGTGCTTGCCACTCGGCCACGGCGTAGAGGAGCACCGCCAGGCTCACCCAGGTGTCGGCTAGGTTGAAGATAGGGAAGCCCCCTACAGCGATGAAATCGGTCACCTTGCCGGCAATGAGGCGGTCCAGCAGGTTGCCCACCGCACCATTGAGCAGCAGTACCCCGGCCACGCGGTAGAGCGCGCTGTAGGGGCGCCGCCACAGCTGCCAGACCACCACCGCGATGACCAGCACGCTGAGCGCGCTACTGAGCCATACTGGCACGGGGAGGGAGAAGGCAATGCCGTGGTTATAGTGGAGGGAGAGCTGCACCTGCTCCCCCAGGAGCCGTAGAGGTCCCTCTGCTAGGTGGGTACGGGCTAGGTACTTGGTGTATTGGTCAGCGATGAGCAGCCCGAGCGAAAGAAGAAGGTACATGAGCAATAGAGAGAATACTTAGCGCAGCGAGCGATAACTGGCGAGAATAGCCACCGTACTGCCCCCCAGCACCAGGAGCAGCGCTAGCAGCTGCCACAGCGAGTGGGTGACGGTGACGGCGATGGTGCCCAGCAGCAGGCTCACCCCAGTGAGGAGCGCTATGACCTGCTGGGGGCTGAGGCGTCGCTCCAGCGTGTGGTGCATGTGGGTGAGGTCGCCCTGGAAGGGGCTCTGGTGGAGGATAACCATGCGCCGCAGGGGCACAATGAGCGCGTCGATGATGGGCAGGCTCAGCACGATGAGCGTGGTGGCGATCTTAGCTCCACTGAGGATGGACAGTACCGCGAGCAGAAAACCCAGCACTTGGCTGCCGGTATCCCCTAGCACTGCCCGCCGAGTAGCGAAGAAATACACCCCCCCAGCGCAGAGCCCTGCCATATACAGCGCCCCCTGGGTAACCGGCGCATTGGCGGGGTCCAGCACTAGCTCTGGCCGGGTGAGCCCCAGCACGCCCATGGTGAGGAACCCCACGCCGCTCAGCGGGACGCTCAGCCCATGGGAGCCGTCGATGAAATTCATGGCGTTGGTGATGAGCACTATCCACCCCACCGTGATGACCCCCGGCAGCCAGGGTACTACGCTCAGGTCTATGTTTGTGGCAGCGAAGGGGTGCCCGATGGTGTGGATCTCCACCCCCAGGTGCACCACTGCCATGGCCAACAGCAGCTGTACGAGCAGTCGTAGCCAAGCCGGTAGACGCGCTCTATCGTCCAGGAAGCTCAGTGCTCCTAGTGCCAAAACGAGTGGTACCACCGGCCAGTACACCGGGCTGAGGAATCCAAGCCCTAGGCTCAGCACCGCGATGATAACCCCACCCGGGTAGGGCAGCGGCGCGCGGTCTCCCTCATGCGGGTAGAGGTGGGGTTTGTCCCCCAGGCCCCACTGAGCGAAGCGCGGCAGCAGCACCCCGTGCACCGTGAGGCTGAGGAGCAGCGCGAGCGGGAAGAGATAGATCATCGTCATCGGCGTCTCTGGATTATGTGGTAGTGGCTTGGCCATAGAGTGTTCTACGGGGTCTCTCCTCGCGCGCAGTCCCCCTGGTACCAGCCGAGAGAGAGCGCTTTTTTGTTGAGGGTGTGCCACGGTGGAGGGGTCATGGAAGCAGCAGGTACTAGAACTGGGATAGCACGCTATAGGAGCCACTAAAGAGATCACGGATGTCAGTGATACCATAGCGCAGCATGGTCAGCCGGGTGAGCCCAAACCCAAAGGCAAAGCCGCTATAGACACTGGGGTCTATGCCGCAGCTGCGCAAGACGTGGGGGTGCACCATGCCCGCGCCCACTATCTCCAGCCACTTCTCGGTTCCGTCGGCCTTGGTGTAGAGCATATCCAGCTCTATCCCTGGCTCTACAAAGGGGAAGTAGGCCGGCCGCATACGCACGGTTACCTCGGTGCCGAAGAGCCGCTCGAGCATCGTTTGCATCGTGGCCTTGAGGTGCCCCATATGAATGTGGGTATCCACCACCAGGCCCTCTACCTGATAAAACGCGGTGTCGTGGGTGGCATCGGTGGCCTCATTACGGAAGACCCTGCCGGGCACCACCACTCGCACGGGGGCCCCATATTGCAGCATACTGCGCACTTGCACGGGTGAGGTATGGGTACGCAGCACGGTATTTTCTCGTGTGTTGGCGTGCCCAGTGCGGAGGAAAAAGGTATCTTGCATATCCCGCGCGGGGTGCGTGGGGGGGATGTTCAGCGCGTCAAAGTTATGCCATTCGGTCTCTATATGCGGTCCATCAGCAATGCGGAACCCCATAGAGCTGAAGAGATCTTCGATATCATGCCGCATACGAGTGATGGGGTGCAGGCTGCCCTTGCGCGCGGTGCTGGGCTGGGTGAGGTCATACCACTGCGCGGCTAGCTCGGCCTGCATGGCAGCGGTGCTCAGCGTCTCTTGTAGGGTATGGGTATGGGCTTCTAGCTCTTGGCGTAGGGCCTGGAGTGCCGGGGCGATGCTGCGCTTCTCCTCGGTGCTGAGTGTCCCCAGTTGCTTATTCATCTGCGCGAGGGGGGAGTGCTTGCCCAGGTGCGCGCGTGTGTAGGCCTCCAGCTCGGGCAGGGTAGTGACGGCAGAGAGGGCCGTGTGAGCCTGAGCAGCGATGGCGTTGAGCTGAGAGAGGAGCGGATGCATGGGCAGAGATTACCTTGCATTGGCGCGTTGGCAAGGGTATACTGCACTGATATCTTGCCGTATACGCATGAAATTCCACTTCGGATTCGCTAACGACGACAGCCAGCCACAAGACGCCACGCAGGTGACAGAGCCGGCGCCCAAGCCACTCCCCCCAGAGCTGCAGCAGGCCGGTGACCTGGCCGAGCAGATGCAGGCGCCTACAGCGTCTGCGCGGCCCAGTACGCTTGTAGCGGAGGCCCTCCCCAGCATAGAGCCTGCTGAACGCCGCCCGAGTGATACCCCGGCACCGAAGACGCCCCCAGTACCCACACCACCAGTAGCGCCTGCACCGAGTATGCCCGTGCCTCCCGTGTCACCCTCCCCTAAGCCGATGATGTCGGCGCCCATTCCTCCAGCAATACCGCCCTCTGCGCCAGCGCCTAAGCCAGCCGAGAATCCCTTTGCGGGGCTGCCACCCCTCACGCCGAAGAAACCCGCAGAGCCCGCCGCACCTGCTGATGCGACTTCTCCTGCTGAGAAAGCGGGGGGGAGCTTTGCCAGTATGGGTGATATGCTGCAGCAGCGGGTTATGCCAGCGCCGGAGCGGGGGATCACTCCGCCACCGCGCACGGTAGTAGAGCCCGAGAATGGGAAGACGCTCTCGCCCCAGCCCGCAGTGCCGCCGGTGACCCCCCCAGTGGGCAGGCCAGCAGAGAAGCCCGCAGCGCCCTCTCAGAGCGGGAATCCCTTCGCTAAGAAAGCACCAGAGGAGGGGAAGCCGGCAACTACTCCGGAGAAAATAACGGAGAAAAGAGTCGAGAAGCCTGAGGCAAAACCACTCGCCGTGCCGACACCCCCGCCCGTGAAGACGCCTCCGCTCCCCGAGAAAACAGTAGAGAAAGCCCCCGAGAAGATGCCAGAAAAATCTGCAGAGAAGCCTGCGGAAAAGGCCCCAGAGAAGATGCCAGAGAGGGCTACAGAACCGGCAAAACCCTCCCCAGCACCCGAGAAAATAGCGGCGGTGGTGGATCCCTTCCAGACGCTGCAGCGCCTCAGGAAGGAGCTGAACAGCTATGTGAACGATCGCAAGCAGGAGATAGAGCAGCATAAAGAGCAGATCAAAGACCACCAGCGGGCCATCCGCCAGGTGGAGAAGGACATGCAGGCCCACCGCGATGAGGTGGAAAAGGTGGGGAAGGAGCTGCTGCAAATGGCCAAGGAACTGCTTGGTTAGGCTTGTAGAGGGGGCAGTGGTGGCTATGGTAGCCCTATGCAGGTAGTGGTCGCTAGCCGTAACCCCGTAAAGATAGCCGCTGCAGAGCAGGTATTTGTTCGTTCCTTCCCCCATGCAGCACTGCAGGTGACGGGAGTGAGCGTGCCTTCTGGCGTGGCGGATCAGCCCCTGACGGCCGAGGAGACCCTGCTGGGGGCGGAGAATCGGGTGCGTCATGCACAGCAGCAGCTGCCAGAAGCGACCTACACCGTGGGGATAGAAGGCGGCGTAGCGTGGCAGGAAGGGCGGCTCATGTGCTTTGCGGCCATAGTGGTGGCGGGGCCCGGGGGGCAGACGCAGTGCCTGATGACGCCGTATTTCTGGCTGCCGCCGGCAGTAGCGGAGCTGGTAGAGCGGGGCGTAGAGCTGGGGGACGCTGATGACCAGGTCTTTGGCCATAGCAATAGCAAGCAGCAGATGGGCGCTGTGGGGATCCTCACCCAGGGGCAGATAGACCGTCAGGCACTGTATGCGCATACGCTGCAGCTCTGCATTATTCCTTTTTGTCGTCCGGAGCTCTACCCTGGCGTATCTGGCGCTGGGTTGGCAGGTCTATAGTGCCGCTGGGGTTCAGCCCCATGTGCTGCTGGTACTGCTGCAGTGCGGCCTTGGTGAGCGGGCCGAAGTAGCCCGTGGTTTGTGTGTGGTACCCCTGGGTGATGAGGAAGCGCTGCAGGCGCTGGGTGTGGGGGCTGGTGTCTCCTACCGCGAGGAAGAGCGGCAGCACGGGCCCGGGGTCTGTGGCGGAGAGTACTGGCTGCTGGGTATCGAGTGGGTAGAGTTCTGGGTAGGGGGAGGCGCTCAGCAGGGCATTTACGCGGGCGGTGGTGCGTGGGCCGAGGCGCCCGGCGCCCTGGTCATAGGGGCTGGCGATGATGTGCTCGCGCAGCTGAAAGGCCGTGAGGGCGGCTTTGGTATCACTCCCGAAGTAGCCCGTGGGTGCACGCGATAGCAGTTCCTCACGCTGCAGCAGCTGCTGGAGGTGGTAGACGTCGGTACTATAGCTGCCCTCGTCCAGCTCACTGGTGAACTGCCATCCCTCCCAGAGCTCTGCAAAGGCCGCTGCCACCGCATGCTGGGTGACTACCTGCTGCAGCTTTGCCCTACTGGCGGGGCCCATTCTCCCCGCGCCCAGGCTCTCGGGCCCCTCCACTACGTAGTAGTCCCGCTGGAAGGAGAGCACTGCGGCACGGGTCTCCTCGGTGTAGTGGGTACTCCCCGCGCCGTTATAGAACCCCAGGTACCCCAGCGCTGCGTGCAGGTCCTCCACTGTGGGGGCTGTATCGCCCAGCTGCAGGTCATGCGGTAGGTTGACGAGAAAGGGCAGGTGCAGCGTCTGCATGATGTCGCCCGTGGTGCTGAAGTTCACACTGCTGGCCACGGTACCCGGTGGGTGGAGCGTTACCTCGGTTTGGGTCATGCCCCACTGCAGTGCCCGCTGGAGCCCCTCCTCACCATAGCCCGTCCAGACATCCAGCCGTGGGTACTGCCACTGCGGTCGCACTCCAGCATCTACGATGGCGCCACCGCGGTCGTGCACCGTCCCACAGCCAAAACCCGGTATGCACACCTGCGTCCCGAAGGGGATATGCCCCGGGGCGGCCAGCATGCCGGGGTAGACTTTGGTTCCGTCAGCGCCCTGCAGGCCTTCGCCATTGAGGATGAGATCGGTCTCATAACTGCCCGTGGCATAAAAGCTCTGCCCCGGGAGCGGGCTGTAGTAGCCGGTGATGAGGTAGGTATGCGTGCCGTAGAGGCTCTCCTCGGCCCCTGCCACAGGGGGGAGCAGCGCTAGCGTGAGGAGGAGAAGGCGCTTCATTGCAGGTCGGTGATGTCGCGTACGGGGCCCCGGGTAGCCTGCTGGGTGAGCTTCTCCAGTTGCTCGGCCATGGCGGCTTGGCGCTCTTTGGCACGGTCTTGAGCGCTGGATATGGTGCGCGTGGCCCAGAGCTGCACCCCCCAGTAGAGCAAAAAAAACACCCCCAGCGTACCGAAGAAATAGTACCAGTCGTGCTGCGGCGTGAAGAGAATCACTACCCCCGCGGTGATGAGCCCGATGATGAGCAGCAGCGGGATGGCCAGCCAGCCAAACTGCCGCACGGCATAGGCTGCTGCGAGTCGGCGCTTAGCGGCTGGGGGGAGGGACTGGTCAGTGAAGGCCATAAACCCGGTGAGGATCTCCTGCTGCGCGCTGCTGCGGTTCTCGGCCTTGAGGTACTGGAGGAAAGAGAGCATGGCGTCACTCTAGCGCTCTTGGGGAGAAATTGAACACGAGTTGCTTGACAAGGGATATAAAAGTGATACGGTGTAGGCGTTGTTTTACGGCTCGGCTAAAAGCTAAAAATAGTGGGATGGGGTAGGTTTACTCGTAATACTATGCTGTATACCGTAAAACACAATCGTTTGTATTGCTAATTCTGTTCGTGAATAAATAAGATTGTATATTTCAAAAAAGTGTAATTATTTTCGTTCGCAGTACAAACACAAAGGGGGCTATCTGCAAAGGTAGCCTCTTTTTTCCTGTGCTCGGGGTTGGCAAAGCGGTTACCGTCACTAGACTGGTGCTATGCCACGCGCTGCCCATTATGTGAACCTCCACACACACTCGCACTACAGTTTCCTCCGCAGCTGTAGCACCCCCAGGGCCCTGCTGGAGCGGGCAAAGGAGCTGGAGATGACGCACCTGGCGCTGACGGATGCTGATGGCGGCTATGGGCTTATTGACTTCTACCAGGCGGCGAAGAAGTTGGGGATCCGGCCCATCCTGGGGGCAGAGATGCCCATCGCGGCCGAGAGCCGGTACGAGCAGCGCCAGGGGATAGACGGGACGGAGGGGCACATAGTGCTGCTGGCGCGGGACGCCACTGGTTATCAGCACCTGCTGGAGCTCATCACCCGGGCGCATCTGGAGGGGTATTTTCATCAGCCACGGCTGGATATGGCGCTGCTGCGGGAGTACGGTGAGGGGCTCACGGTGCTGACGGGCAGCCACCGGGGGGAGTTCTACCGTCGCCTGCATGGCCAGGGGGAGGACGCTGCGCGGGGGTTTCTTGCCCAGTTGCAGGGCGCTGTAGGGGCCGAGAATGTCTATGGGGAGCTGGTGGCCAGAGCCCTCCCGGCGTGTGAGGAGCTTAATCGCTTCTTGCTGCAGCTGCCGGGGGAGTTGCCGCTGGTGGTCACGGGGGATACGCACTACGCGCTGGAGAACCAGGCCGATGCTTGTGAGGCGCTGACCTGCATCGCTAGTAATGAGCTGCTGGCCAGTCCTCATCGGCAAAAGACCAGCCAAGACGCCCACCTGAAGAGCACTGCGGAGATCTTCGCTGCGCTGCCCTATGTGCCGGAGCAGACGCTCACCCGCGCGCTGGAGCAGACGCTCACCATCGCCAGCAGTACTGCTGTGGAGCTAGATTTCTCGCAGATGTACTTCCCGCATGTGGATTTGCCCGAGGGGGTGACGGCCGAGCAGCAGCTGCGTACGCTCTGTGAGCGGGCCATTGCCAGCCACTATGACGGGAGCGATACCACCAGTACAGCGCCCCTCACAGCCATACGTGAGCGACTGGACTATGAGCTGGGGGTGATAGGCGAGATGGGCTTCAGCGCTTACTTCCTTATTGTGGAGGATTTCATCCGTTATGCCAAGCACCAAGGGATTGCCGTGGGGCCAGGGCGGGGGAGCGCGGCGGGGAGCATTGTCTCCTACCTGTTGGACATCACCACGCTGGACCCACTCTACTATGAGCTCCTCTTCGAGCGCTTCCTCAACCCCGAGCGGGTGACCATGCCGGATATCGACATTGATTTCTCTGACGAGCGCCGGCATGAGGTCATGCACGACTACCTCATCGAGCGCTATGGGCAGGACTACGTCAGCCAGGTGTGTACCTTTGGGCGGCTCAGTGCTAAGGCCGCGCTGAAGGACATCGGGCGGGTGATGGGCATTCCCTTCGCACAGATGAACGAGATCACCAAGGTGCTGCCCACCCTGGGGCTGCAGCTGAGCGACGCGCTGGATATAGAGGCCTTTAAGCGCTTCTATGACGCTAGCCCTGCTCTGCAGAAGGTCTATGAACTGGCCCTGCAGGTGGAGGGGTGCATCCGTCAGCTGGGGGTGCATGCCTGTGCGGTCATCATCGCGCCGGACCCTATGCGCCGCTATACGCCGCTGCAGCGCTCGCCCAGTGACCCGAATATCCTCATCACGCAGTATGACTACTACAAGCTGGAGGATATGGGCATGCTGAAGATGGACTTCCTCGGGCTGAAGAACCTGAGCGTGATAGAGAAGACGCTGCTGCATATAGAGCACACCACGGGCGAGGTGATAGACATGACGCGCATCCCTACTGGTGATCCGGCAGTCTTCGCCATGCTGACCGAGGGGCATACGGTGGGGGTATTCCAGTTTGAGGCGCCGCACCTGAAGCGTATCTTCCGGGACCTGCGGCCCGACAGCTTTGAGGACCTTATTGCCGTCAATGCGCTGAATCGCCCCGGGCCGCTGAAGTTCGTCCCGGATTACATCAAGCGCAAGCATGGTGAGGAAGAGATTCCCTACCCCAACCCCCTCTTCGAGCCTATCCTCCAGAAGACCTACGGCATTGCTATCTATCAGGAGCAGATACTGGAGATAGCGCGGCAATACGCGGGGTTTACGCTGGGGGCTGCGGATATCCTCCGCCGAGCGATTGGGAAGAAAAAGGCCGAGCTGCTGGCTGAGCAACGGGAGAAATTCATCAACGGTGCGGAGCGCATGGGCCACAGCCGGGAGATGAGCGCGGGGCTCTTTGACGACTGGATAGTGCCCTTTGCGAGCTATGGGTTTAACCGCTCCCACAGTGCGTGCTATGCCAGGATAGGCTATGAGACGGCGTGGCTGAAGGCTCACTACCCGGTGGAATTCATGGCCGCGATGATGACCACCGACCGCGACAATAATGACCGTATTGTCTTTGAGATGCATGAGTGCCAGCAGCGGGGCATCACGGTGCTGCCACCGGACGTGAATAGCTCTGGGGGGGACTTCACCGTAGCGGAGCACAAGGGCGAACGGGTGATCCGCTTTGGCCTCACGGCGATAAAGGGCCTGGGCCCTGAGACCGCGGCGATGATAGAGACCGAGCGAGAACGCCATGGGGCGTATACCGACATCGCGGATTTTGCTCGGCGAGTGCCACAGAAAGTACTGAATAAAAAGACCCTGGAGGCGCTCATCTGGAGTGGCGCGCTGGATACTTTTGCTCGGCGGGGCACGCTGGCACACGGAGTGGGGGAGATCCTCAGCTATGCAAAGCAGCACCACACCGCGGCCGAGACGGGCCAGGGGGGGCTCTTTGACCTCCTCGAGGAGAGTCCCATCGCTGCGCTGGAGCTGCCCGAGCGCGAGGCTACGCAACAGCAGGTGCTGGCGGGCGAGAAGCAGACCCTGGGCATGTATGTGAGTGATCACCCACTGCGGGGGTATGAGGACTACTTCACCCAGCACGGCACGCTGATAGCCGAGATCACTGCGCCGGAGGAGAGTGCTAAGCGCAAAGACGTGCCGGTAGAGACGATCCATGGCATCATCACTGCGGTGCGGCACCTGACCACCAAGGGCGGCGATGCCATGGCTATCCTCACGCTGGAGGACATGAGCGGCAGCATAGAGGTGCCGGTATTCCCCCGGGTGTATGCCGCCAGCAACGGGAGCGCCCTGGAGGCCGGGCAACTGCTGCAGGTGCTGGGCAAGGCCAATGAGCGTGATGGGAGCACGGGGTTCATTGCTGAGAGCCTCAAGGTGGGGAGCCTGGAGGCGCTGAAAGGGCACAAAGTGGCGAGGGCAGCAGAGCCACAGCCTCTTGAAAAAACGCCCCCAGAGGGTGCCACTGCGCAGACAGCTGATGAAAAATCAGGTAGTACGGAGGCGCTCCCACAGCCAGAGACGCTCGTGGTCCTCATACCCGAGAGTGCTAGTAGAGAGGCCTGCATAGCGCTGAGCGAGTACCTGAAGACACTAGAGTCCTCTCCAGCGAGTCATGCCCCACAGCAAGCAGTAGAGCTGCACCACGCGGGGCGAGTGCAACGCTTGTCCTATACCATTGTGCCGGCTAGGGGGCCCGTGCTGGAGCGCCTCCGGGGGTGGTTTGAGGAGGGAAATTAGCCCTCCAGCCAGTGTGCCCGGCGGGTGAGCGCGTCCTCTGCGGCGGAGATCTGCGCGGTTTTCTTGCTATTGCCGGTGCCGGTCCCCACCTGCTGTTCGTTCAGGTAGGCCCCCACAGTGAAGATTTTCTCGTGGTCCAGGCCCTCCTCCTGCAGCACCTCGTAGTGTGGGGTGACCGACACATGCGCCTGCGCTAGCTCCTGGAAGTGGCTCTTGGCGTCTATATGCAGCCCCTGGTCGATGATATCGTCGATGTTGCTCAGCACCCACTGGTGGATGAAATCTCGCGCTATCATCATGCCCTTGCTGAGGTAAATAGCCCCGATGAATGCCTCCACCACGTTGGCCAGCAGGTAGTCCTTCTCGGCGCCTCCACTGGCGCGCTCGCCACGGCTGAGGATGAGGTAGTCCCCCAGGCCGAGCGTACGGGCCACAGCGGCTAGGTGCAGGCGGTTGACTACAGAGCTGCGGTAGTTGGTCATCTCGCCCTCGGGGGCATCGGGGTAGCGGTGGTAGAGGAATTCGGTGGTCACCAGCTCCAGCACGGCGTCACCCAGGAATTCTAGCCGCTCATTATGCTTACGGCTAGAGCGCTGCTTCTCGTTCAGCACGCTGCGGTGAGTGAAGGCCTCGGTCATCAGCGCGTCGTTGCTGATGGTAAAGCCCAGCTGGGTATAGAGCGGCGTGTAGTCATTTACCTGCATAGGGGGTGGTTAGGCGGTGGGGTCTTCTGTTACTTCGGGCTCGTCTGGCTCCTTGGTGGCGGTGTCAGTGCTCTTGCCGATGTTGGCGCGGAAGCTATCCAGCACGCCATTCACAAACGACGCTGACTTCACCTCACCGTAGTCCTTGGCGATCTCGATGTACTCGTTGATCACCACGAGTGCGGGGGTCTCCATATACTTCATCTCGGTGAGGCCACACAGCAGTATGGCGCGGTTGATGGGCGCTATTTTCTCGAAGCTAAACTGCGACGCGTAGGCTCGTAGTACCACTCGCATCTTCTTGTAGTGCTGCAGCGTGAGGGTATAGAGCTGGTGCGCGAAGACGCTCTGCTTGCCCTCATTCACACACGCCACCACGTGCTGATAGCACTCCTCGGGCGCCACGGTCTCCTCCCGCTGGGTATACGCAAAGAGCGCCTGCATAGCAATGATTCTGCTTCTGCGACGCATGGAATTGCTCATTCGTTGGTGTCAATAGCTCTTATACTTTACCGTATTTCTGCACTGGTTGCAATGGTTTTAGGCGCTGATCTGCGTGCGTTGGGCATCGCGCTTGCTGGCGCGGGTCTCGTAGACCTGGCGGCCGTTGTACTGCCCGCAAGCCATGCAGCTGAAGTGCGCGCGTTTTTTCTCGCCACAGCTGGGGCAGGAGTGCAGCTGCAGTGCCTTCTCCCACTTGGTGCGGAGGGTATAGGCCCACTTGCTGCGCCGCGAACGGCTGGAGCTGGGGCACTGTTTCTTGGAAGGTACTGGTTTCTTAGACATAAAGCAGGGGCGCGAGAACGTTGGGCACACTACTATACAGGGCGTATTTGGCAAGTTTTTTTCCGGCTTTCCCACTCCGAATAGAAAAAATGCTGCAGCGTGGGGGGATTACGCTACAGCATGCTCTGTCCGGGAGGGAGGACAGAATTCATAATTATCATCGGTCATGATAGGGTTCCTCGGGAGGAGCCTATCGGTGACCTCGAGTAGCTGGAGGTGTACTTCCCACGCGGCAGCGCGGTAGTGGTAGAGCTGGCCAAAGAGCCTGCTCAGAATGCTATACGCGCTGATGAGCTGCGGCAGTGCCCCGGCAGTAGCCAGGGCGGCGGCCATAGCATCACAGTGGTGCTGCGCTGTGCGGAGAGTTGCCCATACCTGCGGGTAGGGGTCTCTGGCTGAGAGCGTCACGGTGCCGCGCTCTACCAGTAGCCACGAGAGCTTGGTCTCGAGCTGTTTGCGCTGTGCTGCTGGTGCGAACGTTGGGAGTGCCTCCAGGATTTGAAAGATACTGTGCAGAGCCTCTTGACTCTGTTGGGAGATATCACTCTTATACATATCTGCTCTATTTTTCCCAGTATATGATGTGCATAGGGTGTGTCAAAAAACAATATGCTTTTTGGCATCGCAAGAGAAAATCACTCGCCAAGTGTGGGAGATTATTACAGTGGTTGTACTTATAGATACCCCTATGATGAAAGGATTACAGTCGTTTTTGCTCCGCGGGAATGTAGTGGATATGGCCGTGGGGGTCGTCATCGGTGCGGCATTTGGGAAGATCGTGACCTCGCTGGTGGAGGACGTGCTCATGCCCGTGATAGGCTACTACCTGGGGGGGGCGAGCTTTGAGAATCTCTTTGTGGTGCTGGGGGGAGGCAGCTATGAGAGTCTGCAGGCGGCCAGAGACGCTGGTGCGGCGGTGCTGGCGTATGGGAGTTTTCTCAACACGGTGGTGGATTTTCTCATCTTGGGGACGTCTGTCTATGTGGCGATACGGGCTTTTGAGCTGCTCCAGAAGAAGAAAGAAGCTGCTCCTGCTGGCCCCACTACCGAGGCCCTGCTGACCGACATCCGCGACCTACTGCAGCGATAGGGCTTGTGCTGGGGGAGGATTGGGCTAGGGTGGGGGTAGGTATCCCCTTACCATGACGCTGCTGCAGTCCATTACCGCGCTCTATAAGCTGGTGCAAGACGGCCGAGATATGGAGGCCCTCGATACCTACTATGCCGATGAGGTGGTCATCACCGAGGGGGATGGTGCGGTCCGCCACGGCAAAGAAGCCCAGCGGGCAGCTATGGAGGCGTTCTCAGCTGGGGTGACCACCCACGATATGCGGGTGCTGGTCCTCACCGCAAATGAGCAGACGGGCCACACGGCGGTAGAGGTGGAGTGGGACGCCACATGGGGAGAGGCCGGGCGCGCCACCATGCGTGAGGTGGGGGTGCAGCAGTGGCAGGATGGGAAGATCATCGCTGAGCGTTTCTACTACGATACGCGGAATATGAGCTAGCTGAGGTTGCACTGAGGGGCTGCTAGAGTACTTCCCAGTAGCTCACGCTGGCGATGAGGGCCTGCCCGTGGGCTTGTGGGTGGGTGTCGTCGCTCAGCACCAGGGTATTCTCCCCACGCTGTAGTGCCGGGAAGCCGCTACTCTGCGGGTGGAGGAGCTCTGGCCGCGGCGTACCATTGAGCAGTACGGTGCCGGTATCCCCCAGGATGCTGAGGGTGTCGGTGGGGCCCATGGCGTGCTGGAGCTGCACAAAGTCTCCACTCTCCAGGTGGCTTATGGTCAGGTGCCCGCCTACACTGTAGCTATGCTGGTAGCCAGGGGCGTGCGGCGGGAGGCTCTGGGGGCAGACCCATGTGGGGTCTACGGTGATGGTGATACTGAGAGGTAAGCGGAGGGCACTGCTGCAGTGCTCTATGGTGATGGTGAGCGGATTCCAGACGTCGCTATACTGCGCGACGGAGAGAGGGCGCGGCTGCCCAGTATCCTCGGCCGAGAGCTGCAAACCGCCTACAGAGCCCTCACGCAGGGTAGTGGTGATGGGGTTTTCTCCCACATATATAGCGGGGTTACAGGTGCTCAGCGTCACCGAGAAGGGCGTCAGACAGGGGGTCAGCTGGTCGATGACGGGGAGGAAATCCTGCACCCGGGCCTGGCAGTGGAGGTGCCTGCCGCGGTGGTCCTCCCACTGGAGCGTACGGGTGCCGTCATCCAACAGAGAGGGCACTGCCACCACTGAGAAGAGCGCATGCAGGTGCGCCATGCCAGCCTCTTGCCCCTGGGGGTCGTGGCTGCGTAGCTGGCCGTGGAGGGTGATGGTACGCTCGGCCAATGACGCAGGGCCAAAGTGACTCCCGTGCGTGAGCAGCGCGTCGCTCCCGGGGGTGTGGAGGTGCACGCGGTGGGGGTCAAACCCCGTGAGCGCAATGGCATAGCTGCCCTCTTCTCTGGTAATAAAGGCCTCGGTGCTGGTGTTGCAGGGGCTGTCTCCTTCTACTGTGCAGGGGGTCTGGAGGAGCTGCCCGTCAAATCGAAGCGAAGAGAGAAGGTACATAGCGCGGAGAAAGTGCTACCAGTATAGTCTGGCGGGGATGGAGAACCTCACTTTTTCCTTAATGGAAATGATAATAATAAAAAGTCAAGAGGGAATGCGCTTGCTCTTTTATTTGCAGCATTTTGATTTGACACAGCCTATGGCGCCAATACTATCGCGGGGCTTTTACATCTAAACGTGTATGCCTTCTCATGACAATAATGTTCGGGTCCACGGTGAGGTCCTCAGACCCTGTGGCTCCGGGCAATATGACGTCAGGCTCACCGGGCGGCAGATCATCGGGAATCGGGTAACCGACGACATCGTAGATGAGCTGCTGGTGGGGTATGAGATTAAGGCGTCTCCGGCAGGCAAACTCTCGGTCTACAACATCAAGATCGTGGAGGGTGATGAGGTCATTGTGGCGCTCAGCCCGGAAAATATCGCGTTTGGACGTATTGTGCGCCGTCTGCGGACAGATGACCACTCCTCCCACCGTAACTAATCTCTTATGAAAGTTCGTGCCTCAGTAAAGCCGGTATGTAAGCACTGCTACATCGTACGACGTGGCGGGCGGGTGTTTAACTTCTGCAGTGACCCGCGCAATGCCGGGCGGCACAAACAAGCCCAGAAGCGCGGTGTGCGCCTCACCCCTAAGTTCCAGACCTACCGAACCACTGCTTAATTCTCTCCTTATGCGTATTGCTGGCACGCTCATCCCTACCGAAAAGCGCCTCATCATTGCCCTCACTTATGTGCATGGCATTGGGCCCAAACTCTCTGCGGACGTCTGCACCGCCACGGGCATAGACCCCAGCACGCGCGTGAAGGACCTCACGCCTGAGCAGCAAGACGCCATACTGGACGCCGTACAGGGCTATACACTGGAGTCTGACCTGCGCCGAGAACTTTCTCAGGATATCAAACGCCTGCAAGACATCGGTAGCTACCGTGGGTATCGGCATCGTCGTCGGCTGCCAGTGCGTGGTCAGCGGACGAAAACCAACGCCCGTACGCGTAAAGGGCGTGGTGCGGCCATCGCTGGTAAGAAGAAAGTCACCAAGTAACCCCTCCCTCCTATGGCAGAAGTGAAGAAAAAACGAGTCAAGAAGCAGTTCCAGGACGGCGTTGTGGCCGTGTGTGCTGCGTACAATAACACCATTGTGACGCTCTCAGACCCCGACGGCAACGTGCTGGGGTGGGCCAGCCCCGGGCGTATGGGGTTCAAGGGGGCTCGCCAAGCAACGCCCTACGCCGCGCAGGTGAGTGGGGAGAACGTGGCCGAACAGGCCCAGACCTATGGCATGACGAGCGTTAAAGTGGTGATCAAGGGCCCCGGCCCAGGGCGTGAGCAAGCCGTGCGTGGCCTCATTAATGGGGGCCTGGATATTTCTCAGATTATTGACCGGACGCGCCTGCCACATGGTGGTTGCCGCGTACGACGCCAGCGCAAAGTATAACCTCTCTTTCTTATGCGATACACCGGACCCAAAGCCCGACTCTGCCGACGTGAGAAGCAAAACCTCTTCTCTTCACCCAAGTATGCCAAGATCATGGCCAAGCGTAGCCCCCGCCTGGGTATGCACGGCGACAAACGCCCGGGCAAGATGAGCGAGTTTGCTCGTCAGCTGCGCGAAAAACAAAAGGGCCGCTACATGTATGGCCTGAGCGAAAAACAGTTCAAGAAGTACTACTCGCAGGCTACCCGTATGCACGGGGTGACGGGCGAGGAAATGTTCAAGCTAATGGAGCGCCGGCTGGATAATGCTATCTTCCGCGCTGGCCTGGCGATGACGCGTATGCAGTCGCGGCAGTTTGCGTCTCATGGACTCTTTACGGTCAATGGCCGACGGGTGGACGTGCCCAGCTACCAGCTGCGTGAGGGCGACGTGGTGGAGGTCCGCCAGGCCAAGAAGGACAGCCCTATCTTCCGGCAGATCCGCGAAGAGCTGGAGAACTACACCCCACCTAGCTGGCTGCAGGTAGATACCCGCAAGCTCTCTTTCACGGTGACGGCCCTGCCCGACGCCGACCATATCGACACCGTCATTGACAACCAACTCATCGTGGAGTTCTACTCTCGATAGTCCTGTGCGTGGGGTCTTTCTTCTTTACACACACTTTCTCTAGTCCTCCTCCAGATGCACATTATCCACGAAACCATTGGCGCGCCTCATCTGAAGCTTAAAGCAAAAAATAAGGAGGCCGCGAGTATCGAAATGCATCCGCTGCCACAGGGCTTTGGGAATACCATTGGGAATGCCATGCGCCGTGTGCTCTACAGCAGCCTGCCAGGTACCGCCGTGACGGCCTAC
The DNA here is from genome assembly GCA_020632335.1 of Candidatus Peribacteria bacterium. Classification (GTDB taxonomy): domain Bacteria; phylum Patescibacteriota; class Gracilibacteria; order UBA4473; family UBA4473; genus JACKFV01. The sequence goes on from JACKFV010000001.1 coordinate 581,965, forward strand.
AAGATAGAGGGCAAGACTCACGAGTACGACACGCTCGAGGGGGTGAAGGAAACGCTCTTTGATATTGGCCTGAATCTCCGCTCTCTCCGGCTGCGCAAGAATAGTAAGGGCAGCGCTGAGCTGGAGGTGAAGCTGACGAAGACAGGCGTAGTGACGGCAGCAGACATCAAGACAACGTCTGACGTGGAGATCCTCGACCCGACGCAAGTCATCATGACCTGTGACGGGCTGAGCACCAAGCAGAAAATGTTCATCCGTGTGGAGAAGGGCGTGGGGTCTCGTATGACTTCTACTGAGCTCAGCCGCGAAGAAGACGACCCCGAGTACATCCTACTGGACGCGATATTCTCGCCGCTGACGCAGGTTTCCTACACCGTGGAGCCTGCCCGGGTGGGCGACCAGACGAACCTCGATAAGCTGGTGCTGTCGCTGGAGACCAACGGTTCCATCACCGCGGAGGACGCCATTGGCTTTGCCGCGCAGGTGCTGGAGAGTTATTTTTCTCTCTTCCGCAATGAAGCCGCGTATAGCGATGATGACTTCACTACCAGCTTTGACGAGTTGAAGAAGCAGCGTGAAGCCGAGGAACTGGCTGCTAGCCAGGCCGCGGAGACCAGTTTCACGCCGATAGACATTCTCGGGCTTAGCCAGCGCACGCTCAATGCCCTGGTGAATGGCGGGGTCACCAGCGTCGAGCAGCTCACCAGTATGACCATGACACAGCTCATGCAGCTCAGAGGCTTTGGCCAAAAAGCCAAGGTAGAACTGGACGAAGTGCTGGGGGCTCGTGGCTATGCCCTGGGGAAGCGCCCGTCGAAGAACGCCTAAATCCCCTTTACAACTGAAGATTTATTGGTAGATATACACCGCATTGATACCCTCCCTTCCTAATTTGCCCGCGCTATGCGACACAGAGTCCAGAAGATCAAGCTCAATAAACCACGAGATCACCGCTATGCGATGGTGCGAAACCTGCTGACAAGCCTCTTTGCCGAAGGGCAGATCAAGACCACCGATGCCAAGGCTACGGTCGTGAAGGCCGAGGCCGAGAAGCTCATCACCGCGGTGCGACGCAGTAGCGATGCGCATAATAAGATCCGTACCCTGCAGCAGACCCTCTATACCGAGGACGCGCAGCGAAGGGCTATGGACTACATTGCTATCGCGCCGCAGAGTGGTGCAGTGCGCTGCACGAAGTGTGGTCATCGGGCGGGCGACAGCGCGCTGCTCTCGCATGTAGAACTCATTAACGCCTAAGCCCATGATGTCGAAAACTACCCTCCGACAGAACGTCACCGCCGCAGACCGAGCCTGGTTTGTAATAGATGCCAACGGGCAGAACCTGGGGAAAGTGGCCGTGCTGGCTGCTACTCACCTGCGGGGACGTCACCGGGCTGACTATACCCCCCATGTAGACGGCGGCGACAATGTGGTTATCCTCAACGCCGAGCGTGTGGCCGTGAGTGGGGATAAGGAGATCACCAAGCTCTACCGTACCCACAGCCGCTACATCGGGAATATGAAGACCCAGACCCTGCAAGAGGTGCGGGCTAAGACCCCTGAGCGGATCTTGGAGATGGCCGTGAAGGGCATGCTCCCGAAAAACAAACTGCGCCCCGAGCAACTCCGTCGCCTGAAAATCGTGGTGGGGAGCGAGAATCCTCATGCCGGGCAGCAACCCACCGTACTGACCGTTACTTACTAAATCTTTTTCTATGGCAAAAGGCGCCTACTACTACGCTATCGGACGACGCAAAACCGCACGGGCCACCGTCAGGCTCTACCCTTCTGGCAAGGGCGACATGACGGTCAATGGCGTGCCGCTGCGCCAGTGGGCTGACACTCGTGGGCACCAGCTGCTGAGCCAGCAGGCACTGGAGGTCCTGGGCCGCAAAGCCGACTATGACGTAGAAGTACGCGTGAGTGGCGGGGGCAAGATGGCACAGGCTGACAGCATTCGCCTGGGTATTGCCCGCGCGCTGTATAAGAGTGACCAGACGCTGAAGCCGCAGCTCAAGGCCGAGAGTCTGCTCACCCGGGATCCTCGGAGTAAAGAGCGGAAAAAACCAGGGCTCAAGAGGGCTCGTCGGGCACCACAGTTCTCCAAACGTTAGGAGAGCGGTGCTATTGGTTACCTCGAGAAGAAGCCTCACTATGCTGTGGGGCTTTTTTCGTATGGGACTAGAAAAGAAAAAATAGAGACAAAAAAAAGCGCTTTCTATATTCTTATGCAGAAAGCGCATTAGAAGAATGGATCAGTTGGCGACCTACTACTCAAAGTACATAGCGACTGAACCAATTCTTCTGATACTACCTACACCGGGTATGGGCAGTATGAGAAGAACTCCTCCAGCAACGTGCATTACTCACGCAAGACAGTGCCTTACTGATACCTTAATGAACATTGCCGGGTAGCTGACAGCTATGGAGTCCATGCTCAGCTACACACTTGCTCTCTCTTTATATTCGCTTTGACGGTGCGTGTCAAGTATTTTTTTGTAGCTTTTCTCGGAGGGAGAGTAGCGGGAAGCGAATAACGGCATTGACGATGCGTTGCCAGCGGTGGGGCTGCTGGTAGAGGCGATAGAGCCACTCCAGGCCGAGGGATTGGAGGGCTTGTGGAGCGCGAGGTATGGCCCCTGCCCAGAAGTCCACCGTACCGCCAAAGCCCCCCGCTATGCGCAGAGAGGGGCAACGCGAGAGGTAGTCTAGGCAGCGGAGGTGCTGTGCGGGTGTGGGGTAGCAGACCAGCAGTACGTCGGGTGCCAGAGCGATGATATCCTCATAGACGGTGTTCCTGTCTCCTCCACGGTGCCCCACAATGCGCAGAGAGGGGTAGCGCTCCTGCAGCGCCTGTACCGCGCGTGCGTTGACGTCTTCCGCTCCACCGAGGAGATAGAGGCTGCGGCCGGTTTGCTCGGCTGTGTGGCAGAGCATCTCAGCCACCTCTACCCCCGGGATGCGCTCGATGCGCGTGCCAGAGAGCGACCAGGCGAGGTATTGTATCCCCGCGCCATCGCAGATGTTGCACCACGACTGCTGCAGTATGGCCTTAAATGCCGTGTCCTCAGTACTGCGGACGAGAAACTCGGGGTTGAGGGTAATGAGGTGCCGGGCATGTGGGTCCTGGGGGATGGTGGGGCTGGTGAGCCGCTGGGTGAGCGCTTCTTGCAGCTGGGCCCTGCTATAGCGGTGCACGGGGACGCCGAGAATGGCCAGAGTACGGGGCATGGTGTTAGTCTAGCGCTCTGCTGGGTTCTGGCTAGAGTGGGGCTATGAGCCAGCGGTTTCTTGTCCGGAATGAGGGGTTTACCTGCGTTATGTGCGGCGCGGAGAACGGCCCAGCGGTGGGCACCTGCCGTGACCACTGCACGGAGTGTCTGGTGAGCCTGCATGTGGATCTCTCGCCTGGGGACCGTGCCAACCCCTGCCGGGGCATCCTGCAGCCCATAGGGGTGACCTGGCGAGGGGGGAGTATGGAGAGAATCCGCTACCAGTGCCAGCGCTGCCGGGCATTGCACGTTAACCGCATTGCGGAGGATGACTGCCGGCAGGCACTGCTGGCGCTGGCGGTGGAGCAGGGTTAGTTCCAGATGTCGCTGCTGTCTAGGTCGATGATATCGCCGCTCTGCTTGGCTTCCTCGGCTTCCCGGATCTTTTGCTGCACGCTCTGCCTTTCCTCGGCCATGCGCAGCGCTTCCTCGGTGCTTATCTCCCCCACGGCGGCCTGGGTCTCTCCCTGCTTCTCCTGCTCCAGTATCTGCTGGAGTTTGGCTACTTGCTCTTGTTTCATCACCCGGATGAGGTTAAACCAGTACTGGCGCTCGGCGTCGTTCATCGCACGAGAGCGGATGATGAGCTGCACCAGCCGTGGGTTACTCTCCAGCAGCTGTGGGTCTATAGAGAAATCAGCGGTGCTCTTGCCAGATGGCGTACGGAGCGAGGCGAGATCAGCCATAGTGCCAGTATAGGGGGTTTGCAGCGTGGGGTCAATCAGAGCCGTGGGGGCAGGAGAGTATACTGCCGGCGTAATCTCCTCCTATGCTCCCGCACCTTTGTCCTCGGCTCCAGCGCGACCACCGCTATCGGGCGCGCATGCTGCGTATGGCACGGGGGGAATTTGGCGATTTTTTTGACACCACCCTGGTGGCAGATTCCCTGGCGAGTTCGCCGCTGTTTCCTCGGCTGGAGGCGATTTTGCGCCGGAAGAAACAAGACGTACACCGGGCATTTCTTCCTCTGTTTTCTAACTACTTTCAGGCGTATTAGCGCATCATCGTGAGTTTTACGCTGGGGGCTCCTCTGGTGCCACTGCTGGAGGATCACGCCGAGAAGCCCTTCACCCAGTGGCTGGCGGCCCATAGTATGCAAGACGTGCTGGAGGCGCAGCTGCGCGACACCGTGGCCGGAGGCATGGTGGGGATGCGCCTGCGGTGGGAGGGGGAGGAGATTGTCCCAGAGCCCTTCAGTGCGGAGCAGTACTACCCCGCACGCCACCTGCTGTATGGGTATGACGCCGCGGAGGCCTGTCTACTCTGGCAGCGGGAGCACGAGAATGGTCAGCTGGGGCACTACCTTATGCACTACGCCGCGGAGGAGACGGGCTATCACCTCCACTATGGTGATGTGCAGCTGGGGGAGCAGGGGCAGTGCCAGGCGCCTGTGCCGCTGCACCGTGAGGAGAAGCCCTACCCCGTACTGCCGCTGGTGGTGATGCATAACCTCAGTACGGATGCCTATGGCCTGGGGGTGAGTAGCTTTACGCATGGGGTGGGGCTGGTGCAGGCCATTGCGCTGCTGGAGACCATTGCACTGATAGAGATCCAGAGCCACTTCATGAGTAAATTGGCTATCCCCATGACGCACATCCACCATGTGCAGCGGATGGAGAAACTGAGTGAGGGTGGAGGGTTTGACCCCAGCTATTACATCTTCCCGGATGATGGGAGCATCCCCCAGTATGTGCAGAAGGACAACGCTTTCTTTACCCCGCTGTTTGACCTCATCGCTACGCTGAAGCAGGAGCTCAGTCTGCAGTGGGGGGTGCCGCTCAGCCTGCTGATGCGAGAGACCACCGGCACCGAGAAAGTCGAGCTGAGCCAGGTGCGTCGGCGGCCATTTGTGCAGATGATCCGCCAGTACCAGCGGCGGGTGCAGCGCTATCTCACGCAGATGGCTGGGGTGTACTACCGTCTGCTGGGGTACGAGGAAACCCCCGTGTTGCGCTGGCAGTGGGGGGAGGTGCTGGCGCCGGATAGTTATAAGGAGACCGAACGTATCCTCAGCCAGCTGGAGGCCGGGGTGATATCGAAGACCGAGGCGCGGCAGCTACTGGGTATGGAGGGGCAGGCCTAGCCCTGCGGCCGTTGCGGCCAGGAGGTGAGACGAGAAAGGCTCCCGCTGTGGGGGCTTTTTTTGTACTAGGCCAGAGGGAGCACGAGCACGGCCTGCGCGCCGCCACTGGGCTTATTACTCAGGCTGAAGCTGCCATGATGGATGCGGGCTATTTTATCCACAATGCTGAGCCCCAGGCCACTACCGGCGGTGTCCTCCAGCGGTTTGCCCAGGTGGGCGAGTACGGCATCGGGGACGCCAGGGCCGTTATCTTCTATGATGATGGTGATCTGCCGTGGGTCGCGCCGTATGGTGAGGGTGATGGTACTGCCCGCGGGGGTATAGGTAGCGGCGTTGTGTAGCAAGATGCTCAGCGCTTCGATGATGAGATCTTTGACCACCACAGCCACGGCGGGAGCGGTGCTGGTGCGGTCGTGGTAGAGGAAGGTATGGCGGGAGTCTTGCCCCTGGGTACTGGCATAGAGGTCTTTACACAGCAGGTCTATCTCGATGTGCTGGCGTTCGTAGTGCACGTCGTGGTTCAGTGACGAGAGGAACATCATGCGTGAGAGCATGTGGCTGATGGTCTTGCACTGCTCTTGGATGCTCTCTTGGCGCTCTGCAGTGGGGTCTTCTCTATATCGGTTGACGTTGAAGAAGAGGCCAATGAGTGGATTCTTCAGCTGGTGCGTACACAGCCGGAAGAGCGAGGTTTGCTCCTCCAGCTGCTCCATCAGGCGCTTATTATCCTGCAGGAGGCGTTGGTACTCTTGAGCGAGGGCGTTCATCTGCATACCCCTATGCTAGCGTCTGTGCTCACGGTGGTCGAGCCATAATCTGCTAAAACTTTCATGAAGTTTCCAGAGCGGCTCTGATGCGCTCTTGCATAGCGGTGAGCTCCTCAGGGGTGGCGTCATGGGATGGGTGGTGGAGGGCCTCTCCGCTGGAGGCCGGAATGAGGTGGTAGTGCGCGTGGGGCACGTCAAAACCCTGGACCATACTGGCGATGCGCTGGGCTCCGGTAGCGAGCAGGAGTGCGGGGCTGAGCAGCTTAGCGGTGCGGAAGATGGCGCTGTAGTAGGGCTCTGGTACGTCGTAGAGGTGGTCGACCTCACACCGGGGGATGACCAGCGTATGCCCCGGGGTGATGGGCGAGCGGTCGAGGAAGGCCACGGTATAGTCGTCTTGGTACACGATGGCGGCGGGGATTTCTCCCGCGATGATACGGCTGAAGATACTGGGCATATGCTGCATACTCTCTTTGTACTGGGGTTTTGTCTCTTGGCAACTCTCTGGCTACCCTGTAGTATAGAGCCATGATGGACGTGCTTTCTATCGGTTCGCTCACGGTAGATACCTTCTACTGGGGCGCAGACCTCCACCACACGGTAGAGCAGGTGAACCCCGAGGAGCGTGCCTTTGTGCTGCCGGTGGGGGGCAAGATAGGTATAGAGCGGGTATACGAGTTCTGTGGTGGGGGCGCGGCTAATACCAGCATCGGCTTTGCCAAGCTCGGGCTGCGAGCGGGGGTGCTCAGCAGCATTGGTGAGGATCATCACGGGCACTTCATCACCCGCACGCTGGACCACTATGGCATAGACCAGACCTGCCTGCAGCGTGTGCCGGGGGGGAGCTCCAGCCAGAGTGTGGTGCTGATGGCCGAGGACGGGGGCCGCACGGTGCTCCACCACAAGATGGAGAGCCCGCCGGAGGCGTCGCTTTTCCCTCCGGAGACCGCTATGCGCTGTGTGTACCTGGGCCACGTGCGGGAGGAATCGGAGGGGCTCATCCCTCGGGTAGTGGCCTGGAAGCAGCAATATGAGGGGATCCTGGGGTGGAATCCGGGCTCTACTCAGCTGCGTAAGGGCTGGGAACACTGGCAGGAGATCCTCCGCCACACAGATGTGCTCATTCTGAATGTAGAAGAGCTCGAGCAGCTCACGCGGATGAAGGCTCCTGTGGTGGGCGCCTCTGTGCTGCTGGAGGAGATAGAGCTGCTCACCGTGCCAGATGGGCGGCCCGCCACAGTACTACGCGACGTACGGGCTATGGCAGCGCTGCTGCTGGGGCAGGGGCTGGGGGCGCTGCTGGTGACGGATGGTGGTGCTGGCGCGCAGCTCTATACCGCGGCGGGAGCGGCCTGCTATGCCCCCGGTACGAGCCAGCCGCCGGTGAGCACCCTGGGCGCGGGTGACAGCTGCAGTGTGGGGTATATAGCCGCGCTGCTGCACGGAGAGCCCCCTGCCATGGCGATGCGCTGGGCGGCGATAAATGCCGCGGGTACGGTACAGATCTTTGGGGCGCAGGAGGGGCAGCGCACGCTGGAGGAGATGAGGGCGCTCACCGGTGCGTCACTGTAGGGGAGGCTAGAGCATCCCGGCGACTTTGCCCACAAAGGCCACATACAGCACCAGCAGCGCGGCGCCCTCCAGCAGGGGGACTTTGCGGTCCCACATGACGAAGATAAACGCGATGGTAGCCAGCAGGAAGAAGGGAATCCCGATGGCAAGCGCGGTAGGAGACGTCGTCACGGTGCCCAGCAGCGCCGGTATGGGCACTACCATGAGGAGGTTGAAGATATTGGACCCAAAGACATTCCCCAGCGCTATACCCGTCTGCCCGCGGTGGCTGGCCTGCACACTCACGATGATCTCCGGTAGACTGGTGCCCACCGCTACCAGCAGCATGGTGAGCGTCTCAGAGGCGATGCCCAACAGCCCGCTGAGCGTCTGCAGGGCGTCTACGGTGAACTTCCCGCCGAGGAAAATCCCTACGCAGGAGCCGATGAGAATGAGTACGGTGCTGGGTTCTATGCGGTTGTGGGTCTCTACGTTCTCAAAGTCCTCCGACACACTGGTGAGCGTATAGGCCAAGAAAAACCCAAAGAACACCAGGCTCAGCAGGGCCTCCCATAGGCTGAAGCTCCCGTCCATAATGAAGATAACAAAGAGCCCCGAGCTAATGACCATGAAGGGTACGTCGATGTCGACAATGTCTTTCTCCAGCATCAGCCGGCGCGAGACAATCGCCGAGATACCCACCACCAGCAAGCAGTTGGCGATGTTACTCCCGATGACGTTATCTATCGCAAAGGACTGCATAGCTGGGTCGCCCTGCAGGGTGGCAATGGTGGAGGTAATGAGCTCTGGCAGACTGGTGCCGATGCTGGTGATGAGCGCGCCGATGAGGAAGCTGCTCAGCCCGATAGACCGCCCGATGCGCTCTGCGGCGGCGGTGAACCAGTCGGCGCTCTTCAGCAGTAGCCCCAGTGCTGCGATGAAGATGCCCGTCCAGAGGAGAATTAGCATGCCCTGCAGTCTAAGCCCCAGAGGCGGTAGAGCAAGCGCTTCTGCTACAATGGGCCTAGTTTTCTCCCCCTGGCATGCTCACGCTTCACCTCCTCAACGCCCAGCTGCAGCCCACTCGCACGCTGCCCATTACCCGTATGCAGCTGCGGGAGGGGCTGCATGGGGAGCTGAGCGGGAGCGTGACGGTGCCGCTGCATGCCTGCACAGGGGACGCACCAGCGCCCGTGACGGCGCTCTGGCAGCCGGTGCGGGTTCTCTATAGGGCCAGTACTAGCCCCCAGGCGGAGGAGCTCTGCACGGGGTTTCTCACCCAGGTGGTGGCCAGTAGTGAGGGGCTGACGCTCTCTCTCATCGGGCTGCCTGGCTATCTGCAGCGCTGTGTGGTGCCCGTGGGGGCGGTGGGGGAGCAACCCCTGCGGGAGCGACTCCAGCAGCTGTGGACGCAGATAACGCAGATGCTGCCCACCGTGCTCCGCTTGCAGAGCGATATAGAGGCCCTCAGTACCAGCACCGTGTACCCCGGCATGAGCCTCTGGGACGTTATCATCCCCTGGCTGCAGGTGGGGGCGGTACTGCGTATGCATCTGCCGGATATCTCCCTCTGGCAGACGCCACCACTGCTACAGTGCCCGGGGCTGCGGTTCTCGGGCATGAGCGCCGGGGGGGACACCCTCACTTTTCCTATCACTCGGCAGAGTGACGCGCTGCTGGCGGCCAACTACGCTGTGGTACAGGGGGATAGCTCGCTCTACCGTACGGCGGGGCTGAGCCCGCTGCTGCTGCCGCTGGGGGCCTTCTGGCGGATAACGGGCACGGGGCAGCTGCCCCAGCAGGCCGAGGCGCTGCTGACCCCCCGCCTGGAGCCCACGCGCAGCACTACCGTTACCCTCCACCCCCATCAGCTCCCCCAGCACTACCCGGTGGGGGCGGTGACGTCTTTCTCGCTGCGGACGGGCTGGGAGGGACTCACGGCGGAGGAGCGGGTGACCATCACGGAGCGGACGCTCACGCTGCGGGAGACGGGGCTGACGACTACCCTCACCCTGGTACCACAGGGGACGGTACCACTGCTGGAGGCTTCTCTGGAGGCCAGACTGCGTGTGGTGGAGGGGAGTTCTTGAGATTTTCGCTTTGTGCAGCGCCTAGTGGTGGCTATACTGGAGGCATGACCCCCACCCACAGCGGCAAGACCTGGGCCAGCGCGGCGCCCCTTATCCAGCTCTCTGAGCTCCATACCGTGCTGCAGGAGAAGTACCACCTCACGAATCCTGCAGCGGTGCGCAGCTATTGCAGTCCTTCTCTGGGGGACCTGCACAGCCCGTGGACTATGGCGGATATGGACAGTGCCGTGCAGCGCATCACTACTGCTATAGAGCGCCAGGAGCGGATCATGGTATATGGGGATTTCGACACCGATGGGATCATGAGCACCGTACAGCTCTATGATGGTTTGCGGACGCTGGGGGCGGCGGTCAGCTACCGCATCCCCCACCGGGTGGCGCATAGCCATGGCCTGCACTATGACCTGCTCGACGAGATTATCAGTAAGGAGGTGAAGCTGCTCATCACCTGTGACTGCGGGAGTAACGACGCGGCTGAGGTGGCCTACATAGCGGAGCGAGGCATAGACGTCATCATCACAGACCACCACCACCCGGACCCGGCTCGTCGGCCTGTGGCGGCTACCGCTATGGTGAACCCGCACCAGCCCCACTGCGCCTACCCGTATAAGCATCTCTCGGGTAGCGCGGTGGCGTTTAAGCTGCTCTCAGCGCTGGGGGAGAGGCTGCTCAGTGACCAAGACGAACTGGCCGAGTACCTCACCCGCTACCTGGAGCCCTGCGCCATAGGCATCATCGCAGACTGTATGCCGCTGACGGGAGAGAACCGCACGCTGAGCATCGGTGGCCTGAGCCTCATGCAGCAGAGCCAGTGGGAGGTGATAGAGGAGATACTGCTGCTGACCAATACTCACCCAGAGACGATAGACGAGGACACGGTGCGATTCCAGATAGCGCCACGGCTGAATGCTGCTAGCCGCCTGGGGGACGTCTACACGGCGGTCAAGGCCTTCACGGATACCGGTGAAACCATGCGCCGGGCGCTGTCGCAGCTGGATACCTGGAACGAGCAGCGCAAACGCCTGACCGACATCGCGCTTACCCAGTCGTTCAGCCAGGTGGTGCCGGGGGCTCCGTGGCAGCTGCTGGTGCACGAGGAGTGGATCCCGGGGATTCTCGGGCTCATTGCCAGTAAGCAGAGCGAGCGGCTGCAGGTGCCGGTCATCGCCTGCCGGCTGAATGAAGACGGTACGGTACAGGCCAGCTGCCGTGCGCCGGAGGGGTACAGCATCATCGCCGCGCTGCAGACGTGCCCGGGGTTCTTTACTCGTGTGGGGGGGCATGCGGGGGCTGCAGGATTCCAGACCACCCGTGGCCAGCTGGACGCTATAGAGCAGGCGCTGCAGGGCTACTTTGCCGCGTATACACCCCCACCGCTTACTCAGGCGGTAGACGGTATCCTCCCCGCCACGCTGCTGACGGTGTCCCTCCTGCCCCTGCTGCGGGAGTACCAGCCTTTTGGCCTGGGGGCTGCGGCGCCACAGTGGCTCTTGCCCGGGTGCCAGGTGCTGGCCACGCAGCTTATGGGGAGTGATAAAACCCACCTGAAAGTCACGGTGCTGTATGACGGGGTGGAGAGAGAGCTGCTGCACTTCTTTGGCCGAGATGACGAGGGGCAGTTCCCCCCGGGGAGCGAGAAAGACATGCTGGTGACGGTGGGGCGCAGTAGCTTCCGGGGGGAGGAGCGGCTGGCGCTGTACCTGGTGGACTGGCGAGAGGGGACGTAAAAATACCGGGGAGTTTATCCACCGGTATGGGGAGAAGGGTCTTCTGGCTCTTCTAGATATGGTTCTAGATAGGAGAATCCCCCTCGGTAACGGGCGCAAAAATCTTCGTCATTAGCTACATTTGTTCGTAGTGCTGCTAGTGTTTCCAATAATTCTTTCATTTTTTTCATAATTTTTTTCGTAATACAATATTTCTTCCACCCTCTTTTTTATGAGTGTTTTGTCAATAGTTACTCTCGAGAAAATCCTCCCGCAGACGTATTCAGCAGTTCACGACTGGGAGTCAGCCGGCCATTACGCAGCTCCACTGCGGGCGTGGTCTCCTCACTGGCTGACCGCAGAGGGACGCTGCTGGGCACCGCTTCGGAGCTCTGCATCTCTCGCCCTAGGGCCTCCCGGGTGGGGATGCGCGCTGCGCTCGGCTCGGTGACGGTGGGCGTAGGGGGGGATTCTACCGGAGAGCTACTGCGGACACTCCTGGTGGTGGCGGTGCCCTGGTAGGCGCCGCGGTAGGACTGCCCCAGCAGATAGGGGTAGAAGCCGCCTTCGGTCTTCTCCTGGCCGTTATTCAGCGGCAGGGTGTAGGTCTTCTGCAAGTCCGCCCCCACGGCGTGGGAGATACCGTCTGTCATGGTCACGCCCTCTGGCATGCGGAACCCCGTATACGCATGCGGGTAGACGCTATAGAAGGTCCGCACTACCTCCTGCCAGATGTCCCCCAGGCTCAGCGCCGCAAAGGCCCCCTCCTTCAGCGCGCTGCCGTCGGTGTTGCCTCCCCAGAGCAAGAAGGTATGCGTGGGCGTCCAGCTGATGATGAGGTTATCCACCGGGCGTAGCTGGCCGTCGATGCGCTTGGTGCTGGTGCCGGTCTTCACGGCCATGTTGTAGTCTGGCACGGTGACTTTCTCGCCCCATATCCCGGGGGAGCGCAGGCGCGTGTCGCTCAGCATATCGCTCATGAGGAAGGCCGTGACGGGGTCATAGTCGCGCACTTGGCTGCTCTGGCAGGGGTTTGCTATTGCTTCCCCGGTGAGGGTTTCGGCCTCCAGCAGCGGGCACAGCGGTCGCCACTGCGCGCTCCCCAGTGTGGCCATGGCACTGGCAAAATCCTGCAGCCGTAGTGGTACCGTCCCCAGGCTGATCGTCCAGCCGAACTGGTGCTCGGGGTAGCTGGTGTTGATATCCAGCCCGAAGTGCTCGTCGAGGTAGCTTCGCACCGCTGCCTCGCCTCCGGCCATATACACGGCCTTGGCGGCTGGTACATTCCGGCTCCAGCTCAGTGCCTGTCGCAGTGCCATATTGCCGCTGTAGGTCCCGTCAGAGTTCTGTACCGAGCGCTTATCTCCTCGGAAGATAACGGGCAAGTCCGGCACCAGCGTACTGGGGCTATAGCCCTGCTGCAGCGCCGCGGCGTATACCAGGGGTTTGATGGCTGACCCGGGCTGCCGACGCGATGTCAGCATATTCACCTGGCCGGCTATGTCCTCATTCCAGAAGGCCTTGGACCCAATGTACACAATGGGCGAGCGCGTGCTATTCTCGAGGATGAGCAGGCTGACGTTCTCGATGCCCCAGTCGGTATAGAGCTGTGCGGTGTGCTGGGTCAGCAGGTTATAGAAGTAGCGCTGCAGCGGCGCCGAGACCGTAGTGCGTACGCGCAGACCCCCCGGGTACTGCTTACGGGTGATGCCCTGCTCCAGCAGCCAGCGCTTGACGTACTCCTGCCAGTGCTGGAAGAGATCCCGCGTGTAGGGCCTGCGTGGCGGCAGGGTGATGTCTCCTAGTGCTGCCCAGGTCTTGCTGGTGCGGCTGAGCGGCCAGCGGTAGTGCGCCGCGGTACGCAGCAGCACGGTCTCTATCCGGCTGAGGGTGTAGTCCGTATGCGTGAAGGGCGTGCAGCTGTACTGCAGCGCCTGGCTCTCGTCGGTGCAGCCACCCAGCCAGTCGGCCACCACGGGCGATCGCAGGGCTTCATTGGGGTTTTGCGGAATGGTACTGAGCACCAGCGCCTCAGCGTCACTCAGCTGCTTGGGGGAGCGCGAGAAGTAGGTCTCGGCGGCGGCCTTCACGCCATAGATCTGCCCGCCATAGGGCGCTACATTCAGGTACATCTCGAGGATATCGTGCTTGGAGTGGGTGGATTCTATCCCCAGCGCGATCACCACTTCTCGCAGTTTCCGCTCCAGCGACCGCTCGTCGGTGAGGAACATCTTGCGCGCCAGCTGCTGGGTGATGGTACTGGCCCCCTCGCTGATGCCCCCGGAGAGGTAATTAGTCACCGCGGCCCGCGCTATACCAATGGGGTCAAACCCCGGATGAACATAGAACCGTTTGTCCTCGGCCTGTACGGTGAACTGCAAGAGCGACTCGGGCAGCTGCTCCAGGTCTATCCACTCGCGGTTGGCGTCGGTCACCTGGCGGTAGATTTCTTCCCCGAAGGTATCGGTAATGATGACCGGGTACTGCATATCGGTGCGGTCTAGCAGCTGCCCCCGGACGAAATCCTCCATAAAGTACCACACAAAGCCCGCTACCGTCAGCACCCCCAGTAGCAGCATGATGAGCCCGAAAATCAGCAGCCCCCGCACAGCCCGCCACCCCCACCACAGGGGGCGTGTAGCACAGAGAGCATCGTGGTCGAGGACTTGCATACAGCCACTACGGTAGAGAAATGTTGTCGAGAGGCAATACTTCGGGGCTTGCTTTGTTCTCTTTTTTCGTCTGGTGTGGGTATAGTGTATGCTGCGCTGACGAACTATAGTAAAAAACCCCACCGCGGTGGTGGGGTTTCTCTGGCGTGGGGGAAGGGCGCTCAGCACTAGAGGGTGAAGACCTGCTGGCTCACGAAGGCCTGTGGCCGGGCAAACACCGGCGCGCCGTAGTAGGAGACGAAGTAGGCGTCTCGGCGGGGGTTATCGGCTGTGAGGATCTGGAAGTAGCGGCCGTAGGTCTCGCAGCTGCGGTCGTCTATATTGCGCGCGTCATAGCGGAGCACCGGGCTACAGCTGCCGTGCTGGCCCATCACTACCACCTGCCCGTCGGGGATGAAGCGTACCGTACTCCCGCTCCCATCGGTATAGAAGCCGTCATACACGTGCAGCTCCATCCCCATGAGCGTCCCCATAGATTCGCCACGCAGGGTGTAGTCGCACAGGCAGTTGCCCAGGCTCTCGCGGACTTGGTCGGTCTGCAGGAGCGTACTGAAGGTCAGCTGATTCATGAGGATCTTGCTGGCCCGCATGCCGGTATCTCGCAGCGCTAGCTTCATTCGCTCTATGTCCTCTATGGGGTGGGCGGTGGCCACGGCGGTCCATTGGTCGCCCGCTACCAGGGGGCTGAGCACCTGCGTGCCGGTCTCCACCGTGTGGGTGCCGCCATTCTGGCTGGTGTAGGTGATGGTGCCGAAGACCCCCTCCCAGAAGGGTTTCTCGAGGAAGAGCAGCTGGCGGTCAGCCATAGCCTTCACGATGTGCTCGATGAGGTCTACCGCGCGTTCTTCCTCGGCGTGGCTGCAGCTGGGCGACTGCGCATTGCACACCACGCGTAGCTCATCAGCGTGCAGGGTGCGGGTTTCTTTGTACCCCACCAGGCCGAATTCCTGGCTCTCGGGGGTGACGCGCAGTTCTATCTCGTTACCCTGGGAGTTGTCGTCTACTATAGAGGGCACCCCGCTGCTCTGCTGGTACTGCAGGAGCGTGGCGTAGAGGTGGTCGGTTTTCTTGGGCGCGCCCATCAGCTGTATGCCCAGGTAGTCACTAGCGGAGGAATTGCTCAGCCCATCATAGAGCGCGCTGGCACAGTCGGGCTCCAGCAGCTGCGCCAGGCCACACTGGTGCACGATGCCGGAGAGAGTAGGGGAGGGAGTCATAGCGAGGGGAAAAGTCGCCCCTAGTATACCCTGGCGTGCTCTGTCACGGGCAGACGAAAGAGAGGCGTTGTAACATAGTCACAACGCCTAGGTGAGAGAGCTTTACAGGGGTGTTGTATCTAGAAATAAATATCTCCGGATGCGCTCTAGGGTGAGTAAAGCGGCGAATGTATTACTCTCTACCTGTTTTTATTATATACCCTACAATATTGACTGTCAAGTAGTGGATAAAAAAATCCGCACTGCGCATGCAATGCGGATTTCCCAGACAGCTTCTATCCGCCAAGTGCGCTGCTGGGGGGCTAGTGGTCAGATTTAAAATTAGCTGGGAGGAGATGGGAAAATATGGAGGAGAAGGACCACTACTAGCCGTTGTTCTTGTTTTAATACATTTTGACAAAAATCCCTAAAATTTCAATTTATGTTTCCCCAGAATACTCAAGAACACGGATACTGTAATAGATAGAGCAACCGTGTCAAGCCCTAAGCATGCCCGAGGAATTCCAGCGTAGTATCCAGTGGTTTGTCGACGGTCAGCAGGGAATCGAGGTGCTCCAATAGCCGCTCCCGAGGGATCTCCTCACTGCGGCCACGCTTCATCTCTCGTAGGAGTACGGTGCCGTTTTCTACCTCTGTATCGCCCAGCAGCAGCGTATACGGCACTCGGAATTTCTGCGCGCGCTGCAGCTGCTCTATCATGCTGGTGTTGCCCATAGCCCCCACCGCATGCAGGCCGTGCTCCCGCAGCTGCACCAGCAGTGGCAGGGCGTGGCGCTTGGCCTCATTACCCGTAGCGGCCACGAATATCTGAATATATCCCTTCTTGGGCACGGCTACTTTCTTCTCCAGCATGAGGTCAATCGTGCGCTCCATCCCGCACTGGAAGCCCGCTCCCCCCAGACCCTGCCCCCCCAGCTGCTCGATGAGCCCGTCATACCGCCCCCCCACGAGGATCTTCTGCCGGGTGCCGGTCTTGCGGAATTCAAACACAGTGTGATTGTAGTACTCCACCGGGCGCACCAGCGTGGGGTCCAGCGTGTAGGGGATCTCGAACATCTCCAGGTAGCGCCGCATCTGCTCGTAGAGGTCGCGGCTCTTCTTACTGAGGAAATCCAGCATCTTGGGTGCCATCTGCAGGAGGATCTCCTCGTCCTCGCTCTTGGGGTCCAGCAGCTGCAGGTAGCGTCTTTGCTGCAGCATCTCACGGCTGCCGGGGGTCAGCGCGCGCTCCTTACCGGTGTAGAAGTTCTGCAGCGCCTCAAAGTACTTTACTCGGTCCTCGTGGCTCCCCAGGGTGTTGATCCGCAGTTCCACCAGATCTCGTACGCTGAGGTCCCGAAGGATACGGTGCCCCAGGTAGATCAGCTGCGCGTCTATGGCGGGGTCGGTCTCGCCCAGTACCTCGCCGCCAAACTGCCAGAACTCCCGTTTGGTGCCGCTCTTCAGCCGCTGGTAGCGCCACACGCGGTCGATGTAATAGAGCTCTTGTGGCAGCGCCTGCTCGTCCATATGGTGCTCGATGAAGCTGCGCACAATGCCCGGCGTTATCTCTGGCCGCAGGCTGAGGCTGCGTCCGCGGGGGTCAGTGAAGGTGTAGAGCTCCGAGCTGATGATCTTGGTGTCCAGCCCCAGGGCCTGCTCGTAGAGCGCGGTTTCCTCAAAGGCCGGCACCGCTATCCGCTGGAACCCTGCCTGCCGGAAGCGGTAGCGCACGACCTTCGTGATGAAATTGAAGTAGTCGTGGTCCGCCGGGAGGATGTCGCTCGTGCCTTGAGGAGAAGTAAACGCCATGGATACCCCCAGTATAGAACCCCAGGGCAGCGCTGTAAACCACAAAAAAAAGCCCTCGGCATAGAGCTAAGGGGCTTTGTGAGGGTGCTTGGCGGGGTGGTTGTTAATTGTATTTTTTGAGGAAGGCCATAATCACGCCTCCTCCAACGTTATGGGCCTGGAATGGGTCTCGTAACCCCGTCCCATAATACGCAAAGAGCCATGCATTGGGCGTCACCTGGAGTTCCAGGTTAAGGTCCAACGCGGGCGTCTGGAATTTGCTATCTGTTGAAAAGAACAAATACAGATCCAGATCCTTCTTCTCTGTCAAGAAGTAGCCCTGACTGCAAATGAAGCGTCTGGCCGTGAGGTTATACCCCACGACGTTATAGCCCCAGTTGTACTCGAAGCTATGGGCTACTATCAGTGCCGCCACGGTGGCAAATGAGGAGTCCCTCGCCAGATCCACCGAGAAGTTCGGCACCACGAACATTCCAGCCGCCAGAGAAACTCTCGGTGCTGGCATAGTCTCAATAGTCTGGGCCTGCACAGACCCCAGAAAGAAACTCAGTAGCAGTAGGATGCTAGCCATCATTTTGTGTACCATAAGGCATCAATTTTTGAAGTGAAAAAATGCCACGGTACTGACCCGCAGTACACAGGCATTTCTTCACACCATAAGGCCCTATGGCGCTCCACCAAGCTATGAAAGAACCGGTAGAGCCTCCACACAAGCGGTGAAAAGCTACGGTATTCTTTTTAGCACATACAAAATATGTTATCAATACATTACAAAACAATAACAGAAAAAAGCCAAGGCATTGCGTTGGCTTCTCTGGTGGAGGGTATCGTTGTGCAGCACTACTGCGCAGCCTCGACAGTCTCGGTTGTGGTTTCTGCTGTGGTGGCAGCTTCATCTGTGGTCATCTTCACCGCCTCTTCCACCAGCTCTGGAGCCACTTCTTCTACTTCTCCCAGTGTTTCCAGGCGTTCCAGCTGCCCCAGCTGTGGCATATCCGCTATGGTGATGCTGCTGAGGAAGCTCATAAAGGCCTCATTCCCCAGTGCGTCACGGCTACTCTCCAGCTGGTTGATGGTGTAGGCCATACCATTGGCGTCCGTCAGATAGCTGGCCATAGCCGCTGGCACGCCGTCTTGCGTGATGTCCGCGGTGATCTTAATCACCTCCATACCGTTATCCAGCGTGAGTTCCTCACTGGTGGTGTCCTCCGTAGCCGAGAAATTCCCCGCCACGTAGGCCGCTACTTCCTCCACGGTGCTGGCTCCGGGCACATAGGGCAGCGCGCCGATGCGGAAGTTAGACCCCTCCGCCCCCGTACAGGTAACGTAATACCCCCGCAGGTCATCGCCCACGCGCTCACAGTCATACCCTGCCGGAGCGGTGTAGGTCAGGCTCTCGGTGATGTCTGGCACCTTGTAGATCTCCACGTCTGCTGGGAGGGGAGTGTCGTCAGTGGCTTCGGTAGTTGTGTCGGTGACGGGGGCCGCGTCATCGGTATCTTGTCGTCCCCAGCAAGCCGTGAGGAAGACCGGAACCAAGAGCAGTGCCAAGAGATGGGAGTATTTCATGAGAAGAAGAGAGAAAAGAGAAGTCTCCTAGAGGGAGCGTTTACGGAAGTACATATAGAGCAGCCCCAGCACCACGATGCCTCCCACCAGGTACCAGGTAGTGTTATTCCGCATCAGATAGGTGGTGGCCACCTCACCGGCGCTGTCAGGGCCATAGCCGCTGATGTAAAAGCGCTCGTCATTCGGCGTCGGGAAGGCCATACCCTCAGGGCTTTTCAGCGGCTGGCCAAAGTTATTCACCACCGCCTGGAGGATATCGTCCTTCCGGTAGCCCATGATGACGTCTCGGTTCGCGATGATATTAGTGGGCACAGCGATGTCGGTATCCTTAATACCCGGGGCAAACTGCTTGACGCGATCACGGAACTGGCTGGCATTCTCGCTACTAGATCCTACCTCCCAATAGGCAAATTCCACGTCTGGGTAGGTTGCTTCCAGCGTCGGCATGAGTTCGGCCAGCTGCTGCTGACAGTGCGGGCAGGTAGAGAGATGGTACATCTCAAAGCGCTTGACCACCGGTGTTGTGTCCTCGGGTGTCGTCGCTGCAGCGGTGGTCACTGCTGCTGTGGGTGTAGGAGTAGTAGGCGCTTCCGTCGCTGTAGGGGCGCTAGTCACCACCGGCGCCGCAAACTCCACTGTGGTGCTGGTTTCCGTCTGCGCCTGGGCCGTCAGGTGCACTACTCCGCCCAGCAGCACCGTCATGAGTCCGATAAAGACGTATTTTCGCATGGTATGCAGTATGGACGCTCGAGCCAGCTTGTCTAGCGAAACCTCCAGACAGTCTCTTGACAATAGTGAGCGTCTGTGTTTTTTGGCATGTTGCCAAGGGGGTGCGCATCACTACAGTGGCAGATATGCAGCGCTCTTTCCTCTGGCAGACCGTCCTCCAGTACCTTACCCGGCCCTTCCGGCTGAGCAGCGCGGGGCTGCTTATTCTCCGTGTGGGGGTGGGGCTGCTGCTGGTGCTGGACTGCCTCCGGCGCCTGCCCTATGCCGAGGCGTGGCTGAGTGACACCGGGGTGCTGCCACGCGACGCCATGGTGCAGCTGACGGGCGGGCTGTGGTCGTGGAGTGTCTTCTCGGTCAGCGGGGGCACGTGGTGGGCCGTAGCGCTGCTGCTGGCGGGGGTGGTGACGGGGGCGTTGATGGCGGTGGGGTACCGGACGCGCCTGATGAGCGTGCTGGCCTTTGTGCTGATTAACTCGCTGGATGTGCGTAATCCGCTCCTCAGCAGTGGTGCGGATCTCCTCCTACGGCTGGCCAGTACCTGGGCCATGCTGCTGCCGCTGGGGAGGGTGTCCTCGCTGGATCTCGCCTTCGGTCACACCCGGCCTCTACCAGAGAGTGTGCACACCACCGGTTTTCTCTCTGCTGCGAGCGTGGGGCTGGTGCTGCAGGTAGCGCTTATCTACCTCTCTACGGTGCTGTATAAGGATGCCGCGGTCTGGAGAGAGAGCTTCCTCGCGGTCTACTACGCGCTGGGGCTGCGGAGCTTTGTGCTGCCGCTGGGGGAGTGGATCTTCCCCTACCTCTGGCTGACGAAGCTGCTGACCGTCTTCACCCTCCTCCTGGAGCTCATCGCGCCACTGCTGCTCCTCACCCCCTGGCGGAGGACGCGCACGCTGGGGATAGGCCTGCTACTGCTGCTGCACCTGGGCTTTGGGCTGACGCTACAGGTGGGGATGTTTCCGCTCATCGGCAGTGTGGTGGCGCTGAGTCTGCTGCCCCCTGGCGTGTGGGAGTCGCTCCGGCAGTGGTGGCACGCGCGCCGTAACCGGCCCTACCTGCTGGTCTATACCGATACCCAGTGTGGCCTGTGTGCCCGCTGGGCGGCTATTCTCCAGCAGATAGGCGCGCTGGGGCGTGTGGCCTTCCTCCCGCTGAGCGAGGCGCCGATGGAGCTCCAGACCCTCAGCCAGAGCAGAGATAGCTGGGTAGCCGATACCCCAGACCACCTGCACCCCACTACGCGCACCGCTGCCCTGGGGAGGATACTGCGCCGGTCGTGGCTCTGGTGGCCGGTGGGGGGGCTCCTGCTGCTGGCACCACTGCGCTGGCTGGGGGATACGCTCTATGTCTTTCTCTCGGCCCGGCGGCATGGGGTATGTGCGCTCCCTCTCTCGGGGCTATCTCCAGAGCCTCGCCCGGGGTATTCCCGATGGCTGCAGGGTCTCTGGCAGGGCTTTGTACTGCTGAATGTGGGCTTCCTCTGCTACTGGGTAGTGCTGGGTACTACGAGTATTACCCCGCCCTCCTGGGCCACCACCTATGCCAATGCCGCCCGCTGGACCCAGAACTGGAATATGTTCAGCCCGCCCCCCACCGGCTATGGCTGGTACGTGATAGAAGGCCGCCTGAATAACGGCGCTTTGGTAGATGTCTGGAAGGCCTATGCCGGCTACGCAGACCCCCGTGTCGTCCGCTATACCGTGCCGGAGGACGTGCGCGCCACCACCATCAGCCCCCGGTGGCAGAAGTACCTGGAGAACATCGCCAGTAGTGACCACACTGCTTTTCGTCCCTCCTTTAACCGCTACCTCTGCCGGTGGTGGAATGCTACCCACCCCGAGCACAAAGACCAGCTCCAGAGCCTTACCGTGACGTATATGGAGCAGCTCCTGCTGGAGAACTACGTCCGTAAGGCCCCTCAGCGGATAGATCTCTCTCAGCACCAGTGTGGTGTGGCAGCTCAGCCCTCATGAAAAACCCCCTGGACCGTTTGACCGGATTCAGGGGGTTACAAAAGAAAATAATCCTGGATGGGCCCTTAGGCGCCTCCAAGAAATACTCCCAGTACTAGGAGAGTAAGAGGGTATCGGCCTCTGCGTCCAGCAAGCCGCCCAGCTGCGCTATGGCATTAGCGTCTAGTCCGGTGAGGGTACTGGGGCGTAGCACTACGCCAGACCCAGGGCAGAGCACCGTCACGCTCAGCTTCACGGGGTCATAGTTCCCCATGCCGTCAACGGTAAAGAGCATTTCTTCTGCTATGGTGAGGTTATCTAGCACGCCGAATGCCTTAGACCGGCCGTCAGTTGCCGCAGGGTCATAGAGGTACACGCAGCCCGCATATTGGGGGTCGCTGATGGTGGTATACCGACCGAGCACAGCTCCCCGAGGGATGGGGCCACTGTGGGTAATGGGGACTATCAGCTGGTAGGTCTCGGCCCGGCGGAGGTCTGCAGTGCTGGACCGCGCCAAGATATTGGGGCTGTGGAGCGTGGTAGCAGCAGTAGCAGTGGGGGAATACGTCATAGCGAGGGGGGTTACGCAGCAGCAGTATAGCAAAAGTACTTGCGATGCACCGCGCGTGCACTACCCTCTTGGCAGGCATCCCTGTAGTTTAATGGATAAAACGTCCCCCTCCTAAGGGGAAACTCCCGGTTCGACTCCGGGCGGGGATACCACTTGACTTTATTATCTATCTATTGTATAGACAGTACAGTGTCTTTCGCAGTATCGGCAGTTAACGCATTATTATTGCAGGAGCGCTATTTTTATTTTATTTTATTATTTCATCTAACAACAGTGTTTTATTTATGAAAACAATTATTTTAATTCTCGGCACGCTCTGTGCCCTTCTTTTTGCTAGTACTACTACAACAGTACTCGCTCAGCAAGATACCGCGTCATCCGTGACCACCGTTTCTACTATTCCACTCCCGGACGGCTCTTCTATCATTACCCAAAGCAATGATCTTGATTCTCTTATTACTTGGAGAAATATTATTAGGCAGAAGCAACTGGAGATTTTCAGCACGAGTGAAGAAAGAGCCCAAAATCGTATCGACTCCCTTGAGGAAGTTATCTTCCTTGCTTATGAGGAAATATCGGTTACATTGAATGAAGGTAAAGAGCAAGGGTACGCACTATCCTATATATTGCTGGTTTACCATATGGTGGATGCATTTGGTTTTATGGTTTTATCTTTTATTCTGGGAGTTGTTCTCACTTGGGAGGTCTTGCCACAAATCATTAACGATAAACCAAAAATCATTAACCATAAACCAAAGAAGGGTTAAGACAAAGGGGCCACCTGTTCCCTTACACATGCAGGATAATTCTTATCACAGGCGTAGTCTTACTACTTCTGTGCAGCGCTCATACGCCCGTGATGGCTCAGGAGAGCTCTCAGCCTGTCTCCGTTATGACGGAGCGGCAACAGGCAACGGTGGATTCTTTAGAGAATCTCATCACCATAATGAGAGCTCAGATCGACACTATTGTGTCGGAGAGCGCTGATACAACCACCACGAATGCGGTGGAAAGTACTGATACTGATAAAGAAAATAGGGGACCAAGTGCTATGTTCTGGTTTGGAACAGTGGTGTTTTTTATACTTTTATTTATTGGTAGTGATTTCTCTAGGTTGTTTAAACCCTACTAACTGCCAAAGACACCCCCCGTTGCGCCTCTACATCTGTTGTAGAGTGTCGTAACGGGGTTATTTTTCGTCGGTGGGGGGCTCATAGCTGGGGCTGCCGCTCATCCGCTCTGTGAAGAGAATGCCGTTGAGGTGGTCCAGCTCGTGGAGGAAAATCCGGGCGTCCCACCCGCTGAGCTTCTTCTCCACCCGTGTGCCGCTGGGGGTATACCACGCGGCGTGCACCCGTGCGGCACGGCGTACGTCTCCGTACAGGTGTGGCAGGCTGAGGCAGCCCTCCTCCAGAGTCACCTGCAGGTTGCTCTCGTGGAGGATCTCTGGGTTGACCATGACCTGCACTTTTCGTCGTTTGTGGAGGTTTCGCTCACTGTCAAAGGCGTTCATGGTCACCACCATCACCCGCCGGGTGTCTCCCACCTGGGGGGCGGCTATGCCCACGCCTATCTGCCCGTACTCGTTTTTGGTCGTCATGGTGGTGATCAGATCCTCCGCAAAGTTCTCCAGCGCTGCATCAAATCGCTCCACAGGGCTACACACCGTGTGGAGGATGGGGTTTTGCTCGCCTGTCTGTATAGGGTAGATCATAGCGCCAGTGTAGCGTGAGCCGGCTAGCGCGCAACTGCTGCGGTCATGAGCGTGCTGGTGCGCTGCGCCTGGAGTAGCTCGGCCAGGCGGTCTTGCAGGCTCTGCCAGTCGTAGGGGAAGTGGTGCGTCTCGGCCGCTCGGATGAGGGCGCGCACGGCTGTCCAGCTATTGCTGGGGTCATAGGTGAAGCCGGTGCCGGTCTCCTTCACGCCGTCGTAGTCGGTCACTGGTCCTCCCGCGGGGCAGAGCAGCACGGTGTGGTAGCGTTTGCAGCGCTGGAGCAGGCTGTCATCGGGCAGGGTGGGGCTGAGCAGTACGTCTGCGCGGCGGTCGATTCGCTCCCGGTGGAGGCTGGTGGCCTCGAGGATATTCAGCTGCGTGGGGTAGGACTCCTGCAGGGTCATCACACGCTGCTGCATGGCCTGAGTCCCCACGGCGAGTACGCTCACCTCATACCCCAGGCTGAGTGCGGCCTCAAAGACCGGCAAGAGCCCCTCCAGTGAGCCATCTAGTGCTGCGGTGACGCCGAGGTGCAGTTCTTTTTGAGCCATCTGCTTACCCTACAGCAGACCTCTATGAAATGTCTATGAAGTACCATTGCGCGCTCTACCAGATGTGAGGAAGTAGCATATACCGCGCAGGCGTATACTAGGGGCGTTTTTATCCCCCTTCCTATGCCCGTAACTGCTCATGTGCTGAACTCCGCAGCGCCCCACACCGGCACTAAGGCAAGCGACACCACTGTGT
The DNA here is from genome assembly GCA_020632335.1 of Candidatus Peribacteria bacterium. Lineage (GTDB taxonomy): Bacteria > Patescibacteriota > Gracilibacteria > UBA4473 > UBA4473 > JACKFV01. Next base: position 606,396 of record JACKFV010000001.1, read on the forward strand.
GTAGCTTCCGGACGCATTACCTGCGGGCTGGGCGGCTGCCGCATGCGGATACCCCCGCTCCCATCTGTAGTGATGTAGGGCCAGCCATACGCGTGCAGCCCTCTGCCTATGCCGTGTGGGTGGAGCGCACCGGGGGGAGTGACAGCTATGGAGGGTTCCACGCGCTGCTACAGGTGGGGCCAGACGCCGCCATAGACGTGCCCTATAGCGGTGAGGGAGCGGTGGTGGGGATCATCCGTAATGCGGGGGTGCAGCCCGGGGCCATCACCAGTAGTGATGGGAGTGCGGAGGCAGCGCTGCAGTTCCTCCCCAACGGCCACACCATGACGGACCAGCAGCTGCGCGCCAGCCTAGCACCAGACTGGCCTGTGCGCATAGCCGACGTGACCAGCGCTGGGGTGAGTGATGGGCCGCTGGCCATGGGGGTCTTTGCCGGGGGGGTAGACATGCAGGGCAGCAGCATCACGGGGCTCCTCCCCAGCCCCGCAGACCCCACCGCTGCGGTGAGTAACGCGCAGTTGCAGGGCCTTCTCACCCAGCTGGGCAGCAGTGTGGTGCTTACCCTCACGCCGAATGGGGGCTGCTTTCCTCATCGGCTGAGCTGGACATCTAGCCTCAGTGGGAGTGGTTTCTTCACCGTATTGCGGAACGGGGTAGCCATCAGCGACCCCCTGCCCGAGAGCACGCTCAGCTACACCGACTATGACTTTGTCTATGACGAGGTCTTTTATCAGGTGCGGCAGCTCGACACCACCACGGGGCAGATCATCACCTCGAATACCGTCGGTATGGTGCCCGAAGACTGCGTGGCGCCGCTAGCGGGTGATTACGGCGACGGGGCTGATGGGGCGCTAGTGCTGAGTAACACCACCCACACGCTGCAGCGCGGGCAGGTGTACCGCTACAGCAGTGTGGTGGTGGATGACAGCACGCTGCGGTTTACGGGCAATGGCGGTACGGTGATCTACGTTGACGGTGACCTGAGTGTGACGGGCAATAGCACGCTGCAGGGTATGCCGGGTATAGACATGCCGCTCATCGAGGTAATGCTCAGTGGTACGGTGTATAGCCTGCTGGGGGGGCATGGCGCGCATGGCTCTGGGGGGAGTGGGGGAGACGCTACTACTGGCGGCCAGGGGGGGGCTGGTGGGGCTGGCACCGGGAGCTGGGGCACTGGCCAGGGTGGCGCGGGGGGCTACACTACGGTGAATATGACGGCGGGTGGGCTGCCGGGCTCTGCGGCGAGTATGCTGCAGGCAGGGGGTGGCGGTGGTGGCGGCGGCGCAGATACCATCGCTACCGGGGGCAAGGGGGGCAATGGCGGCGTGCTGAGCGGGCTGCAGCCGGGGGTATTCTGGCTGGTGCGGGGGGCCATCACCCTCGACAGCAGCGTCACGATAGACATTGCGGGTGCTACGGGCAGCGGCGGCATCGACGGTAACCCCGGGGGATACAACGCCACGGGGCCCCGCTATGGGGGTACGGGAGGGGGAGGTGGTGGCGCTGGAGGAGCTGACGGAGCGCACTGGTACTTCTGCAGCGAGGGGGCGCAGACCGTGGGGAGCTACACCGCACTCCTCAGCGGAGGGAATGGCGGCCCCGGGGGAGACTCGCTCGGGCAGGCACCAGCGCCGGGGAGCGCCGGCACCAGTGGTACTGCGGGGGCAGCGGGCTCAGCGGGGGCAGTGCAGTTCATCGCCCTGTAGGGTGCTGGTGGGGAGCTCTGGGTACGCTCTGGTTGCAGATCCCCTGCCTACTGGTGGGGGATTTTTCATGACGGATGTCTTCCTCTGGAGGCAGCATAGTAGAGAATCTTACTGAGAGTAGCGCTGCTATTATCTTGTGTATAGTGCTCTGGCAAGAGGCGGTGCAACACTATAACGGCTGTATATCTCTGTGATGGGGGCTTTATGGTCGGTGACTCCATCAGAGGGACACTGGCACCCCAGCACCAGTTGCAAGAGCTCTAGCGCAGTTTCTCTGCCTGCTCGCGCCGGGTTTTCTCCACCTGCAGGGCGGTGATGTACCCCTCCCACAGCCGCTCTACTACCTGCTCTGCCACCTCCTCGTCCTCTTGCTCTGCGGCCTGGTGGAGCTCCCAGGTGTTCAGCAGTGCGGTCTCCTCTGGGGTCAGGCTCTCGCCGGTGTGGAGCTTACGCAGCAGCGTGTGGGGCGGCGTACCGGGGGAGAGGAGGAGCAGCACCTCGGCGTCGAGGAAGTCCTCCACCACCGGAAAAAAGTACCGCACAAACCCCACAAATTCCTCCTCCCGCGTGAACCGCTCCCGGGACTCCGTATCCCGCTCCTTCAGGCGCTGGGGCTTTCTCGGTGGCGTTGTGAGCTGGAGGCGCTCTAGCTCAGCCATGAGGAGTTCCTTCGGCTGCCCCAGCGTGCCCGAGAGCAGGGTGAGGAAGTGCTCGCGCTCTATAGGCCGGGTAACGAGGTTCAGCAGTGGCAGGTAGGCGTCTAGCAGTGCTGTCTGGCCGCTGAGGGTGCCGTTGAGGAGTTTGCTGGCCATGGCATGCAGCAGCGCTTCCAGTGCATGGGGGGGGGTACGCAGCGCTGCATCAAGAGCGGGGGGCACGGTAGAGCTCGTCTGCCCACGGAGGGTGTCATCCAGGTCTTTCTCGCCCGCAGGCAGCTGCACCAGGTGAGGGGTCATGCCCGCGCGTAGTGTCATCTCCACGGCACGGAGCGTGGCTTTCTTCCCCGCGGTGTCATTATCAAAGCACAGGTGTAGCGCGTTGGTTACTCGCCTGAGCATGCGCAGGTGGTCCTCCGTCAGGCTGGTGCCGCAGGTGGCCACCGTGTGCGCATAGCCTGCCGTGTGCGCTGTGATGACGTCAAAGTTCCCCTCCACCAGCAGTGCCGCACCGTGCTGAGGGATGGCCTTCCGCGCTCTGTGGTAGCCAAAAAGCGTTTTGGACTTTATATACAGCGGGTTCTCCGGACTATTGACGTACTTGGCGCGCTGGTGGGTGGTACTCTCGGGGAGGATATCTCGGCCACTGAAGGCGATGATCAGCGGGTTCTCCGCCGTGGAGCGGGCGTCATACACCGGGGTGATCACCCGCCCCCAGAACCGGTCTTGCATGGTTTTCTCCTCGCCATAGGTGTACGCCACGCCGCTGTGCTGCAGTTCCTCCCGGGTGTAGCCCTGCTGCAGCAGCCAGTGCGTCAGGCCGTCCTTGGCGTCCCCTCCATAACCGATGCCCCAGCGCTGCTGCGTGGGCGTGTCTATCTGCCGCTGGGTGAGGTAGTCCTGCGCGGTGCTACTGTGCTGCAGCTGCTGGAGGAAGTACTGGTTGGCCGCCTGGTGCAGCTGGTAGAGGCGCTCTTTAGTGTCCTTCTGCTGTGGGGTGGCCTTGTGTGAGCGCTTTGGCATCTCCATACCGGCTTCATCAGCCAGGAGTTCTACTGCCTCCAGGAAGCTCAGGTTCTCCGCCTTCTCGATAAACCGGATGACATCACCCCCCTCACTCGCGCCAAAGTCATACCAGAACTGCCGGTCACTACTCACGCTGAAGCTGGGGGTTCGCTCGTTGCGGAAGGGACTGCGGCACATGTAGTTGCGTCCGCGCTTCTGTAGTTCGGCATAGCGCCCCACCACGGCCACGATGTCCGTGCGGTCCTTGAGGTCGTCGAGGAAGCGCTCCCAGCTCTGCATAGCGGTAGTGTAGTGGCCGCAGAGGAGGGTTCAAGTAATCGGTGGTTTTCGTTGACAAATAGCCACTTTTATGGCATATAACGGGAAATTATTTTTTCACCCATACACAATTTTAATTATGTTTAGATTATTTACGCGTATTGCACTCCTTTTGTTCTTTGTCACCACACTTCCAGGGTGTGTTCCCTATTCTCTTCCTCCAAGAACACTTTCTGCGCCGCACTATTGCATGCAGATACCATTATTAACAGAAACGGTTCCAGAGACTTGTATACTGGACAAGCATGTACTAGCATCAGTAGCCGGGGCGCTCCTCCATCATCCAGATGTGGTAGAGGACTCGACGGGTTTTCGTCTAGGAGAGATAGAATTCTCCATAGTCCCAGAGGCTGATACTCTCTGGTGTCCTCAGCTAAAGACGGTGCCAGATCTGTATTATTGTTTACAGCAGTATTATAAACAACAAGTGATTCTTGATGGATATGCCTACTATTATGTAATGTATTGTCTCGACGAGCATGAAATTATAATATTTGCTGCTAAGAATAAAAGTCGGACACATCATAATAATATGCAGGAGTATAGCGTTATCATAGTCATAGATAATAGACCACTACCAGAATTATCTTGCAACAAAACTGAGGGCACACAAATGTAAGTGTGACCCCCCATACACATATCCCTTTAGTTTTGCTATCAAGATCAAAGGGATATTTTATACCCCGTTTGCCTCTATACCATTGGTCTTGAGGATATTGGTCAGTTGCTCGCTATTGCGGCAGTACTCATAGGCGGTGTCTTTAGTGATGATGCCGCTCAGCACCAGCCCCGCCAGCGACTGCTCCAGCTGCACCATCTCGCCGCTGGTATCGGCCTGGAAGGCATTGGGGATCTGGTACACTTTATTCTGCCGGATGTAGTTCTGGATAGCGTAGTTACTGGTGAGGATCTCATACGCCAGCACCAGCCCTGCGCCATCTGCCCGGGGCACGAGCCGCTGAGAGATCACCATGCTGAGTGTGGTAGCCAGCTGGCTGCGTACTTGCTCCTGCTGGTCGGCCGAGAAGACATCTATGATGCGGCTGACCGTCTGCGGCCCAGAGCTGGTATGCAGCGTGCTGAAGACCACATGCCCCGTCTCGGCCAGGGTGAGCGTAGCGGAGATAGCCTCTAGGTCTCGCATTTCGCCTACCATGATCACGTCTGGGTCGGCCCGCAGGCAGCTCTTTATCCCGCTGTGGAAGTCCCGCACGTCTCGCCCTACCTCCCGCTGCTGGATGACAGAGGTATCTGACTGCAGCAGGTACTCCACGGGGTCCTCTATGGTGATGATATGCCCGGTCTGTTGCTCCGCCCGGTGCTGGAGGAAACTGGCCAGCGTGGTGCTCTTCCCCTGCCCTGTGGGCCCCACCACCAGCACCAGGCCGTTGCGCATGTGCGCTATGCGCTCCAGGACAAACTCCGGGAAGCCCAGGTCTTGTATCGGGAAGGGCCGCTCACGGATGATACGGAAGCTCACCCCCGTGCCCTTATCCTCGTGGAAGGCATTGCCCCGGAGGCGCGTCCCCCCCGCCGTCCGGAAGACAAAATCCACCTGGTGCTGCTGCTCCAGCTGGAGCTGGTCTTGCTCTTGCAGCATAGCGCCCAGCATCTCGAGGATTTGCTCGTTGGTGATGGGCTCGCCCACGGCCTGCAGTACGGTATTGCGCCGCAGGTAGATGCGAGCATTGGGGCTGAAGTGTACGTCACTACAGAGCTCCTGCGCGGCGTAGTCGATGATCTGTTCGTAGTCCAGCGGCATGGTTAGGAAGTTTTAGGTTTCTTGGGAGCGGGTTTGCTGGTTTTTTTAGTCTTCTCGGTCAGGCTGCCGGTGGTTTTTTTGGCCTTAGCGGTGGCGGTGGCGGCTTTCTTCTGCACGGTGCTGGCCGCTTTTTGCGTGGATTTCTTCACCTGCTTGGTGGTCTTCTCGGCCTGCGCCTTCACCTCAGTGGCCTTCTTTTTTACGGCTTTGGTTGATTTTTTCGCGGTGGACTCCACCTGCGCCTTCGCCTTTGTGACGGACTGCTGCACTGCTTTGGTCTTGGCTTTGGCCTTTTTTTCTACCGTTTGGCTGGCGTCGTGCAGGTTTTTCTTGGTCTTTTTGGCGCTCTCCTGCGCGGCTTCAGCGGCGTGCTCGGTCTTGTTGCGCAGCATCTCGGTGCCTTCTTCCATGGTCTTATAGGCATTGCGCCAGAGCTCCTTGGACTTCTGCAGGAATTCCTGAGACGACGTACGCATGTTTTTGGCAAGGGACTTCCAGTCCATAGAGGGGACGATTACACCCCTAGTCTAGCAGATACTGGCGCGCCATAGCAACCCTTTTGCCTTGCTTTCTCGGGCTACTTGCGCTGGGGCGTCATTGCCCTATGGTGGGGGTGTATCGCCCCACACTATGCCCCATATGCTACCGCCGCTGCCCTACGCCTATGACGCGCTGGAGCCGCACATAGATGCCCAGACCATGCAGCTCCACCACGATGTGCACCACGCGGGGTATGTCGCGGGGCTGAACGCCGCAGAGGATACCATCGCTGCGTGTAATGCCTCGGGCGACTATAGCAGGCTGAAGGAGGCGCTCTACGCGCAGGCATTCCACAGCTGTGGGCATTTCCTCCACAGTGTCTTCTGGCAGAATATGGCGCCGGTGGGCACGGGGGGGCAGCTGTCTGCTGAGCTTCGTGCGCAGGTAGAGAAGGACTTTGGCAGTGTGGAGGCGCTCAAGAGTTGCTTCCTCGCGGCAGGCAAGGGAGTGGAGGGGAGCGGCTGGGCCATGCTGCTGAGCGACGGGAAGCAGCTGAAGGTAGGCTTCCACCACAACCACCAGAACTCCAGCCTGGGGGGCGGCTTCACGCCGGTGCTGGTGTGTGACGTCTGGGAGCACGCCTATTACCTGCGCTACCAGAACCGCCGGGCTGAGTACCTGGAGCACTTCTGGCAGGTGATCAACTGGGCTGACGTGAGTGAGCGCTTTGCTGCTACTGTCTAAGAAAACCTAAGAGCCATCCATGAATCTCACGCCTTTCCTCACCCAGTACCCCGCATGGCAGGCTCGCAAGCAGATGCTGCTGCGGCGCTATACCTTCGATGATTACCTCACCGGGCTGGACTTCCTCAACGATGTGGCGAGCCTGGCCGAAGACCTGGGGCATCACCCCGATATGCTGCTGCAGTACCGCACGGTGAGTCTGAGCCTCACCACGCATGAGGACGGCCCGCAGGTGACCGAGGACGACGTGCGTCTGGCCATGGCTATAGAGCAGCTCTATGAGGAGGCGTATAAGATGGGCTAGCAGCCCCTAGCGGCGCTTGGCCACAATCTCTGCGTTCTTCTTCGGCTGCTTCACGGGTTTCTCTTGGGCCATCTGCCGGTGCACATACCACTGCTGCAGCGAGCCAAACACCGTACTGGTCAGCCAGTAGATGCCCACCGCAGCCGGTACCCCCGCGGTGAAGAACCCTATCATCACCGGGAAGATCCACTGCATCATGCCCATCATATTGCTCATGTCGGGCATGCCCGTGGTGGCCTCTGGTGCGGTGGCTTTCTTCTTCTTGGCCCGGCCCATGCTGATGCGGATATTCACCCACTGCGCCACCCCCACGATGATGGGCAGCACGTAGGGGTTTGGTCGCGTGAGGTCCAGCGTGAAGAAGTGGTTATTCAGCGCGCTGAGGTCTATGTACTGGAGGAAGCTATAGAGCCGGTCATGCAGGTGCGGCCCCAGCCCCTCCTGCACCATGTAGTAGAAGCCTATCAGCACCGGGAACTGCAGCAGGATCGGCAGGCAGCTACTCACCGGGCTGACGTTGTACTGCTTATAGAGTTCCATGGTTTTGAGTGCCAGTAGCTGCTGGTTGTCCTTATACTGCTCCTGGAGCTGCTTCAGCTTGGGCTGGATTTCCTTCATGACCTCCTGACTGCGCATGGCCTTCTGGTTCGGGATGAAGAGCAGCAGTCGCACCGCGAGCGTCACCAGTACTATCCCCCAGCCAAAGCTCTTCCCCGGCAGGGTATTGCTCACCCACGCCAGCACGTTGAAGAGTGGCCGCGTGATGATGCTGCGGAAGACATTGCGGATGGCCCCGGGGGTTTTGATCGTCACGGGGGTGCTCTGTAGCGTCTCTACTGTGGGGCTGGCCCCCACGGTGTAGGGCAGCTGCAGCGTATACTGCCCCGCGGTGCCAAACATCGCTGTGTTGTACTCCGGTATGCTGAAGCGATGGCGCATCCCCGGGGTGAGCGTCACCGGCAGTGGGGGCACCTCGCCCTCGCATAGCGCCGTACTCATGAGCGGCTCGGTGCTCCCCAGGCTTACCTTCTCTATGGTGTAGCGGTCGTTACGGCTCCCGTCACAGGCCATCACCAGCGTGATCTCTCCCTCGGTGCGGTTGCGTACCTCCCACAGCACCAGCTGTCCCTCACGGTAGGTGTCCTTGGCTGGGGTTAGGCTCACCACCGGGTCTGCGGCCGCCTCACGCTCTGCAGCGGGCTTCAGCCAGAACTGCTGCGCGAGGAAGATGACCCCGTACACCACCACAAAGGTGAGAAAGAACCGGCGGTTAAAGAGCTGGGAGAGAAAACTGGGTTGCGGAGCATCAGCCATGCAGAGGAGCAAAAGAATACCCGTAGATAATGCTGAGGATCCTCATACTGTCAAACCAGAGCGATACACTTGCCAAGCCAGCGCCGTGCCCTACAGTGCGCCCATGCTCAACCTCTCTGATATCAAGACCGGCAAAACCATCATTATGGACGACGAGCCCTATCGCATCACCTGGAACCAGTTCAGCAAGACCGCCCGCCAGGGAGGGGTGATGAAGACCAAGATGAAGAACCTCATCACGGGCAAGGTGGTGGAACAGACCTTCCAGGGCAGTGACCGCGTAGAAGAGGCGGAGATCCAGTACCGTCGGGCGCAGTTCCTCTACCAGGCGGGGGAGCAATTTGACTTCATGGACCAAGAGAGCTTTGAGACCTTCCCCTTCACCGCGGAGCAGCTGGGTGACCAGGCTAACTACCTCAGCGAGGGGATAGATGTGGACATCCAGTACTTCAACGGCAAGCCGATCAACATCATGCTCCCGGCCAAGATGACCTTCCGCGTGGTGCAGTGCGAGCCGGGGGTAAAGGGAAACACCGCCACCGGAGCCACCAAAAACGCCACCATCGAAACCGGCTATGAGATCAAAGTGCCGCTCTTTATTAACCAGGACGACCTGGTGGTGCTCAATACCCTCACCGGAGAGTACGTGGAGCGCGGTAAGTAGAGCTGCTCTACTGGCCTGGGTAGTGGAGGAAGAGCTCCACGCGAGTGAAGCGGGGGTCTGCCTCCCAGGCCGCCAGCAGCTTCTCTACCGTCTCGGGGCTGCTCTTTTGCAGTGTCATTACCTCCCGTCCGCCCGTCACAGTGGTGCCCATCAGCAGCACCACGCCGTTGCCCGTCAGGCTCATAGCGTCTGGCAGCGGCACCTGCCCCGCCGTGCAGATGCCCACCAGGGGCACCTCCTCCACCACAGGGGGAGTGACAGGCTCTGCTTTGGGGGCACTCCCCAGCATCACCTCGGGCTCCTCGGTTGTCTCCACCCGTGCTATGGGCCGCGCGGTGTCACTGGCCTGCCACTGGGTGAGCAGGCTATAGCCGCTCAGCAGCGCCAGCACAAAGGAGGGCAGCGCCACACCATAGCCAAAGCGTTCACGCGCTGTCATTGCCGGGAGGGGGAATCGAGCCATCAGCTCATTCTACGCCCTGGCTGAGGGCATTGTCAAGAGACGCTTCCGGCAACGCTCTCCTCCTACAAAAGCCCCTTGCGGGGCCTTTATAGGATTCCTAGGTGATGTGTCTCCGAAAGACACGGTTATTTTTTAACGGCGTCTTTTAGGTTTTTACCGGCTTTGAACCGTGGTACAGTCGTCGCAGGGATCTTGATCTTCTGCTCTGGTTTTTGTGGATTCACTCCTGTACGAGCTTTGCGCTCAGACACGAGGAAGGTACCAAAGCCAGTAATGGTCACAGATTCGCCATTCTGGAGCTGATCTGTAATGATATCCACCAGACCTTCGAGGACGTCGCCAGCCAGCTTCTTTGTAGAGCCGGTACGGTGAGCCAGAGCGTCGATGAGGCTTCCTTTAGACATAGACATGAGAAAGGGTGATTAGAAATAAAACCTATCTACCCCCATCTTTAGCCATCATATTCCTTTATGCAAGCGGTTTCATGCCATATTACCCTTGACGAGTGCTGAAAATCATTAGGAAGAGAAATATGCCGTTACTCGGTCCCAGAGGGTCTCTGGCTCTTTATTCGCCTCTGCTGACTGCTCTGCGGTGGTGGCTACTACGGGCTTCTTATACTCGGGGAAGTCCCGCCGTGGGGTGCCGTCTTCGTCATAGAGGCTGGGGTAGCGGTCACGCATCATGGCCGAGTAACTGGCCCGCGTGATGCCGTTTTCCTCACTATACTGTGCCCAGAGCCGGTTGTTCTCGTACGCGCTGCCACCCTTGGGGTAGATCACCTCGTGCATGCCTCGCCGCCCAGCGCTGGAGGCCGCCACCACGGCATAGAGGTCTCCGGGGGTCTCATACCCTCCTTTGGGCATGTGCAGATGCCAGTACTGCTCTACGTAGTCCAGTTGCTCCACGGGCCCCAGTGCTCGTAGCGCCTCTGGGGTGATCTGCAGCTCCTTCGCGGCGGCCTTGCCTATCTGGATATAGCCGTAGTAGCCGCCATTATTCCCGATGTCATGCCGCATCGTCCCCGCCGTTTCTATATGGAAGGTATGCAGCACCCACTCCTCCGGCACGCCAATACTCGCTGCTACGCTGGCTACCTTGGCCTGTACCTCAGGGCTGGCTATGGCATGCCAGGTCTTCACCACATCCCCGTTGAACTTCGCCTTGGCGATTTTCTCAAATACTCTCCCTCCTATGTGCTCCCCTTTACGGATATCCTGGCACTCCTGCTCTATCTGCTCTTGCGTGTAGCCCTCCTCCACCAGCTCCGCCGTCACGGTATTGTACGTCTCTTCCCCCAGCAGTTTCTTGAAGAAAAAATCTGTCAGGACTTCTTGCAGGTAGTTCGTCAGCGCACTCGGTCGCTCTACTGCTGCAGCAGGCGCCTCCTCGTGAGAAGCAATAGCCAGTGATTCCGGTACATTATCAGTCATAGAGAGGAGATTAAGAAGCAAACCAAGAAGACACCCGTTCGAGGAAACCCTCAGCCGTGGCAGCATCAGCGGCTTGCTGTGCCGCCTGCTGCTCTCGCTCTCGGGCAGCTGCTTGCTCCCGGCGCTCCCCCAGGGTGTACATGTAGGGCGTCGGGTCTATGTGCTGGTTCCGCTTACTGCTTGTCCGCTGTGAGACATCATCTACCAGAAAGAAGCGGAAGTCCAGATGCGCCCCAGTACTCCGGCCGGTATTCCCCAGCGTCCCCAAGACCGTCATGGTGTCTACCCGGTCTCCTGCCCGCAGCTCTGGGGTTATTTTATCCAGATGCGAGTAGTACGCGGTGACGTACTGGGCGCTCTCCTGCCCATTCTCGTCAGTACAGCGCGAGACGCAGTAGCGCACCTTCACGCAGTTGCCCGCACCGCCTGGCTGAGAGAATACTTGTTCCACCAGCCCTGGCCCCATGGCGACAATAGGGTAGCCCTCCTTCCCCGCTTCCACCGCAAAATCCATCCCCTCATGGAAGTCATGCCCTCCAAATACTGTACGATTCCCATAGCCCGAGGTAGTGCGGATACCATGCTCCTGTCGATTCTCCTTAATAGGATTCCGCTCCAGGGGCTGCATATCCATATCCATAATGGGAATAAACCAGCCATCTAGCGGCACCACTGGCAACTCCAGTGACTGCTCCGTGAGCTCCTTCTGGCTCATGGGCAGGGTGTTGAGGCGCTGCGAGGCACTGGTATTCGTCATCTGCTGCAGCACTTCCTTCCCGCAAGTCTTATAGACCTCCATAGCCTGCGTCGGGCTCATCTGCTGCACATACTGCTGCACAGAGGGATTGGCGCCCTCCGTAGCAGATACCCAGCCCAGTTTCTCCAGCACTGCTTGCATCAGCATCCCTGCCCAGTTCTCTCGCACCCACTCCGTAACCCCCTGCTCTGTACGATCCCCCCCATCATAGTAGGCATCGCCAGGCCGCTCCAGACCATCTCGAGGAGCTCCCATCCCTGCCGCGAGCACCTCAGCCATAGTGGGCTCTGAGGGCATATCTGGCGTATCGGTATTACGATGAGAGAAGGATTCTATCCCCATAAGAGAGCGCATAATCTCCTTATTTATGCCACAAAGCAGCCCGTATCGTCAAGTTCCTGCGCGAGAGTTTGACACCCGTCATCACCTCCGCTACGCTCAGAGCACGCGCTCGAGCTCGGGCGAGTTTTTGTAGTTCTTCTCTGCATGTCTAACGCTCATATTGCCGTCCGCGGTGCTCGTATGCACAACCTCCAGAATATCGACGTGGATATTCCTCGAGACCAGCTTACCGTCGTCACGGGGGTGAGCGGGAGCGGCAAGAGCTCGCTGGCGTTTGACACCATCTACGCCGAGGGGCAGCGCCGCTACGTTGAGAGCCTGAGCACCTATGCGCGGCAGTTCCTCCAGCTGCAGCAGAAGACCGAAGTCGATAGCATCGACGGCCTCTCACCCGCTATCTCTATCGACCAAAAAACCGCCCCCCGTAACCCCCGCTCTACCGTGGGCACGGTGACGGAAATGTACGACTACCTGCGGCTGCTCTTTGCCAAGGTGGGCATACCCGTGAACCCCGAGAACGGCCGCGAACTCATCAGCCAGAGCCCCCAAGATATCTTAGACGCTATAGACTACTGGGACGACGGCGAGAAATATATGGTGCTGGCGCCACTAGTGCGGGGGAAGAAAGGCGAGCACAAGCACCTCATAGAGCGCGCGCAGAAGGCCGGGTTTGTCCGCCTGCGGGTAGACGGAGAGCTGCGCATTATCACCGAGGATATCGAGCTGAACCCCAAGCAAAAGCACACCATAGAGGTAGTGGTAGACCGCCTGGTGAAGGCCCCCTACGCTAAGCAGACCGAGACGCTGAGCGACGGCCAGGTGATAGAAAAACCCAATGACGAGCGCATGCGCGTGCTGGATAGCATCGAGACAGCGCTGCGGTTTGGCGACGGGATTATGCTCCTGCACCGGCTGAGCGACGGCACGGACCACCTCTTCTCGGAGCTGCTGAGCGACCCCGACACCGGCTTCTCCTTCCCTCCGCTGGAGCCCCGGCTCTTCAGCTTCAACTCGCCCCACGGCTGCTGCCCGCAGTGCCATGGCCTGGGGTACCGGCTGGAGGTCGACATCGAGTCGGCCATCAACCCTAATCTCTCCATTCGGGAGGGGGGGATCCTCCCCTGGGGCAGCCTGGGCACCAACGTGCTGCGCTGGTACCAGAGCGTGCTGCAGGCGGTGGGAGAGGTCTATGGATTCAGCATAGACGAGCCCATCAGTAAGATAAAACCCGAGGTGCTGCAGCGCCTCTTTGACGGCTTTGGTGAGGAGGAATTCAGCGTCAGCTTGCGCGGGCAGTTCCGTGGTAAGGTGACCAAAACCACCTTCCCTGGCATCAGCCAGCAGACCGAGCAGCGGTACAACGAGAGCGATAGTGACTATATGCGCAAGAAGCTGGAGCAGTTTATGCAAGAGCAGCAGTGTGCGGTGTGCGACGGCACGCGGCTGAACGACTATGCCCGCAGTGTCTACCTGCCGCCAGACCTCAGTAAGAAGCAGCATAAGGATCTCCGCGCTGAGGGGATCAACCTGCCCAGCGTGGTGCGCATGAGCGTACCGGACTGCAAGGCCTGGGTAGAGCGACTCAACCCCACCCCAGCCAATGAGCGGATCCTCAATCCCATCAAGAAGGAACTCATCGAGCGCCTGGGCTTCCTCGAGAACGTAGGCCTGGGCTACCTCACACTCAGCCGCACGGCTAATACCCTCAGTGGTGGGGAGGCCCAGCGTATACGCCTGGCTACGCAGATAGGATCGCACCTGCAGGGCGTGCTGTACGTACTGGACGAGCCCAGCATCGGCCTGCACCAGCGCGACAACCAGCGGCTCATCACCACGCTGCACCACCTGCGAGATCTGGGGAATACCGTGATTGTGGTAGAGCACGATGAGGACACCATGCGCAGCGCCGACTACCTCATAGAGATAGGGCCCAAGAGCGGCCAGTACGGTGGCCAGCTGGTCTATAGCGGTACGCTGGAGGCTATGGAACAGAGCCACACCGAGACAGCTGACTACCTCTTTGGCCGGAAAAAAATCGCGGTGCCAAAGACCCGACGCAAGCCCGTAGGCCAGCTGAAGATCCGTGGTGCCACCGAGAATAACCTGCAGGACGTCGATGTCGACATCCCCCTGGGGGTACTGGTGGGCGTCACGGGGGTGAGCGGCAGCGGGAAGAGCAGCCTCATCAACCGCATCTTGGTGCCTACCCTGGCCAACGAGCTCAACCGCGCCAGCCGCCCCGTGGGCAAGCACACGAAGATCACCGGGGTCGAGCAGCTGGATAAGCTCATCTCTATAGACCAGAGCGCTATTGGGCGTACTCCGCGTTCCAACCCCGCCACGTATACCAAGATCTTCGACGACATTCGTACCATCTTCGCCGGCACCTCAGATGCCCGTGTGCGGGGCTACCAGGCCGGGAGATTTAGTTTTAACGTGAAGGGAGGCCGCTGCGAATCCTGCAAGGGTGATGGCCTGAAGAAGATAGAGATGCACTTCCTCCCGGACGTCTACGTACCGTGCGAGACCTGTAACGGCAAGCGCTACAATAGTGAGACGCTGGAGATTCTCTACCGCGGGCTGAGCATCTATGACGTGCTGGAGCTCAGTATAGATGAGGCCGTGAAGTTCTTTGAGCACTTGCCCAAGCTGCACGAGAAGCTGGAGATGATGCAAGACGTAGGCCTGGGGTACATCACCCTGGGGCAGAGCGCCACGACGCTCTCTGGTGGGGAGGCCCAGCGGGTCAAACTCGCGAACCAGCTCATCCGCAAGGCCACCGGCCAGACCATGTACATCCTGGACGAGCCCACCACGGGCCTGCACTTCTCAGACGTAGCGAAGCTGCTGAAGGTCCTCCAGCGCCTGGTAGATATGGGCAATAGCGTGCTGGTGATAGAGCACAACCTGGACGTCATCAAGTGCTGCGATAGCCTCATAGACCTGGGGCCGGAGGGCGGGTCTGGCGGCGGGCACGTGGTGGCTACCGGCACCCCAGAGCAGGTGGCCAGCGTAGAGGGCAGCTACACCGGGCAATTCCTGAAGGGCATGCTGGGGTAAATTCCCCCTCCATTTGCTTGCCATCTGCCGAAGATATGGTAGAAAGCACTTGTCTGCTGGGGTTTTATTCTGGGACCCCGCGGCAATTCTTTTATAGTTCGAGACACCTCTGTTTTTTTTATCACCTTTTAAAAAAATCCTGAGCCTTACCGGCTGAGGTAAATGAAAATTGTATGAAAAGATATTTATTTTTGATTGTTGTCGTGATATTCATGATGGCAAGTATGGGCTGTGGTGGTATTGATGATACCTCTGCCCCTGGAGAGAAAAAACGCTATTCTGCCATTCACGAAACCAGCGTAATCCCTGTATTGCCAGCTGTGATAGCAGTAGATGCTACCACAGCTACAGCGGAATATCCCCCCTTTGACGAATACAATGCCACATTACTGGGGGTTATTGGGCCTAACAACTGTCCTATGAACATGTACCCTAACTTGCAAGCTTGGTTAACATTAGCGCAAGAATATGGTTGGCAAGTAAAGGAACAGTATTCTGATGCCCTTAGGCAGGATATTACGAATATCAGCGTTCCGGCCGGAACGCAGGTATTTAAAACTTATACAGGGGCTTTTTGGCTTGAATTGACTGGTGATGAGGGATATATACTCCTGGACTTACCGCCGGACCCCGGCTAACTAAGCCCCTTAATTATTACTTTATAAAAATATTCTGAGGAGAGGTGTCTCGAATATTTTTAGCGTTGGCTAGTCGTGCTCTGCCAGACCACTGTAGCAGAGCGCCGAGACGTCCTTACGCGGTAGGGGGGGCTCGGTTTTTTCGGGGTCTGCGGTGCCCACCGCCACCATGAGGCCAAAGAGATAGCGCTCAGGGAGCTGCAGTATGGCACGCACTCGTGGCTGCGAGAAGCCCATCATGGGGCAGCTAGCATAGCCGGCGTCCTCCACCGCCAGTAAGAAGCTCATACTCGCCATGGCCGCTGCCCGCAGCGTCATCTCGCGCACCTGCGCCTCGGGGCGTTCTTTCTCCAGGCTGGCCTGCAGGCTCTGCAACTGCGCGTCGCTCAGGCCCCGTATTTCTCGCCACTGGCGGAGGATACGCGCCTTCTCGGCCCGCTGCCAGTGCATATCTCCGAGGATAAATACCACACTCCCGGCCTCCGTAATGTGCGACTGGTCATGCGCTGCGGCCTGCACGGCTGCCAGTACCGCCGGGTCCGTCACGAGGAGGAAGCGCCACGGCTGCGCGTTATACCCACTGGGGGTGTGGGCCACCACGCGGAGGAGGGCCTCATACGCGGTCTGCGTCAGCCCCCCACCGGGGAGGAAATGATGTACCGCTCGCCGCGTTTGCATCAGGGTAGGGAAGTCCATAGGCCTCACTCTAGGTATTGTTTGCTGCAAAAAAAGCCCCAGGGGGACTTTTTCTACTCCGGAGGAGACTGCCTAGAAGGAAGTAAAGTCCTCGCTATCAGCGCCGTCTTCTACCACTATGGTGGGCTCAGAGGCGTCTGTGAAGGCTGCTGGCGCTGGTGCTGCTGGCCGAGAAAACTCGCCCTCGGGGCGTTCTTCCTTTGGCGTGGCATACTCTATCTTCAGGTAACGGGTGCCAAAGGGCTTGCCGTCGAACATCTCCTTGGCCTGCGTGGCGTCGGCTATGGAACCCATAGTCACAAAACCAAAGCCCTTAGACCGCATAGAGTGCCGGTCTCGGATAATGTCTACCTCTACCACCAGACCCGCCGGGGAGAAATACTGAGAAATCGCCTCAGGAGTGGTCTTCCACGGGAGGCCGCTGACGTACAGCTTCGAACTGGGTTGCTTTTCTGTCATGCACTTTATGGGGTTAGGAATACAAAAAGCTCCCCCAGCATACCCCAGTACTGCAAAAGCGCAAGCCAGAGCCCCCTTGACAATATACAGCAGTATGGTGTAGGGTAGCGCTGGAGGCTATTTCACATCGTGGGAGTATAGCGGTGCTGCAGGGCAGTTGCCCCTACACCGCCCTCGCCAAGAGTGCACACCTCCACAATGGATATATAATTTCATAACTATCATTTAAACAACAATAAAAAATCATGAACAAAGCAATTATTTTGGCAGCCCTCGCGCTGCTCTTTTGCGGTACTACCGCCTGGGCACAAACCAAAGCCAGCTGCCCCTACACAGCAGAGTCCGAGGTGGCGCTGAAGAAACACTGGAGTCCTGCAGAACAAGACTCTCTTCGGAAGCTTATTCTGGAGAATACTCCACCAGCGCAACTACCGAGTAACCCACGGGTAGAGCTCTACTCCATAGAGCTCGACACAACCAGTTCTGGGCAACAAATTATAGGTAGTATTACCTACAACATTACTTTCTCTGTGAAGGGAAAATCGGGAAAAAAGGGTGTACGTCCTTGCTCGGTGATGACCATCACAGAAGCAGGAGGCGTAGCAACGGTTATGGGCATTGAGCCCTACCGTGAGCAAGTGGACGGGAAAGACACGAGCATGCAGGACCCTATAGTGGACGCTGCTCCTCCGCCACCACCACCGGTAGACAGTATCAAGCTCGACCTCGAGCAGATGCTGAACGGCAGAGTAAAGCTCCACTACGAAGATACCTGGATAAATCGTGATACCACCCTGGTATGGCAAGAACTAGAGGCTGCCAATGCTTATGCTGCTGCTAATGCGGCTTACCAAGCTGATTCAGCACGGTACTACCGCCAAGTCCAGGCATACCAGGACTCCCTCAGGAGGGACTCTCTCGGGAGAGCTACTGATGGGAGGGTATACTGGTACACCCTAGGAGGAGCACTCCTCTACCAGGAGAGCTCGTCTTTAGGCGAAGGCTATGGTATGCACCTCTCTGTTTTTCGGAATGACATCGCTTTTAGTTTCTCAGGAAGGTACTTTCAGCACCAATTCCACAGCAGCCAGCTGTCGGTTATCGGGCAGGATACTACCTATCTTATCCAACACACGTTCGATGAGATAGGCATGCCCTACGACTCGGTATACATCGACGAAATCCGTGATGTATACCAACGAGAAGATCTGCACGCGAGAGCCCACTTTATTCCCATTAACCTGGGGATAGAATGGAAGCCATTTTTTGGCATTTATCGGAAGATATTTGCTGAAAAATTTGACGAGACTATGGGCCTGGGAGGTATGCTGCCCCTCGGCAAGCGCTTTGGCATTGTGCCAGAGTTTACCGTGGGGGCTGAGGTTCAGGCGCTCTTGCACCTGGGGCCCTCAGCGGCGAAAGACCCGTTTTCGGTCTACGTCAGCGGAGCCATCACCACCGGCGGGGGCTTCACCCTCCATCACCGCAAGGGCTGGTATATTGGCCTGCATGCCCGGAATCCTGTCAAAACCTGGGGGACGGAGAAACCCGTCCAGATCAGGGTCCAGACCTCCGACGAGGCAACCCACACGGAGCAGTACTTTGGGCAGAAGGAATTCTACCAACGGGCAATGCTTACCCTGGGCTGGCGGATACGATAATATCCCTACTATCCATTGTAATTTTATAACCGTATACATCTCCCACATGAGTGTTAGAGAGATATACGGTTATTTTTTTGTGAGGTGCACGCCCTCCTCGGCCAGGAGTGCCCGCTTCACCTCTGGGCCACCACTGCCCGTGCGCACGCCGTTGTAGCCGCCTATGGTGCCGTCTGCTCGCACTACCCGGTGGCAGGGCAGCGTTGGGTCGGTATTCTGCGCCATGATCCTCCCCACCGCTCGCGCTGCCTGGGGGTTGCCTGCCAGCGCCGCCACCTGCCCATAGGTCAGGGTGCTGCCCTCGGGTATCTGCCGGACGATGGCCTGCACACGGTGGCTGAAGCGCTGCATACCCCGAGTCTAGCTATTTTCTCCCTCTGCACAATAAAACCCCCCCCACGGCGGAGGGGGTCTTCTCCAGCTGGCTCTACCCTACTAGAGTGCAGAGAGCATCTCCTTAACCCTGGCGATGAGAAACTCGCGCATGCTAGTCCTGGTGCGGTAGCGGCCGATGATATCCTTAAACGCTACGCCGCGCCAGTGCAGGTACGCTCGCAGCAGGGCCATAGCCTCGGGCTTGGTCTTGAGGTAGTCGCGGGCGGGGGTGTCAGTGGAGGTCATGAGAGAGGAGAAAAAGAGAAGTTACTAGCGCAGTTGCTCGGCCAGGTGCTGCACCGCACGGAGGGTGAGCGTCCAGAGCTGGGGGTAGTCTACAGCGAGTGTCGTCCCATCAGCAGAGCGCTTCACGGCCTCGGGCAGCACTGCTTGTTCGTCCTCGGCCATCACTCCATAGTGCGCTCGGGGGGTAGCGTCGGGCTCATAGGCCTTCTCCCAGTAGTAGCGCTGCACGGGCAGTTGTAGCACCTTCTCCAGCGCCTGCTTGCCGCTTAGGGGCTCTGCATCACGCTTGCGCACACTGTGGGAGGGGGTCAGGTAAGCGCTGGCCAGCACGTTGCCGCCGGCTACCTCTATCTTCTCGCTGGGGGTGGAGGTGTCTACCCCTAGGCGATAGTTCCCCAGCCCCAGCACATTGGCCTGGCTGTAGGTGGTGGGCACGTCCCCGAGGGCAAAGACATTCGGCGCGGTGACGGTCTGGTCTATCCCCATGGCCACGCTATAGTCACTGCTGACGGTATTTCGCAGCCCCATAGCCACGGCCTGGCTCCCCGCAGCAGTGCAGTCCTGCCCCTGCGCTAAGGACTGTGGCCCACTGGCCGTACAGCCATTCCCCAGCGCTACGGCCTGCTGGTGACTGGCGGTATTATTCACCCCTTGCGCCAAGGACTGGTCACCACTGGCGGTGGTGCCATTCCCCCCGGCTAGTGCCTGGGGCCCGCTAGCGACGGTGTCCTTCCCCAGGGCGATGGCCTGGTCTCCCCCAGCGGTGCACTGGTTCCCCATAGCTAAAGACTGCGCTCCGCTACTGCTGGCCTGGTAGCCATGCGCGAGCGACTGGTCACCGCCCGCCGTGCTGCCATTCCCCAGCGCTACTGACTGCGCCCCAGTGGCATAGGTGCCATACCCATGGGTGAGCGACTCATTGCCCTGAGCGTTGGTGGCGTTGCCGTAGGCCGTACTGCTGGCTCCACTGGCGGTGAGGTTGGTGCCTATGGCGGTAGCATTCCACCCCGTGGCCAGGGAGCCGCTCCCCACCGCGCTGGTGCTGGCCCCCATGGCCACCGCTCGCATACCCGCAGCGCTGCTCAGCTGCCCCGTGGCAAAAGCCCCCACACCGCTGGCCACGCACTGCTGTCCACTGCTGAGGCTGTAGCTGCCGCTGGCGGTGGTGTCCTTCCCACAGGCAAAGGAGTGGGATCCCACATTGGGGGCATTCCACTGCGCGGCGGAGACTTCTCCGGCTCGGAGGGCTCTCTTGGAGGGATCCCACGCAAAGACCGTCCCCGCGTCACTCCGAACGGTGAGGGGGCTGTCGGCGCCATTTTCGCTCAGCAGGCCGCCCCCTGCCGTACCGCCCGTGCCCACATGCAGCGCCACCAGCGGGCTGAGCACCCCCACCCCTACCGCGCCATTATGCGCTATGCTGCCGGAGTAGTCCGCAGGGGTATGCGGGTAGCCGCTATTACCCGCGGGGCTGCCGGCTTGCTTCCAGTCTTGGTCTTCCGCGCGGGTGAAGATCAGCCAGCCCTCGGCGTTATACCAGCTATAGGTGCCGTCGCCGTTGGAGAGGTACTTCCCGCTATTGACGTCCCAGGTTACGGTGGAGCCATCAGCGTTCTCGGCCGTGTAGCTGCCGTCATCATTATCCCGCACCTCGGCCCCCTGCTGGAGGAGCGTAAGCGAGACATCTGCCGGAGGGCGGTGGTCAGTGTGGGGCATAGGAGGGAGGGTAAGAGAGACTAGAACGGGAGCGTGGTGCGCTGCTCTAGTGCGGTGCTGAGCTGGCGTAGCAGGTCTCCGGCCTCTACCGTCAGCAGGGTGTAGAGGCGGTCTTGCAGCGCGAATTGCTCCTCCAGCGAGAGGGAATCCTCAGCGGTGATGGCCTGTTCGAGCGTCTGCAGAGCGGTAATAAAGGGAGTGATCATAGGGGTTAGATAAAGGAAGACGTGAAGCTATCTCGTGCTTTGCCGGTGTTATTCGCCGTGAGGGTCTGTGCATGGGGGCCCAGGCCATAGCAGCCCGAGACGCTGTAGTCCCCCGCACGGAGGATAAACCCCGCACTGGTCGTCACCTGCAGGGCGCTGGTGTTGCCATACTGCTGCTGCGAGCTCCCGCTCAGCACGGCGTAGTAGACCTGCCCGGTGGTCATGCCCGTGATGGTCAGCGCACTGCGATCCGCCACCTGGCTATAGGCTAGTGGCCTGAGGCTACAGTCTGTTGCGCGGAGGATACCGCCGCTCATCACCTGCACGCCGTAGTGGGCGAGGTCTGCGCGGATATGCAGCACCGAGCCGTAACTCCCATAGTGGCTATAGTAGAGGCGTGGGCTGGAGTCCAGCAGTTGCACCCGGGCTAAGTCTTGCACGCTGCTGTAGTAGAGGCGTGGGCTGGAGCTACCGCTGAGGACCACCTCCCCCTGCCCCCCCACCGTGCTGTAGTAGAGCAGCGCTGCGCCACTGGTGTCGCTCGCGCATCGTCCACGGCCGAGCAAACTCATGCCCTGGAGCGTCAGCGTGCCGGTGCCCGTGTGGGAGAGAAGGCTCTGCCCCTGCAGGCTGCTACTGCGGAGAAGGAGCGCCCCGGTGCGCACGCTCACACTGCTCTGCTCGCCCAGGGTGCTGTACTGCACTGTCAGCTGGCCGTTACTCGTGGCGGTCAGCATCGCCCCGGCAGAGATCACCGTGTGCTCTACCCGGGGGCTGAGCTGCCCCGTGAGCACTACCCGAGCGTTGGTCGTCACCTCCACCGCGGTGAACTGCCCGCCCTGCACGCTACTGAGCAGACACTGGGCCTGACTGGTTATCTGCACCTCATAGAAAGAAGCGGTGCAGTTGCGGGTATCTAGCAGCGCGCCATCACGCACGCTCACCCGGTGGTAGGCCCCGGCGGTGCCCTGGTCTGCGTACCAGCGGGCGCCGGCCACCACGCACTCGGTATAGCGGCTGTCCCCCCAGGGGAAGGCATCTACCTCATCTCCCACTGCGCCGGAGGCAGCATTGCCCCGGTCATCTCGTAGCGCAGTCAGGCGGTTGCTGGTCAGGTCATAGCTGCCCTGCCAGGGCGTGGTACTGTGGGCCGTCAGCACGGTGGCCTCGGGGCCCATGGTGCTCTCGGTCAGGGCTCGCATACCTATAAGCGACAGCCCGGGCGTCCCGCGGGCGTAGTCCGTCACCCAGTACTGGCAGCCAGGGGTGAGCGCTCCTTGGTCTCGTAGCGAGAGGACCTCCGCCCATGGCAGTGCATGTGAGGCCATGGTGCAGGGCTCCAGAGCAGCGGTAGTGGTAATGAAAGGGGTGTATTGCAGGCTCATGAGGGGAGGGGATTACCGAGGAGATACCGCCCCAATGACGTAGTGCACGCTGAGGGTCAGCGCGTTATCCCCCTGGGGTGGGGTGGGGCTCTCTCGGCGGCTCAGTGCGCGGAATGCCGCTATCTCTTCTCCATAGAGGATGATCTCCGTCCAGCGGCCGGCCTCATGCCCGGTGCTGGCGGTGGCGTCGTTATACGGGGTGAAGGCTGGCAGTTGCACCCCATCTGCTGTGTAGTTCATGCTGTGGTCTATGAGCATCTGTGCCTCGGCTACGCTCTCGCTTACGTTGGGGTCGGTGGTGTCGCCCTTGGCCCGGAGCAGCAGGTCCTTGGCGGGCCGCACCTGCACATGCGCATGGCTGCAGTGGTAGCCCGGTGGCGGGGTGAGCGCGCTGGGGGTGAGGGCATCTACCACGGCGACCTCATAGCTCACCGTGCGGGTCTCGGTATCGGGCAGGGTGTCGGTCAGCAGTGGCGCGCTGCTCAGCGGTATCATCTGCCCCGTGCTGCGGTTCTCCCACTGCTCGTACACCAGCACGCCGCTAGTGGTCATGGCCTGGGCATAGCGCAGCAGGTCACCGATGCGGTATTCGGGCGTATTGGCCGTGGTGGCTCCTCCTGCCCAGTAGTAGCGATCCTCTGTAGTGGTGATAAGCCCACTGCCGGTACCACAGGGCTGCACGATGTACTGCGGGGTATAGGGCGTGAGGCCGTCCAGCAGGGTGTCGGTCACGGTGAGGGGGCTCCCGTTCTCCACCACCAGGTGCCGGAGGAAGGGCGTGCGCAGGCCAGTGGCGGGGTCACTATCACACAGTGGGAGGACGCTATAGTGCTGCTCTGCAGTGCCGCAGGGGGCGAGGTCTGCCATGCTGGGCGCCGCGGAGAGCACCGCTCCGGTGGTGACGTTGTACCACACCCGGCTCATCAGCGTGCCATCGGTGGTACTCCAGAAGCTCAGTAGCTGCACCGTCTCCCCCATGGCGTAGCCCGTGCCACTGGCGATGGCGGTATAGCACTCGGTGGTGGGGGCTGACTGCGTGATGTCCTCCGTGAAGAGCGTGGTGGTGGCGGTCTGGTCTGCACCGGTGATGGGGTCTGTGTAAGTGATGCTGAGCGTGCCAGAGACCTCGTCGTACACGGCCTCCCGCAAGATGCTATTGCCGTTCTGGTCATACCCCAGGGCAAAGGCGTAGTCGGTCTGTGGGGTGGGGGCTGGGGGTACTTCGCTCAGCGGCATGGCGCTCAGGCCGGTGGTGATGCCCTCCTCGTCACTTACCTGCGCGTGAAATGTCGTGGCGGAGAGTGCCCGCAGCTGCACCTGGGTGAGGGAGGCCACGTTCACCGTACAGAGCTCACTGAGGGTCACCCCATAGCTCACCCAGAGCGCGTCTGGGTTTGGCGTCACGTAGTGCGTCCCGCTGAGGCTGGGTACCGTCTGGTACTGGTTTACGCCGCTGGGGTCTACCTGCTGGTAGGGGTAGTTGCTCACCAGTACCTCCACGCTGCCGGTGGGGGCTTGCAGGCTCAGCATATTCAGCGCCTGTACGTCTAAGATGCACTGCTCGCCCGTGGCCATCTCTACCCAGTAGTTGTCCCTCCCGCTACGAGCAAAAGCCCCGGGGTGATCTGCAGAGCTGAGTGGCCGACGCTGGTGGTAGAGGTCAAACATGCGGGGAGGAAAACGCCTGCAGTATACCGTGCCGGAGCGCGCGCCTTGCCTATCCCCATCAGTATCCTCCTCCTACCACCATGCCCCGCGGGAGCGTTTGAGAGAAAAAAGTTGACAGCCCTGTGGTAACTACTACCTTGGAGGTAAGTTTTTTTATTTCTTTTTTGAATATTTTTCTTTTCCTAGCTTTGGGGGGGCTTGTAATGCACTATGTATTACAGTCCTCTTTTTTCTCTCTGGAGGGTTTGCTAGACAAAAGTGTGCTGAGTGCTAGGCTCATGGGGTGGTTCCTTTGTGTGTTCTTTGCTGCTCTATTTTCTGTACTCTTCTGCCTATGAACCGTTCCTCCCGCGCCGCCACCGAGATGCTTCTCATCGTCAGCATGCTGGCC
>JACKFV010000002.1 GCA_020632335.1 Candidatus Peribacteria bacterium
GATGAACCGCACTCCTGGGCCGAACTCCCGCTCTATCTCGTCTGCGGTGGTGGGGGTGTCCTCGATGACGTCGTGCAGCAGGCAGGCGATGAGGGTATCTAGGTCTGGTTTGATCTGCAGGAGGATCATGCTGGCCTCCACCGGGTGCATGTAGTAGGGCTCGCCGCTCTTGCGTTTTTGGTCCTTGTGGGCCCCATAACCGAACCAATACGCCCGGGTGAGGCGGTCGCGGTCTATCATGGTGAAGTCCGGGTAGTAGGCCTCCACTGCGGTGAGAAGCCGCTCCAGCCCCGCGGCAAAGTCGTCTCTGGTGCTATAGCTTGGGTCTGCCATGGCGCGTATGGTAGGGGGTTAGCGCGCGCAGTCGAGCAAAATCTGCGTAGCGGTAGCCAGGTCTTCTGCGGTGGTGGTGGGCCCCATACTCAGCCGCCAGAGCCGCTCGGCCTCTTTATTCGTCATCCCCAGAGCCAGCAACCCCTCACTGACGGTACTGCTGCCACTGGTGCAGGCTGGCCCGGCGCTGAGCTCCAGCCCTGCTATATCTGCCCGGATGGTGAGCTGCTGCGCGGTGAGCACCGGGTGCCTGCCGGTGAGGATATGCGCGGCGGTGTGCTCCAGCGGGAGGGGGAAGTGGTAGTGCCCCCTGAGGGCCTCTCGTAACTGCTGCTGGTACTGGGTATAGCGGGTGTGGAGAGCGTGCTGGAGAGGGGCGAGGAGCTCCAGCGCGGTAGCCAGCGCTATGGCCCCCAGGGTGTTGGGCGTGCCGGGGCGCAGGCCCCACTCCTGGCTGCCGGTGTGGAGCGGTGAGAACGGCGTACCCTTGCGCAGGAGCAGCAGGCCCGTGCCGGCTGGGGCACCGAGCTTCTCGCTGCTGAGGACGGCGATGTCTGCGGGGGTCTCTGGCCAGCGGAGCAGTTTCTCGGCCGCGCCAGCGCAGTGGTCTAGCACGATGAGGGGCCGCTCGGCCTGGAGTGACTGCAGCGCCGGGAGCAGGGCATTGGGGTCATTGCGGCTGCCGGTGAGGCTGCTGACGTCATCTACCACGATGAGCTGCACGGGCAGAGGGCTGCGGTCTGCGTGGGAGAGGGTGGGGAAATCCCACTGGCCGGTGGGGGTGAGTGGTATGGGGAAGGGAA
The DNA here is from genome assembly GCA_020632335.1 of Candidatus Peribacteria bacterium. GTDB lineage: Bacteria > Patescibacteriota > Gracilibacteria > UBA4473 > UBA4473 > JACKFV01. Next base: position 1,137 of record JACKFV010000002.1, read on the forward strand.
CCAGCCCCCACAGCGGCGAGAGCGTCATGAGGGCGTCTCTGGCCCCTGGGTGTAGCAGCGGACTATACAGAGCGTAGCCGGCCCGCCCCTGCTGGTGGAGCGCTCGCATCACTCCCATAAGCCCCAGCTGCAGCGCCTCGGTACCCCCACTGGTGAAGAGAATCTCCTCCACCCGGGCCTGCAGCAGGCGGGCTATGGTAGTACGAGATTCATCCAGCAGCGCGCGGCTATACCGGCCAGAACGGTGCACTGACTGCGGGTTGCGGAGTGGTTCTCGTACGGCATCCAGCCGCTCCCAGACCTCGGGGAATACCACTGTATGCGCCGCGTGGTCCAGGTATACCATTGGCCGCAGCGTACTGGGCTGAGGCCCCGGGGCAATGATTCTGCATGATTTTCTACCCATTTGCTGCACTATCTCTACCATAGGGCTATGAACCTCTCGGATATCTTCTCGCCACTTCGTCGGCATCGTGCAGCGGTGCTGGTCATGACGCTTGTGCTGGGGCTGGGGCTCTTTGCTCTGCTGGTGTGGGCTCTACCATCCGTGCAACGGCTGACCCTCTATGCCACCGTGCAGCCCCTGGGGGAGGAGGCCAACACGACGCACTACTACGCGGCGGAGGGGGCTGAGCGCATGGCCGAGACCATGGTGGGGTGGGTGAAGGATCCGGCATTTCGAGAGGAGATACAGCGCGCTGCTGGCGTAGCGATACCCGATATGAAGCGCAAACTCTCGGCACGGAAGCAAAACCGGGCCAATGTCTTCTTTACGCTGAAGATCCCCGCAGAGATAGCCACGAGCGACACGGCGCTGGCCAAGGCGCTGGAGACGGGGCTGGAGGAGAGTCTCTCTGGCTATAGCGTGGCGGCCAGTGCGGACTATGGGCTCTTTGCTGTGCGGACCTACAGCGAGCCCTGGAGTATCCCTCAGCGTTGGCTGGCCATTACGGCGCTCTTTATGGCGCTGGTGCTGAGCATTCTCTTGGTCTACCTCTGGGAGCTGTGGCGTGGGGTAGTCTCTTACCTGTGGCAGGTGGAGGCGCTCTTCCCACTCTCCCCTGTGCTGCAGGTACATACGCCCGCAGATGGGGAGCTGCTGCCGGCATTTATGAACCAGTTTGCGTCGCCACGGCTCATCGGTACGCCGCCCAAGTGGCACAGCCAGTGGGAGCTCCATACGCTTGACAGCCTGGACGCGGAGGGAGACACGCCTGTCATTGTGGTGGAGCTGGGGCGTACACGGCTGCAGGAGGTAGCGAACTTGCGGAGTATCTGCGGGGAGGACGCCGGGGTGGTGGTCGTGGGCTAGGGCTCTGTAGCGCTCGTTATAGAGGGGATTCTGCTGCAGTGAGCCAGCTGGAGCAGTACCCTGCCCATGCTGCTTTTTGGCTCTCAGAGAGCTCCGCATAGGGGACAAAGCGCTGCTGACAGTGTTTGCTACCACACTTGCAGACGTCTGCTGTCATATAGATCTGCTGGCGATCCGTCATACCATAGTGCCAGAAGAGCTGTTCTCCGGCCTTTATATCACGCATAGCCACCACGTCATAGAGCCCCCGGATGCCACAGTTGGGCTCACAGGAGTGGTTGATGTACCTTCCTAGAGTATGTGGATCTCCATCTCGCCAGAGCGTAGGACCGCACTGGAGTGCGTATATAGCGGCGTCTCCGGGGAGATCTTGGGGGGTTGCTGCTTCGGAGAACTCCCCATAGAACCCTGCCAGGTGTGTGTCTTTGGGGATGTCTTGTGTGGTGAAGACTCCTCGGCCAAACCGAGAATCTGTGCGGAGCTCCAGAGCCGGGTGATCGGGGAGAGGGGATGGCGTCGTAAGGCTCTGTATCTTAGGAGAAGTTTTCATAGAGATAGAGAAATTATGCGGTATTACGAGAGCACGTAGGTCTCTCGCAGGTAGGGGAGGAGCTCGCGTACATGGTGGCGGGTCTGCTGCATGGTGTCGCGGTCACGCACGGTGACGGTGCCGCTCTCCAGCGTTTCATAGTCCACCGTTACGCAGGCGGGGGTACCGGCTTCGTCTTGGCGACGGTAGCGCTTGCCGATGCTCCCACTCTCGTCCATCACTCCATACCCCAGCGGGCTGAGTGATTGCCAGATCTCCTGGGCTTTTTCGCTCAGGCCGTCTTTCTTCATAAGGGGGAGCACCGCTACCTTATAGGGAGATAGCTGCGCCGGTAGCTGCATCACCACCCGGGTAGAGCCATCATCAAGCGTTTCCTCGGTATAGCCGTGGTCCAGGAGTGCCAGCAGGTTGCGGTCTACCCCCCAGGTGGTCTCCACCACATGCGGTATGTACTGCTCGCCGGTGTGGGGGTCACGGTAGCGCAGGTCCTTACCACTGAGGGACTGGTGCTGCGTGAGGTCAAAATCCGTGCGGTAGTGCAGCCCCATGATCTCCTTAGTGCCAAAGCTAAACCGAAACTCCCGGTCCTCGGCCTTCTGAGCATAGTGGGCCAGCTTATCCGCCGGGTGCTCGTATACGCGGTAGTCACTGGGGGAGAAGCCGAGCGTTGCCAGCCAGGCGTCTTGCGCGGTGGCCCAGTCAGCGTAGATGCTCTGCCAGGTCTCGGGGCGGATGAAATGCTGGATTTCCATCTGCTCGAACTCCAGCCGACGGAAGAGGAAATTCCCGGGGGTGATCTCATTGCGGAAGGCCCTGCCCTCATTCGCAATGGCGAAGGGCACCTGCACGCGCTGGGTCTGGGTGACATTCTTGAACTCGAGGAAGATGGCCTGTGCGGTCTCGGGCCGGAGGTATGCGGTGGAATCCTCGCCGGTTTTGCTCAGCTGGGTCTGGAACATGAGGTTAAACTTGCGTACTTCGGTGAGGTCCTCACTGCCACAGTGGGGACATCGTAGGTGGTGCTCGCGGATGATACCCGTGACGCGCTCGTCGCTCATGCCCTCGCAGTCTATGCCCAGCGCGTCCTCCACCAGGTGGTCTGCGCGGTGGCGGGCTTTGCAGGTCTTGCAGTCCACCATCTGGTCATTGAACCCCGCTACGTGCCCGCTGGCATGCCAGGTCTTGGGGTGGAGGATAATATCGCCCTCTATCCCCACCACGTCTGGCCGACGCTGAACAAAGGTCTGCCACCAGAGGTTTTTCAGGTTCTTCTTGAGCTCTACCCCCAGTGGCCCATAGCTGTAGGAGCCCGTGAGCCCGCCATAGATCTCACTCCCGGGGTAGACAAAGCCGGTGGATTTACAGAAGGAAACGAGGGTCTGGAGGTCCTTTACGGCCATAGGCAGTGCATTACGCTGGCAGTATGGTGACTTCTCTGGGCTTGTCGAGTGTATATTTTTTTATAAAAAGTATTGACTTCTCTATATATATCTCTATAGAGTGTGTGTGTTTACATATAAACATATGACAACTGATCAGACCATCATCGATTCTATCCAGCAGCTCTGCCTCCGTCAGGGGGTGAGTAAGGCGGATATCGGGCGGCTCCTTGAGGGCCGGCTGGGGAAGGAAACCGACAGCTACATGACCTACTACAAGCGCGGAGAGATGTTCTTGGCCGGCAAAGGCGCGGTGAAGGTGGGGGACTTGCAGCGCATTGCAGAGCACTTTGGGGTAACGATGGAGTACTTCCTTGGCAGTAAGGAGGCTGCAAAGGGAAGCAAACCAGAGCAGCAACTGGCAGAAATCCTCAGTACTATGGGTCTGAGCGCGAGTGAGCGCACGGTAGTACTGAAACAAATAGAGGCGCTGCGGGGCTAAAAAAATGCCGAGAAAATCTCGGGGGAGAGCGGTTGACACCGAGCCCGCGGGCCATACAATCCCGACGTTTTATACCCACGTTATGCAAAAAACCTATACGAATATTCAGTCTATCCAGGGGCCGCTGCTGGTGGTGGAGGGGGTAGATGGGGTGACCTATGAGGAGCTGGTAGACGTGACGGACCAGACGGGGCGTGTGCGGCGCGGGCGCGTGCTGGAGGTGCATAAGAGTCGCGCGCTGGTGCAGATGTTTGAGGCTACACAGGGCATGAGCACCACGGGGCTGAAGGCGAAATTCCTGGGGCAGACGATGAAACTGGGGGTGAGTATGGACATGCTGGGCCGGGTATTCAACGGGGCAGGACAGCCACTAGACGGTGGCCCGAATATCATCCCTGAGAAGCAGGTGGACATCAACGGAGCGGCCATCAACCCCTATAGCCGGAAGATGCCCAAGCAGCCGATCATCACGGGGGTGTCGTCCATCGACGTACAGAACACTCTGGTGCGCGGGCAGAAACTGCCGGTGTTCTCGGGTGCGGGGCTGCCCCATGCGGATATAGCCGCGCAGATAGCGCGTCAGGCCTATGTACCTGACGACGGCGGCGAGAAGGTGGAGTTTGCTATTGTCTTTGGGGCGATGGGGGTGACCTTTGAGGAGGCGATGTTCTTCCAGAAGGAGTTTGAGTCCACCGGCGCGATTGACCGGGCGGCGCTCTTCCTCAACACCGCCGCGGACCCAGTGGTAGAGCGGATAACCGTGCCACGCCTGGCGCTTAGTTTTGCGGAATATCTGGCCTTTGAGAAGGACATGCACGTGCTGGTGATCCTCACCGACATGACGAATTACGCTGAGGCTCTGCGGGAAGTGAGTGCCGCGCGGAAGGAGGTACCGGGGCGACGCGGCTACCCGGGCTACTTGTATACGGACCTGGCGACTATCTACGAGCGGGCGGGGCTCATCCAGGGGAAGAAGGGGTCAGTGACGCAGGTGCCTATTCTCTCCATGCCGGAGGACGACGTGACCCACCCGGTGCCGGACCTCACGGGCTACATCACCGAGGGGCAGCTGCGCCTGGACCGTGCTTACCACGCTAAGAAGCTCTCGCCGCCCATCACGCCTATGGGGTCGCTCAGCCGTCTGGCTAAAGAGGTGCAGGGCAAGCGCACGCGGAAGGACCACGGTAAGGTAGCCGGGCAGATAGCGGCTTGCTATGCTAAGGGGGTGGAGATGCGCGAGCTGAGCGCGGTGCTGGGGGAGAGTTCGCTTAGCGATATGGACAAGACCTACCTGCGGTTTGCGGATGCGTATGAGAATACTTTTGTGAATCAGGGTTACGAGACTTTCCGCACACTGGAGGAGTCGCTGGACCTGAGCTGGGAACTGATGCGGATGTTCCCCAAGAGTGAGCTGAAGCGCATCTCGCCCGACGTGCTGGACGAGTACTACTAGTCGGCATTGGGCAGATTTGTCTATTCTTCTGGCTTGTGATCCGCTCGGGTTTCTTGTAGACTGGAGCTGAAGCCTTGTACTCATGCTGCTGCTGTCTTCTGCCTCTATGCCCCATTATGGGATCGAACGCTTCTTTCGGTTTGCGCTGCAGGCGGGGTTTGAGGGGGTGGAGATCAACATTGACGAGCGCTTTGACACCCATGATGCGGCGTATTTGAAGGAGCTGGAGGGGGACTTCCGGCTGCCGGTGCGGAGCTTTAGCCTGACGGCGACCAATACGGAGAAGTACCTGAAGGCCTACCAGAAGTGCGTGCGGGAGTTCCCGGGGGTGCGGCTGGCGCTGCATTCGCCCGAGCTTTTTGGCTTTGAGTACCAGAAGTGGCTGCAGAAGATAGCCCCCAAGCTGGCCAGTAAGTACGGCCTCACGCTCTGTCGGGTCAACGCGCCGCTGCGGTTTTACTTCGGGCTGATACCCCAGTACTCGCAAAATTCGCTCCCGCAGCTGATGAAAGCGCCGGCTGTGGGGCTGGATATCGCTGCGCTGAGCTCCACGAGTGTTGAACCCAGCGAGGCCATCCGCAAGGTGGGGGAGCGGCTCGCGCAGGTCTACCTGACCAACATCCGCCAGGAGGTGCCCAACAGTCCGCCGCAGGACGGCCGCATAGCCATTGATGAGGTCCTCAAGCAGCTGAAGAAACAGCAGTACGCGGGGGATCTGGTGGTGTATATCGCGCCGGAGCAGCTGGGGGAGGGTGATGACGAGCGCATGCTGAAGACGCTGAAGGAGGCCGCCAGCTACTGCAAAAAGCACTGGAAGTAACCCGCTCTGCCGGTATAGATGAGGCTAAACGAGGAATTTGACGTCTACCGCATAGGCCGCTTCTGCTGTGATGAGCACGGGGTTGAGGTCGATTTCGCGTAGCTCCGGGTGGCAGAGCGCGAGGGTCTGTAGGCGTTCTAGCAGCTCTAGGAGCGCGCTTATGGCATAGTGCTGGCCACGCTCTCCCTGGAGGATGCGGCCTACTTTCGTGCCCTCCAGCATGGTGGAGATGGCGCTAGTGGGGAGGATGCGCAGGGCGGTATCGGCGATGAGTTCGGCGTAGATGCCCCCCGCACCGACGACCATCACGGGCCCGAAGTGGGGGTCACGCTTGATGCCGGCTATCACCGCAATGGAGTCCTCAGGGATCATCTGCTGCGCGAGGAGGCGGGCGCCCTCGAGCTGCTGCTCGGTGATGTTCTGCTGGAGCGACTCCCACGCGGTGCTGACCTCCTCTCGGGTGCTGAGGTGGAGCCGTACGCCATGGAGTTCTGTCTTGTGCACGGCAGCTGGCGCGTCGATTTTCAGCACGATGGGGGCATACTGCTGGGTAAAATGGAGCGCTTCCTTCAGCGTTGTGCAGGTCTTACTCGGGGGCGTGAAGATGCCATACGCGGCGCAAAGAGCGCTGGTGATTTGCTGGTTTTGTAGCCCTGGGGTAGCGAGCCGTGGGTGCTTTGGCATTGTGTCTGGCCGCTCTGGGAGCGGGTCTTTGTGCCGTCTGCGGAGGAGAGAGAGGGCCTCTATCGCCTCGGACGGGGTAGGGAAGTGCGCCACCTGGTGCTCCTCCAGTACCTCTCGCCCGGGCTGGATTTTCTCGCCACCGGTCAGCACGCAGCGGATGGGCTTCTTTGTGGTGGTCTGCAGCGCGGCGATCATCGTGCAGGTCTCCACGATCTGCGTATTCTTCTGCGGGCTCATCAGCAGGAGGATCTCCTCCACCTCCGGACGGGTGATGAGGCAGCGGAGCGTAGCCTCGTAGCGCTCTTTACCAGCGTCGCCGATGATGTCTATGGGGTTGAGTACACTGGCAGCTGGTGGCAGTATCTCGCGGAGTAGGGTACGGGTCTCCTCACTGAGTGGGGCGAGTGGCAGGGTATATTCGGCGAGGATATCGGCCGTCATAACGCCAATCCCCCCAGCGTTGGTGACCACCGTTATGCCGCTCTCAGAGCTGCTTTTTGGCGTTGGGTTGCTGCTGAGCAGCTGAAGGAGGCTTTGCATCTGGCGCATGGTGCGGACTTGCACAACGCCGGTGCTGCGGTAGAATTCCTCGGTGATGCGCGCGTTGGGAGCCAGGGAGCCGGTATGGCTGCGGCTGGCCTGACGTGCGGCGGTGGAGGCGCCCGGTTGCAGCACGATGATGGGTTTATGCGTCTTTTGGAGGGAGTTTTTCCAGGCGTTTACCTGATGAATCGTCTCGAGGTAGAAGACCATTGCGTGCACGGCGGGGTCGTTATCCCAGGCCTGTAGGAGCTCCGTTTCGGTCACGCCAGCGGCATTCCCCAGGCTCACGAAGTGCGAAAATCCGATGCGTTCGGCCAGGGCCCAGTCGAGCAAAGCGGTACAAAACGCCCCTGACTGTGACGCAAACGCAATGCCCCCCGGCAGCGGGGAGCCGTCGGCAAAGCTGGCATTGAGCCGCGCCGCTGGGGCAATAATCCCGAGACAGTTCGGCCCCAGCAGCGGGATATTTGCAGCACGTAACTTCTTCGCAATGCGCTCCTGGAGCTGCTGATTCCCCACCTCGGCAAAGCCGGCACTGATGATAATAACGCTGCCCACCTGGGCCTCTATACACTCGCTCACAATTTGTTCAACATATGTACTCGGTACCACGATGACAGCCATATCTACAGCGGTTTCCTGCGTTATAGTGGCCTCACAGGTATATCCGAGAATTTGCTCGCCAGCGTACTTGGGGTTTACGGGGATGAGCCTGCCCGTGAACCCGGCACTGATGCAGTTCTGGAGGATGATGGTCCCCAGGGTATCGGGGTTGCGGCTGGCGCCAATGACGGCGATGGACTGCGGTGCGAGGAGGGCCTGCATTAGAGACGGGCTAGGAGAGGGGAGACGTCGCGCGGGGTGACCTCTGCCCAGGGCTCGGTGCTGAGGTCTTTGCGGGTGGACTGGTAGTGGAGGTACTCACTCTTCTGAGTAGTATTTGTGTACAATACACCCGTGTGGAAAGTGCCGTTTTTCGCATCCTCATGAGCTAGAATTAGGGCATCTGCATAGCTATTGATATCATAATGTGTTCGGTTTTCTATCTGTCGGATACGCTCCCAGTAGTAGCTATTATCGGCCTCCTTGGCATAGGTGGGGCAGCTCTGCAGCACTTCTACGCAGGCAAAGCCATGGTGGTGTATTCCGTGGCGAATAAGCTCTGTGAGCTGCTCCCGCTCCCCGCTAAAGCCGCGCGCGTAGAAGCTCGGCTCCAGACTCATAATGAGCTGCATGGGGTGGAGCGGCCGCTGGGGTGTGTGCCCGTCCGTGGCCGAGCGTTTGGCGCCGCAGGGGGTCAGCGCCGATGGCTGCCCGGTGGTGAGGGCGTAGTTGTGGTTATTGTGGAGCAAAAAGACCAGGGGGTAGTCGCTGCGCACGGCGTGGACGAGGTGCCCGATGCCCTCTGAGAAGGTCGCGCCGTCGCCCGCCTGGGCAATTACCACGGTATTTGGCTGGGCGAGCTTGACCCCCGCGGCCAGTGGCAACACCCGCCCGTGCAGCCCGTGGAGCGTATTGGCGGTGATTTTATCGGCCTCGTTGCCGTTGCAGCCGATGTCATAGCAGAGGATGACGTCTTGCTGTGTGAGGTTCTCCAGCGCCAGAGCGTCGATAAGCGCGTTGCGAATGGCGTGGTTGCCACAGCCCGAGCACCAGGTTATTTTCTCTTGTGTCTCGTAAGAGTTTACGAGCGTGTTCTTTTCATAGAGCACTGTGTGCTGAGTATTTTTTATGTTCATGAGTTGATATAGTGTTCGATATACTCGATGACTTCTTCTTGGTAGAAGGGTCGGCCGTCCCACTTGAGCAGTTTGCCGCGGAAGAGGGGGCCGCAGTGCTGCTCGATAAGCTGGCCGAACTGCCCGGTGGCATTGCCCTCGATGAGGTGGATTCTCCCCTTGCACTGCTCCTGGAGGGTGCTAATAGCCTTTGTATCGAGTGGGGAGAGGCAGGGGAAGTGCAGGTAGCCCACTTGTACACCTTTTATACTCATAAGGGAAATAACATCTTGCATAATATTTTTATTCGATCCAAAGCCAATGAAAGCTATATTTGGCTCTGGAGGACCTATATATTCTGGTGGTGGTATGAGGTGATCACGAATATGGTTCAGTTTTTGTATCCTTTTTTTGTACATACTGCTGGCGACACTGGCGTCCTCAGTGAGGGTACCGTCGGGGGTATGCTCATCACTATTGGCGCAGAAGACAGAGGGTGCCTTTGTGGGTACCCAGCGGGGAGAGATACCACTCTCGGTGAGCTGATACCGCAGGCCGTGGGTGGGTTTCTCGGCTGCTACTGGGGGCTCTGCAGTGAGGTTTCGCTCTATGGGGAAGGCCTCTAGGCTGCTGGTCTCCACGGTGTAGAGGTGCTCGCAGATCTGTTTTTCGCTCAGCAGAATGACGGGCACCTGCGCCTGCTCGCTGATGTTGAGCGCGGTCTGGATGAGGGTAAAGCTGTCGGCGGGGTCACTCACGCTCAGCACCACGCGCGCGCCTTCGCCATGGCCGGCGTATAGAGCCAGGTGTACATCGCTCTGAGCAGTCCAGGTGGGGAGGCCTGTGGCCGGTCCGGGCCGCTGGCAGAGCACGATAACCAGTGGGGTCTCGGTGATCATCGCGAGGGAGAGAGTCTCGGTCATGAGGTCAAAGCCGCCCCCAGACGTAGCCGTGAGCGCCCGGGTACCGGCGTAGTTGGCGCCCAACACCAGGCTCACTGCGGTGATCTCGTCCTCGGCCTGTTTGACGATGAGGTTATAGGCGTCGGCGTATTCGGCCAGGTGCTTGAGGATGCCTGTGGAGGGGCTCATGGGGTAGGCCGCGTAGAGGCGCACCCCGGCCTGGATGGCTCCTAGAGCGATGGCGTGGTTGCCGGTGAGGAGGCTGAGGGGCGGATTCTGCGTAGGGGGGAGGAGGGATTTTTGCTGCTGGACGGCGCTATAGCCCCACTGCGCGCAGGTGAGATCGACCGCTAGGAGGGCGGGCTTACTCCCAAACTGCTGGGTGATTTCGCTCTCCAGTGCCGGCAGTGGCAGCCCCAGGGTCTTCCAGAGCATGCCGAGGAGGATCATATTCTTCACCAGTTCGGTGCCTCCCAGCTCCATGGCTTTCTCTCGGCTGCGCACGTGCACCACCTGTATGCGGCGGCGCTCACACTCGGCGAGCTCTGGCTGTATGCCGCTGAGGCGCTCGTAGCCGTGTACCAGGTAGCCCCCGTCTATGAGGCGTGGGAGGAAACTCTGCAGGCCGATTTTGCTGAGGGAGAGGAGGATATCACACCGCTGAGAGAGGCCGTAGAGAGGCTCATCGGCAAAGGAGACGCTATAGCTGGCATGCCCGCCCTGGATGAGACTGGGGAATTCTCGCTCGGTGACTACCCAATAGCCAAGGTTTTTCAGCGCTCGGGCGACGATCTCCCCCGTGCTGACGATGCCGCCGCCGCTCTCCCCCGCTATGAGTATGCGCTTCATACTCCTACTCTACCGTGTACGAGAGGTGCTGGGAAGCGAGGGAGATTGACACCGGCGGCGAATATAGTGCTATGCCTGCTGGGGCTTGCGCATGGGGAGGAAGAGGATGACCAGCCCCACCAGCAGCGTGATGAAGCCGTCTACCATCTGCTCTTGCTTCTCGCGGCGGTAGTTCTGGCGCTCGTAGGTGATCTTGTCTTCTACGCATGCCTTCATGGTGCTGTAGCGCTGTGGTTCGATCTGGTTCATGGCGTAGTAGCACTCCTGCTGTGGGTTGAAGTAGCTGCTGGTCTGGAAGCCAAAAATGTAGTACTTGGCGAAGGGATTGAGGAACATAATCGCCCCCACGATAGTGAGGCCAATACCGATGAGCTTGCGCACGGTATGGAAGAAATTGACGAAGGAGAAGTTCTGGAACATGGGAGAAAGTAAGTACCTCCACTGTAGCGCTCGTGTTGCTATTGTCTAGAGGATGGAGACCGGATGGATATCTACCCGGGCGCCTAGTGGCAGGGGGGTCTGCTCTAGCAGGGTGAGGAGGAGGGCTTCGCTCGGCAGGGTGATGAAGATGTGGAAGTGGTACCTCCCGTGCGTACGGGGGAAGAAAGCCGGCGCGAGCGTGATGACAGCGCTGAGCGAGAGGAGGCTTGCGTGGTGCTCCAGCAGCGCCTTGGTTTTCTTAGCCGTGGTGTAGGCGGTGGCTTTCTCGGTATGAGAGAGGGTGAGCTTGGCCATAGCGGTGGTAGGAGGGAGGTGTAGCTGCTCTCGGAGCGCGAGCTCATGGCGGAGAAAGCGCAGTGGTTGCTGCTGCAGAACGTGCTGCCAGAGTGGGTGCTCTGGGTTGAAGGTCTGGAGGAAAATCTGGCCCGGGAGGTGATGGCGGCCGCTGCGTCCGGCTACCTGCATACAGAGCTGGTAGACCCGCTCCTCCGCGCGGAAGTCGGGCAAGTAGAGCCCCGTATCGGCCTGGAGGATACCCACCAGCGTGACCGCGGGGTAGTCCAACCCCTTGGTGATCATCTGCGTGCCGAGGAGAATCTGTGCTCTGCGCTGCCCAAAGTCCTCTAGCATCTGCTCCAGTGCCTGCTTGTGGGTGGTGGTGTCGGCATCGGCGCGCAGCACGCCTACCCCCGGGAAGCGCTTCTGCAGGTACTGCTCTACCGCCTGCGTACCGTAAGATCTATACTGCAGCTCGGGCTGGTGGCAGGCCGGGCATACCCCCGTATAGAGCTGCATAGTGCCGCAGAGGTGGCAGATGAGCCGCTTATTCTGGCCCTTTTCGTGGAGCTTCATTGGCGTGTCGCAGTGGGGGCAGTGCCAGGCTGCCCCGCAGTGCACGCAGAAGGTAACGCCCCACATCCCCCGTTTATTGAGGAAGAGGACGGCCTGCTCGCCACGGTTTAGTGTCTCTCTCAGCGCGGTATAGAGGGCCTGGCTCAGCGGGCTCTCATTCCCTTTGCGGCGCTCTAGGCGCATGTCGATGAGCTCTATGGCAGGCGGGGTATGGGGGGAGATCCGCTCGGGGAGCTCTACCAGCTGGTACCGCCCGGCTAGCACATGGGCAAGGGACTGGGCGCGTGGGGTAGCCGAGCCGAGTAGCAGGCCGCAGCCGGTGTGCTGGTGGAGGAACTCAGCCAGGTGCTGGGTGACGTAGCGGGGCGACTGTTGCGCGCTGTAGGTCCACTCGTGCTCTTCGTCGATGATGATCTGCCGCAGCTGTGGGAGTGGCACGAAGATGGCCGAGCGCGTCCCGATGAGGATACGGGCCTCGCCGGTGCGTAGGCGTTCGTAGCTTTGCAGGCGCTGCGTGGGGCTGCGGTTACTATGGAAGACCGCGATGCTCTCAGCCCCGAAGGCCCCCTGCCAGTGCGCCACCATCTGCGGAGTGAGGGCAATCTCGGGCACCAGCACCAGCACTTGCGCGTCGGGTGACTCTTGTAATATCTGCTGGCAGAGGCGCTTATAGACCTCCGTCTTGCCACTGCCGGTGACCCCATAGAGCAGCACGGGCTTCTTGGCAGTCTTTATTGCCTCCAGAGCCTGCTGCTGCTGTGGGGTGAGGGTATGGAGCGGCCGCGTGGCACTGCCTGTGGGGGGCTTCGCTATGGCGCCGTATACCCGCCGGACTACCCCCTGACGGAGGAGCGAGGTGATGGTCTGCTGGCTGACGTGCTGGCGCGCGTTTGCCTCGGGGAGGGTGGGGGACTCTGCTAGCAGGGCGAGGAGGAGCTGCTGCTTCTGCCCGCGTACGGGGGGTGGGGGCGCTGTACTGAGCTGCAGGTAGGCCGTGCGCTCTACGGGCCTGGGGGAGCGAAAATATGCCTCGGGCACGGTGTGAGAGAGCACCCTGGTAAGAGGCGTGAGCGTGGTGCGCGCGGTGTGGGAGAGCAGCGCGAGGGTAGACTCAGGCAAGAACTCCGGGTGGAGGACGCCCTTTATGGGGAGTATTTTCTCTGGAGAGACGTCCGCTGGAGGGTCACGCTGCAGGCTGATGATGAGCCCCAGGCGCTGGCGATGCCGAAACTGTACCCACACCAGCGCTCCTGGGCGTACCACTTCGGTCACTCTCCAGGTGTAGAGTGCCTGCGTACCACGCACATAGATGAGAGCGTACATGGCCTCACTATAGCGCTGGCGGCGTGGGGGGCGAGGAGGATTTGGAGTATTCTGGTGGCATAGAAATTTGACGGCGAGCGGTATATCATCACAGTGGCTGGCGATGACCACTACCCCTACACGGCTCCATAGCACCATGACCGAGTACCTCAAGGAGATCATCTATGGTGGTGTAGACGGCATTGTGACGACTTTTGCGGTGGTGGCGGGGTTCAGTGGCGCGGCGCTAGAGGCGGATAACACCCTGCAGCTGAGCTTCATGACCGTGCTGCTCTTCGGCCTGGCGAACCTCTTTGCCGATGGGACGAGCATGGGCCTGGGCAATTACCTCAGTGTCAAGAGCGAGCAGGAGCTCTTCACTATATTGCACGAGAAAGAGGGCGCGCTGCTAGCGCAGGACACCACGGCTGAGCGGGTACTGACACAGCGTATCCTCCAGGAGAAGGGCTTTACACCGCCGCAGGCGCAGACGCTCATGGAGCTCTATGCGCAGAACCCCGCTTACTGGACGGATTGGCTCCTGCAGCACAAGCACGAGATGCCCGACCCCCGTGGGGTAAACCCGCTGCTGACGGGCCTGGCGACGCTGGTGTCGTTTCTGGTATTTGGGTCGGTGTCGCTGATCCCTTTCTTCTTTGACGGGCTGACGTCTCAGCAAGCGTGGTATGGTGCCTGCGCGGCTACGGTGGCGGCCTTTGTGCTGCTGGGGGTGCTGAAGTGGCGGATACTGGGAGAGCAGCTCTTGCGCAGCGTGCTGGAGCTTCTGCTCATCGGCGGGGTGAGCGCGGTAGTGGCCTATATGGTGGGGGTGTGGCTAGGCTAGGGGAGGATGATCTGGCGGCCGCTCTTTATCTCTCCTTCGTCGAAGTCGGTAAGCAGGCCCTCGCGCTCGTACATGTCTTTACGGTGGTAGAGCTGCAAGATGACGAAGAAGAGCAGCAGTATCATCGGGATGACATATTGCAGCCGGTTGTACTCCAGCAGTACGTTGAATACCGCGTGCAGCCCCATAGCGATGAGCATGCCCTCCATCATTTTTTCCTCGTGGTAGAGGGTGCATTTCTTACAGTGGAGGAGCCGCTGCAGCAGGCATTTGAAGGGGTGGGCTGTGCTGCTAGCTTCTCGCATCACCCGGTGGCTGAACTGCGCTATGCCGTAGAAGTACCCGAGAATACCGCTAAACGACACGTGCGCCAGCACACTGACCGACGACCGCAGCAGGTAGAACATCCAGAACATACGCGTGCCGATGGGATTCAGGGTAGCAAAGTCCAGCAGGTACATGATGTTCTCGATGAAGGCAAAGCCCAGCGCCACAAAGATAGCGTACTGCAGCGCATCATCTACCGAGCAGATCTTGTCCTCACCACTGAAGCGCAGCACCAGGTGCTTGAGGTACTCCTCCAGCATGCCCACCACGATGAAGAGCCACGCCACATGGCTGAGTGTGCTATTGACCCCATAGGCCAGCAGCCCCGTAAGCACCCCCACCGACGCAAAGATCCACGGACTCTCGAAGGCTACTTTGGCCTTATGGAGGAAGGTTTTGAGGCTATTATCTCGCAGCAGTACTACCTCCAGCAGGAACATCATCACCAGTGAGAAGCAGTAGAACCCCAGGCTCACCAGGGTATTGAGGCTTACGTAGGCTAGCAGGGTGTCGAGCGACGGGAGGTGCACGAGGTCGGCGATGGCGCGGAAGAGGTCGATATGCTCGAACTTCCACAGGGCGATATCCCAGTACTGCTCGTAGAGTTTGATGGGGATGATGCTCAGCATGCCCGCGGTGAAGGTCACCAGCACATAGCGGGCCTTCTCGGGGTGGTTCTGGTTAAAGTACCACACCCACGCCATGATGGGAAGCATAGACAGCCCCACGCACAGCAGGAAGGTTTTATTCAGGAGGATAGCCGCTATAGCAGTGCTGGCGGCCGTGAGGGCAGAGAAATCCATCTGTATATTCTGCATGTATTGCTCTACAATGTCAAGCATATGGCGTTGTGCTGCTTCTAGAGGGGCTATTTCTCGAGTGAACCCGTATTGTGTTCACGAGCACCGGGGGACTTCTCGGGAGAAATATTATGACGCGATTTACTCTGCAATACTCTCTGAGAGCTGCGCGCTGAGAACAGGAAAGTGGTTCAGTCCTCTGCCATACTAGAAAAAAAGTTGCGCAGCCTGCTGGAGCTGCCTAGAGTGAGCCTGTAGGGGACGAGGGTGAATTTCTCGCACTGTATTCTCATGGCAAAGAGCTCTGTACTCACGGCACTCGACATCGGGTCTTCACGGATCCGTGCAGTGGTAGCAACGGTAGACGAGCGGCGCAACATTGTGAATATCATCGGTGTGGGGAGTGCCCCCAGTGAGGGCGTACGCAAGGGCCGCATAACGGATATAGAAGAGGCGGCGGTGAACATCTCCACCGCGCTAGAGGAGGCCGAACGCATGAGTGGCCGGCAGATCCTCAACGCCTATACTAGTGTGAGCGGGCCCTTCATCCGCACCGACGACTGCCAGGGGGTCGTGGCCATTAATGGTCAGAATGCTGAGATAACCGAGAACGACGTGGACCGGGTAATAGACGCCGCGCGCAGTGTGAGTATGCCTGCCAACCGGGAGATCCTCAAGATCCTCCCCAAGCGCTTTGCGGTGGATAGCCAGCACGGAGTGAAGTACCCCGTGGGCATGAGCGGGATCCGGCTGGAGGTAGAGGCGCACATTGTGAGTGGGGAGACGGGCGCTATCCGCAATCTGGAGAAAACGCTCTACCACACGGGTGTGAACGTGACCGAAGTGGTGCCCAGTATGCTGGCCTGTAGCGAGAGCGTGCTGGACCGCAAGCAGAAGGACTTGGGGTGCGTGCTCATCGAGATAGGGGCGTGCAGTACCAACGTGGTGGTGTATGAGGAGGGCACAGTACTGTACTCGGCGGTGCTGCCGGTGGGGGGCGAACACGTGACCAATGACCTGGCCATTGGCCTGCGCTGCGCGGTAGATACCGCCGAGCAGGTCAAGCTGAAGTACGGTACGGCGGACCCCGCAGACGTCTCAGACCGCTATATGGTAGACCTGGGGAGCGTCTCGAACACTGACATTCACACCGTGGAGGGGGCTTTTATCGCCAAGATAATCGAGGCGCGGTACTACGAGATCTTCATGCTGGTGAAGGACGAGCTACAGCAGATCGGCCGTGATGGCATGCTGCCGGCCGGCGCGGTGCTGTGTGGAGGCGGGGTGAAGGTGCCGGGGCTGGTGGAGCTCTCCCGTGAGGTGCTGGGGCTGCCGGTGAAGATCGGCACACCAAAAGATATCGAGGGCATCCTCGACCGCGCGCAAGACCCCGCTTATTCGAGTGTCATCGGGCTTTTGCACTATGCGCATCGGCACGGGGTACAGCGGAGTTTCTGGGACTTTAACATGGGCGGCGCGTTCCGCTCGGTGATGGATTTTTTCAAGAGTTTACTACCCTAATTCCTATGAAGGACATTCTGAGAACGGCTATGGAGCAGAAGAAGGTGGCAGAGCGCATCGCGAGTACTAAGCCCGCTACAGCGCCCAAGCTCACCCCTATGCAGATGCCCACCGCGACGCCCGTGGCGAACATCAAGGTGATTGGCGTGGGGGGGGGAGGCAATAATGCCATCACGCGCATGGTGCAGAGCGACATGGAGAACGTGGAGTTCATCGCCATTAATACTGACGCGCAGGCGCTCTACCATAGTCCTGCAGCGACGAAGATCCACATCGGGCGAGAGATCACCAAGGGCCTGGGCGCGGGAGCCAACCCCGAGACCGGGCGGCATGCGGCGGATGAATCAGCGGAGGAGATAAAAGAGGCACTGAAGGGCGCGGATATGGTGTTCATCACGGCAGGGATGGGGGGCGGCACGGGCACAGGGGCAGCGCCGGTAGTGGCCAGTATTGCTCGCGGCCTCGGGGCACTGACGGTAGGCATTGTGACAAAGCCCTTTAGCTTTGAGGGTCAAGCGCGGCAGAAGAAGGCGCATAATGGCCTGGAGGAGCTGAAGGCCAGTGTGGATACGCTTATTACCATCCCGAATGACCGCATCCTCAGTATCATCGACCGCAAAACGCCCATAACCGATGCCTTCAGCGTGGTGGACGAAGTACTGCGTAACGGGGTGCAGGGCATTGCGGATCTCATACAGATACATGGGCTGGTGAATGTGGACTTTGCCGACGTGCGGAGCGTGATGAAGGATGCGGGCACGGCGCTGATGGGGATAGGCTATGGTGCGGGGGAGACGCGCGCCACGGATGCCGCCAAGGCCGCGATAGAGTCGCCACTGCTGGAGCAGAGCATTAGCGGCGCAAAGGGGATCCTCTTTAACATCACCGGGGGAGCGGACCTCAGCATGTATGAGGTAGATGAGGCGTCGCGGCTGATCACTGAGAATGCTGACCCGGACGCGAATATTATTTTTGGTGCGGTGATGAATGAGGACTACACGGGCGAGATCAAGATCACCGTGGTGGCTACGGGCTTTGCGGAGAGTGCGGAGAAAAAGGACGGCCACGCGAGCCTGATGCGCAAGGCCTTCGGTGGGGGCACGAGAGCAGAGACAGCTCCGCGACGTGGCCCCAGTATGGAGGAAGACGAGCTGGATACCCCTGCATTCCTGCGGAATAAGATGCGCTAAGGGTACTCTTTTACTGTCTCTTGCCCTGAAAAAAGTGCCCGCTCACAAGGAGTCAGGCACTTATCACAGGTCATTGCGAGCGCGCAGGGGTATTTGTCTGATGCGCCGCAAAAGACACAGAGCCTCCCTGCCCACCATTATGGGGGGTCTTCCACATCTGTTTAATGGCGATGGCGCTGAGTACCAGCATGAGGAGAGCTGTGAGGAAATAGGCGGTCTGGAGGCTCCAGGTGTCGGTCATCAGGCCAAAGAGTGGCAGGTATAGCATCTGCGATAGCTGCCCCATCAGTGATTTCATGCTGAGGGTGGTGGCGCGCTCTTGGCTGCGGGTATGCTCATGGATCACCCTATTGGTCCAGAGGGGGAAGAGTTCCCGTGGTATCTGGAAGATAGCGGGCAAGAGCACTGCCCAGAGCGGCGTTACCTCCAGCAGTGCCATGAGGAAAAAGCCGCCACACACGATGGCCACAATGCCCCAGGGCACCCTCTTCTCGCCCAGCAGCCGCATGAGCCAGGGGCTGAGCAGACTGCTCAGTGCCGCCAGCAGGTTATACCCCGCTAGCGCATAGCCGAACCACACTATCGGCACATGGTGCACCTCCCAGTAAGGATTCAGCGTATGGAAGGAGAGTTTCATCCCCACGCCTATCCCCATGGCAAAGAGCATCAGCCACCACACCAAGCGCGAGGATCGTAGCGTCCCCACTGCCCGGAGTGCGTAGCTGAGCATAGGGGGCCGTTCATGCGCGGCGTCATGGAGGCGCGGTTCTGTGAGCCACCACTGGAGCCCTGCTGTGATGACAGAGAACCCCAGGGCCACCCAGAGCAGACTGCGCATACCATAGTGGAGGGCGATAATGCCTGCCCCTGCAGTAGCCACCACAGCTGCAGCACGCTCAATGGTGCGGAGCCGGGAGGCGACCACGGGGTATCGCTCTCTCGCATTACCCTCCAGGAGAGAGTCTTAGAGCAGGGCGTCATCAGCACCGGACTCCAGCGCAAGCCCGAGTCCAGCAATTACCTGGCTCAGGATAATCCCCCCAAAGCTCTGTGAGAGCGCAAATAGCAGGATCCCTATAGCATGGATACCCCGCCCCAGTAGGAGCGATGTCCGCCGGCCGTACTTATCGGCTACGATGCCCGTGGGCACCTCCAGCAGCACAAGAGACGCCGCAAAGGCTGCCTCGCCCAGCATGACCTGCGTCATACTCATACCGATGAGCTGCAGCTGGTAGAGCACCATAATCGGCGCCCAGCAGTTCCCCAGCCCCATGAAGAGACTGGTCAGGTACAGCAGCGGGATATTCCGCAGGCTGCGCGTAGTTGTTGTTGTCATAGTTTTCTAATTTTGAAGTGAAAAAATATGGAAGTAATAATCGACACGAAGAAGCGTCAAAGACCAGATACCTCCCTACCAGTGTAGTGAGGTAAAGCGTTCTATAGTGACTACAGGGGGTAACCAGCGCCACTATGCTCTGGACTGTACTATAGGTTGTTAGACTTGTCAAGCGGTTTTACGCAGCGCCATAGAGGGAGAGCGTGCTGAGGAACTCTCGCTCAAAGTCCGCGGGGACGAGTGCTCCCACGGCGTAGTAGTCTATCTCGTGAGTTTTTTGGGCGTGGTAGCCTTCTCGCATTTGACGGTCAGTATGGGCTTGTCGCATGATCTGGGAGAAATCAAATACCTGGATATTGGCCCTGTAGCACGCGTCGAGGAAATGGTGCATGTCCTCTTGCGTCCCGGCGAGATTCACCATACCGTAGAAGCAGTCTGTGTAGTGTACCTGTCCATCAGCATCTTCAAGCGTATTAGCATGAAAGAGCGGCTGATGAGAGTGCCCCCCAATGCTGATACCCAGCTGTGCCAGAGCGTTCGCCATAGACCCCAGTGGTTTGCTAGGGTCAGCAATGACTACCACTTTCTTCCGTCGGTAGGCTTCCTCTGCTTCTCTATGAGAAAGCGGCGGCTTGTCTTCTTTCATCATGGGGAAGAGCACCACGTCACGCAGGTTCGGCTGGGTGGTGAGCAGCGCCACCAGGCGGTCTATACCCATGCCAAAGCCGGTCATCGGCGGCATACCGTGCTCCATTGCGGTGAGGAACTCCTCATTGACTTCCATGGCTTCCTCATCACCGGCGTCCTTGGCCGCGGCCTGCTCCTCCAGTAGCTGGCGTTGCGTGCGTGGGTCGATGAGCTCGCCATAGGCGTTCATGATCTCCCATCCGGCCAACACCAGCTGATAGCACTCGCTGGTACCGTCGCCATTAGGCCGCGCGAGGGGTTTGAGCTCCGTGGGGTAGTGCATCACATAGGTGGGTTGCACCAGGTGCGGGCGGGCTGATTTCTTATAGATGTAGTCCAGCAGGTTGGCGCGGCTGGTCTTCTCGGCCTCATTGGCGGGCAGATGGTACTGCTCTACGGCCATGGTACGCACCGTCTCATCACTGGCGGAGAAGATATCTAGCCCCGCGTGGACCAGCAGCAGCTCGGCAAAGTTTACCTGCGGGAAGGCAGCGCTGGCGTCGATGAGTACGGGCTGGCCCTGCTTATCTAGCACGGTGAACTGCCGGGTACCGAGGCACTCATCCAGCAGGGTGTGGAAGAGCCGCTGCATCTCTTGCATGCTCCAGTGCATGTCTTTATAGGCGGCGTACCACTCCAGCATGGTGAATTCTTGCAGGTGTGAGGGGTCAGTGCCCTCATTCCGGAAGCATTTGCCGATCTCATACACCCGCTCGAACCGGCCCGTCATGGCGAGTTTATGGTCTATCTCCAGCGCAATGCGCAGCACCATAGGGGTATCCAGCGCGTTGTGGTGCGTCTCAAACACCCTGGCCAGCGCTCCGCCGGTTTGTAGGCCAAGGGTGCGCGTCTCTATCTCGGTGAAGTCTCGCTCGTCGAGGAAGCGGCGTATGGTGCGGATCACCTTACTCCGCAGCTGGAACCGCGCATAGGTATCCTCATTACTCAGCAGGTCTAGGTAGCGCTGGCGGTAGCTGGCCTCGGTATCCGTCAGGCCGTGGAACTTCTCTGGTAGTGGCAGCAGGGCCTTACTCAGTGGAGTGATGGTGCGTGCCATGAGCGTGGGTTCGCCTTTCCTCGTGATGAAGAACTCGCCACCAAAGCCACAGAAGTCCCCCATATCTAGCAGGCGGAGCATCTGCGGCATAGTGTCACCCAGGACCTCCCCATTCAGGCAGATCTGCAGGCTGCCACTGGCGTCTTGCAGCCGGAGGAAGGCGAGCTTGCCCATCTCGCGCATCTGCGTGATCCTCCCACAGACTCGCGCCGCATCATGGCAGTCGGCCGTCACCGCCTCCACGGGCCTGAGAGGTTCTCTCTCACACACAGTAATGGCCTGTAGCGCGGTGTGCGTGCGGTCGTAGTGCTTGGCATAGGTATAGCCGAGGAGCTGCTGCCAGGCCTCGGCTTTCTGTAGGCGGACGGTGCGCTGGTCTCGGGCGTGGGTGGTCATGCGCGCAGTATGCGGATTCCTGCCCTGCTGGCAAGTTGACCGGGGGGAGTTTGCCGCTAGGGTAGGGGTATGAGAGAGACTCTGCCGGCGCTGGAGACTCGGGTGGTCCCCGGCACCTACCGCCACTATAAGGGGAGGCTCTATGAGGTCATCGGCATGGGCCACCACAGCGAGACATTGGAGGTGCTGGTGTTCTATCGGTCACTGGCGGAGGGGACGCTCTGGGCACGGCCAGCCAGTATGTGGAGCGAAATGGTGGAGTGGGAGGGGCAGCAGTGCCGGCGCTTCACCCGGGTGGAGGAATGAGTAGGCACGGGAAAAAGGTACTTACTCACATGAATAAGCACCTTTTTTTGTTTTGGAATGGCTGCTATAGAATATGCAGCCAGTTACCGTTGTCAGCATTGGAGGAGGAAAACATCCTCTTTACTCATTTCTCGATCGGATAGTAACCAGGCTCGTATTGGTTTTTTTCGACACATTCTATTATGGTCGATATAGCAGACAGACTACATTTTTTTGCTCTATTAACATCAGTGAAAGAACCGCCACTTACCCTATAATATGGTCTAGGTAGTATTATATCATCTTTGTGTGGTTCTAGAAGAGTAGCTAGTCGTGCCCTCAGTGCCGTTTTCTCTATCCGATTGCCGTTTTCTGTATCTACTACAATCTCTAGGAATGTGTACTGTGCTGTTCCCAAAAGAATAGTTGTTATTGGGTGACAGACTTCGTAAATGACTACATGAACTTCTAGGCCTTTTAGAGCTAGTTGTTCGTAGAACTTTTTTATTATTTTTTCTTTGTAATCATTAGGGGTAAAAATTCTTTGTAGCCATGAGGCTACTGTCATAAAAAATTTCATATTTTTTTTGGTTTTAATGAATGAAGAAATATCCCAACTCGCAGCAATGCTGCCAGCTGAGCTATTTCCTCATCATTTCCTCTTCCGCTATATAAGAGAGCCAGCACCCCACCACAGTGGGACGCAGCCTCACAATAACCCATATATATATATTGTCAAGTGTTTGTGGGGGAGAATCTCACTTGCATAGCAGGCTCTTTGTAGCATACTGCGGCTATGCAAGACGCTCTGCGCACGGTGATTCGGCAGTCTCTGGGGGAGGAAATCGCGCTCGGGGTAGAGCTGCGGCCGGTGCCGGCGCATGCGGAGGGAGACATCGCGCTGACGTGTTTCTCGCTCGCTAAGGCGCTGCGGCAGAGTCCGGTGGCGATCCTCCAGCAAGTACAGACCGCGCTGGAGCCCCTCCCCTGGGTAGAGAAGCTGGACGCGCAGGGGCCCTACCTCAACATCACTTGCAGCGCGGCGTGGTACTTTGCGCAGGTGCTCTCTACGCCTGTAGCCTCTCAGCAGTTTAGCGGGCGGCACATTGTGCTGGAGTTCTCCTCCCCGAATACCAACAAACCCCTGCACCTGGGGCATATGCGCAATAACGCGCTGGGCGACAGCCTGGTGCACCTGCTGCGGGCTAATGGGGCGGCGGTGACGGCAGTGAGTATCATCAATGACCGGGGGACGCACATCTGCAAGTCGATGCTGGCCTATGAGATAGCAGGAGACGGCGCGACGCCGGCCAGTACCGGGCGCAAACCAGACCACCTGGTGGGCGACTACTATGTGCTCTTTAGCACGCTAAAGGACGAGGGACGGCTGACTGACGAGGGCGCGCAGGCTATGCTACAGGCCTGGGAGGCAGGTGATAAGAGCGTACGAGCGCTCTGGGAGCTGATGAATGGCTGGGTGTATGAGGGCTGGAACAAGACCTACGCGCGCCAGGGGGTGACCTTTGACAAGTGGTACTATGAGTCGGCGCACTATGAAGACGGTAAGCAGCTGGTGGCCGACGGACTGCGCAGGGGGGTATTTACTACACTGGCAGATGGCGCTATAGCGGCGGACCTCACCGCGGACGGCTATGACCAGAAGATCGTCCAGCGGGCTGATGGTACCAGTATCTACATTACGCAGGACCTCGCACTGGCCGTGGCGCGCTATAACGAGTGGCACCCCGACGAGCTCATCTACATCACTGACTACCGTCAGGCCTACCACTTTGAGGTGCTCTTCCTCCTGCTGGAGAAGCTGGGGCTGCTGAGCCGGGAGCACCTGACGCATATTGGCTATGGTACGATGGAGCTGACCACGGGCAAGATGAGCAGCCGTACGGGCCATGTGGTGCACGCTGATGACCTGATGGATGAGCTCTCAGCGCTGGCGCGGGAGGAGATACTGGCCCGGCACGACGACTGGGACGCGCAGCAGGTCTCTCTCACGGCGGAGCAGATCATGAATGCGGCGTGGAAGTACTACATCCTCAGCGTGACGCCCGAGCGTAATATGGTGTATGACGCGGCGGCTAGTGTGCGGTTTGAGGGTGCTACGGGGCCGTATATACAGTATGCGGGGGTGCGGATCCGTCGGCTGCTGGAGAAATCGGGGGGGTATGATGCCACAACTGCGCCAGTGCTGGGAGGCGAAGAACGGGCTCTGGGGGCGCTTATTCTCCAGTGGGGAGCCGTGCTGGAGTCCGCCGGCCGTGACCGCAACCCTACCACAGTGGCTACTTATATCCTCGAGCTGGCACAAGAATGGAGCCGCTACTACAGTAGTGTACGGATCTTAGACGCTGCGGAGCCGGTGCGCAGTAGCCGCCTGCAGCTGGCTGAGAAGACCCTGGAGGTGCTGGTGGCGGGGCTCTCTATCCTCGGGATACCGGTGCCAGAGGCGATGTAGCATGCCCGTGGGCTAGGACTTCCGGAGTATTTTCTCCAGTGGGCGGCCCTTCGCGAGCTCATCTACGAGCTTATCCAGATAGCGGATGGAGCGCATGGTGGGGTCTTCTATCGCGTCTATCTGCACGCCGCAGATCTTCCCCGTGATGAGCACCCGCGCGGGGTGCATCTGCGGTGCCTCAGCAAAGAAGGTCTGGAGGTCTGTGTCGCTCTCTCGCAGCGTCGCTAGTGCCTCTCGGCTATACCCCGTGAGCCAGCAGATGACTGTATCCAGTTCCTCGGTGCTGCGGTACTTCTTCGTCACCTTCTGGGTATAGCAGGCATAGAGGCTGCTGAAGGCCATACGGAAGACGCGGTGCGGGGTGGTGGAGTCCATAGGCTAGCGTTTGCGCCGGTATTTATTCCTCCGCTGGGCATGGCGTGTAGTACGCTGGGTCTTGCGGAAGCGCTTCCGGCTGGAGATCTTCCCTCGTAGACGCTTTCTCTCCCGCTTGCTCAGCAGCTCCCAGGGGATATCTCCCCCTACCTGGACGGTATCTTGCGGGTTATCACTAACGTAATGGGGGTTGTGCCCAGCGGCGTAGTCACGCTGCTGGTGGGTGAGCTTTGCTGATTTGGGGGTGAGTTTTGGCGTGGTGGCGCGTGTGTGGCGGCTCTGCTTAGCGCTGGTGAGGGTGGTGTTCTCCGTCATTTGCTCGGTGTTGGGGAGCGCAATATCATCACGCTCGTAGTGCTGAGAGAGCATACAATAGCTCGTTGCGGGCATATAGCGGGCGCTTACGGGGTTGAGCTCAGCCGTACGGCGCCAGGATTTTTCGGGGCCCAGCTCCCAGATCTCCCCGGGGCAGGGCGCCGCGATGTAGCTCCGTTGGAGGGATTTGAGGTCTCCCAGGTCGCGCATGTAGCTCTGCATGACGTCCGACTCACCATGGACGAGGAAGAGCTGCTGGGGGCTGCCGGTGCGGTCTGCAAACCGCAGCAGATCATCATGCCCTGCATGCCCGCTAAACGCCCGAACGATCATCACCTCCGCGCGGACTTCATAGGGATTCCCGAAGATATTCACGACTTTCTCGCCGTCTACTATCTTGCGCCCCAGGGTATTCTCGGCCATGAACCCCACTACCAATACGAGATTCTTGGGGTCTCCCATATGGTTGGCCAGGTGGTGCTTTATTCGGCCGGCCTCGCACATGCCACTGGCAGAGATGATAATGCAGCTGCCGGGGAAGTCGATGAGCTTCTTAGATTCCTCTACGTCAGTGATGTAGTGCACGCCATCTACCTCGGCAAAGGGGGCAATACCGCTCTCCAGCATGCGCTGGAACTCGGCGTCAAATTCTCCTCGGTGCAGGCGGAAGATCTCTGTAGCGCGTACCGCCAGCGGGCTATCTACAAAGATGGGGATATCTGGTAGGGTGCCCGCGCGCTGCATCTCTCGGAAGATATACAGTACCTCCTGCGTGCGCCCCACGGCAAATGCCGGGATAATGATCTTCCCGCCGCGCTCCGCTACCGCACGGATTTTCTCGGTGATAGCGCCCTCCACGTCACGGATTTCATCATGGTTGCGGTTCCCGTAGGTCGACTCGGTAATGAGCACGTCCAGGTCTCGCAGCTGCTTGGGGTTCTTGAGGATGGGGATGTCGCGCCGCCCTAGGTCCCCCGTGAACCCCAGCCGCACCGTCTGGCCGGTGTCATCGTCTTGCAGGGTTATCTCCTCCATCGCCGCGCCGAGGATATGCCCCGCGTCGTGGAAGGTCACCTCCATCCCCGGTACTGGGCTGAAGGCCTGGCCGAATTCCACACTGCGGAAGAGCGTCATCGTCTTCTCGGCGTCCTGCATATCGTAGAGCGGCTCTACCTCTGGGTTTTGCTGCTGGAGCTTGATAAAGTCATAATCGCTCTCTTGTATATGCGCGGCGTCTGGCAGCATAATGGAGCAGAGATCGCGCGTGGCGTGGGTGGAGTAGATGGGCCCCGTATAGCCGTACTTGGCCAGCAGTGGCAGCAGCCCCGAGTGGTCTATGTGCGCGTGGCTGAGCACCACCGCGTCCAGCTCATCCGCGTCAAAGGGGAAGTGCCGGTTGGCGGTATCGGCCTCTGTGCGACGACCCTGGAAGAGCCCACAGTCCAGCAGTACCTTCTTCCCGTTGATGTGCAGGAGGTGCTTGGACCCGGTGACGTTCTGTGCGGCGCCGCTAAACTCTATACGCATACCCCCAGTCTAGCAAAAAATACCCCGCCATGCGAGGTATCTCTTTTGCTTACGGCTTGACAATATACCTATTCCGCATCCTCTTCAGACGCCGCCGCACCGATGACTTCTGGCTCTACGGGCGCGTCAGTGCTGTTCTCTTCCTCAGCGGTGCTGTGGCCGGTCACACTACACACGGGGGATCCCGGCTCCAGGTGCATGACCTCGTGTTTCTTGGGGTCTAGAGAGAGGTCTTTTACGCAGATGTGGTCATGGATGTCCTTCAGCACGCTGATATCTACCGTGATCTCCGCCGGGATATCCTTGGGCAGGCAGCGGATGGCAATGGTGTCGTGGTCGTGCACGAGGATACCTCCCAGTGTTTTCACTGCGCGAGACTCGCCCACCAACTCTATGGGTACCTGCACGATGATCTTCTCGCCGGCCTTCACGGCCTGGAAGTCTATGTGCAGGATGGTGTCCTTCACGGGGTGGAGCTGGATATCGTGGATCAGCACATCGTGCTTTTTCCCTTCTACGTCCAGCGTGATGATGCTGGAGCTTCCGGCGTCACGGTAGGTTTTTAGCACCGCAGAGTAGGGGAGTGCAATCGCCTGGGGCTGCACTGCAGAGCCATACACCACCGCGGGCACGGTATTGGCGGCACGGGCTTCTCGTGCAGAGTGCTTGTGGCGAGTGTCTCGTTTGGTAGCGGTGAGGGTATAGGCCATCTCGTGTCTCAGTACAGCGTACTCATAGACATATCTGCGCTGGTGTCAAGGGAGTCTGCTGCGTTTACCCTGGCTTGACACCAGCCCCCAGATAGCCACTATGCGGGGTATGCGATTCGACGTGCTGACGCTCTTCCCCGAGGCCTTCCAGAGCTTTCTCACCACGTCTATCATCGGCCGTGCAGTGGCGGCAGGGCATATAGAGGTGGTGCTGCATGACATCCGCGACTATAGCACTGACAAGCACCGCAAGGTAGACGACGTGCCCTACGGTGGTGGCGCGGGCATGGTGATACTCTGCCAGCCGCTCTTTGCCGCCATAGAGGCCGTGAAGGCCCTGGCAGATGACCACGCGCCGGTCATCTACCTCACGCCTCAGGGGCTAGCACTGACGCAGCAGCGCTGTGAGGAGTATGTAGAACAACGCCAGCTGCAGCGGATGATACTGCTGTGCGGGCACTACGAGGGCATAGACGAGCGCGTGCGGGAGGCTCTGGTAGATGAGGAACTCCGCATAGGGGACTATGTGCTCAGTGGTGGGGAGCTGCCTGCGCAAGTGCTGATGGATAGCCTGGCGCGGCTGGTACCCGGGGTACTGGGCAATGATGCGAGCGCCAAGGAGGAGAGCTTCAGCTTGGCACTGGGGCGCGCACAGGAGTACCCCCATTACACCCGGCCGGCGGAGTACCAGGGTATGCGCGTGCCTGAGGTGTTGCTCAGTGGCCACCATGCCGAGATAACCGCCTGGCGACTGGCCCATGTGCGCCAGGGGAGAGATTAATAGCGGCTTGACAAGTTGAAAGGTTTGTAGTACAGTGCCGGTATTAGTGCGATATGCCGGAGAGGGGAGAGAGGAAAAACGCTCTACCCCTTGCTCTTTGAAATAAAATGTGACCCATAGAATCGTTCCCTCAGCCGCTGTAGAGCGTTTGTGGTAACTATTTTTTTCACATATAAAAACATACATTAATTATGAGTATTATCTGTTTGTGTTTGCTGGCTTTAGGCCTGTTTGTTTTGTACCTATTATTGCGCTACTTCACTTATCGTGTTGTATTAGAAAGCACTATTGATCTCTCTGAGATGGCTAATCATTCCCTTGGGTCCTCATTGTCGTGGCCTGATTTTACTGCCCTTGGAGTGACAGGATCGGGGAAGTGTACTCTTCTGGAGTGCTCTACTTCAGATGACAAGGCTATGATTAAGGTGAGATATTTTTATCGAATACTGAAAAATGGTATTCCTGTGCTAGTAATACTTACTGAGAAAGAACAGAACCATAATGACTCGGTGACATTGATTATCGAGAGAAACATCTTTGGTCAGTATAAAGGTTCTATTATCTAATTATTTTTTCACATATAAATTAAATTTAAGACTTGTGGACACACTATTGGACATATGGAACACACTTCCCTTTTTTGTAAAGATCCTGCTTGCATTTATTATTATAATTCCATTGTTACAGTTTTTCTCCAGGTTAAGGTTGAACACTTTTGAACCCATAGTTCATACTTTCACCATTGAAAATTTTATCAAGCAACTATATGATAATCCAAAACTTACATTAGAAGAAACGACTCCTACAGGAATTAAAGTTTCTCTTGCTTTCCTATTTAGAAATCAGTATCATTTTGAAGTATATGGTCCTTGGGAATGTCGAGACGAGACTGCGGTAATAGTCGTTTACTGGAAAGTAATAAGTGCTACGGGTACTACAACCAAAGGGAAATACGAGATAAAGAAGAATGAATGGTATAATGAACGGTGTAAACCAGGAAAATTCTACTTAAGACGTATTGGGGATTATAAATTTTATATTTCTGAAATTTGAAATTAACGAATACTATAAGCTGCTATTCACTGTGGATAGCGGCTTTTTTTCTGTCTCTACTCACTGTCGTTATCTCGCAGGGTGAGCTTTATCGGCGTACCGTGGAAGCCATACTGCTTGCGCAGGGCGTTCTCTATATAGCGCTTGTAGGTGCGGTGGAAGGCCTTTGTGGTATTCACATGGATGACAAAATGCGGTGGCGAGACGCTCACCTGCGCCATATATTTCATCTTGCCCTGGCGGTTCTGGTAGCTGGGCTGCACATGCCCGTAGTAGATCTCGGGCAGGAACTGGTTGAGCTCAGAGGTAGAGATGCGCTTGCGGCGCTCGGCTTGTACGTTACGGGCATTCAGCAGGAGGGTCTGCGTGCCCTTGCCGGTGTGTGCGGAGAAGAACACCACCGGGGCCCACCGCGCAAAGCCGATCTTCACCCCCATGTAGTGCAGGTAGCGGCGCTTGATATCGTTGAGGTCCTCGCCCCACATCTTCACCTCGGCTAGCTCTCGGTCATCTGACTCCTCCTCGGTACGGCTTTTTTCGTATACCAGGTCAAATTTATTCACCCCCAGTATGAGCCCCTTGCCGGCGTCTACTACCTCGCCGATGATGGTGAGGTCCTGGTGCGTGACCCCGTCCAGAGCGTCTAGCATGACGATGCACACGTCACTCCGCTCAATGGCCTGACGGGTACGCACCGTGCTCCAGTACTCCAGAGATCTCCCTACCTTGCCCTTCTTCCGCAGTCCGGCGGTGTCGATGAGGACGTATTCATGCCCCTCAGCGTCGGTGTAGGGGGTGTCGATACTATCGCGCGTGGTGCCAGAGACCTCGCTCACAATGCTGGCGTGCGAGCCTAGCAGCTGGTTCGTGAGCGAGCTCTTGCCCACGTTGGGCCTCCCGAGGAAGCACAGCCGCAGCGGAGCGGTCTCGTCTGGGGTGGGGGCGGTAGTGCGCAGGGCCGGGTAGCCGCGCTGGGTGAGTAGCTGCTCGAGCTCCTCCTCCATGGCCGCTACGCCGTACCAGTTTTTACCGCTCACGGTATGTGGCATCCCAAAGCCCATCTCCGTCCATTGCAGCACGCGGGCCTCGTTGCCGTCGTCTATTTTGCTAGCGAGGAAGAGAAAATCCTTACCAGATTTGCGCACCATATCCGCCACCAGGTGGTCCTCACTGGTGGGGTCCTTCGTCCCGTCTACCATAAATAGCAGCACATCGGCCTGGCTGAGCGCGAGCTTGGCCTGGGTCTGGATCTCCTGCTCCAGGCTGTCACCATCGTTATTGGTCAGCCCAGCGGTGTCGATGAGCAGATACGCGTGCTGCTCGCCCTCTACTTTCATCACCACGCGGTCACGGGTCGTCCCGGCAATCTCGCTCACAATGCTGCGCTTCTCTCCCGCCAGAGCGTTGAAAAGCGTACTCTTACCGACGTTCGGCCGGCCGATAATGGCGACTTGTGGCAGGGCGTGGAGGGGCTGCATAGCCGCAGTATAGGGGGGAAAGAGGGGCTGTACAGCCCTTGTGTGATGAACTAGAGCAGCCCGTCGATCACCAGCGCTGCCTCCGCACGGGTGATGGGGTCGTCGGGTCGCACGAGCCGTTCCTCAGGGAGGAGGCGGTGGGTGCGGGCATAACGCTCATACGGGGCTTGCCAGATGTCGCCCGGCTGGTGCTCGAGCTCCTCCTCGCGGCTGAGGCTTGTAATGCTGAGCTTGAGGAATTCCGCCAGCGTGACGCTCTTCTCTGGCCGGAAGGTATCATGGCTATAGCCCGTCACAATGCCCTTTTTACTCGCAGTAGCCACCCAGGGGATGTACCACGCGCCTCGCTCCAGGTCTCGGAAGAAGGGAATAGTGCTCGGCTCCAGCGACGTCTCACTGGCGCTTAGCACCACTTTGGTGGCTTCGGCGCGGTTGAGGGTGCTCTCTGGGCGGAAGCTCCCATCGCTATACCCCGAGAAAATCCCAGCCGCTGAGAGCCTCCCCAGCACGCTCCGCAGAGTAGTCCCGGGGGCAACATCTGTGAAGCGTGGCGCCACGATGGGCACTGCATTGCTGTTGTCATCGCTACTGGGGCCGCTGAGCACGCTGCTATTGGCCGTCTCTACCACGGGAGTGACCGGCGCTGGTATGCCCCGTGGACGCGGCGTACTGCTCTGCTGGGAGGGGGGAGGCGTCAGCCGTAGTGGCCGTGGAGTGCTAGTGTTCTCCTCTGGCACCGTGCTGGCGCTGGGGAGGAGCGGCTCGGGGAGAGGGGGTTTCTCGGCCGGGAAGCGCTCTACAGACACCAGTGCGCTATCCAGCACCCCTACGCTGGCTACCTCTACCAGGGGGGCGTCGTGTAGGTGCGCGGTCACAAACGCCACCGGGTGCACGCTATAGCGGCGGATGTTGTCTTGGTTCAGGCCCTCTCGCACGGCCTCGAAGGTACTGCTGATGCCGCCCTCTTGCATATCTGCCCAGGTAAACGGCCAGTAGGGGTAGAAGGGCGCGGAGTCGGTATCCAGCTGGAAGTGCAGGTGCGGCGCGGTGGCCATGCCCGTCTGCCCGCTCTTCCCGATGAGCTGCCCCTTCTCTACCCGGTCTCCCTCGGCTACCAGTTGCTCAGAGAGGTGCGCATAGCCGCTGTAGAGCGTGGTGGTCTGGCCGGGGTTTTGCGGGTCGGGGACGTTCGGGTGCGCGATGACAATATGCTGCCCAAAGCCATCTGGCGCGCTGTCTCTCTTCACTACCAGCCCTGCAGCGATGCTCTGCACGGGGGTCCCCACGGGCATCTTGATGTCTACCCCCGGGTGTGAGCCGCTCCACTCGGTGCCATCTAGCGCGTAGTTGCCGGCGTAGGGGACGCTCCAGGTGACGTAACTATCCACGTCGCCCGCGGCGGCGGTGTCATAGTATTGCCCGCGCGCAAAGGCCGCCAGGTCATATGCGGGCAGCGGCTGCAGCTTATGCTGTGGGATTTCCTCATACCGCATAAAGCGTTCTGTCTCGGTCAGCTCGCTCCATTTGGGTACATACTGCACGGGGTAGACCGTCCCCGTGAAGGGAATATAAGTGCGGTGCACGTCTATGAGGCTGGTGCGCAGGTAGTAATTCAGCATGCCGCGGTCCAGCAGCTGGAAGAGAAAAAAGCTCATCAGCGCGGCTAGCAGCAGTCCATAGGCCTCGTACGGGTGTTCTTTAAAGAAGCGAAGAAAGCTCCCCCGCGCCACCGGTGTGCGCCGGAACCCCGGGCTAGGCACGGCCTCACGTATACGGCGGATGCTATAGTGGAAGGGTTCGGAGGGCATCACATCAGCCTAGCATACTTTCTAGTCAGCTGCCTAGTAAAAAACACGGTATCTCCCTGTGTGAGGCTCCTTCATGACCCCAGCATCTGCACCGTAGTCGCCTCATCCCACACTTCGGTGCCCAGCTCCTGAGCCTTGGTGAGCTTACTGCCGGGCTTCTCCCCCACGATGAGCACGTCGGTCTGGCCACTCACACTACTGCTGAGGCGCCCGCCGTACCGCACCAGGAGCGTCTTCAGCTCAGCGCGGCTATAGTGGTGGAGCGTCCCGGTGATGACAAAGCTCCGCCCAGAGATGCGCGGGTGCGTGCCACGCGCCGTCTCCTCGGGTAGGGTGATGGTCAGCCCCACGCGCGTGAGGTCCTCCAGCAGCGTGGTGTGAGCCCTCACCCAGTGCAGGAATTCCTCCGCCACCGCCTGGCCGATGCCGTCATGCTCTGTGAGCGCCTCTTTGGTCAGCGTCTGGCAGAGCCTGCTGAGCTGCTGGAGGAGCCCTGGCCCCGCGTGCAGGCCGTGGGTCTGCAGCAGGTGGGTGAGGGAGCGGGCGGTCTCAGTGCCGATGAGGGGGATGCTCAGCGCGCTGAGGAGGGTGTCGAGTTGCAGGTGCTTCCTCTGCTGGAGGGAGTTTATAAGGTTTTGTATCTTTTTCTCTTTATATCCCTCTAGGGTAGAAAGCACGGTCTCGTCTAGCCGCCAGAGGTCTGCCACCGTGTGGAGGTGCCCGCCCGTCAGCAGCTGGGTGACCGTCTGCCGCCCCAGCCCGCGGATGTCTAGCACACCGGCCAGGTACACCACTTTCTCCAGCAGCTGTGCGGGGCAGTCGTCGTTCTCGCATCGCCACTGGGGGCCCGTCATCTGCAGGGGCTGCCCGCAGGAGGGACACTCGCTGGGCAGTGGTATGGGCGTCTGAGTCCCATCCCGCAGGCCCAGGAGCGGTTCCACGATTTCGGGGATAATATCGCCCGCCTTCTGCACCACTACGCTATCGCCCAGCAGGACGCCCTTGCGCGCTATTTCATCGGGGTTATGCAGCGTTGCGCGGCTGACGGTAGAGCCGTCGATGAGCACTGGGCTGAGCTCCGCCACCGGGGTGAGCACGCCGGTACGCCCCACCTGCCAGGTGACGGACTCCAGCCGAGAATACTGCTGCTCGGGCGGGAACTTAAACGCTACCGCATAGCGCGCGGTCTTTGCGGTGTAGCCCAGGCGCTCCCGCAGCGCAAAATCATGCAGTTTGACCACCACGCCGTCGGTGTCATACGCATAGCGGTGGCGGCCCTGCTCCGCGGTGCTGAGAAACTGCACTACCGCCGCGATGCCCTCGTGCAGAGAGAAACCCTCCGCCACCGGCAGCCCATAACGAGTAAAGAGCGCAAAGAGCTCTTGCTGCGTGGTGGGCGGTGTGGGGAGGGTATGCGCCCCCAGCGCGTAGCAGCGCATCTGCAACTGGCGCTGGGCGGCCACGGTGGGGTCCAGCTGACGCACGGTACCGGCGGTGAGGTTACGCGCATTGGCGTAGCCCTCGGCATGCAGAGCGGCGAAATCCTCCCGGGTGATGAATACCTCGCCCGTGACCTCCATATCCACGGGGTCTGAGAGCTGGTGGGGGAGGGAGAGAATCGTAGAGATGGCGTGGGTGATGTCCTCGCCGGTCTGGCCGTCGCCACGCGTGAGCGCCCGGGTGAGCTGCCCCTGCTCATACCATAGGGTTACGTTGATCCCGTCGATCTTCCACTCGGTGCTGTAGGGCAGCGGAGCCTCCTCCCCAAGCCCCAGGTAGCGGCGTACCCGAGCGTCAAACTCCTGCACTTGCTCCAGCGTGAAGCAGTCGCTCAGGCTATAGCGGCGGGTCTTATGCGCGTATTTCTCCAGCGGGCCACTGCTCTCTACCGGGCTGCCGACCTGCTGCGTGGGGCTCTCTGGCGTGATGAGCTCGGGGTAGGCGGCCTCCAGAGCGAGGAGTTCTTGCTTGAGCTGGTCGCGGATATCCTCAGAGAAGAGCGGCGTCTGCCCGTTGAAATACGCTGCGTTGGCCTCTCGTAGCTCCTGCTGCAGGTGCTGAGCACGAGAACGGGCACTGGCCAGGGTCTGGGGGAGTTGCATTGGCAGGGATTCTCTGGCATACTAGGGAGATGCGACTGCTGATCAACCGTCTTTCTCTCGCTACTCGGCGCGCTGTGGCACTCCAGGCTGACCCCAGCGCAGCGTTGCTCACGGCCGAGAAGAGTGCCGAAAACCCCACTCCAGCGGCAGTGCTCCACCAGGCGCAGGCCATAGCGGAGGCGCTCCACCTGCCCGAGGATCCCCAGCCCCCTACGCTGGAGGACGCCGCCCATACCGTACTCTCCGCCCCAGAGCAGCACTATGCCGCGCTCTTCTCGCTGTGGGGGGCTCTGCTGGAGGCCCCTATCCCGCAGGATCCTCTGGCTGCACTGGCACTGGAGGAGAGCCTCACCGGCGTACGAGAGATAGCCCTGCGCGCAGCTCTAGCCCAGGGGCAGGGCGCTGAGAGTCTCTCCCAGTACTACCACAAGCACCAGGGCACCTGGCCAGCAAAACCCTATAACGAGCGCACTGTGTCCCGCGCTATCCTCACCGGGGCGGCGGCTTAGGCCTGCTCCATACGCCAGTATCCCTCGGCCTTCTCGGCAAAGGTGATATTCAGTGGGTTGAGCACATGGGAGTTCTTGGAGCGGATCTTATAGTAGGAGAAATCCAGCAGCAGCGACGCATAGAACTGCAGCGCACGGATATAGAGCTGCAGGTACTGCTGCTCGGGCGTGAGTGACTGGAGGAGGTAGTCGTGGTTATGGCGCCGCAAGAGCGCATAGAATTCCACCAGGTAGTCCCAGCTGTGGTGCTGGGTCAGCTGCGGTTTACTCACTAGCAGGCTCAGGCTCTCTATCGTAGTGGCAAAGTACGCCTCCCACTGCTGGAGGAACGCCTGCACAGTGTCGGCGATGTCGCCCTCCTCCTCACCATCACCCCCATAGGGCCGCAGGGTATCAAAGTAAGTGAAGTAGCGCTCGTTCTCATGGAGGAACTCCAACCGGTGAGTATTCTTCTCCTCCTCACTCATGTGCTCCAGGTCTTGTAAGTGGAGGATATGCGTACGCTGCTCATAAAGCTCGATGAAGTCCCAGATGAGCACGTCCAGGCTGTGGCGCTCCAGTTTCTTCACAAATTCCTTCTTCTTCTCCCACGTCAGCAGGCGCTGCTCTTTGGTCTCGCGCAGGGGTTTGACCACCTCCTCCACGATGATGATGGTCAGCCCGATCTCGATAAACGCTATACCCCCATGCCCGAGGA
Source organism: Candidatus Peribacteria bacterium (assembly GCA_020632335.1). Taxonomy (GTDB): domain Bacteria; phylum Patescibacteriota; class Gracilibacteria; order UBA4473; family UBA4473; genus JACKFV01. Next base: position 36,712 of record JACKFV010000002.1, read on the forward strand.
GAAAATTATCCCCCTCAGCAAAGAGGTGCTGCGTGTAGAGGATGACGCACATCACCCCAAGGAGGATAAAGAGAAAGGCGAAAAAGAGCCCCGTATGCTCGTGCAGCCACTCCCGGAGGATATTCGAGTATCGCGTCTTCATGTACCGCTATGGTAGCAATTCCTCCCAGCAGAGCAAGCCGCGCCGGAGCTGCAGCGTCACCCCCCCGAGCCGCTTCCTCGTGCCCCCCTGTGGCTGGGTCCGCAGCCACCGCAGCGCGTCATGCAGCTCTCGCGTGCCCACTGCCTGCCCCGCCATCTGGTACAGCAGCTCGCTCTGGAGGAAGGGATGCAGTGCTACAAACTCCCGCAGCGGGAGAGAATCCCGCTCCAGATACGGCGCCACGGTAGCCCGCAGGTAGTCGCTCAGGCGGGCAAAATACGCTGCTGAGCGGCCCATTACTTGGTCGAGATGCGGTGTGATGTGCTCGCACTCGGGCACCACGGCCTGCCGCAGCCGGTTGCGCGCGTAGGAGGTATCGGCGTTGCTGGGGTCCTCCAGATAGGGCACGGCGTACGCTGCCGCATAGGCGATGAGCGTGGATTTGGACAGGGGCAGTAGCGGCCTGGTGCTGGGGTCTAGGGGGCTCAGGCCATGCGCGCTAGCCCCGGTGATGAAGCGGTAGAGCATGGTCTCGGTGAGGTCACCGGCGTGGTGGGCCGTCAACACGCGGTCTACGGGTTCGGTGGCGATGACCTGCGCAAAAATCTCCTGCCGAGCCGCTCGCCAGGTGGCCTCTTTATTACTCGTGGGTGGGGGAGGCAGGTGGTAGACCCGGCAGCGTATCGCCTGCTCCGCGCAGTACTGCTGCACCAGCTGCAGCGCCGCATCAGCATAGTGGCCTGTGCCGTGGTGTATCTGCAGCGCGAGGAGATGCTCTGGCCCCACCAGCTGCTGGTAACTATGGAGGAGCACCATGCTATCCACCCCGCCACTGACGGCGATGCACACCGGAGTGCGACTGGCCAGAGAAGCCTCATGAAATGCCGCTATGGTAGGGAGTACAGCGCTAAGCTCGTGCATCTGCTGCTGCACTAGTAGGGCCGCAATGGCAGGCTCTCACACACGATACCGTCGTGGTCGCGGTCCAGCCCATGGACGTCGTTCCCGACGCCTCCACAGTCCTCAAAGACCAGCTGCGCCTCCTCACGGTACTTGAAGTTGGCGCAGTTGAGGTTGACCGCGTTGCACTGGTCACCGATCAGCCAGGTGCCGTTTTCGGTCTGCTGCACCATAGACTCGGGCAGGCTGCCGCTCTCGATGAGTTTGCCCAGGTCAATATCCGTGCCGGATACCTCCAGACCCAGAGCCACCATTAGCACAATGATGAGCCCGAGGAGCCACAGGCGGAACTTCCCCCAGAAGACATACAGCAGCACGAGGATGAGTAGGAGCAGTCCCATCACCCCGAGCCGCCACCAGCGGTTACGACGCATGAGAGCGAGTGTGTTTTTCGTCTGAGCCTTCATACGGAGAGCATAGCGGGATTTTCTCCTAGAGCAAGGCGTAGAGCGATACCGCTAGCGCGGGGCAGTCTGCTTGTACTTTCTCCGCAAAATGCAGTAGTATAGAGCTACATGCCCCAAGCCTATAGCCTGAGTAACGGGAACCTGCACGTCACCTTTGACGCCCACTTGCAGATGCGAGACGTCTACTACCCCTATGTGGGGGAGGAGAATCACTCGGCATTTGGTGCGGCGCATCGGGTGGGGGTATGGGTGGCGGATAGTGACGGCCAGCACGAGAACTTCCGCTGGAGTACCGACCCCGAGTGGGAGATCACCTACCGCTACCTGCCCAGCACGCTGGTGGCCGAGACAGTGGCCACGCACCAGACCCTGGGCATACGGCTGACGGTACATGATGGGGTCTATACCACGCATGATGTACTGCTACGACGGTTTTCTGTCGAGAATCTCTACAGCGTGCCGCGTGAGGTGCGGCTCTTCTTCCACCATGATCTCTACCTCTATGGGGATAAGCAGCAGGACACCGCACAGTACGAGCCGGCCTACAACGCCGTGCTGCACTACCGGAATGAACGCTACTTCATGGCCAGTGGGCTGTGGGAGGGGACGGGCAAATCGCTCTACCAGTGGGCGGTGGGCAAGTCCCACTATGGAGATAAAGAGGGCACGTATAAAGACGCTGAGGACGGAGAACTGGGCCTGAACCCCATTGAGCAGGGGAGTGTAGATAGCGTGATTTCCTTCCGGGCGGTGGTGCCGAGTGAGGGGAATGCGACGCTCTGGTACTGGCTGGCCGCGGGCAAGAACTATAGCCAGGTCTGCCAGCAGCACGAGCGGGTGCTGAGCCTGACGCCTCAGCGGGTCTATGCGCATACGCGTGACTACTGGCAGGCCTTCAGCCAGAAGCACCAGCGGTATCTGCCCGGACTGGGCACCGTGTGGGAGGACCACCTGCACCGCTCAGTACTGCTGATTCGCTCGCAGATAGATAATCGTGGGGCCATCATTGCGGCGTGCGACAGTGACATCATGAAGTTTAATAAGGATACCTATACCTACATGTGGCCGCGTGATGGGGCTATTGTCTCTACCGTGCTCAGCCGCCTGGGGTACTGGCAGCCGGTGGAGCGGTTCTTTGAGTTCTGCGCGCAGATCATCATGCCCGAGGGTTATGTGATGCATAAGTTTACCCCCAGTGGCGCGTTGGGCTCGTCATGGCACCCCAAGTACCGCAACGGCCAGGCCCAACTGCCGATACAAGAAGACGAGAGCGCGCTCATATTGCTGGCGATGGAGCGATACTACCACTACAGCCGAGGGATAGAAGTGGTACAGCGCCATTTCAACGGTGCGGTGCTGCGGCTGGGGGATTTCCTCCTGCGGTATGTGCAGCAGTCTACGGGGCTGCCTCGGCCCAGCTATGACCTGTGGGAGGAGCAGTATGGCGTGTTTAGTTACACCACGGCGGCTACCATAGCCGGGCTGCGGGCGGCGGAGAGGCTGAGCACCTGCACGGGGCACCTGGAGGATAGCGAGCGCTACCGCGTGGGGGCTGAGCGTATGCAGCAGGCGCTGGAGCAGTACCTGTGGAGTGAGGAGGCGTCGCGGTTTTTGAAGAAGCTCTCGGTAGGGCTGAACGGCAAATACACCCCCGACGCCACGGTGGATGCGTCGCTGTGTTTCCTCTGGAAATGGGGAGTTCTCCCTCCCGATGACCCCCGCATCGTCAGCACCATGCAGGCGATAGCGTCTACGCTCTCCGTCCAGAATGGCAGTGGTGGCGTGGCGCGCTATAGTGGGGATATGTACCAGCGGAACTACTCGCATAGCTATAGTGCTGCGGTGCCGGGCAACCCGTGGATCATCTGCACGCTGTGGCTGAGCCAGTGGTACACCGCTATGGCGCACACCCGCACGGACCTCCATAAGGCCAAGCAGCTGCTGGACTGGGCTGCCAGCACGGCGAATCCGGCCGGTATCCTCCCCGAGCAGCGGGATCCCTTCACCGGAGCGCCGCTCTCTGTCGCGCCGCTGACGTGGTCTCACGCCACCTTCATCGAGGCCATGCTGGACTACTCTGAGCGCTATGCCTCTCTTCAATAACTCTCTATGCAGGCTATTGGCATTGACATCGGCGGGACGAAAATGCTGAGTGTCCGCTATGACACCCGCACCTGGCAGCCACTGGAGCGCGTGCTGCACCCTACCGGGGAGGCGCTGACGATTCCTCAGCTGCGGGCTCTCCTGAGAGAGAGCATCACCGCGCTGCGTACCCCAACGGTGAGGAGCATTGGCATTGGCGTGCCGGGGGTGGTGGACGGGGGGAAGATCATCACACTACCGAACCTCCCTCAGCTGCAGGACGTCCCTCTGCTGGCATTCCTCGAGCAGGAGACGGGGCTGCCTGTAGCGCTGGCTAATGACGCCAGTCTCTTCACTCTGGCCGAGCACCATGCTGCTGGTGGGGAGGGAATTACGCTGGGGCTCATCATCGGTACGGGGGTGGGGGTGGGGCTTTGCGTGGAGGGGCAGCTCTACCACGGGGCACATGGCCGCGCGCCGGAGATGGGCCATATACGCGTGCACCGCTCGGGGACGGCAACGGTGGAGCAACTCTTGGCCGGGCCGGGGCTGGCGCGCTTCTTTGCCACCGAGGATATGGCGGCGATAGAGGCCGAGTATACGCAGCACGCTGAGGCCCTCACGGAGGAGATATACCCGCGGCTCCTGCTGCTGGTGGAGTTTCTCTACACGCTCGTGCGGGCGTATGATCCGCACCGGATTGTCATCGGAGGCAGCGCAGGGCTCTCGTTTTGGCAGCTCTTCGCGGAGGAAATAGCGCAGGAACTCCGCCACCGGTATCCGCTCCCGCACCCGTTGCCAGTGCTGCGGTGGTCTCAGACGACGGACGCCGGAGCCTTAGGAGCCGCGCAGTATGGGGCTAGAGCGCTCTAGCACGAGCGATGAGGACCGCCGCCTCGGCCCGGGTAAGCGGCGCGTGTGGGCGGTAGCTGCCGTCTTCATAGCCGCGTAGTAGGCCCCTCTCAGCGCCTAGCTGTACCCACGGGGCGTATTCGGGGCTGACGTCACTGAGGGCTACCGGGGGCTGTAGGGTGAGGTCTGGGCTCTCTCCTAGAGTGCGCAGCAGGGTGATAAGCGCCTCTATGCGGGTGATGGGAGCCTCGGGCAAGAGCGTACGAGTACCGTCACTCTCTGCATAGCCACGGAGGATACCCGCCTCGCTCAGCCCCAGTATCTCGCTCTGGTAGGGGTGGCTTGGTGGTAGGTCACGGTAGAGCCTCTCGCTACTGGCGCTGCTATACCCCCAGAGCAGCCCCACGGTGTGGAAGAATTCGGCGCGGGGTTCAGTCCACTGCAGGGCCAGCGTTCCCTCATGCGTGAGGTTCCAGGCGCCCGCAGCCCAGAGCTCCGCCGTGGCGTCCCAGGCCCAGTGGGTGGGGTCAGCGTCAGGGGCCAGGGTGAGCATTACAGGCCGCACCATCGTTTCTCCGCCCTCAGACAGGGTGACGCAGCGCTCGGTACAGCCGGGGGAGAAGCTGCCGGGGTACTGCCAGTAGAGTCTCTGGTGGGCTGTACTTCCCGGCTGCAGGGTAAAGAGCGGCTCTGGGAGAGGGTCGAGAAAATCCGCATGCGGTTGCGCAGGCCCGGTATACTCGGCCGTGGTGTAGGCAGGGCGATCATCCGCTACGCTCCCCATAGCGCTCCTGCGCCAGTGGTGCAGCCCGAGCACCTCTGACGGCGAGAGTACCAGCGCCTCCGGGTTCATCGTTTGCCAGTCCTCCCGCATCTGTAGAGGGATAATCGCCAGCGGAGCATCACTCTGTAGAGATAGCGGTTCACTCTCGGTCAGCAGGATAACCGCGTCACCCTCGGGGCCAGGAGGCACTGCCCGGAGCAGCTCTGCGGTGAAGGACCCCCAGGGTTTGATCCCCTCCAGGCGGCTGAGGACCTCCCGCTGCAGCGCAAAGGTATTCTGCGTGGGGGCCGGCTCCAGCCACGCTAGTTCGTCTCGCAGCACTCCCACCCGCACTGGCAACCCCGGGAAGGCCTGGAGAATCCGCTTGGTGAGCGACTGCAGCTCTAGCCAGCGTGGCCCTAGTGCCGAGCCACTGGCGTCTATAAGGAGGGTGAGGTGGGTAGGCGTGACGGCCGTGGGGGTGAGAAACTGCAGCGTGGTGCTCTGGCTGCTGAGCGTCGGGGTTTTCTTCTCCGTCCACAGGAACGTGAGGCTAGCGGCACTATCAGGACTCCTCTGCGTGAGGGTATAGCGGCCATCCGGGTGCTGCGCTACGCGGTCATAGGGGTACTGCCAGTAGTACTCTGGCGGCGTGAGTAGCTGGGTATCGACCGTCAGCGTGGTGCTAGGGAGGGCGTCTGGCAGCGGCACGCGGGTGCTCGTCCAGCTGGCTTCTCGTACCAGTGGAAGGGGGAAGTGGTGGCTCAGACGCAGGGGCATACCGGCGGTCACGGGCAGGGTGAGGGGGAAGAGCGCGCGACCCTCGAGCGGGAGGGTGGTGGTCAGCTGGGCGTCCCAGAGAGTCTCCAGTGCCTGCTCATGTGGCAGTGGGGCGAGAGACAGCGGCTCCTCCGCGAGGAAAAACTGCGGCGTGGCCTCCGTCGGGAGCGTCCACAGGAGCGTCACCTCGCCCGTCACCAGGGGGGTGAATTCCTCGGTGATGAGCGCCTCCAGCATAGTGCTCTCCCGCTCCAGCAGGCTGACCGAGAGGGCATCACGGGTGAGCATAGCCTCGGGGTACCACGCGTGGCAGAGGGGAGGCAGGAGGAGAAAAAGCAGCCAGCAGAGAGCTCGGAGCATCGGCTAGGCAGTGCGAGCGGTGTAGAGGTGGTGTGCAGCCCGCAGCAGGGTATCCTCGCCAAAGGACGGCCCCATCAGCTGCACCCCCACTGGCAGGCCCTCTGCGGTGTGGCCCGTGGGCACGCTGATGCCGCAGTTGCCGGCCAGGTTCACCGGAGCAACGAAGATATCCTCCAGGTACATCTTGAGCGGGTCGCTGGTGTTCTGCCCGATGGGAAATGCCGGCGTGGGAGAGACGGGGCTGAGGAGGAGATCCACCTGCTGGAAGGCCGCCTGCATCTCATCGCGGATGAGCGTGCGCACCTGCTGGGCCTTGCGGTAGTAGGCGTCGTAGTAGCCGCTGCTTAGGCTATAGGTGCCGATGAGTATCCGCCGCTTGACCTCGTCGCCTAGGCCCTGTTCGCGGGTCTCGTAGTAGATCTCTTGCAGGGTATCTCTGTGTGCTCCTTGGCCAAACCGTATGCCGTCATAGCGCGCCATATTGGCCGAGATCTCACTCGGGGCGATGATGTAGTAGGTCGCGATGGCATAGGGCGAGTGCGGCAGTGATACCGTTGTCACCGTGGCGCCCAGCTCCTGCAGGGTCTCTTTCGCTCTCTCCAGCTCGGCCAGGACAGCGGCGTCAGTGCCTTCTATCTCGAGGAATTCTCGGGGGATCCCCACCCGCATACCGCGGATGTCCTGCTGTAGCGCGGCGGTGTAGTCGGGCACGGGGGCCGTAGTGGTAGTGGCGTCGCGGGGGTCCTTACCGGCTATAGCCTGCAGCAGCAGGGCGCAGTCAGCCGGGGTGGGAGCCAGCGGCCCGGTGGTATCCAGGCTGCTAGCCATAGGGATGGTCCCCCAGCGGCTCACGCGGCCATAACTGGGCTTGAGGCCTGTCACTCCACAGAAGTTGGCCGGCACGCGTATAGACCCTCCGGTATCCGTCCCGATGCTACAGGGTGCCATACCGGCAGCCACACTCGCGGCGCTGCCCCCGCTACTGCCACCGGCTACTCGGCTCTGGTCATGCGGATTTTTCGTCACGCCATAGGCGCTATGCTCGGTACTGGCCCCCATGGTGAATTCGTCCGTGTTTACCTTGCCCAGCAGCACCATGCCAGCGGCTTTCAGTCGTGCCCACACCGTGGCGTCGTAGGGGCTCTGGTAGTGCTCGAGAACTTTGCTCGCGGCGGTAGTGCGCGCCTCTACCGTACACAGCACGTCTTTTAGGCTTATCGGCATACCGTCCAGCGGGCCCAGCGTCTGCCCGGCTCTGTGGCGTGCATCGGCGGCATCAGCGGCGGCCAGGGCTGCCTCTGGGGTGGTAGTCAGGTAGGCGTTTATCTCGGTATTCTGCGCGGCTATCTGCTGCAGGAAGGCCTCGGTAATGGCTCTGCTGGTGAGCTCCCCAGACTGAAAACGCGCGCTGAGAGCTGATAGGTTGGTAGACGGAATGCTGCTCATGAGCGGACTCTAATGATTTCTCTGCTGTCGTCTAGCGTAGATGGGATGGGCCGCACAGAAAAAATACCTCGTGCAGAAGGTATTTGAAGGAGTTTTACAAGTATAGGACTTCTTTCAATAAATAAAAGAAAAATAGATGTATTATGAATCCTATCATCTGCATAGTTACTATGAAGGAGATCCACCCTGTAACGCCTAATACATCGAATGCAAGCACTAATATCAATAGGAGAGATGAGTATTCAAGTACTAATAGCTTCCAAAAATTTTTACGCAATTTTGGTATAGCTTTTATGTATATTAGATAAGAACCAAGTCCTATGATAGCTAATCCCAAATGGATAGTAGTTATTGTAACTGTATGAGGAAATAAAGCCATGATATAGAATGTGATAGAGCACACTATAGTAACAAATAATGAGATAACGCCTGCGTAGAGGTATCTAGTGAGCCACTTATGGCTAGTGGTTTCAAAGGACCATGCCTCTTTGAAAAGTTCCCATCTCCGTTGTTCTGGAGATAGATTACAATTATCGGATTTTTTCATAATATATATAATTCTTGAAATGATGAATAAATAAAAGAAATGACGCGCCACAACTGCACTTGTGGAGGAGTCACCGGTACTGTACTACAGATGCAGTATTTTGTCAATATACCCTACTGGGGCACTGCGCTTGCCCTCCGTCACAAAGCAGCGTAGTATAGCCTTATGCAGAGCCTGCTTGCTGCCATCATTGGCTTCTCGCCCGTGCTACAGGGGTTGATAGCCGCGGTGTGCGTAGCGGGGCTGTGGTGGGGCGCGGAGCTGGTGATAGACGGGGCGCGGTCACTCGCGCGGCGGCTGGGCATCTCCGAACTCATCATTGGGCTGACGGTAGTGAGTGTGGGGAGTAGCTTCCCGGAGATATTCGTGAACGTGCAGGCAGGGCTCTCTGGGCTCTCTCCGCTGGGGGTGGGGAATGTAGTGGGTAGCTGTCTGGTGCAGATCAGCGTGATACTGGGGATCTGCGTACTGGTGGGGGGGCCGCTGACCGAAACCCGCCCCAGCATACGCCGTGACGGGGGCATGGTGGTGGGCTCCATCGCGCTGCTGTACCTGCTGGGGATGGACGGGCACATCTCGGTAGGGGAGGCTATCGGCATGGTGTCCCTCTACGGAGCGTATATCCTCTACCTCACGCGCGCACCGCACGAGAAAGCCCACCACTACGTCACTCCTGAGCAGAGCGTGTGGGAGGCGCTGGCGAAGTTCGCTCTGGGGGCGGTGGTGGTGTGGGTAAGTAGCGATACGCTCATCCACATAGGGCTGCACGCCGGGGAGGTACTGGGGATCAGCCCGAGCGTGATCGGGATCATGAGTGGCATCGGCACCAGTGTGCCCGAGCTGGCGGTGAGTCTCATCGCCCTGCTACGCCGGAGTAACGGCATCTCCATCGGGAACCTCTTGGGGTCTAACATCACCGATCCGCTCTTCAGCCTGCCCATGGGTGCCCTCTTGGCCGGGGGCTACAGTGTTGACTCCCTACTGCTGGAGCGTGCTATACCCGCTTGGGGAGCCATCAGCCTGCTGGTGCTGCTGGTGTTTTACTTCCGTGGGAGGGTAGGCCGGCCGGTAGCGGTACTGCTGATAGCGCTCTACATCGGGAGTTTCTGGTGGTTTTTACAGTAGAAATTACTCTGGCATATTGTCAAGTTGCTTGCGCTTCCCTGCTCTGCTGCTGTGCCTAGAGTAGGGGTATGAAAGCGAAAGATATCCTTACCAAGAGTGCTCTGCAGTTCCTCGAGACCTACCTGAATACCGCCAGCCCCACGGGGTTTGAGTGGAAGGGGCAGCGGGTCTGGACGGACTACCTCCGGCCCTACGTCGACGAGCTCCATGAGGACAACTACGGCACTTGCTATGGGGTGCTCCACCCGCGGGACGCTAAGGGAAAGCCCACCCCCTCGGACTACAAAGTGGTGATAGAGGCGCATGCAGATGAGATCAGCTGGTTTGTAAACTACATCACTGACAAGGGCCTGCTGCATGTCATCCGTAACGGGGGGAGTGATCAGGTCATCGCGCCGAGTAAGCGGGTACTGGTGCATCTGCGTGACGGCAAGACCATCGAGGGGCTCTTCGGCTGGCCGGCCATCCACACTCGCAAGGGCGAAAAAGAGAAGGAAGTCACGCCCAAGATAGAGAATATCACCGTAGATGTAGGCGCCAGGAGCAAGGAAGAAGTGGAGAAAATGGGCATTCATGTGGGGTGCGTTATTACCTACCCGGATGCCTTCCATGTGCTCAATGACCGGTATTTCGTCTGCCGAGCGCTGGATAACCGCGCTGGAGGATTCATGATAGCGCAGGTGGCGCGGCTCCTTCACGAGCAGAAAGTGCAGCTGCCCTACTCGCTCTATATCATCAATAGTGTGCAAGAAGAGGTGGGCCTGTATGGCGCCAAGATGATCGCACAGACGCTGAAACCCAACGTAGCCATCGTGACCGACGTCACCCACGACACCAGCACGCCGATGATAGACCTGCCCGTAGAGGGCGACGTGCAGTGCGGCAAGGGCCCGGTTATAGGCTGCGCGCCCAGCATCCAGCAGAATCTGCTCCATCTCATCACCGAGACCGCCGCAGAGAAGAAAATCCCCGTGCAGTGGAATGCCCGCAGCCGCTCTAGCGGGACGGATACCGACGCCTTTGCCTTTGACGGGAATGCGGTCTCGGCGCTCATTTCACTCCCGCTGCGCTACATGCACACCACGGTAGAAATGGTGGACAAAGACGACGTAGCGGCCTGTATTCACCTTATGTATGAGAGCCTGCAACAGATACGAGCGGGGCAGGACTTCCGGTATTTGAAGCTCTCCTAACCCAGTACTATACGCTAACGAGGGCTCTTGTCCGTCGCGGCAATCAGCCCGGCAAAGAGCGGGTGCGGCGTGAACGGACTGCTGATAAACTCCGGGTGGAACTGCGACGCGATCATATACGGGTGGCCCTCTACCTCCACGATCTCGGGCAGCTTATGTGACGGGTCCCAGCCGCTCACCCGTAGGCCGGCCGCCTCCAGCGCAGGGGTATAGCGCGTGTTGATCTCATAGCGGTGGCGGTGCCGCTCGGTTATCTGCTCCTTGCCATACAGCCGGTGTGCCAGCGTGCCCGGGGTAATGAGGCAGTCGTAGGCTCCTAGGCGCATGGTGCCGCCCTTATCAGTGATGGTGCGCTGCTCGGGGATGAAGTGCACGATGTGGTGTTGGCTTTTGCCCTCCTCATCGAATTCCTCGCTGGTGGCGTCTGTCATACCCAGTACGTTGCGCGCGTACTCTATAGCCAGTATCTGTGACCCCAGGCACAGCCCCAGGTAGGGCTTTTTTCGCTCTCGGCAGTACTGCGCCACGCGGATCTTCCCCTCTATCCCACGAATGCCAAAGCCCCCCGGCACCACGATGCAGTCCATGCTCGCTAGCTTCTGGCGCTCTAGGTGGTCGTCCATCTCTATCTTCTCGGTGTCTATCCAGGTGATGTGCGGCTCCAAGTGCGCGTTATAGGCGGCTGACTCTAGGGCCTCTATGACGGATTTATACGCGTCGTCTAGCCCCACGTACTTGCCCGCCAAGCCGATGCTGACGCTCCCCACCGTGTGCTGGCGCCGCTCATACCCGGCCTTCCAGTGGTGCATCTGGGGCGCTTTGCCGGTGATGCCAAACTTCTCGAGAATTTTCTCCCCCACCTTCTGCGCGTCAAAATGCAGCGGCACGGCGTAGATGCTCTCTACCGTCGGTGCGGGGATGACACACTGCGGCTCGATATCGGCAAAGAGTGAGATCTTCTCCAGCAGCGATTCCGGCACGGGTTTATCTGCCCGGGCAAAGAGGAGATCTGCTCGCAGGCCACGACGATTCAGCTCCCGCACCGCCAGCTGCATGGGCTTGGTCTTGAGCTCCCCAGCGCCCTGCAGGTAGGGTACCAGCCCCAGCATGGCCACCCGCACCTGGTCATGGTACTGGGTTTTCATCCGCCGCACGGCCTCAAGGAAGGGGTCGGCCTCGATATCGCCCACCGTGCCGCCTAGCTCTATGAGCATCACCTCGGCGTCGTAGGCCTCGGCCAGGCCCTCTATACGCTGCTGGATGGCGTCTGTAATGTGTGGCACCACCTGTATCGTGCCCCCCAGGTAGCTGCCTTCTCGCTCGCCCTGCAGCACCTGCTGGTAGATCTTCCCCGCGCTCACACTGCAGTCCCGCTGCATAGAGAGGCCCGTGAACCGCTCATAATACCCCAGGTCGAGGTCGGTCTCCGCGCCATCGTTGAGTACAAAGACCTCCCCGTGCTGGTAGGGGCTCATGGTCCCCGGGTCGATATTGAGGTAGGGGTCCAGCTTCATGATGCCGATACGCACCCCCGCGCTGCGCAGTATGGTGGCGATGGAGGCCGCGCAGATGCCCTTTCCCAGGCTACTACAAACCCCCCCCACCACAAAAAGATAACGGCGATCCATGCGCTTAGTGTAGATTCCTCCCTGAGGGGTGTCAAGTAGCGGGTGTAGAGAGAAATCAAAGAACCTTCATATACAGGGGTTGGCAGCCAGCGCGAGGGGAGTAGGGTAGGGGTATGCAGTCGCTGTACTTCGACGCCGCCGCTACCACCCCCCTCGCACCAGAGGCCGCCGACGCGATGGACGCCCTGCGCGATACCTGGGGGAATAGTGCCTCGCAGCACCACCTGGGGAGGGAGTCCAGAGCTGTGGTAGAGCGCTCGCTCACCCGCATAGCCGAGGTACTAGGGGTGTCACCGCATCAGCTGACTCCTACGCATGGCGGCACCCACGGGAACCAGCAGGTGCTCCAGGTGGCTGCGCGGCGGTGGGGGTGGGCGCACCTTTATGCCAGCACGGTGGAGCACAGCAGCGTTGTTGACCTCCTCCTGCCCGAGAATCGCTTTGACCCTATGACCTTTGCGGGTACCCGCCCGGAGGCCAGGCTGCTGGCTCTCATGCAGGTGAATAACGAGACCGGTGCCATCTATGATATCGCAGCGCTGCGGCGCTCCTTCCCGGACGCGGTGCTCCTCAGCGACTGGGTACAGGCCGTGCACCGGGTGCCCCACAGCTGGCTGGCGGAGGTAGATATAGCGACCTTCAGCGCGCATAAATTCGGTGGACCTAAGGGCATGGGTGTGCTCTATACCGCGGTACCAGAGGCCTGGCCGGAGCTCACCGCGCAGCACCACACCGTAGACCACGTGCGGCTGGCGGGCATGGCGGCGGCGCTCCTGCGTGACCCCAAGGCCGAGCATCTCCAGCGCCTCACGCTCCACCTCCAGCAACTGCTGCAGGCCTCTGTACCCGGGCTGATTATCCACCGCCATGGCATTGCTCAGGCTAGTGGTATCCTCAGCGTGAGTGTGCCAGGGGTGCGTGGAGCGCAGATAATGCGCCTACTGGACACCGAAGAGGCCCTCTGTGTGAGCACCGGCGCGGCCTGCACGCGGAATATTTTTGCTCCCTCACGCGTGCTCCAGGCCATCACCAGCGACACGCAGCACCACTACCCCGTGCGACTGAGCCTGCATACGGGCTTGACGCTGGAGGATACCGAACACTTGGCCGCCGCCTTTGCCAGCATTGTGGGGCAGCTGCGGGCACAAGTGCGGTGATTTTATTGACACCCGGGCGAGGATTTCTACCCTGTGGGGGGCTTCTTTTATAGCGCGGCGCACGTGTCGTATAATGGCTATTACCACGGCCTTCCAAGCCGTTGACGCGAGTTCGATTCTCGCCACGTGCTCCATTTCTCCCGTGGAGGGATAGTGAAGCGGTCAAACACAACAGACTGTAAATCTGTCGGCTCAGCCTTCGCAGGTTCGAATCCTGCTCCCTCCACCAGTATGTTTCTACTCATAGGTGATGGCCTCTGTTTTTTCCGTGTACCGCCAGCGGTGCAATAGCCGCTCGTACCCCGGGCTGAAGAGACACCACCCCCACAGCACTATGAGGAGCCCGAGCACGCTATACCCCACCGTGGGGGAGACTACCCGTAGCGGGATGCTGGAGGTGAGCTGCGCCAGGTGCAGCGTGAGCTCGAGAAGACTCCAGACCCCCGCACCCAGCAGGTAGCCCAGCCATGGGGTCACTGGCCCGAGCAGCAGTAGCACTACCCCCAGAAGCATCACCAGCGGGACAACTGGCTCGATGAGGACATTGGCGATGAGCCCCGCCGGGTACCACACCCCAAACTGCAGCAGCTGCAGCGGCAGAGTGCTGAGGGTCGCGATGAGACTCACCCCCAGGAGATCCCACAGCAGCCGAGACGCCCCTCGCAGTGCCACTCCCTCCCACAGCGGCAGCAGGGTAATAATGCCCAGCGTGGCCAGCACACTCAGCTGGAAGCCAATATCAAAGAGCAGTATCCTCGGCGTCACCGCGGCCATGAGCAGCACCGTCAGCAGCAGCACGTTGGGCATGTCCGCCATTCGCCCCTGGCTGATACCCCAGCCCGCCACCAGCCCCATGATGCTACTGCGCACCACTGGCGCGTCGGCCCCCGTCACCAGGCAGTAGAAGAGCACCACCCCCACACTACTCCAGAAGACCACCCGCCGCCCCAACCGTCGGAACAGGAGCGACACAAAGACCATCAGCACGGTGATGTTATAGCCGCTCACCACCAAGATGTGCTGGAGGGTACTGTGACGAAAAAGCGCCTCCGTGCGTGGTGGGAGGTCCTCCCGTATGCCCAGCAATATACCGCTGAGCAGCTGGCGGTGCGGCACGGGTAGCAGCCTTTTTAACCGAGATTCACTCCACTGTCGCAGGCTATAGGCCCACTGCAGGAGCGGATTTCCCTCAGCTGGTGCCACGAGCGCTGCCTCCTCCGCCCGCACAATATGTGTGATGCCATACCGCAGCAGGTAGCCCCGGTAGTCAAAACTCCCCAGCACGGTGGGCAGCTGCAGCTTACCGGTTATCTCCAGGCGGTCGCCATAGCCCCAGCTATTGTGCCTCTGGTCCCGCAGGAGCACCCGGGCGCGGGTCTGGCTAGCCGGTGGAGGGATATGCAGCCAGTCGTAGTACCAGTGGGGGCTGCTATAGTGGGTGAGCTCTAGCGTAGCCTGACGATGAGAGAGCCGTTGCTCAGGGAAGCTCACCACCTGCCCCAGGAGGGTCACCGGCTGCGCAAGCGGCAGCACTGGCACTGGTGGCGCTGGGCGCAGACTCCAGAGGGCCAGCAGCGCAATACCCATGCACAATAAAACCCGGAGTATGCGCTCCGGCGTAGCATAGCGGGCACTAGAGGTCATCGTGCGGGTTAAGCAGCTTCAGTAACCGGAGCCTCTGCATCTGTGTCTGCAGCTGCGTCCTCAACGATTTCCGCAGCAGTATCTTCCGCTTCCGCTACAGGTGCTGCTGGCTCTGTGATTGCTGCCTTTTCCACGGTTATGTGCTCCAGTGTAAAGGGCACTTCCTGCATCCGCAGTGATTTCCCGCTCAGGTCTCGCACGTAGTTCAGCTTGGCTCGGCGTACCTTGTGCGCGCGCTTCACGTCTATCTGCACGATGCTGGGGGAGTGCAGCGGAAACACCTTCTCGACCCCCACACCACTGGCGATATTTCGCACGGTGAAGGTCGCGTTGATCCCGTCGTTACTATTTTTCACGCCGATCACCATCCCCTTGAAGATCTGGATCCGCTCTTTCTTCCCCTCTGTGATGCGCTGGTGCACCTCCACACGGTACCCGGGGCGCAGCGCGGGGACGCTGTCTTTACAATAGGCGTTAGAAAATTGGCGTACGCGGGCGTCCATGAAAGAGGGGGCAATTACACTCTTGCAATCTAACATAGTTGGCAGGGGTGGCAAATTTTTTTACGACTTCTTCATCTGGGAGTTCATGAGGTCTTCACGCATCAGCCGTTCAGCCCGTACCCCTTTGGTATATCTGGGGGATTTCCCTCACGACTTTCTTCATACATATGTACATATTAGAGGACAGAGAGTAGCGGGGCGTCCCGAGTTTGACAGCGGTGCTTTCTGCCCTACCATCGCCGTGTAATTCTTTACGCTATGACCAAGCACTATCCGCTCAACCGGGTTCGTAACATCGGTATTATTGCGCATATCGACGCGGGAAAAACCACCGTGTCTGAGCGCATCCTCTTCTACACCGGGGTGAACCACAAGATAGGCGAAGTGCACGAGGGCCAGGCCACCATGGACTGGATGGAGCAAGAGCAGGAGCGGGGGATCACCATTACCTCTGCAGCCACCACGTGCTTCTGGAATGACTGCCAGATCAACATCATCGACACGCCCGGGCACGTGGACTTCACCGTAGAGGTAGAGCGTAGCCTGCGGGTGCTGGATGGTGCGGTGGCGATCTTCGACGGGGTGAGTGGCGTAGAGCCCCAGTCCGAGACGGTATGGCGCCAGGCCGACCGCTATGGCGTGCCGCGCATGTGCTTTATCAATAAGCTGGACCGTACCGGGGCTAGCTTCATGCGCAGCTACCAGAGTATCCTCGACCGCCTGTGTCGCGACGCCCTGCCCATCCAGCTGCCCATCGGCGAGGAAAGTGCCTTCAAAGGACTGGTGGATCTGGTGGGGAACTGCGCCTATATCTACCATGATGACTTGGGGCAGGAGATCGAGAAGATTGCCATCCCGGCCGATATGACAGATCTGGCCGCGGAGTGGCGAGAGAAACTGGTGGAGAATGTGGCGGGCACCGACGAAGTGCTGATGCATAAGTACCTGGAGGAGGGCTCGCTGACCGAAGCAGAGCTCAAAGAGGGCATCCGTAAAGCCACGCTCGCGGGGGATCTGGTGCCAGTACTCACGGGTACGGCGCTCAAGAACAAAGGGGTGCAACTGCTGCTGGACGCCGTAACGGCCTACCTCCCCAGCCCTCTGGACATCCCCCCTGCAGAAGGCAAAGACCCCGAGAACCCCGAGGTTACCCTGGTGCGCAAACCAGACGATAAAGAGCCCCTGGCAGCCCTGGCGTTCAAGGTAGCGACTGACCCTTATGTAGGGCGGCTGACCTTTGTGCGGGTCTACAGCGGAGTGATGGAGAGCGGCAGCTACGTCTATAACCCTACCAGTGGGCAAAAGGAGCGCATCGGGCGACTGCTGCAGATGCACGCTAATAAGCGGGAGGAGATCAGCGTGATCCCCGCGGGGCAGATAGGCGCGGTAGTGGGGCTGAAGAGCACCAAGACCGGCGAGACGCTCTGCGACGATAAACAGCCCATTGTGCTGGAGAGTATGGAATTCCCCGAGCCGGTGATTTCTATCTCCGTTGAGCCCAAGAGTAAGGCTGATCAGGAGAAAATGAGCCTGGCGCTGAGCAAGCTGGCGGAGGAGGACCCTACCTTCAAAGTGCATACCGACGAAGAAACCAACCAGACCATCATCAGCGGTATGGGTGAGCTGCACCTGGATATCATTGTGGACCGTATGAAGCGGGAATTCAAGGTGGAGTGTAATATCGGTCAGCCGCAGGTGGCCTACCGCGAGACGATTCAGGAGGAGGTGGAGTCTAAGTACACGCACAAGAAACAGACCGGTGGACGCGGGCAGTTCGGGGAGGTGGTGTGTAAAATCCGCCCTGGTAAGCCGGGCCATGGCTTTGTCTTCATCAATAGTATCAAGGGGGCATCTATCCCGAACGAGTACATCCCCGGGTGTGAGAAGGGCTTTGCAGAGGCCATGACGCGTGGTATCCGCGCGGGTTACCCGGTGGTAGACGTGGAGGTCGAGCTCATCGACGGGAGCTACCATGACGTGGATTCGAGCGAGTTGGCATTCAAGATTGCCGCGGCACAGGCCTTCAAGGAGGGAGCCGTACGCGCTAAACCGGTCATCCTCGAGCCGATGATGAATGTAGAGATTACCACGCCAGAGGACTACATGGGGGATGTCATGGGGAATGTGAGCGGTAAGCGCGGGATCATCCAGGAGAGTGGTGACCGTGGCCTGGCCAAGTACATCAAGGCGCAGATACCGCTAGCGAACATGTTTGGTTACGCCACTGACCTCCGGAGTATGACCCAGGGCCGCGCCAACTACTCTATGGAATTTGCCAACTACGTGAAAGCGCCGAATACCGTAGCAGATCAGATCATCGCTGAGCGCTCCGGAAAGTAGCTTTTATCAACGATATACTCACCAGAAAGACCCTCAATGCGGGGTCTTTTTTGGCGGATAAGCGTTGACCATATGCCCTCAGTTTCTACACTCCGTACAGTGGGGCGAGTAGCTCAGAGGTTAGAGCAGGGCGCTCATAACGCCTTGGCCGGGGGTTCAATTCCCTCCTCGCCCACCATTTCATGTCATGACAAACAACTTCCCTCATTTAACATGAAAGAAGATAATAAAAAAATATTTGGTGAGTACAGAAAAGAGGCTCTTGATTTTTGGAGGAAAGAAACGGGAAGAGCAGACGAAAAAGAATGTGAAGAGTCTTCAATTTACGAAGGTGCGTACGAATGTCGATGGCAAGGCGAGTTACCCGAACCAAAACATAACAGCTTTTTTTGCTCAATGGGTAATTTTGCAAGCAATGTAGATGATTTGTTGACTGATTCAAGGAGAGATGAAGTAGACATTCAAAAAGCTTTGAATGATCCTGAAAATCATGATTGTGGAGCTTTGTACCGATTTTACACGCGTATTTTACTGGTTGCTGAAACAATCGTTGAAGATTTTGAGATGGTTTTACAAAAAGACCTTCCCAAGTCAGCAAAAAATTTGAAGAAATTTGTAAATGCTGTCATCAAGCATAGTTGTAAAAATGGACGAGGGATACACTTTTACAAAAAAAACCACCACCTACCTCTTTTGATCGAACATTGGGGATTTGGTGATGATGATTCTGAAATGAAAGAATTGTCAGTTGATACGTTAGGCAAGGATGATTACAATTGCCTACGATTGCCAAGTCTTTACTCGATAGTTGAAAGTCTTCTTGATTGTTATAAAAAGCTGGATGAGAAACTTAAAGATGATGATTTTGCGAAAAATTTTCACTATACCTATACAAAAACATGGGATTAGTAAGGGGTAGTGGCAAATTGCCTCCCTCCTACCCGTGACAATCTGTCACGACCTGATGTAAATATTGCACCTGAGACGAGTTTGGATTTCCCCATTTTTGTACTACACTTTTAATGGTCATGACAAACAAGTCATCGTACCGTTTGGCTGGTAGTTCAATTGCTGTCTTGTCTAGCCCACCATTGATTATCATGACAAAGAACTCATGGAAAATCTAGAACAAGAAATACTCAGAATTAAAGAAAGAAATCAACAGAAAGAATGGGATAAGGCATGGGAAACTTCTCTTTTTCGAAAAGTTGTAATAGCTATTCTCACTTACTTGGTAATAGTACTTTTCTTCTATTTTGCTGAACTTCCTTCACCATTTATAAATGCAGTAGTTCCCACTCTAGGATTCGTACTTAGTACCCTCTCCTTACCTCTATTTAAAAGGGTTTGGCTCAGATACTTTCATCAAGACAAGTAAGGGTAGTGGCAAATTGCCTCCACCCCTGTTCGTGACAATTTGTCACAGTCTGAAATACCTCAATCTCAAGAGGGGGACAATTTGTCCCCCTCCTTTTCTATTCGTGACACTCCGTCCGTCTGGTTGAGGGGTCAATTGCTGTCTTCCCCATGCCCACCATTGCATGTTATGACACATAATGATGAATAGAGAAGTAGAAGAAAGTACTTCTGGAAACAATTCTTTCAATAGACTATTGCAAAGAGGAATTACACCATCATTATGATTCTTTCAA
This sequence comes from Candidatus Peribacteria bacterium, assembly GCA_020632335.1. Taxonomy (GTDB): domain Bacteria; phylum Patescibacteriota; class Gracilibacteria; order UBA4473; family UBA4473; genus JACKFV01. The sequence continues at coordinate 56,293 of JACKFV010000002.1, forward strand.
AGCCATTTTTGCAGTATTTTAATAGAAGTCTACAACTATTGCATTGTGAAGTATCATCCCTTGATCCTTGCACTCGGGGCGCTTTTCAGTAGAGAGGCACTATGAGCCTGCGCATCGCCAAGGACGCCTCTGGGCAGTATGTACACACGCCCTCTATGGAGGCGAAAAAGCACAAGATTGCCAGCTTTGGCACGCGTCAGCGGGTGGAGAATACCGCGGTGGTGGAGCGGTTCTTGCGCGAACTGGTGGCGGATATCCCCCCGGATAAGAAGACGCTCGAGCAGCGCAAGTACACTTTTGCGGCGGCGGAGCAGCTCCCACTCATCGAGAACCGGGACCTCATCGCCATCGCGCAGCAGTGGGAGCAGCAGGGGAATCCTGTACCAGAGACGCTCCTCCAACTGCTGCGGAAGCGCTCCGTGCGGACCATCAGCGGGGTCAGCCCCATTGGCATCCTCACCAAGCCCTACCCCTGCCCCGGCAAGTGCGTCTACTGCCCGACGGAAGACCGCATGCCCAAAAGCTACATGAGCAACCAGCCCGCCGCGGCACGCGCCCTGCGGAATAAATTTCACCCCTATGACCAGGTCATCAACCGGCTGCACGCGCTGGAGGACAGCGGCCACCCCGTCAGCAAGCTGGAGGTGATCGTCATGGGCGGCACCTGGAGCTTCCTCCCCAAGAAATACCAGAGCTGGTACTGCAAGAAAATCTACGACGCGGCCAATGATGACGGGCGCGTACACGCCACGCACAAGAGTCTCTCGGCCAGCCAGCACGCTAATGAGACCGCTGCACGCAAGATCATCGGGCTGACGCTGGAGACGCGCCCGGATTTCATCACCCCCAAGGAGCTCTACCGTATGCGCCAGTACGGCTGCACGAGGATAGAGATCGGGGTACAGACGCTGGACGACACGGTGCAAACCCTCACCAAACGGGGGCACAAGAAGGCCGAGGTAGTACGCGCTATGCGGCTGATGAAGGACTACGGGTTCAAGGTCTGCTGGCACCTGATGCCCGGGCTACCCGGCTCTACGCCCGAGAAGGACCTGCAGTGGCTGCGTGAGGTATTCGAGGACCCCGACTGCCGCCCGGACTTTGTGAAGATCTACCCCTGTGTGGTGCTGGAGACCGCTGAGCTGAAGCAGTGGTGGCAAGAGGGCCGCTACCAGCCCTACACCGACGAGCAGCTCATCAAGCTGCTGCTGCAGTTCAAGACCTTTGTACCGCCCTGGACGCGCGTCATGCGGCTGATGCGCGACATCCCCGTGACCAACATCCTCGACGGGGCCAAGTTCTCTAACCTTCGGCAGATACTGCGGTCTCAGCCCGAGAAGCTGCGCGAGATAGTAGGGGAGCAGTGGTACACCGCCTACCAGGCCGAGCGAGCCGAAGAGTCGGGGAGCTGGCCCTGCCGGTGCATCCGTTGTAGAGAGATTGGCTTCCAGAGCTTTGCCACCGCGGCAGAGGTGCCCGTGCCGGTGCTCAAACGCCGCAGCTATAGCGCCAGTGGGGGCACGGAGGAGTTTCTCAGCTTTGAGAGCGAGGACGAGCAGCACCTCTTTGCCCTGCTACGGCTACGGCGCCCCAGTGGGAAGAGCCCACTACTACAGTGGGAGGGCATACTGGGGGAGGGCTGCGCGCTCATCCGTGAGGTGCACAGCTATGGGAGTGAGATCGCCGTGGGAGACAGTGCCGGAGTGGGGCAGCACCGCGGACTGGGCACACGACTCATGCACGAAGCCGAGCGCTTAGCGCGGGAGGAGTGGGGTTGCCACACCATGACGGTCATCGCGGGGGTGGGCACGCGGGACTACTACCGCAGGTTTGGCTATACCCTCCAGCATACGTATATGGTCAAGCGTCTACTCCAGAGCCACTAGAGCCGACCCCGTAGCCAGAGCGCCTCGGCAATGCGCTGCATACTGAGGATAAAGGCCCCCATACGCAGAGAAGTGCGGTGCTGCGTGGCCATAGCAGAGACGTCGCTCAGGGCCTGCTGCATGGTGTGGGTGAGCTTCTCGTACACTGTCTCAGCGCTCCAGCGGTCACCACTGCGGTTCTGTACCCACTCGTAATAGCTCACCGTCACGCCACCGGCATTAGCCAGTATGTCGGGGATAACCGTTATCTGTCGCTCCTCCAGCACCGTATCAGCCGTGGCCGTCACCGGGCCGTTAGCTAGCTCTACTATCTGCGCCGCCTGCACCAGCGCCGCGTTACCATCATGCACCACGCCGTCCAGCGCAGCCAGCACCAGGGTATCTACTGGTAGGGTAAGCAGCTCCTCGTTGCTGATGGGCTGCCCCACCGGGTGCTGCGTGACACTCCCGTGTTGTTTTTTAGTGGTCTGTACCGCAGAGACGTCCAGCCCCTCCGGTGCATAGAGGCCCCCGCGGCTGTCGCTCACGGCCACTATGCGCATGCCCGCCGCAGCCGCCAGGAGCGCAAAGTGCATCCCGGCATTCCCAAAGCCCTGTACCGCGACCGTCCTCCCCACAAGCTTCTCGGCCCCCAGGTGCTGCGCCAGTACCGCAAAGCCCCCCTGGCTGGTGGCCGTCCCTCGCCCAGCGCTGCCCCCCAGCATCAGTGGTTTGCCCGTGATGAACCCGGGAGAGCTATAGCCCAGGATTTTCTCGTGCTCGTCCAGCATCCAGGCCATGATCTCGGGCGTGGTGTAGACGTCCGGCGCGGGGATGTCCCGGTCCACTCCAGCGATGTTCTCTTCGGTCAGCCAGCGGCTATAGGCACGGCTGAGCTGCTCCAGCGCCTCTCGGCTCAGTGTCTTGGGGTCTACCTGGACGCCGCCCTTGCCCCCACCGAGGGGAATGCCCACCACCGCACACTTCAGGCTCATGAGGCTAGCGAGGGTCATCACCTCTGCCTCATTGGCCTCCGGGTGGAAGCGAATCCCGCCCTTGTACGGCCCCCGGGCACTGCTGTGCTGCACCCGGTACGCGGGGTAACGCTGCCCAGCCACTGAGAGGGTAGTACGGTGCAGGTGCTCTATGGTCTCCAGCTGCTGGAGGAGCGATGGCGGGAATCCTCCCAGCGTGTGCGCCCGGTGCAGATGGTGGCGGAAGGTATCATAGGGGTTCATGGGGAGGGGAGATATATCCCCACTCTAGGCCCTGTACACCTCATGACAAGCCACCTATGAGAAGCTCTGGTGAAACTGCCTATACTGCTTCCACCCCTCACGGAAGAGAATCGGCACCACGCTGGCTATGCCCACAACTCCCCAGTCCTGTATCCCCAGCGGTACGGTGCCGAGGATACGGTTCAGCCACGGGAGGTAAAGCATGAGCAGCACCAGCAGCACTGAGCTGAGCACCGACACCAGTAAGAAGCTATTATCCCAGAACCGTCGGGTGAGGGGAGCGGTGTCACTCCGTGCACTGAAGACATTCAGCAGCTGTACCATCACCAGCGCGCTAAAGGCCACCGTCTGCGCGTGCTCGGTGTGGGTAAGCGCCCGCCAGGTCTCTCCCGCGCTGAAGACCGCATCGCCATAGAGGGTATAGATGTACGCCGCCACCACACTCAGACCAATGAGCGCCCCCATGAGAGCAAAACTCCACACAAAGCCCCCACGCATCATGCGGGCTTTCGGGTCACGTGGGGGGTGGGTCATGAGGTTTTTCTCGGCGGTGTCCGTCCCCAGCGCAATCGCCGGGAGGATATCCGTCCCCAGGTCTACACAGAGAATAAGCACGGCCGTCAGCGGCAGAGGGAACTGGAAGATAATCGCCGCAAAGATGGTGATCAGCTCCCCGATGTTGCAGCTGAAGATAAACCAGACGCACTTTTTCAGGTTGCCGTAGATCCGCCGGCCCTCGCCCACCGCCGTGACGATGCTCGCAAAGGAGTCGTCTTGCAGTACCATGGTCGCGGCTTCTTTGCTCACCTCCGTCCCCGTGATGCCCATAGCAACGCCGATATCTGCCTTCTTCAGCGCTGGGGCGTCGTTCACGCCATCACCCGTCATGGCCACTACTTCGCCCAGGTCTTGCAGCAGGCTGACGATACGCCGCTTCTGCGCTGGGAGTGCGCGCGCGATGATCACCGCCTTACTCCTCTCTCGCAAGATCTCCTGCAGCTGCTGGTCGCTCATAGCGTCTACGTCAGTGCCCGTGAGCACCAGGTCATTGTTCTCATAGACGATCCCCAGCTCCGACGCTATCGCCCGTGCCGTGATGCCATAGTCGCCCGTGATGACGATCACCCGCACGCCTGCATAGCGGCACTGCGCCACCGCGTCGCGCACCTCGCTACGGGGGGGGTCTATCATCCCGATGAGCCCGAGGAAGACGAGCGCGCTCTCGGCCTCAGCCTCAGTGCTGGGGGAGAGTGTCACGCTCTTCTCGGCAAAGGCCAGCACCCGCAACGCATTCTCGGCCATGTGGCGGTAGTGCTGCTGGATCTCAGCGCGTTTGGCGTCGGTCATGGGCTGCACGGCGTTCCCGTCATGGTAGTGCATGCAGCGCTCCAGCACTGCATCGGGCGAGCCCTTCACTCGCACGGTACCCCCCGCCACCGTACTCATCATCTTGCGCTCAGCGTCAAAGGGGAATCGCAGCTCTGCACGCGGCTCCGCGGGGTGATTGGCCTTGCGTGCTAGGGTCAGCAGGGCGCCCTCAGTGGGGTCTCCCAGCACCATGTACTGGCCCTGGTGCTCCTGCAGTGTGGCGTCATTACACTGGTCTGCCACCGCGTAGAGCTTCTCGAGCAGGGCATTATGCGCCCGGGCGCCGTCGGTCAGGGGGGTGACGTCCCCTATATGTGGGTCATACCCCACACCACTCACCTGGTAGAGCGAGCCGTCACTCAGCATAATGGAGCGTACGGTCATCTCGTTTTTGGTCAGGGTACCGGTCTTATCCGAGCAGATAGTACTCACGGCCCCCAGGGTCTCTACACCGCTCAGGCGCTTCATGATGGCATGCTTGCGCGCCAGCACCCCCGCCCCCAGTGCCAGGGCTATGGTGATGGTTGTCGGCAGCCCCTCCGGCACGGCAGCAATGGCCACCGAGACCGAGAAGAGCAGGCTATCCACCATGCCCTGGAGATTCCACCCATAGCGCCAGAGTCCTACAAAGAAGAGCACCACGCACAGCACCAGCGTCACCTTGGCCACAAAGACCCCTATGGTAAGCAGCTCCTTCTGCAGCGGACTCGGGGTTTGCTCGGTACTGGTGGTCAGCGCGGCTATCTCGCCAAACTGCGTGGCCATGCCCGTGGCCTGCACCTGCATGATGCCACTGCCCTTCACCACGCTGGTACCCATGAAGACGCTGTCCTCGGTGTCCTTGCCCACCGGCAGGCTTTCTCCCGTCAGCGCGGCCTCGCTCACCCGCAGCTGCGCACTCTCCCGCAGCACCCCATCTGCCGGAACTTTATCTCCCTCACTGAGGATAACGATGTCTCCGGGGACTATCTGGGTCGTGTCGATGAGCTGCTCCTGCCCGTCACGCACTACCCGTATAGTGGGGTGTACCATCTGCTTGAGCGCCTCGAGGGTCTTCTCAGTGCGGTACTCCTGGAGGAAGCCAATAGCGCCATTAAGCACCACAATGCCCATGATAACGATGCTGTCGGTGGTCTCGCCGAGGAGAAACGCCAGCACCCCCGCCACCAGCAAGATGATCACCAGCACGTCGGTAAACTGCCGCAGGAGGATCTTCCACCAGGTATTGGGGTTCTGCGTCAGCAGTTCATTGCGCCCATACTGCTGCTGCAGGGCCGGAATAGTGCTACTCTGAAGGCCAGAAAACGACGTCTGCATAAGCGGTAGTATGAGGAAAATGCGGCGCACTGCCAGCCACCAGCGGGAGAAATCCCTTGCACTGAGCGCGCTTTATCGTGCAGAGAGAGACCCTGGCGTACGCTGCAGATTAAACTGCATCAGCGAGTGAAACGCATAGTCGCGCTGGGGGCTCTGTACTACCTGCTTCTCTTGGGCAAAGCTAATGGCCTGGCCCTCGGGGAGAAGCTGCCACTGTGTCCCCCCACTCACGATCTCCACCGCTGATCGGTACGCCGCCGAGTAGGCCGCTATCTCCGCACTACTGCGTACGGGGAGCTGCTGGCTCTCCTCCGGCATGGCACTGTGCGGAGATGTTTGCTCCGCTACAGTACTGGCTTTCGAAGCCTCTTCCGCCACACGGAGCTTCTCCGCCGCTGCCAGCTGCGCCTGGAGCTGCTGGGCCTGCTTGTTGGCCTCTGCCTGCTGCGCCTGGAGTGAGACGTCTTGGCTCTTGGCCATCTGCTGGATCTGCGCGAGGATATCGGGTTGTTGGGTCATGGAGTCTGGGTATCCCTCTAGCCTAGCACGACTCTGGTGCCATCTGCAAGAGCTTCTCTCTCGATTTTCTCTGCCGAGGTTGTCATACGCTATCATCGCCCTAGGATGAGCCTATGATGCAGTACTGGCTTCTCCTCAGCACTATTGTGTTCCTCGCAGCTGCGGTGCTCTATACCACGCTGACGGAGATAGACCCCACGGGCGACCAAGCTATGGTGGCGTATACGACGTTTTTCATCGCGGTGTTTGCGGGAGTGTGGGCGCTAGTGGTGCTCGTGCATATGGGGGCGGTGCGCCTGTGGGAGGGGAGAGCCATCACGGGGAAGGGCTTCCGTACCGCGGTGCGCCGAGGCTTTCTCATCGCGCTGTACCTCTGTATTCTCTGCGTCTTGCAGCTCTACCGGGTACTGGGGGTGCTGGAGCTGAGCATCACTACGCTGCTTTTCCTGGCTCTGGAGTACACCTACGCGGCCCCCACACTGCCCCCCACGCCTGCTGACCCCCCTGCTGATGACGCCTAACCACCTGCTGATAGACGGCCACGCCATGATGTTTCGTGCCTTCTACGGTGCGGGGAAGACCCTCAGCGCGCACCACCCCGAGACAGAAGAGGACCTCAGCATGGTGTACGCCTTTGGGCTGATTATCCTCCAGGCACTGGAGCAGCTGCGGCCAAACCACATCATGGTGGCTTTTGATCGGGCGGAGAAAACCTTCCGCCACGAGGCCGATACCGACTACAAGGCCCAGCGTGGCAAGGCCCCAGATGTCTTCTTTGCGCAGGTGCCCCACTGCCAAGAGATGCTGGAGCAGATGCACATCCCCACTGCTAGCCTGGCGGGCTATGAGGCCGACGACATCATCGGGACGCTCGCGTTGCGGTCAGCTGCACTGGGGAATCAGGTCGAGATCCTCAGCCATGACCTGGACTACACCCAGCTGGTCAGCCAGCAGATTACACTCTGCAGACCCGGTAAACGCCAGCAAATAGAGCGCATCACCCCGGCCGAGGTAGTGGCGCGGTATGGCCTGCCCCCCGAGCAAATGGTGGACTACAAGGCGCTCATCGGCGATAGCAGCGACAACTACAAGGGCATAGAAGGCATAGGCCCCAAGGCCGCCAAGCAGCTGCTGGAGCGCTACGGGAGCATCACGCAGCTGCTGTCTCAGCTGGAGACACTCCCCGAGAAGTGGCGAAAAAAGATCGCCCCGCAGGTGGACTCCCTGCTGCACTGCCAGCATCTGGCGGCCATCCATACTGACGTCCCGCTGGACTACACCTTCACGCCCTATGACCCCACGGGCGCCACGGCTAGTAGTTTCTTCATGTTGATGGGCTTTCCCTCGCTCTACCGCCGGTGGGAGAAATACCTGCAGCTGGGTGAGCAGCCCCTCCCGCCGCCTCCTGCGGAGCAGCCCTCACTCTTCTAGCCCATGCCTGCAACTCTCCCACATGTGGTGCTGGGCGTCCTCACCCATAATAGCAGCCGCTATCTCCCACACACGGTGCCTTCCTACCTGGCGCAAAGAGGGGTCCGCTGCCAGGTGCTCGTGCTGGATAACGCCTCTAGTGATGACACCTGCGCCCTCCTGCAGCGCTCTAGCCCCGCCATTACGGTAGTCCAGAGTGAGCAGAATCTGGGGTTCAGCGCCGGGCATAACGCGCTTTTGCGTCTGGCCGTAGAGCAGGGGGCTACCTACTACGCGTGCATTAATGCCGACTGTCTCCTCGCGCCCGACTACCTGGCTCAGCTCTGCAGAGCGCTGGAAAACACCCCCGATGCCGCCAGTGCCACGGGCCACGTGTACCGCTGGTACTTCCCTATGGAGCTCTTTCTCTGCCAGCTGAGCACTGACCTGCCCACGGACACCACCGGCATCGCTATGAGCCGTGCCCACCACTGGACGGATATCGCTCAGGGGCAGCGAGTACTCGCCGGAGCGGGGAGCACTCCTGGCTCGCCATGGGGGGTAAGTGGCGCCGCGGCGGTCTATAAACTGAGCGCACTGGAGGCCACCGCGCACCGGGTGACGGGGCAGGCAGAGTATTTCGACGAGCTCATCAATATGTATAAGGAGGACGTGGAGCTCAGCTACCGGCTGCGCAGCGCGGGGTATGGCGCCTGCTATGTACCCACGGCGCACGCCTGGCATGACCGCACGGTGGCCAGTCGCAGCGGCTGGGGGAGGATTGTGCAGCTCTGGGAGCGCATCACAGACCCGCAGCTCTCTTCGCAGCGTAGCTATGCGCACCAGCGCTACATCGTGTGGAAGTACCGGCCGCTCTGGCGTAGCACTGCCCGCAAATGGCCCACCTGGTGGAGAATCCTCTGGCAGTGGCTGTATATGCTACTGCTCGAGCCACAGTGCCTCCGGGCTTGGTGGAGGCTCCAGCGCGAAGAGAAGCCCGCCATGCTGGCCAAGCAGCGCGAACTCTTTGACCGTATCCTCCCCATAGCACGCCAAGGCCAGCACTAGGTACTGCCGAAGCTAGGGCCGGTGGTGGGGATGGGCGTGAAGGGGTTGTCCGTCATGCGTATGGTCCCCAGGTTCTGCTCGATGAGGGTCTGGTTGTTACTCAGCAGGTTCTGCAGTGAGCGGAGGCCCTTATCGTACTGCTCCAGCTGCCGGAGGATAAGTAGCCGCGACTCCCGCGCCACCTGCGCCGTGTCATACTGCTGGCGGGCGGCTACCACACTGGGCAGGGCGTCTTGTACCGAGCGAGCGCTCAGCGTATCATAGCCCTCCTTCAGCGCCAGGGTAGCACTCCCCGAGGCTACTTTTGCGCTCTCCATCTGCGTGGTCAGGCCCTGTATCTGCCGGTAGAGTTTCTCTCGCACCACGCCAGATTCGTCCAGAAATTCTACTATCTGCCCCTGGAGCTGCTGCAGCCGGGCGCGTCTATCTGCCACCGTAGCACCGGATACCAGCGTCTCTAGCGGCTGGTTAAACTGCCGCTGCACTCGCGCGATGAGGTCCAGGCCGCGGTTCATGCCGTCTTGCAACAGGGTATCCCGCTGTATGGTGAGCTCCTGATGCGCGATGAGCACGGGCGTCACGCTGGCGTAGCGGGCTGTGGTGGTGTCTGCTAGGGGAGTGGTCACCATACTACCACCCTCCGCAGTAGTACTCGCATTGCTGGCGTCGGTGGTGTCGCTAGAGGAGCCCTTGCCAAACCAGCCCTTCACACGGCTCCAGAAGCCGCTCTTCTCGGCACTGGTCTCGGCGGTAGAGGTGCTTGTATTACTGGCCACGGGCGTGACTACTCGCACACTGGAGCTCCCGCTATTACTCCTCATCTCAGAGCTTGTACTCGTGCTACTCACATTGCTCACCATGGGCGTAGTCACTGCGGGGGTCTTCTCGTCCTCATCACGGCCGCCAGAGAACATCCCCACCACCAGCCACACCAGCAGCCCCGCCACCACTACGAATCCGCCAAAGAAACTCACCGAGACTATCTGCCGACGCAGCGGCCCCCAGAACCCCGCCCCGCCACCAGCCTCTGCACTGGAGAATTCGGAGTCCGCCAGCAGCGCGTCTAGGTCGTCCAGCTCGGCCTTGCGTAGTTCCTCCTCGGCTGTGGGGGTTACCACCGGCACGGGGGTGTCAAAGGGATTGTCAGAGAGCGAGGAAAACTCCTCAGCCGCTGTGGGAATCGCGGGCTCAGTAGGAGCTTGACCCGTAGTGGCAGGGAGCGGCGCGGAGTGCTCGGTCATGGTCTCAGTATAGCGCAGAGCTTTTGTCAATGCAATTCCGCCACCGGGGACTTCTCAAGCCGCTGCAGCTGCGGTACGATGAGAGCATGGAACTCCTGAATTTTGTGGCCTACGCGCAAGAAGACAGCCCCTCCACCACCGACACCGTGGGGAATTTCTTCCTCGATTTCTTCGCCAGTACCAAGCTCTTTCTCGTCGCGCTGCTGATCTTTCTGCTCAGTATTCTCATCGCACGCATCGTGCAGCAGTCTCTCCTCCGGCGGCTTAATGATCGCATCGGCAGCCACGGCAACGCAGAGCTCAGCCTGCTTATTAGTCGGTCTATCTTTGCGGGGATCATCACCCTGGGGATAGCGGTGAGCTTCGGCATCATGGGGGTAGATCTCCTCACACTCCTGGGGCTGATGGGGCTGGGGATCGGCTTTGCCTTTAAGGACCTGCTGGCCAACTTCATCGCGGGGGTGGTCATCCTCATGCAGAAGAAATTCACCCTCGGTGACCTGGTAGAAATAGGCGGTGTGCGCGGCTATGTGGTGCAGATAGAGAGCCGCACCACGCAGATACGCACGCTGCTGGGCACAGATATGATCGTGCCGAATGCCAAGATGATCAACGAAACGGTGGAGAATCTGACCGCTAATTCCTTCCGCGCTATCCAAGTGATGGTCGGCGTGCACTACTCCACTCCGCTGGAGAAAGCCACGCAGGTCATTATGAATGCGTGCAGAGAGATCCCGGAGCTGGTGAAGGAACCCGCGCCCAAGGCCTATGTACGGGAGTTTTCTGGCTCCAGCATTGTGCTGGATGTGCGCTGCTGGATTCGCTCCACGGACTTCTGGCTGCCCATTCGCTCGCGCATCATCCAGACCATCAAACGCGCCTTTGACGAGAACGGCATCGTGATACCCTACCCCATCAGCACCCTCTCGCTGGACCCCTATGACAGCAACCTCGGCACGGCGCTCAGTACCTTTACCCAGCATGCCACCAGTGCCCCCACGGCTGAGGAGGCCGCGCATGGGGTGCAGCACTACCCCCCGCTGAACGTCATGCCGCCCGTGGCCGTCCCCGAGAAACCCGTGCTCGACGCCGCCCCCCAGCAGGCATAGCCAAGCGCAGAAGCGCTTGCACTGCGCGTGTCTCCGTCTAGAGTAGGGGAGTAACCTGCTCCCTATGGCCGCTCCTACGCTCGTCCGCATGCCACCCAGCCCCACCGGCCAGTGCCACCTGGGCACCGCGCGCACGCTGCTGATGAACTATATCTTCGCACGCAGTACCGGCGGGGAGTACATCTACCGCAGTGAGGACACCGACCAAGAGCGCAGTACGCCCGAGAATGAAGCGCAGATCCTCCAGATGATGAGCTGGCTGCTGGGTACCGACTGCAAGGCCGGCGCCAAGGAGTTGTACCGGCAGACCGAGCACACGCCGCTCTACCAGCATTACCTGGAGAAGCTCTGGGAGAGCGGGCATCTCTTTGCCTGTTTTACCTCCGCTGAGGAGCTGCAGCTGCTGCGTGACAGGGCCGAGACCGAGCGCGAGAACTTTGTATTCTGGTCACCCGACCGTGACCTGCCGCTTGCCGAGCAACGCGCGCGCATCGCCGCGGGAGAGAGCTGCGTCTACCGGCTGCGGTGCCCACGGAGCCAGACGCTCACCTTCACCGACGCGATCAAGGGCGAGATAAGCGTAGAGAGCGACACCCTGGGGGACTTTGTCGTGGCACGCTCAGACGGTACGGTGCTCTACCTGCTAGCCAATGTGATAGACGACTGGCACGATGGCATCACGCATATCATCCGTGGGGAGGACCACCTGGCCAATACCCCCAAGCAGCTGCTGGTCTACCGGGCGCTGGAGGCTCTCTCACCAGGGCTGCAACTGCCCGTTTTTGCCCACATACCGCTGGTGGTCGACCACGAGAAACGCAAGCTCTCCAAGCGTCGCGCGCTGCCCGGTATGGCCGTCATGGTGCACGAATTTATCGAGCAGGGCTTTGTGCCCGAGGCGGTGGCTAATGGCCTTATGATGATCGGCTGGAACCCTAAATCCACCCAAGAGATCTTCTCGGTAGAGGAGATGGCAGCGGTGTTCTCCCTCAGCCAGGTGCAGCGGGCAGCCGCGCAGTATGATTTCGAGAAGATGCAGTGGTATAACCAGCAGTGGTGCGCCCGCCTGAGCGATGTGCAGCTCACCGGCTATTACCAGCAGTGGCAGGCCACAACAGGCCAAGTAGTGACGCCGGAGAGCCCTCTCCTCACAAGGGCCCTGCGCCTGAGCATGGAGAAGGCCCGTACCTTCCGCCAGGCGGTGGGGGATATGCAGTACCTGCTCCAGCGCCCGCGCATCACCCTGGCCGAGATCACCCAGCATAATGAGCCCCTCACCGAGCAGACCGTGCGGCAGATCCTCCTGAGCGTGCAAGAGACGCTCAGCCCCCTAGCAGGCGAGGTGTGGACGGCAGAGAGCATCAAGGCGGCTATCGTGGCCACCATACAGCACAGCGGGCTGAAAACCCGGGACTTCATGCCCGTGTGGCGGGAGGCCATGAGCGGCCAGACGCCCTCCGCGGGGCCTATAGAAATTGCCCTGGTGGTAGGCAAAGCCGAGACACTGGCGCGCACAGAGCGGCTTCTCTAGAGGAGGAGAGAGGCGTCACAGTAGCCCGCCTTCCTGCGACGCAGCGCTATACTGCGCGTATGCAGTTCATCCCCCCCGCTGACCGCCTGGAGCTCCTCTACACCGTACAAGACAAGGACGGTAAGACAGTGCCGTTTCTGCTCAACCGGGCGCAGCGCCACTACCACACGCATAAGCAGCAGCGCAATATCATCCTCAAGTCGCGGCAGCTGGGCTTTACCACATATAAGTGCATCGACGCGCTGGACTTCATTTTGCGTAACCCTGGTACGCACGCGCTGATCATCGCCCATACTACTGAGGCCGCACAGGAGCTCTTCCGCCGCAAGGTACAGTTTGCGTGGGAGCACCTGCCAGACTGGGAGAAAGCCACCTACCGGGTGCGGAACCTCACCAGTGGGGAGCTGAGAGTGCAATTCCCCGACGGGCAGCTGAGCAGCCTGCAGGTGGGTACTACCGCGCGTAGTGGGACGTACCAGTACATCCACATCACGGAGCTGAGCTACCTGGACCAAATGCAGCCGGGGCGAGCCGAAGAGATCATCAGTGGGGCCATCCCCTCACTCAGCCATGGGGGACAGCTGGATATAGAATCCACCGCGCGGGGCAGCAGCGGCTACTTCTATCACCTCTACCAGACGGCTCTCTATAGCTATACTTCTGGGCCGAAGAGCTTCACCCCGCACTTTTATAACTGGACCTGGGACGACTACGAGCTGCAAAAAATCACCCCGGAACACACCCGTGAAGCGCTCTCCTCCCTCCCCACGGCGCTGCGAGATTACCAGCAGAAGCACCACCTGACCGACCAGCAGATCACGTTTTATGCCTTCCAGTACAGTGCGCTGGGGCAGCAGATGCGCCTGATGAGAACCGAGTACCCCACGGTGGCTGAGGAGGCATTCCACCGTGACGCTGACCAGCTCTTTGACCCCGACGCCATTGCCCTGCAGACCCCACGGGAGCCAGAGCAGATCACTCTCGATGGCTGGTACCTCTACGCCGAGCCAGAGCGCGGGCACCACTACGCCATGGGGGTAGACGTCAGCGAGGGCATCGGGAAGGATAGCTCCGCGGCGGTGCTGTGGGATATGACCAGTAACGCGGTAGTGGCCACCTACGCCAGTAACCGCATCACCCCCGACGCCCTGGCCCAGGTGGTGGCGCGCATGGGGGAGCAGTACCACATGGCGCTGATAGGCGTGGAGCGCAATAACCACGGGCACGTGACGCTCAGCTGGCTACGGGATTCCTACCCACTGAGCAGCATCTATATGGAGGTGCGCAGCGAGCGAGCCCATGATGAGCTGACCCACCGGCTGGGCTGGCAGACCAGCAGCGTGACCAAGCCCAAGATGTTCTACGACCTCTCCCAGAGCCTGAGCGCTCAGCAGGGGAGCCCCCATAGCCTGACCATCAACGACGAGCGACTGCTCAGAGAGATGCGGAGCTTTGGCAAGCAGGACGTCCAGGTGACGGAAATCACGCAGCATACGCGCCACTGGGACCTCCTTACAGCCTGTGCCATCGGCTGGCAGATGCGCAACCACTGCATCGGGCGGCTCCCCAGTGCGGCGCAGCTCGGCATTACGGATATGTAACAGGGGCGTAAGGGGCGTATTTGTCAATGCGAATTACTCGCGGCGCCGGGTAGAGAGCAGTAGAGTGAGAGTACTTACTAACGCTCTTCGTATGGATCAGCCACTGTTCAACGCCTCCGAACTCTTCATGGCACTGAAGGTCTCACTGCTGGAGATCCTCAACCAGTTCGTCACCGGGCTACCCAAGCTCGTTATCGCGCTGCTGATCATCATTCTCGGTGCGCTCATCGCGTCTGCCTTCCGTGCCGGCAGCAAGCGGCTCTTCCGCGCTATTGGCATTGATAAGCTGGCGGATGCCATCCAGCTGGACGAAGTCCTGAAGAAAGCACAGGTAAAAATGACCGTCAGCTCGCTGCTGGCCAAGATTATCTACTACATTATTTTCCTGGTGTTCCTCACCATGGGGCTGGAGAAGCTGGACCTGCAGGTGGTCAATGAGATGATCCATGATCTGCTCGGCTACATCCCCAATATCTTCGGCGCGATTATCATCTTGCTGGTGGGCAGCTATGGCGCCAAGATCCTCTCCGATATCGTCCGCGGAGCCGCTAATGCCGCTGAGATCAGCTATAGTGGAGTGCTGGCACGCCTGACCAACATTGTGGTGATGGTGTTTGTGATCGTCATAGCTCTGGGGCAACTGGGTATGGACACCACGCTCTTCACCAGCAATATCACTAATATCATCACGGCTATCATCGCCGCGGGAGCACTGGCGGCTGGCCTGGGGGGTAAGACGCTGCTGAGCAACCTCATGAGCGCACAGACCGTCAAGGACGGCATCGACGTAGGGGATACCCTGCACGTAGGGGAGATGGTAGGCGTGGTGGTGAAGACCACCAGCCTGGGGGTAGTGATCTCTCGAGACGGCAAGAAGGAGTTCATCCCCGCGGCGAAGCTGATGGAGATGGGCTACGGGCTCCAGAAGTAATAGGTCTACCGCACACACATGGCACCAAGAAGAGCTCCGAGATGGGGCTCTTTCTTGTACGAGATGGATGAGAGTTTCGCTCCTACAGCAGTACCGATGCCTTGCAAAAACACCCTATACTCCTAGAAATATAGCGAAGGTGGCAGTCTACAACGAATCTAGGTGGAACTCCACAATACGAGAACTTGAACGATGGGGTGAGGTTTTACCCTGTGCTCTTGAACGAGCACTAGAACCCGAGGAATACAGAGCTTTAAGTGCTTGTTAAGACTACCCATTACACTATTGAACACATAAAATCAAAAGTCCAAAAATTGGACTTTTTCGGTGAAAATACTAGATTGGATATTGCCTAACAAATTCTATTTTTTAACGCTGATCTACTTTTATGAGTAGCTGATTGAAAACATCACGTTCGCACGATAAGTGGAAAATCTGGAGCCTCTTCTTCAGATACACTTTCTTGCGAGCTCAGCTTAATGGAATTTGTTAGGCAACTGTCTAGGAGGCTCCAACTTTTTGAAGTTGGTAAATCCCTCAGACGGATTTCCTAACTTTTTTGCTATGAAAACTCTTCGCATCATCATCGGTCTCCTGCTGATTCTTATCTTTCTCGGTACTGCCTTTCGAGAATTCCCCTACAGCTTACCCTTTGGGGGTCTGGGGATTTTGTTTGGACTTTTGCTCGTG